>CAVYDB010000010.1:0-110043 GCA_963767125.1 uncultured Bacteroidota bacterium | reverse complement strand
CGAAGATGAGCAGCACGGGATCGGGATGTCGGTCCGGGAGTGCATGGTGAACGCCGTGGTGCACGGCAACCGGTACAATCGGCGCAAACCGGTGCATGTCAACGTTGTAGTGGAGCGGCGGGTGCAAAGCACGCGGCTGATCATCCGGATTGCGGATCAGGGCGAGGGATTTGAAGTCAACGAGGTGCCGGATCCGCTGCATGACAACAATCTGCTGCGGCATTCGGGGCGGGGACTGTTTTTAATGGGCGCTTTCATGGACGACATGAAGGTGCGGAAGTTGTCGCCAGCAGGGTTTAAGAAGTGACGCTGGTCAAGAGTATCGTGGTTCGCGAAGAGGCGGGCCCGAAAAGGGAGAGAAAGTAAATTTCATGAGCGTGAAGCTGAATACCCGGCAGGTGGGCGATGTGACGGTGATCGATCTGTCGGGGCGGATCACTTTGGGCGAAGGCGCAAGCGCGCTGCGCGACGTGCTGCGGGACCTGACGGCAAAGGGGGACAAGAAGATCCTGCTGAACCTGGGCGACGTCACGTATATCGACAGTTGGGGCATCGGCGAACTGGTTTCGGGCTTCACCACGGTGACCAACGCCGGCGGCACGGTCAAACTGCTGAACCTTACCAAAAGGGTGAAAGACCTGTTGCAGATCACCAAGCTGTACACCGTGTTCGACGTTCATGACGACGAGGCGCACGCCGTGCGGAGCTTCGCGTAACAGCCGTTCCGGTTCCGGAACAGTAAAAGGAAGAGAAAAAATCCCGGCGCGGCCACTATAGTGACTTGAGGCACCGGGATAATTCGCAAAGCAACACTGGTTCCGCGCCTTCGCGGACGTTCCGGCAACTCCATCCGTGCGGTGGGCCTTGATTCTTCGGGGCGTGGCGATGGCCATGGGCGGCCTTTTGCGGCTGCGCGGACACCTTGCGGCGGCGGTTGGCGTGTGGGCGGTCAGTTCGGTTCTGACGCTCGTGGCAGCGGTGTCGCCCGGGGCACACAAGGCGTTCCGGCGGTTTTTCGGCGTGCTCGGGAAGTGGCTCGGGCAGGTAGTGGGCGTAATCCTGCTGGCGCCGGTTTTCTTCGTTGGGCTGCCGGTGGCGCGGTGGATCGGGTGCCTGAACGGGAGAGATCCGCTGTTTCGGGGGCCGGGATACGCCACGCTGTGGCAGGAATCGGCCTCCGACGAGCGCAAAAGACGGGTGATTGGCGACAGTTTTGCCGCTGAGCCATTTGCGGCGCGGAGTTCACTGAGCGTGCTGGCGGTCGGGCTGGTGGTGCTGCTGGCGCTGGCCGAACTGACGGCGCGCGTGCTGGGGCTGGGCAATCCGGTCCTGTATATGAACGATCCGGAGGTTGGCTACTACCCTGCCCGGATCGCACCTGACCCGGTGGCGCGGGCGCGGGTGGAGACCAATCGCTTTGGCATGCGCGCGCCGGATTACACGCGCGACAAGCCGGCGGGTGCGTTCCGGATTCTGGCCCTGGGAGACTCCACGCTTTGGGGGACCACTGTTGTGGACCAGGACGAGGACATCTACGCGCGGCGGCTGGAGCGGCGGCTGCGGTGAGAGGTATCCCGGCCGGGAGGCGCAAGTCCTCAATATGGGCGCGAACGCCTGGGGGCCATTTCACGAGCTGGGTTATGTGGAAAAGTTCGGAACTTTCGGCGCGGATCTGGCGTTGATCTGCCTGCCTGCCGGGGATTTGTGGCGTCCGAAATATGGCCTGGACAGCCTGCCTTATTTCTCGACCTGGGCGAAGCCGCACCTGGCGCTGGAGGAGGAATTGCGGTCGCTGGCGTGGAGGTATATCGGGTCAACGGTGGGTCCGTATTCCGCGGAAGGCCTGAGGTATCAGGCGGCGCGCGGGGCGGAGGCATACGCGAAGCTGGCCGGGCAGCTGCAGAGCGCGGGGCTGGAGGTGCTGGTGGAAGTCCTGCCGACCGTGGAAGTGGGGTATCGGGGGACGGACGATGCGACCGAATCCGGGCTGGTGAAGCAACTGCAGGCAGGGCTGGCGCAGCTCGGGGTGGAGGCGGATTATCCCCGCGGAATCTTCGTGGGACGGGTTCGCAGGCGGAGATCTATCAGGACACGATCCACCTGAATCCGAAGGGCAACGCGATTTACGCAGAATATCTGGAGGGGCAGCTCGGAAGCAAGGAGCCGGAAACTGGCGGATTGGGGACAGACGGCGTGGACACGGGCGCAGGTGCAGGCGGCGCATCCATGAATATTCTGGGCATTTCCGCTTTTTATCACGACAGCGCCGCGGCGCTGATGGTCGATGGCCGGCTGGTGGCCGCGGCGCAGGAGGAGCGCTTCACGCGCAAAAAACACGACGCGATTTCCCGAAACACGCCGTCGATTATTGCCTGCGCGAGGCGGGAATCCAGCCGGAAGATCTTGATTATGTGGTTTTTTACGACAAGCCGTTGCTGAAATTCGAGCGGCTGCTGGAAACTTATCTGGCGTTCGCGCCGCAAGGGATTGCGCTCGTTCCTGATGGCGATGCCGCTGTGGCTGAAAACGAAACTGCATCTGCCGCGGGAAATTCGCAAGGCGCTTGACGGCCGGTTCCAGAAAAGCATCGTTTTCACCGGCCACCACGAAGTCGCACGCCGCCAGCGCGTTTTTCCCGTCGCCGTTCGACGAGGCGGCCATTCTGACGATGGACGGCGTGGGCGAATGGGACACGGCCAGCATCGGCATCGGCCGGGGCAATCAAAATCGAGATGCTGCAAGACGCTGCGAATTTCCGCATTCGCTCGGCCTGCTTTACAGCGCGTTCACCTATTTCACCGGCTTTCGGGTCAATTCCGGCGAATACAAGCTCATGGGCCTCGCGCCCTACGGCGAACCGAAATATGTCGACGTTATTCTCGACAAACTCATCGACCTCAAGCCCGACGGGTCGCTGGCGATGGACATGAAGTATTTCAATTATTGCCAGGGGCTGACGATGACGAGCGCCGAATTTGACGAGCTTTTCGGCGGGCCGCCGCGCAATGCGGAAAGCGCGATCACGCAACGCGAAATGGATCTGGCGGCCTCGATCCAGAAGGTCACCGAGGAAGTCGTCTTGCGGATGGCGCGACACGCCCGGCAGATCACCGGCGCAAAATACCTGTGCCTCGCGGGCGGCGTGGCGCTGAACTGCGTCGCCAACGGGGTTTTGCTGCGCGAGAAAATTTTCGAGGACATCTGGATTCCGCCGCCGGCCGGCGACGCGGGCGGCGCGCTGGGCGCGGCGCTTTGTGCGGCACCGGTATGCGAGAGCCGGCAGCACACGCGAGCAGCGGTCCAAGCGGACAGCATGCAGGCAGCGTTGTCTCGGGCCGTCGAACATCGGACGCGGAAATCGAAGTCACGTTGCAGAAGAACGGCGCAAAGTTTAATAAGCTGGAGAGAGACGCGCTGTTGGATTTCACGGTGGACCTTTTGAGTAGCGGAGAAAGTCGATCGGGCTGGTTTCAGGGGCGGATGGAGTTCGGGCCGCGGGCGCTGGGAAATCGATCAATCCTGGGGACGCGCGGTCGTCCGAAAATGCAGTCGGCGATTGAACCTCGAGACGAAATTCCGCGAATGTTTCCGGCCGTTTGCGCCGATTGTGCGCCGGGAACGCGTGGCGGATTATTTTGAGATCTGAACGCGGATTCGCCCTACATGCTGCTGGTGGACCAGGTGGGGTCGACCGGCGCCTGACGGCTCAGGGCGGGAACGGGCTGGGGGGCTGAAGGAGTGGGTGACCGGCCGAGGAGCTGCCAGCCGTGACGCATGTGGATTATTCGGCGCGGGTGCAGACGGTGTTGGTTCGTTAGATGCCCGTATGGTAACATAATATTCCCCGCCAGTCATGTGAATATCATTCAGGGAATAGGAACAGGATATGTTTATATTATCAGAAGTTATTGGGATTTGAACAGACTCCTCTACCGGGGTGTTTTGACCATTGGCAATATATACAGAAACGGAAGTCAGGGGCTTGGAGTCGCTCACATGCCCTGTAATTTGAATAGTACCGGGTACATTATAGGAAGCGCCGGAATAGGGCGACGTTATTTGAACCGTAGGATAATCAGCAGAGGTCTCTTTGGTACAGGAACAAATTGTCAAAAAACCACATAAAAAAAGGAAGGTAATTTTTTTAACCATAGCGTAAACATACGAAATAATTCATACTCAAGCCCGTTTTCTCAATATAGGCAAAGGAAGGAACCCATAAAACGAGTTTAAATTCTCTGATTTGACAAGCAGATATTTCTTTCAAAAAAATGAGGCTTGAAAATATAATCTGTTTATAAATAAGGGGTTCAACCATTGTTCATAAATTATCACCCCTTATGCATTTTGCTTTTCATATTTTTGATTCCCCAAATAAAAAAAAGAGATTCGATTATACCCGAAATGAATTATAAGAAACAAAATAAAAATAAAAATTCAGCCCTCAACTTTGTAGAGCTTGAAATGGGCAAAATGCCGCCCCAGGCAGTCGAATTAGAGGAGGCAGTACTCGGAGCGCTCATGCTGGAAAAGGAAGCGCTCACCAGTGTTATAGATATTCTGAGAGAAGAAGCCTTTTATAAAGACGCTAACAAGAAAATTTTTGCTGCAATACGCCATTTATTTGAAAGTTCTGAAGCGATAGATATTCTTACCGTTACCAATGAACTGAGAAAAACGAATGAACTGGAATCGGTAGGTGGTGCCTATTATATTTCCCAACTCACAAGTAAAATTGCTTCTTCCGCCAATATAGAGTATCACGCCCGTATTGTTCTTCAAAAGTTTATCCAACGTGAACTGATTCGGTTTTCTTCCGAGACAATTGAAAACTCCTATGATGACAGTATAGATGTATTTGAACTGTTGGATGATGCAGAGAAAAAACTCTTTGCCATTGCCGACGAAAATATTAAGAAAGACCCTGCGATAGCAGGTAGCCTTATACATGAAGCAATTAAGCAAGTAGAAGCAGCCCGTAGCCGGAAGACAGGTATTACCGGGGTTCCGAGCGGTTTTACTGAATTAGACAGGCTTACATCAGGTTGGCAAAATTCTGACTTGATTATTTTAGCAGCACGCCCCAGCATGGGTAAAACAGCTCTTGCTATTACGCTTGGGCGAAATGCGGCTATTGATTTTAAAATCCCTGTTGCCATTTTCTCACTTGAAATGTCAAACCTCCAGCTTGCCCAACGTTTGATTTCGAGCGAAACAGAACTTTCCCTTTCTAACTTAAGGAAAGGACAGTTGCAAGATTATGAATTTGAGCAACTCACCTCTAAAGTTTCCAAACTCTCTGATGCCCCGATATATATTGATGATACCGCCGCCCTCTCGGTTTTTGAATTGAGAGCTAAAGCCAGGCGTTTGAAAGAAAATCACAACATACAAATGATTGTGATTGACTATTTGCAATTAATGACCAGTGGGAATGATAATATGCGTGGTAACCGAGAGCAGGAAATAAGTTCCATTTCACGGGCGCTCAAAAGTTTAGCTAAAGAATTAAATATCCCCATCATTGCTCTTTCCCAATTAAGCCGTGCCGTAGAGCAACGTGGAGGAGCCAAGCGTCCCCAACTATCGGATTTGAGGGAATCGGGAGCAATTGAGCAAGATGCTGATATGGTATTATTCGTTTACCGGGAAGATTATTATGACATGGAAGACCCCGAAAGCCATCCCGGTTCAGCGGAAGTAATTATTGCCAAACATAGAAATGGTCCTTTGGATAGTGTTCATTTAAGATTCCTGAAAGAGTTTGCCAAATTTGTAGATGAGCCTTCTTTGAGTGATTATCATACTTATCCTGTTGATGCTTCCGAACCAAGAACTATTACAAGAAGCTCAAAGATGAATGATAAGAATGACATTGAAGAACCATTTTAATGAATAAAATATCAACTTAACCAAATTATGGAAAATGAAATAAATCATATAAAAACCATAAATGAATCTATAGTCGAATCAGTTAAGGAATTGGAAAATATGAGAGGAAAGAAAACAGGAATTTCAGGTGTTCCTTCTGGATTTCCCGAACTTGATAGACTTACAGCAGGTTGGCAAAACTCCAACCTTATTATTCTTGCAGCCCGTCCCAGTATGGGCAAAACTGCTCTTGCTATGACCTTTGCTCGCAATGCCGCCGTTGAGTTTAAAATCCCTGTTGCCATATTCACGCTTGAAATGTCAAACCTTCAACTTAGCCAACGCTTTATCTCGAGCGAAACAGAACTTTCTCTTTCCAATTTAAGAAAAGGACAACTGCAAGATTATGAATATGAACAACTCACCTCTAAGATTTCTAAACTATCGGATGCACCAATTTATATAGATGATACTTCTGCTTTGACACTTTCTGAATTAATAGATAAATCTATAAAGTTAAAAAAGGAACATAATATTCAAATGATTGTTATAGATTATTTGCAATTAATGACATTAGGAACTAAAAGCAGGGAAAACCGTGAGCAGGAAATAAGTCTTATTTCACGTGAATTAAAAAGCTTATCAAAAAAATTAGACATTCCGATTATTGCACTTTCACAATTAAGCCGCTCTGTGGAGCAGCGTGGGGTATCCAAGCGTCCTCTATTATCTGACCTTCGGGATTCAGGCGCACTTGAAGACGATGCAGATGTAGTAATGTTTATTTACCGGGAAGATTATTATTATATGGAAGACCCGGAAAGCCATCCGGGCTCGGCTGAAATTATTATCGCCAAGCACAGAAATGGTCCGTTGGATAGCATTCATTTAAGGTTCTTGAAAGAATTTGCCAAATTTGTGGACGAACCTTCTCTGAGCGACTACCATAATTACCAGGTTGACGAACCTTCGGAACCGAGGAATATTACAAGGAGCGGTAAGATAAATGATATAGAAGAAGAGGGACCGTTTTAATAAAAACTTGCCCCAAACCCCTTTTAAATGAGTTGAGTTGATTTATAATAATATTTTCTTGCTCTGCGGTTCTCTGCGTGATTTTCCTCTGCGAACTCTGCGTTAAAAAGCAAACCGCTGAGAACGCTGAGAAGCACGGAGTAAAACAGAGATAAAAATCAAACTAATACCCCGTGGTATAACTCACACAGAGATGATATTAGAATTGCTTAACTTTGCATAGTAAATGCATTGCTCCATAATCAGCTATGATTTTTTTTTATGTCCAAATGAAAAGGAAAATCGTTTTGTTGTTACTCACATTATTCACCTTAGCGGAAGCAAGGGCTACCTATATTTTCATTCCTATGGATGAAAGCCAGACCCAGTGCCTTAAAGCGTATGGTATAGCATATATGGCATTAAAGGAAGGCGTGACCGTGGAGTGGCTGTTGAATTACAGGGGCGGGAGTTTTGCTTTTCCATGTCAAGTAATTTAGAGGATGCCTGCAAAATACGGAACGTGAAATTTGAACTGATAGCCGATGAACAGGAATCTTCCTTGTTACAACAAATAAGCGACCCTGAAGTAAATATGGATGCCGTGAAACTAGAAAAGCCTCCGCGCATTGCCGTATATTCCCCAAAAGACCAACTGCCCTGGGATGATGCCGTTACATTAGCTCTCACATACGCCGAAATACCTTACGACATAATTTACGATGAAGAAATTTTAAATGGGTCATTACCAAAATACGATTGGCTGCACCTGCATCACGAAGATTTCACAGGGCAGTATGGAAAATTCTGGGGAGCTTTTCAAAATGCAGCATGGTATCAGCAGGATGTAAAAGCGCAGGAAGCAATGGCTCAAAAAATGGGGTTTCAGAAAGTATCGCAGATGAAACTGGCTGTAGCGCAAAAAATCAGGGATTTTGTTTCGGGTGGAGGCTTTCTTTTTGCTATGTGCTCCGCACCCGATTCTTATGACATCGCATTGGCAGCAGCAGGAATAGATATTTGTCCGCCCCAGTTTGATGGAGACGCTATTGACCCTGATTGCAATAAGAAGCTAAACTATGATGCTTGTTTTGCTTTCAAAGGATTTACATTAGATGTCAATCCGGGAGATTATATAAAATCGGATATAGATGTTACTCCATATAGGCAACAGAAATATGGCATTACCCAAGAGAATGATTTTTTTACCCTTTTTGATTTCTCCGCAAAATGGGACCCTGTTCCAACCATGCTTTGCCAGGATCACACTAAAGTTATAAAAGGCTTTTGGGGACAGACAACAGCATTTAATGAGCAGCTTTTGAAAACTTCCGTTACCATTATGGGAGAAAATAAAGGAGCTAATGAAGCCAAATATATTCACGGAGATTATGGTAAAGGTACCTGGACTTTTTATGGCGGACACGACCCTGAATGTTACCAGCACCATGTGGGAGACCCGCCTACCGATTTATCTCTTCATCCTAACTCGCCCGGCTACAGGCTTATTTTGAATAATGTACTTTTCCCTGCAGCAAAGAAGAAAAAGAGGGAGACTTAAGCTCTTCTAATCCTTAAAATACCCTATTTCCCGTTCCTCAATCTTAATCGGGTTATTGTTATTAAATTCAATTTTCTCAACCCAATTACCAATGTTATCATAAGTATATCTATACGACTTTTGTGATTTAGTTTTCCCATTATTGGAGAAATTATCATCTTCCACTATATTAAAATGTTCATCGTTTATTATGTGATGCACCATAACTGTATCGCCTGGTTCCGTATTATGTAATTTGCGGTCATCTCCCACCCTTCTCTTGTAACTGATATGAAATACTCCCTTATCCAATAAATGCTTTTCAGCATCGAAATGAGAGATAGTATAATCAGTTAGTAAACCGTCTCCGTCATACGTATCCTCCTGTTCGGTGTGGGTCAAGTTGAAAGAGCTTTTTACTACCGTACCTGTAAGAACTTTGTGTGGTGCATAAGAAAAAATTTCTACCTTTTTCCCTGAACTATCATACGTTATTTTTTCGTCTTTCACTAATCCCTGGTTGAAACGATAGATAGCTTTATCAATAAGCTTTCCTTTTTCATTGTACCAATATTGGTATTTTTCTGTAGGTGTAAAATTTGGGTTATTCCCTTCCCTTTTGCTTTCACCTGTCTCTTGCAATTTGCCTTTGTCATTGTACCTGTACAAAGTATATGACATAGGATTAACAGTATCTGAATTAAAAATAAATGATTCTATCTTTTTCCCTGAAGCATCATATTGGTTCACATCCCTTGTAAACGTTGGATAATTCTTGCTCCCGGTATAGTAATCCCATTTATTAGCAACCAGCAGGTTTTCTGAGGAATCATATTTATAGGTGTATTGCTTAATTTCTACACTTGCCATTGTATTATTAACTGAAATTGAAGAATCTACAACTTCCCTTATATCTCCATTAGGAAAGTATATATGAGTCTCCTTATTGTATAATTTTCCATTTGCGTGGTATTTGGCATTTGTTGACTCGTCTCCAAATTCATCATAAGTCCATGATTCGATGGGTTCACGCACCATGTTATGCATCATGTTAGAAAGAGGTTCTTTGTCCGTATCGCTTATCACACTTCCTTTACTTATTACACCGGCACTATCCATTATAACATGATAGGGAACTTGCTGAATCCACCGAACATGCCCCACTATATTTTTTGCGGGGAGGGTAGCTTTTCGCTTCTTTTTTATTGGGGAAAATGAAAATAAAAACAAGGCAAGAACAGCCAACATTAAATACCCTGTGTACTTCATTTTTTTAAAGATAAAAATAGCAATACCCCAAATGTTTACACATTCTGCAATCCCACCATTTTACCTTCGACAGCATCCCAAACCTTTAGTTTAAGACAGGCAATAATATCTTTTGGGGAAAGGGATGTTTTTTTTACTTGTTGCAATTCGGGTATTGCTTTCATCACTTCAGGCAGACGGTAAAACGGGATACGTGCATTCAGGTGATGGATATGGTGGTAACCTATGTTGGCAGTAAACCAGCGCATAACAGGGTTCATCATCATAAAGCTGGATGATTCCATTGCTGCTTTTTCATACGTCCAGCCGTCCGATTCGCTGAATGTAACCCCGGGAAAGTTATGCTGGGCGTAAAAAAGATAAGCACCAATGGCATCGCCGACTATAAAGGGAATGATGATAGTAAGCAGCCAAACCTGCCAGCCGAAGAAAGTAAAATACGATAATATTCAATAGCAGGTGAACTATTAATGCAATTAAAGAATCCTTATGTTTTTTAGGACTACTGAGATAAGATTGCATTGCCATACCAATCATAAACATGGAAAAATAACCAAACACAATAGTAACCGGATGCCGTGAAACCAAATATGCATATTTCTCCGACCTGGAAAGAGCTGTTAGAAATTTTTCCTTGGTAATAATCTGGTATGAACCTATGCTTGAAGTAAAAAGTTTTGAATTATGCTTATGGTGATAATCGTGGGAACGTTTCCAGATGCTTTCAGGAGCCATTACATAAATTCCGAAAGCAGCCATAATAATATGTGCCACTTTTGATTTGTTTAAGTATGGCATGATGTTCAAAATCGTGGTAAATAACAAACATCCGGATGGTTAATAAGCCTGCCAGTATACTACATGCCAAACGGGCAATAAAAAAAGGAGCTATCACCGTTCCTGTAAGTGCTGCAATAGAAAAAAAAGGGTGGAAAGTGCATAATACCAACTCTTTGCCCTGTCTTCTTTGGCATAATCTTTGGTGGCTAATATTAATTCTTTACCCGATAACATTTACTTATTCTAAGGTGCAAATATAGCTTAATTTCCGATAGGCTTCTTATGTTTCCATCTCCTATGCGACCATAGCCATATCTCCGGTTGTGCAACTATGTCATTTTCTAATACTTTCGTATGCAACGTTGATATTTCATCGGGTTGGGTTTTGGCGGGATTTTCAACAAGCATCTCTGCCGAAATCTCATAATATCCCCGTTTTATTCTTTTTACTCTTCCATAAATAACAGGGTAATTCATTCGTTGAGCTATTTTTTCTGTTCCTTTAAAAACAGGGGTATCCTGGTTAAGAAAAGTAGCCCAAAATGCGCCTTCAGGTGATGGGGTTTGGTCGGCTATAAAAGCAGTTGCGCTTAATTCATTTCTCCTGTTTGACATTTCTCTGTAGGTATCTTTCATAGCTATTAATTTAGTTCCGAAACGGGTACGCATACGGTAAATCAATCCGTCGAAATACTTATTACTAAGTGGATGGTAAATAACATAAAGCTGGTGTTTGCACATCAAACTGAAAGTATTTCCTGCCCATTCCCAATTACCAAAATGCCCCATCACCAATATGAAAGACTTATTTCCTTCTGCCAGTTTAGTAAAGAGTTTCATCGCTTCGGGATTAATACTACAATGCTTTAACATAGCCTTTTTACTGATGGTCAGGGTTTTGAAAGTCTCAAGGGTAAGGTCACAGAGATAATGGTAAAAGTCTTTGCGGATTTTTTTAATCTCCCCATCGCTTTTATCAGGAAAAGAATTACGCAGATTTTGCAGAACTACTTCTTTTCGGTAACCTATTATGTAATAAAGAATTGCATAAAGCCCATCTGATACCAAATAAAAAATAGGGAATGGCAATAAGGATAAGAGATAGATAAAAGGTAAAGTGAGATAGTAAACTATGGCTGCCATGTATAATAAAGCAAAGTACAAATATCGCATAAACAGATAATTTGCAATGCCTTATATTTGCTTGTTGAGATTATAACTGATTATTGAAAGCTATGGAAAAAATTCAAAATTATATTGACGGAGCATTAATTGCCCCGCTTAAAAATAGGTACTTTGACAACTACAATCCTTCTGTCGGTAAGGTATATGCTTTAATACCCGATTCTGATGATGAGGATATTGAGAAAGCGGTTGAAGCTGCCAATAGGGCTTTCCCTGGCTGGTCAACTATGAGAAAAGAAGATCGTTCCCAATGGATGCTGAAACTGGCAGACCTGTTAGAAGAACGAATGGCGCAATTTGCGTTGGCAGAATCTATTGATAACGGCAAACCGCTTTGGTTATCGCGAACAGTTGATATACCGAGGGCAATACTCAACCTGAGATTTTTTGCCACAGGCATTTTGCACTTTCCATCCGAAGCACATAATATGGATGGACACGCTATAAATTATACCCTTCGCGACCCTGTTGGTATTGCAGGTTGCATTTCCCCCTGGAATTTGCCTCTCTATTTATTTACCTGGAAAATTGCCCCTGCCCTTGCCGCCGGATGTTGTGTGGTGGCAAAGCCCTCTGAAATTACACCCATGACCGCCTATATGTTATCGCAGCTTTGTGTGGAGATTGGTTTTCCAAAGGGTGTATTTAATATTGTACATGGATACGGACATAAAGCAGGTAGTGCTATTGTAGGCCATCCTGATATAAAAGCTATTTCATTTACCGGTGGAACGAAAACCGGCAAAGCCATTGCAAGTGTTGCAGCACCTATATTCAAAAAACTTTCGCTTGAATTAGGCGGTAAAAACCCGGTTGTTATTTTCTCCGATTGCAATTGGGAAAAGATGATGAAAACTACTATTGATTCTTCTTTTAGCAACCAGGGTGAGATATGTTTATGTGGCTCGCGAATATTGATTGAGAAAAATATCTACGAGAAATTTAGAGAAGAATTTGTACAAAAAGCAAAAGCCCTTAAAGTGGGGCCACCATTGGAGGAACAAAGCAAGTTGGGGGCTATTGTATCACAACTACATTTTGAAAAAATACTTTCGTATATCGAACTTGCCAAGCAAGAAGGGGGTACTATACTTTGCGGTGGCAACGCCATAAAAATGAGCGGGGAATTTAGCAATGGCTGGTATATTGAACCCACCGTGATAGAAGGTCTGCCACAAGATTGCCGCACTAATACAGAAGAAATTTTTGGTCCGGTAGTAACTCTTCAGTCCTTTGAAACGGAAGCTGAAGCCATTGAATTAGCCAACGGTACAGAATACGGGCTTGACTCAGTATTATGGACTGAAAACCTAACCCGTACCCATAAAATGGCTGCGCAATTCCGCTCCGGTATTGTGTGGGTAAACTGCTGGCTGCTACGCGATTTACGCACCCCTTTCGGAGGAATGAAAAACTCCGGTGTGGGGAGAGAAGGGGGCTGGGAAGCCTTGCGTTTCTTTACAGAGGCAAAGAATGTGTGTGTGAAACTATAAGGCAAAAGTTTAAAGGCAAAAGTTTGTAAAGTAAATGCCAACTCTATATGTTATAGCAGGCTGCAATGGAGCGGGAAAAACTACTGCTTCTTACACCATATTGCCTGAAATGCTTAACTGTAAGGAGTTTGTGAATGCAGATATAATAGCCAAAGGCATATCCCCTTTCAGCCTGAGAAAGTGGCATTTGAAGCAGGAAGAGTAATGTTGCAAAGAATTCAGCAACTTATTGATGCAAAAGAGACATTTGCGTTTGAAACTACTCTTTCTACCAAAACTTATAAAACGATTATAGAGGATTGTAAAGCAAAAGGATATAGGATTGTGCTGCTATTTTTCTGGTTAAACTCCCCTGAACTTGCCATAAAGCGGATTAGTGACCGTGTAAAAAAAGGAGGACATCATGTTCCGGATAGTATTGTAAAACGTAGATACAAAAGAGGATTGGAAAACTTTTTTAAACTATTTATGCCTTTATGTGATTATTGGTTGTTTGCTGACAATTCAACTGAAATAGGTTATTCCATTGCGGAAGGTGAAGGAAAAGTTGAGAATTCAATTTATAATGCCGAAATTTGGCAACTGATAAAGAGCTACGGAAATGGAAAGTAATAAAATACTTCGTGAAAAAATAATGAAAGGTATGAGACTTGCCATTGACAGGCTTATAGAGGAACGACAAAAAACGGACGATTATTTAATTGTTTCAAGAAACGGCAAGATTGTAAAAATTAAAGCCCGCAAGCTGAAACGACTTTCAAAGTAATCCATTACTTATATTTAGACAACTAATTATTTCTGACACTATTTTTCTTATAATTTCTTTTCAAGAGGTTGCATTACAATAACAGTTCACGCAACTAAACTTGTACATTTGCATTATTGGAGTAATGCGAATTGTAGGGCAACATGGAAGAATATGAACTTCTCAATAAAATAAAGAAGAATCCGTCTGAATTTGCTGAACTTTTCAAAGTCTATTATACACCTATTTTTGGTTATATTTTACGTCGTACGGGCGATTTTGACATTTCCGCAGATATAGCCGCTGATACTTTCTTAAACGCATTTAAAAATATCGGTTTATTCTCTTACAGAGGGATTTCAATAAAAGTTTGGCTTTACAGAATTGCAACCAATGAAGTAAATCAATACTTCAGATTTAAACAAAAACGCAACTTACTATTTGAAAAAATAGCTGTTGAAAACAGAAGCATTTTCAACAACCTTATGGAGGATGATAAACAAGAATTGGAAATTGAAATGCAAAAGCATAAAATGTATTTATCAGTGCTTAAGGAATTAAAATCGATGCCCATTAAATATCAGGAAGTTTTATCATTACGTTATTTTGAAGGAAAAAATATTGAAGAAATAAGCGAAATTTTAGCTACCAGCGAAGGGACCATTAAATCTCTTTTATCAAGAGGAGTAAAAAAACTTCGTGAAAAGTGCAACCAAATTTAACCTTTTGTATTATTGGTTATGGAAACAGAAAATTTTGAAGAAAAATTGAGACAGATGACAAAACCGGAGGTTACTTATTTAAAACATCAGGATATGTTGGCAGATGCAATTATCAGAGCAAATGACAAATCCGCGTTGAGTTGGTGGTGGATAAGTATTCCCTTATATATCATTGCAGCATTCATAATGAAAAGTATGTTTATGCCTCAGGCTACTTTAGTTTCAAGTATACACACTTTTGCCCATGAAAATATCTTTTTATCTGTTTTCCTATTCCTTATAATTCCACTATGTTTTATTCTATTGAATTTTTTCACTATTAGAAAAATATTCAAGTTATCGGGCAATATATTTACACTGAAACTTATAGAAATAGTATGGTTGAATTTTTTGGTAATAGCCGCTTGTATTTTTATTCTACTAATTTATTTCTTTTAATTACTGCAATATGAAATTACCTTGGTTTAAAAGAGTCGGCATATTTTTTATCCCGGTATCAGTTATAGGTTGGATTATACTGATGGGCTGTTTTGCTTATGTGGTGTATACCGCCATATTTCTCAATGATACTCAACATTCTGTAAGCGATTTTTTCATCAATTTGGTTTTCAGGATGCTTCTTATTGGTGCAGGATATTCGTTGGCAGGATATTTGACAATGCGAAGCCTGAAAGATTAGTATTAATCTTTTAATTTTCCGGTAATGAAATATTGTTATTTTTGTCTCAAACTAATACTCTCTTATTATGACCATTTTAATAGTAATACTTTGCATTATTGCCATCCCCTTTATAATTGCTCTATTTACCAGTAAAGAGTTTAAAGTGGAGCGTGAAGTAACCATCAACAAGCCCAAACAGGAGGTTTTTAATTACATTAAATATTTAAAAAATCACGACAATTTTACTGTATGGGCATCGTTTGACCCCGCCATGAAAAAGGAATATGCCGGAACAGACGGAACCGTAGGCTTTGTATCTGCCTGGGAAAGCACCCATAAAAAAGTGGGCACCGGCAAGCAAACCATTAAAGGAATTAAAGATGGCGAGCAATTAGATATGGAAGTCCGATTTATTAAGCCCTGGGAAAATACTGCTAATGCCTATATGAAAACAGAATCTGTTTCTCCAACCGAAACGAACGTGAAATGGGGCTTTTATAATGATGTTAAGTATCCTATGAAAGTGATGCGGGTATTTATGAATATGGAAAAAATGATTGGGAAAGATTTTGACTTAGGACTATCGAAGTTGAAACAAGTGATAGAGAAGTAGGCAGTATTTAAAACAGCCTTTGGCGTTTTTACGGCATAAAATCAAGTCTTTACTACTTGGCGTTTTTCTTTGATAGCTTAATTAACAATTCTATCATTTCATTTTGCTTGTCAATAATACGGCTTTTAATATCATAATCTTGCTCTACAGATTTTGCGAGATGAGGTTCCTGTAACTTCATTTTAAGGTCGCTAATTTCACCTTCTATTTGGGTAATTTGTTGTTCGATAGTCGGAGGAGCTATTTTTTTTGAATCTGTTTTCATGCTTGGGTATAGGTTTATTTCAATTCTTCCAGTGTTTTTTTAATTCCGTCAAAATCCGGGTAATCGCTTGCTGATTCGAGTACCTGTGCAAAACGAATAATACCCTCTTTATCAATAACAAATGATGCGCGTTTGGCAACACCTTTTAAACCCATGTGCCAGTTATCGTATTTGCAATCGTAAGCTGTCATGGCTTCTTTATTAAAGTCGGATAACAAGGGGAAGGTAAGATTATGTTCATGCCCATATTTTATCAGGGAAAAGGGTAAATCCGCAGAAATACCTAATACCTGTGCGTTCATATCATTATAAAATGAAAGTTCATCACGGGTTTGGCACATTTCCTTAGTACATGTACTGGTAAATGCGGCAGGAAAAAAGAGCAGAACTACATTTTTTCCTCTATAAGATTCAAGGCTGACCATATTTTTGTGCTGGTCGGGGAGTTGAAAATCAGGAGCTTTTTGACCTACTGTAATTGGCATAGTAAATTTTTAGGTGTTAAGATTAGATAATTCGTTGCAAATTTATAAAATTGTGCGAAAAGGTTTCTATGGAGAGTAGAAAAGAGGATTCCGGGAAAATTCCTAAATTTGTACTATCAAACTATAGCCCACTATGCCCATTTATCATTCATTAGGCAAGATACCGCATAAGCGGCACACCATCTTTAAAAAGGCTGACGGTAGCTATCATTATGAAGAACTGTTTGGAACAGAGGGCTTTCATGGAATGTCATCATTGCTCTATCATTTACACAGACCAACACAGGTAATGGCGATTGGTAAAAGTATAGATGTCACCCCAAAAATTGCAGTCTCAAATAATATCAGGGCAATGCTTTTAAAGGGGTTTGATGTTCCGGCAGCCGATGATTTTTTAGACAGCCGTAGGGTGCTGCTTGCCAATAACGATGTCCATCTTGGACTGGCTGCCCCGCGAAATTCCATGAAAGATTATTTTTATAAAAATGCTGATGCTGATGAACTTGTTTTTATTCATAGAGGCAAAGGTGTTCTCAAAACATTTTTAGGTCAACTGCCTTTTAGTTACGGAGACTATCTTATTATTCCGAGAGGGATGATTTATCAAATTGAATTTGAGAATGCTGATAACCGCATTTTATTTTTAGAGTCCTTCAGTCCTATTTATTCCCCTAAGCGTTACCGAAATGAGTTTGGTCAGTTACTGGAGCATTCTCCCTATTGTGAACGTGATATTCGTCGTCCTTCTGATTTAGAAACCATTGACCAAAAGGGAGAATTTATTATTAAAATAAGAAAGCAAAACAAACTTCATGAACTCACGTATGCCTATCATCCTTTTGATTTAGTGGGATGGGACGGTATGAATTATCCGTATGCTTTTTCTATCCACGACTTTGAACCTATAACAGGGCGTATTCACCAGCCGCCACCTACCCACCAGACTTTTGAAGCACATAATTTTGTAGTCTGTTCTTTCTGCCCGCGTTTGTATGATTATCATCCCGATTCAATACCTGCTCCATATAACCACAGCAATATAGATTCTGATGAAGTTCTTTACTACGTAGATGGTGATTTTATGAGCCGCAATGATATTAAACAGGGAAATATAACCCTGCACCCTAAAGGTATTCCTCACGGACCGGCACCCGGCTCAATGGAAAGGAGCATTGGGAAAAAGGAGACCCAAGAACTTGCTGTAATGGTAGATACTTTCCACCCCCTGATGGTTACTGAAGACGCTCTGAACATTGATGACGGTAAATACTATAAAAGTTGGCTCGAATAGTTTTGAGCTGTGAATGATACGTTATAAGCGAAAAGCTAAATATAAATCTTAAATCCTATTTCTTAAATCTTAAATTCTTTACATGGAAACACTAACAGTAGAAAACCAATTAGAGGAACTTCACAAAAATTCAGCAGAAGATTTCCTCCCGCTAAACGGAACCGATTATGTTGAATTTTATGTAGGTAATGCCAAGCAATCTGCTTACTACTACCAGGCTGCATGGGGCTATGAACTCGTAGCCTATTCAGGTTTGGAAACGGGAGATAAAGAAAAAACATCGTATGTGCTTAAACAAGGTAAAGCACGTTTGGTGTTGACTACCGCACATCACCCTGAACATCCTATTTCCAAACATGTACTTCAGCATGGAGACGGAGTGAAAGTATTAGCTCTTTGGGTAGATGATGCTGAAAAATCATTGAATGAAACGGTGAAAAGAGGCGCTACGCTTGCTATTCCGTTACAGACCCGTAATGACCAATATGGAGAAGTTAAAACTGCTTCCATATATACTTACGGTGAAACGATACATACATTTGTTGAGCGTAAAAATTATTCAGGTCCCTTTCTGCCGGGATTCAGGGAAGCTAATTCCAGGTTCAATATCAAACCGGTAGGACTTAAATTTATTGACCATTGCGTGGGCAATGTCCCGCTTGGTGAGATGAATAAATGGGTGAAATTTTATGAAGACGTAATGGGATTTAAACTCCTCATCACTTTCGATGATAAACAAATTGCCACCGAATATTCAGCACTGATGAGCAAGGTAGTTAGCAGTGGCAATGGCTATATAAAGTTCCCTATTAACGAACCGGCAAAGGGCAAAAAGAAATCACAAATTGAAGAGTATCTTGATTTCTACTTGAGTGGTGGTGTTCAGCATATTGCCATTCAAACAGACAACATACTGGAAACTGTTACAGAACTTAAATCAAGAGGCATAGAATTTTTGGAAACACCGGACTCTTATTATGACGAAACACTTATTAAGCGTGTCGGGAAAATTGATGAAAATATTGAAGACCTTAGAAGGTTGAAAATATTGGTTGACCGTGATGAAGAAGGCTATCTCTTACAAATTTTTACCAAGCCGGTGGAAGACCGCCCGACATTGTTTTATGAAATAATTCAACGCAAAGGAGCCAAGTCATTTGGAGCAGGAAATTTTAAAGCTTTATTTGAGGCAATAGAACGTGAGCAGGAAAGAAGAGGGACGCTCTGAGTTAGATATAAGCTATGAGATATAAGAGATAGGTGTATTAGTCAAAACTCGTATCAATATATCTTTTTAGATATTTGCCTTTTTTAATAATCCACACCATATTATACCCACCGGCACCGTCGCTTCCCGAAAGGAGTAAATATATGTTTCCTTTTTTGTCATAGGTAGCGTAAAAGTTTTTCAAATGCGGTTCATATATATCTTTATAAGCGCTAACGGGTATCGGTATTGTTTTTCCATGGATATTCAATGATAAGGTACTTACCTCCCAAGTGGGAATTTCACCGTCGATGCCATATGGTTTCATACCGTCAATTGATTCAATCCGCTCGCCCTCCGCACTCTTTTTTATTTTGTGTTGATTAATATCAAACGAGGCTCGTTGAATATCTATAGTTAAAGAGTCATTGCCAATTTTTGCTTCCATACTATGCCTCATTCCGGTCAGTGTACTTTTCACTCTAGGTAAATCGTTAAGCCAGATAAATTTCTTTTTTGATATAAATCCTTCTACCCAACAACTTTTGGATAATGTGTCGCAGTTGTTTTCAGGACCAATGAATTTTGAATAGTATTTTTTCTCTTCTAGGCTTAAACTACTTATCTCCGGATTGAATACAACTGTAGTTCTTATGTCCGCATCATTCTCAAGGTCACACATAAAAACATCACCATTGAAAAGTCTGCTAATTATTTTACCCGTATCGTTTCTGATATTTACATATCCATCAGGGTCATTGATAATGGCTAATCCTTCCTTCTGTGCATTACCATGGAAAAATGAAAATAGAAACAAAAAAAGAATTCCAAATTTCATGAAAAGATATATTCGAATAAATATGTTTTGGTAAATATAAAAAATTAACCTATGCTACCCTCCACGTATTTCAGCAAACACCTCTTGGCAATTGGTAAAAGTGTTTCTTCCAATGGAACCACCCAATCGCTTTCTATGGCATACGTTGCAGGGTTTGGGATGTCTTGCTTTTCTTTCAATAGTTCCAGTTTGATGTACTGGTAGGTAGTTGACAAATCTGTTTCCCATGTTTTTATATACTCGGTATGTATGCCCCTATATTTTGTATCTGATTGTTCAAACAAAGTGATATCATATTCATATACTTTGGTATCTGCATTTTTCCCATCACGGATAAATAAATAGCCTTCTTTGCATCGCAATGGTACTACCCCCACGGGGAAAATATTTAACTGTGATTCTATGGCATCATAAATTCTTCTCCCTTCCGCAAGGTGAGTTTCAAACTGCGGTATAGAAAAATTAATAATGCTTTCCAATTCACGCATCAGTTTACCATCTTGAAATATCTTTTCATAAATGAGTTGCATATTTTCTGTGTCTATATCTGTAGCATTGGCAGGAAACGAATTATACAGTTCTTCCTTTTTTTCTTTAATAGCGATTACCTGCCGATAATGCTTTATAATTTCCCTCAAAGAAGGATAAAGCTTTTGCAGTTCAAAATCTTTATCCACCTGCTGAAGAAAAGCAAGCAGAACATATTTTTTATATTCAAAGTCTATGTACTTTTCCGTTAACCAGTTGTCGCCCAATGTAACCATACTAATTCATTTTAATACTTAACGTGCAGTAAAGAGTATAGTTACAAATATAGAAGTCCTTAACTTTTTTTAGGAAGTACCGTCAGTTTGTTTTTCACAATAAAATGTTAGAAATAGAACGTATTATCAGAATGGACGATGTTTTTCAGGAGTAATTAATTTCAACGATTTAGGTTGAACCGTAATTTTTATTTCGCCCACTATTCCGCCTGGTTCTCCGTCATAATGGAGACACAGTTTTTCGTTCGATTTTTTTATGGTAATGTTTTTTCCCCGTATGATTTCAAGGTAGGACGAATGATGCATGGTCTTGCGGAACAGCCTCCATAGCATTATCAAACCTGAAAAGAGGGTAAAGGGTTTTATAATGCAAACATCCAGTAAGCCGTCTTTGGTAGATGCCTCCGGAGATATATAAGCGTTATTGCCATACTGGCCTCCGTTTGCCACACTGATTACAAATGCCTTTTTATGGTACAATTTTCCATCTACTTTTATTTCGTATTCGGCAGGTTTATAAGTAAAATATTTTTTTGCTGATAAATAGATATAGGTCAAAAAACCCCGTGTTTTACTTTCCGAAAATAACTGGGCAACTTCTGCATCGAACCCCGTTCCGGCAATAGCCAAGAATGGTTTGTCATTCACCAACGCCGTATCTACGGTTGAGAAATGTAATTCATTAATACACTCTAAAGCTTCTTTATGCCCGAGCGGAATGGTAAAATGATTTGCTACGGCATTCCCCGAACCGGCTGGTATAATACCCAATAGAACAGAAGTACTCATCATTCCCGCCGCTACTTCATTTACAATCCCGTCTCCGCCCACCGCTATAATTGCCGAACAATCTTCCGATGCATCTTCCGCAAGAATAGTTCCATGACCGGAGTATTCCGTATAAAATATGGCAGGAGAAAAAGAAGAGTCAAGATGTTTTTTAATATTCTCTTCAATCCCTTTCCATTTACCTGTTCCGGAAACGGGGTTAATTATAAAGCATATTTTTTTACTCATGCTGCCGGCGACGACTCAAATGACTTTTTTGATAAGAGGGAAAGAAAAATATATAGCACCAATATAATGGGAACCGCCGTATAGTCAAGTAATAAAAATGAAATAAATGAAAGTAATACCAAAAAATACCTGGGTTTATTATTTGCCCATGAGGTATCTTTCATTTTAAGGGAAAGAAGTTTTAAAGGCGAGACCATAATTGCTGAGCAGGCAATTGCAATTCCGACAAAGAACCACACAGAAAAATTTATATTTGATAAATACACCGTCTGCCAGTAGGAATCATGACTGATTATTAAAGGAAAAGAGGCGATGAATAATGCATTCGCAGGGGTTGGCAATCCAATAAAATAGTAAGTCTGGCGGGTGTCTATATTAAAGTTAGCCAGTCTTAAAGCGGAAAAGATTGGTATTAGTAATCCAATCCAATTAAAAGGAGGGGTGGCAATCAATCCATATAACATCATTCCGGGAGCAACACCAAAAGAAACTACATCAGCCAATGAATCTAATTCTTTTCCGATAGGGGAATGGGCTTTAAGAAGGCGTGCAGCCATGCCATCAAAGAAATCGGCTATGGCTGCATAAACAATCATCCAGGAAGCATCTGCAAGACGATTTTTAAATATTAATATGATTGCTATACAACCAAACAGCAGGTTTAAGCAAGTAATGAAGTTGGGGATATTTCTTTTGATTACATTCATGCAGGTTTCAATTTGTAGCGAAGCCTCATAATCGGTTTTTCAAGGTATTCATAACTGACGGAGGACACCAAAACTGTTACTGCAAAGATAATCAGAGGATTGATAAGAAAAACAGTAAGGTCAGAATTAGACCAGCCGGTGCGAAGGGTTATTTTCTCAAAAAGCAAGGTAACGGGTCCATGATAACAAAATAACCCATAAGCTATTTTACCCAGGTAGCTCATCACCTTTGACTTCCCGAACTGAAATAAATGGCTCTCGCAAAAACTCTGTTCAAAAATCAGGAAAGAGAAGAAGAGAGTAATTATGATTCGTTCCAATGCAACCATTATATCCGAAGAATAAATGTATTTGTAAAATATTATATTAAAAACAAACAGCAGGTAAATCAATGCAATTACAGGTTTTGGTATTTTCTTTATTTTTTCAAATAGCTTTCCGCCTTTTATGCAAAAGCTTGCCAGTAAGCCTCCCATGGCAAAATTAGCAACCCAATTCAGGGTATTGAAAAATAAATTTAACGGCTCATGTATGTGTGTTATGCGGAAGGTAAATGAGCCGAGGATTAATACTAAACACAGAGGTGTAAATATTTTTTCGCCCCATTTCAGCAATATCCCCCATAGTGCATATAGCTGTTCTTCTATGCAAATGCTCCATAAAAAAGCGATAAAGAATAAGAATTCCATCCCATGTTTAATAATGTAAAAGTTTAAAGTGAATGTTAAGAGATAGGGTAGGGGAGGCAAATCATGCACATTGGAATTGAAGAATTCCCTTGAGGCTATTATTAAAAAATATCCCAATACAATTAGAAGAAAATATAGTGGCCAGGTGCGCAAGATGCGACGCAGGTAATAATGCTCTACATTAAAACGGGAAGTAAATTTGTATTCTTCCAATATAACCCATGAGATAAGAAAACCCGATAATGCTACATAGTAATCAAGCCCCATTATAAAATCAAGACTGAGATTAGTATCATAAAAACGATAAAGACTTGAGGAGGAAGTTCCGCTATTATTTCGTATAATAGTATGATGCAGAAATACGGTGAGACAGGACAGAAACCTTGTTGAATCAAGGTTTTTAAAATACATTTTGGGGTAATTACTCATCTAAGTTATAAAGTTTATAAAGTCAATAATTTTACTTTTTACTTTATAAACTTTAAGAACGCTTTACTCTGTTTCCACCCAATCTCCATTATCTTTTATTAATGTAATAAGGGCATCTACTGCCTGTTCCGAGGCTATGTTGCGCTGCACTACTTGTTTCCCTTTATAGAGTGTAATCTTTCCAACACCTGTGCCCACGTAGCCGTAATCGGCATCTGCCATTTCACCGGGACCATTTACTACACAGCCCATAATGCCAATTTTTACGCCTTTCAGGTGAGAAGTACGTTCATGTATTTGCGCGGTAACATGCTGCAAATTAAATAAGGTTCTGCCGCAGGAAGGACAAGAGATATATTCTGTTTTGGAGATTCGTGTCCGCGTGGCTTGTAATATTCCGAAGCCTATGCTGTTGAGGGTTGCAGGTGCAACGGGGGCATTCAGCCATAAGCCTTCACCCATCCCGTCAATCAATAAAGCGCCGGCATCAGTTGCTGAATATAACCTTAACTCATCTGCATTTACGCTTTTATATGCTCTTTTAATGATAACAGGATTTTGATAGTTCCTTTCCTGTAATTCTATAAATATTCTTCTTTCTTCAGCCATGCCGTGAAGATTGACAGTTTCAATAACCCAAACCAGCGTGCCATCTTTACTTAATTCATCTAAATAAGGAGATTCTATATCTATAATTTTTAAGCTGACGAAATTCAGCAACTCGGATTTTTTATCAGAACTAACATATTCTTTAATATCGTTAAAGTAAGGATAGGATGAAACCTGCTGATTTTCTTTCCAGGTAGTTGCATTATAAATTGTGGATAATCCCTCCGGCAAAGAAAATGTAATTGTATTATCACCCGTATAAATATAGTCTGCTGCCTGGTCACTTACTTTCCAGTTTCCAAAATTTGCATTATAAGAATATCCAATACTAAAAAAGCTTGCAGGCGTTATAATTTCTTTTTTGCTACTAAAATCGGCTATAATTCTCGGATGGTTTTTCCCTCCAATATTAACCGTTTCATGGGTTTCATGTTTTTTATATTCTACCGGAGAGTAAGGGAGATGCATCACCTCCGGAATAGCTGAATGCTTTTCCCTGCCTGTATAATGACTAACAAGCATTCGGGCTACGGGTACTTCAAATTCGGGGTCTTCGGTGAGAGATACCCGTATAGTATCTCCAATTCCATCTTCCAGCAAGGTTCCTATTCCGGCTGCCGATTTAATACGCCCATCTTCTCCTTCACCAGCTTCCGTCACTCCCAAATGCAGGGGATAATTCATTCCCTCCTCATTCATCTTCAAAATGAGAAGCCTGTATGCCTGCACCATCACAATAGGGTTACTCGCTTTCATGGAAAGCACTATCTGGTAATAACTATTTTCTTCGCAAATACGTAAAAACTCCATTGCCGATTCCACCATACCGAGTGGGGTATCTCCATAGCGGCTCATTATCCGGTCGCTGAGAGAACCGTGATTAGCGCCTATACGCATGGCAGTGCCATATTCCTTACAGATTTTTACCAGTGGTACAAAACGCTGCCGGATTCTTTCAATCTCTGCATCGTAGGAATCATCGGTATAATTCAGTTGCTCAAATTTTTTCTTGTCGGCATAATTGCCCGGATTAACCCTCACTTTTTCTACAATTCTTGCAGCCATTTCGGCAGCATTCGGGGTAAAGTGTATATCAGCAATAAGGGGAGTTTGATATCCCCTTTTCCGTAATTCATCTTTTATGTTTTGCAGGTTCTCCGCTTCCTTCAGGCTGGGGGCGGTGATGCGCACATAATCGCAACCCGCATCAATCATCCGTATAGATTGTTCTACCGTACCTATCGTATCCATTGTATCGGTAGTGGTCATAGATTGTATCCGGATAGGATAATCTCCTCCCAATAGTACATCGCCAATGTTCACCACCCTGCTTTTACGGCGCTTATAGGCTGTGAGGCTTTCGCAATATGTTTTTATTCCGGTACTGTTCATTTTTGCAAAGTTAGGGAAAATAGTAGAAAGGGGTAAGGAGAAAAGCTGTAAGAGAATTCTTGCCACCAAAACACGGAAGCACAAAATCCCACTAAAAATCGCATGGGTTATTGCGATTTTTATTATGCTTTACAATAATGATAGTGATATTCAGTTATGTAAAATAAACCTTTATGAAAAAATTAATTGTTATTATATTTGGATTATTTTTATTCAGCCTCAACCTACTTGGACAAACCCCATGTGATATTATACAGGGACAACCTTCATATTCTTCTCAATTATCAAATAAATTGCCCGACGTACTCAAATCCAACCAACTAATATACCGCAAAGCAACACCGGGAGTTGCAGGATTTATTGCTAAATACGATAGTATATACAATTGGGACTTAGATACTGCAAATAATAGTTGGGGGCAGGCGGTCGGGAAATATATTAATATGATTTATGATTCCCATACTAACTTACTGAGCGAGACCTACCAAATTTGGAATGGCTCAGACTGGGTGAATGGTGCGATGCAAAACTACACCTATGATGCAAATAATAACCAGCTTGATGATACTGTAAAAAATTGGAATATTTCAAATTGGGTAAACTCTCAGCTATTTGTTTATACTTATGACCCTCACAATAATATACTCTCTCATTTGACTCAAGGCTGGGATACTACAGCTTGGGCTAATAGCAGTATAGATGTCTATACGTATGACTCGAATAATAACATGCTGAGTGATACAACAAAAGAATGGAACGGGTTAACTTGGATGAATTATTTCCTGAGAACTAATAGCTATGATTCACACAATAATAAACTCAGTTATATTGAGCAAGAATGGTTTGGTTCCGCATGGGTAAACTTCTATTTGTTTACTAATACCTTCGATGCTAACAATAATGAGCTAAGTGATACGGAACACACTTGGAGCGGTTCGGAATGGGCAGCAGTTGGGCTGTATAGTTACGCATACGATACCCATAATAATGTCCTTAATGAGACTGAGCAAATTTGGAATGATTCAGTTTGGATGAATTCAGCCCTGAACACTTATACCTACGATGTCCACAATAATATGCTGAGCGACACTGGGCATGGATGGAGCAGTTCTTCATGGGTAAATTCCACACTATCAACTTATACTTTTAATGTCAACAATTATGTACTTAGCTGGAAAGAGCAATCATGGAGAAGCTCCATCTGGGATGTGAATACAATATACTCGTATACTTATGATGTGAATAATTTAGAGCTTTCTTATATCGTACTATACTATAATTTGACAGGTACACTCATACTTGGCGGCGATAGTACCTATTATTATTTTCAGGATGTGCTAGGAATAAATAATTTGACATCATCCAACAGAAACCAACTTATTTACCCCAACCCCTCTAACGGTCAATTTACAATTCAGTTGTCAGCTACCAGTGGTCAGTCATCAGTTGTGGAGATTTATAATGTATTAGGAGAGAGAGTATTAACTGAGACCCTTCGCTCCGCTCAGAGTGACAATCGCATAAACCTGAGTGATAAACCCGATGGGGTTTATTTATATAGAATTATAGCAAATAGTGGAGAACTAATAGGTGAAGGAAAGTTGGTTATTCAGAAATAAAGATCACTTACCGGAAGAAGCTCCACCTCCAGCACTCCCCAACGATTTTTTGTAATCATCAAAGCTCATTGTTTTGTATTTATTTTCAGCAAAGAATTTTAATATAGGCATCAAATCAGCAACGGTAGCATAGCTTTGAAGATAGGTAAGGCGGTTGAAATTCTCATCCATATAAACTGTAGTAGGGTATCCCAGTTTTCCATCCAGTAACGAATAAGCAAGTTCATTGGCATATCCCCTTGTATGCGGTTGTACATTGGCAAATTTATGCTCTTTAAAATGAAAGGTATCGGCAGTTTCTGCATCCAGCCTTACTGAATAAAAGTATTTATTCAGATAACTAATCACAGCCGGGTCTTCGTATGTGGATGCATCCATCTTTTTACACCAGCCGCACCATTGAGTATAAACATCAATAAATATTTTTTTCGGGTGTTTTTCGTTTAGTTTTACTGCATCATCAAAATTCATCCAGTGGATTTCCTTGTCATCGCCCCCTGATTTAAATCCAAAAGAGAACCCCCCAATGATACAGATGGCAACCAATACCCACCCTTTATTTTTAAAATTCCGCATTTTCAAATATTTCAGTCCCAAAGCTACGAAATTTTTAGCTTCCAAGTTTATTCTTTAAGAAAGCCCTCGTCATACCCCACGCTTCTCTTGAAGCATCCGGATTGTAGCTTGGTCTCTCATCGCAATTAAAAGCATGGTCGGCATAAGAGATAACGGTATTGATAAATGGTTTTTCGGCATTCTTCATAGCTGAAACAATGGCATCTACCTGGTCTTGTCCGATATGCTTATCCAGTCCTCCCCAAAAGAAAAGGTGCGGTGCATGCACGTGTGTTGCTCTGTCTGCAAGCGCTCCAAGCCCCCCACCATAGTAGGATACTCCCGCAGAAAGCGGGACGATGGTATTCGCTAGAAATGATACCCTTCCTCCGAGACAAAAACCAATGGAGCCAATTTTATTTTGGATTACTTCCTGTTGTTGTTGGAGCCAATCAAATGAAGCCTTAATATCGGCTGAAAGCCCATCCATAGTTATTCCCTGGAAGTGAGGCGCTACGATACTAAAATCTCCATAAGGGCATTCAAAGCCCGGGGGAGCAGTGCGGTGAAATAATTCAGGCGCAATAACCACATAGCCTTCTTTAGCAATTCTATCTGTTACATTGCGGATATGGGAATTAACTCCGAAAGCCTCCTGGAAAACCATAACACCCGGGAAAGGCCCTATACCATCGGGCATAGAAACATAGACTTGCATATCTGAACTATCGTTTACTTTTAGTGTAATTTTCCTGGTATTCATACGAATTTTTTTTGGTTACTAAATCAAGGGGGATAGGCAAATATAGAAGATTAATATTACTCTGATATGAATAGAATTTTGCGAGGTATAATCTTTTGCCATGAAAACACAAAAACACCAAGATTCACACAGGTTTTCTTGGTGTTACCATGCGAGATAGTGTCTTTGTGGCAAAGAATGGCAGCCGTTTCATAATAATACCATATTTTTGCCTTTCATTATAGCATAGCAATGGCACAGACAGAAGTAATAATGCCCAAAATGGGCGAAAGCGTGAATGAAGCCACCATCATTAAATGGACCAAAAATGAAGGCGACCAGGTAAAGGCTGACGAAACCATAATGGAAATAGCTACCGATAAGGTAGATTCTGAAATTCCGGCTCCTTCCGATGGTATATTATTGAAGAAGTTATGTAAAGAAGGAGATGTTGTTCCGGTAGGACAAGCGATTGCCATAATTTCTACAGACGTTGCTACTGTTGAATCTCCGGTACGTACTCCGGTGATGGAATCAAAGAAACCTGCTCCTTTAGTTGCCTCAGCACCTGTTGAAAAAGTTGCATTAAAAGAAACTGCTGAACCTTTGACACGTTTCTCCAATTCCGGCAGGTTTTATTCTCCATTAGTAAGAAATATTGCCAAGCAGGAAGGAATAACTATCAACGAACTGGAAACCATACCCGGAAGCGGTAAAGCAGGAAGAGTTACTAAAAATGATATGCTTTCATACCTGCCATCCAGGCAGGAAAATGGGAATGTGGAAGTGGCTAAACCATCCCCTGTACAAGAAGTTGCAAGCCCAGTTGTAAAAGAGGCTCCAGCCAAACCAATGGCTATTGGCGCGAATGATGAAATTATAGAAATGGATCGCATGAGGAGGCTCATTGCCGACCACATGGTAATGTCTATGCGGGTTTCGCCTCATGTTACTTCTTATGTAGAAGCGGATGTAACCAGCATGGTTTTATGGAGAGAAAAGGTAAAAAGAGAATTTGAAAAGAAAGAAAGCGAAAAACTAACCTTCACTCCCTTATTTGTTGAGGCAGTAGTAAAGGCAATAAAGGACTATCCTATGGTGAATGTATCGGTGGATGGAACCCGTATTATCCGCCACAAAGACATTCATATTGGTATGGCTGTGGCTTTGCCCAGTGGTAACCTAATTGTGCCTGTGATACACCATGCCGACCGGAGCAGTTTACTTGGAATTACCAAACAGGTAAATGACCTTGCTTACCGCGCCCGTATGAACAGACTAATGCCCGATGATACGCAAGGTGGAACTTTTACCATAACCAATGTCGGTACTTTTGGAAATATAATGGGAACCCCCATCATTAACCAACCACAGGCTGCTATATTAGCGACCGGAATTATTAAAAAGAAACCCGTTGTAATAGAATCTCCTATGGGCGATATGATAGGGATACGCCACATGATGTATCTCTCTTTGTCTTACGACCACCGGGTAGTAGATGGAGCTTTGGGTGGCAGTTTCCTGAAGAAGATAGCCGATTATCTTGAAGCATTTGATATTAACAGGAATTCCTGGTAATTAGACTTATTAAGCGTTTCTAAAATAAATTTTACCTTTGCTCCGCAAATGTTAAATAAGCCTACCATACGGAGAATTGGTTCCCTGTTTTTTTTAGGGATATTCCTGTGGTTTTATTCTATTAAAGACCTGCACGATATTCTTCATGCCGGCGATACACATTGCCACGTTCAAAATGCCAAGCATTTTCATACCGAAGAGCACCATTGCCCTATCTGCGAATTTGAATTTCCGGGCTTCGATAATCAAACGCTTCAATTGGGAGTTTCTTCTCATAATTTCTATTTTAAAGTTCAACAACTTTGCCCGGTTCAGGTTATTTCCTGCGAGCCGGTTTCCCTCTTCTCTTCCCGTGCGCCTCCCGTGGTAGCATAAAGGAATCTTATTCCATTTTTTAGTCTGCCCTATTGTAACATATACGTTACCGGGCTTTTTCAAGTAGTATTTACATGACTTATTTATATTTATTATGAAATTTTTATTTTTATTAATTAGTTTGCTTTTATCGGTCGGGTGGCAGATAGAAGCACAATCGCTTAGCGGTGTAGTAACTGACTCGGCAAGCGGTCAAACCATACCGGGGGCGGTGGTTTACATTTCACAGCTAAAGTTAGGAGCTTCCACCGATGTTAATGGAAACTATAAAATATCCTCATTACCTTCAGGCAGTTATGTGGTGAATGTGGAGATTTTAGGATATAATACCATTACCAAACCAGTAGCCATAAAGGGAAATACGGTGCTTAATTTCCCGATGTCTGTCGCTGCTTCATCTACCAATGAGATAGTGGTAACAGCTCTTGGCAATGCCACGACTGCATTACGTGCGCCTGTTCCGGTTACATTGGTTACTCATGATTTTCTTGTTCAGCAATCTTCTACCAATGTGGTGGATGGCATAGCTTCCCAGCCGGGTATTACAGCAATTACTACTGGTCCCGGAGTTTCAAAACCGGAGGTAAATGGCCTAGGATTTAACCGTGTACTAACCCTTTTTGATGGAGTAAGGCAGGAAGATTTCCAATGGGGCGATGAACATGGCATCCAAATAGACCCTTACGCTGTATATGATGCGGAAATAATCAGAGGGGCTGCTTCCCTCCAGTATGGCTCTGATGCAGTGGGTGGAGTAGTTAGCTTTAAACCCGCTCCTTTTCCCGAAAGCGGAACTGTACAGGGTAGCGTGCTTGCCGAATATCAAACCAATAATGGATTAATTGGAACTTCCGTAGATGTAGGCGGAAACAATAAAGGCTTCGTTTGGGATTTGAGACTAAGCGGTGAAAATGCACATTGTTATTCCGACCCGAAAGACGGATACGTTTGGGGCAGCGCATTCAGAGAATATAATGCCAAATTAACCATTGGATTGGAAAAAGACTGGGGCTACAGCCGCTTAACAGTTAGTATACTTCACCATACCCTTGAAATTCCGGATGGAAACCGTGATGGAGCTACGGGGCAATTCCAATTTGATTTTCCTATCAATGGGCAATTAGACCCTAACCGGGCTGATTTTTTATCCTATAATCCCACTTATGTGGGCTATCAGCAGGTAGAGCATGATATGGTTTCCTGGCAAAACAAAATTATTGTGGGGCAGGGACATATCCTTGCTGACATTGGATACACACAAGACCATCGGGAAGAAATAGATTCAGGTACAGTTCCCCTTCTGAATATGTTGATGTACACTATCCCATATTCTTTAAAATACCAGGTTGAAAGCGATAAAACAGGTTTGAAACTCACAACCGGAATTAATGGTATGTATCAGGCAATGAATAACCAGCCTGAGGCCCCTAACCCTTATGTATCTGTTTTTCTTGTCCCCAGTTATCATTTATTTGATATTGGAGGATTCGCTATTGTGGAAAAAGATTTTAAAAACTTAACCCTTAGCGGCGGCTTACGTTATGATACAAGAAGTGAAACAGGGTTAAGCCTGTATCTTATTAATTATGGCATTCCGGGACAAGAAGAAGTCCCTGCCGGAACTACCGGCGATTATCCTAATTTTTCGGGCTTCCAAACTACTTATAGCGGGGTTTCGGGGAGCATAGGCGCGAGCGACCAGTTTGCAGGAAGTACCTACATTAAAGCCAATATAGCAAAAAGTTATCGTGCACCGGCTATAACAGAAGTTGGAGAAAATGGAGTGCATCCCGGAACTAATAATTATGAAATAGGCGACCCCAGCCTTAAGCCTGAAGCGGGATATGAAGGTGATGTTGCAATAGGGAATAATGGCAAAGACGTGAACTTTGAAGTGGATGGGTTTGGTAACTATATCCAAAACTTTATTTTTGCTAACCGGATAGCAAGTAAATTAGGTGGAGATTCTCTTAATCAGGGCTATCCTACTTTTAAATTCCAATCAAATACAGCTATAATCGCAGGTATTGCAGCTTGTCTGAATATTCATCCCAAGAGTATAAAATGGATGGAACTGGATAATGGATTCACCTACATTTATTCCGAACTTCTCAATCAAACCGATTCGACCCGGCATGTACCATGGACACCTGCTCCACGCCTTACATCGGAGCTAAAGTTTAAACTGGCTAACAAGCCTGCTTCTGTTTTGAAAGGAACTTATTTCAAAGTCGGGTTGGCAAAATATTGGGCGCAGAATGATATTTACAGTGCTGACTGGACAGAGCTTCCTTCCGTTCCCTATACTTTATTTAATGCCGGTATCGGAACTGATTTTGTTAATCCCAAAACTTCGAGAGTAATATGTTCTTTCTATATAAATGTCACCAACCTTACCAATGTAGGATATGCCGACCATACAAGCCGACCACAATACTTTCTGGCTTACAATAATAGTCCGGTGGTGGTTACCCAGCAAAGCGAGGGTATTTATAACATGGGAAGAAATATTGGATTTAAGCTTATAGTTCCAGTAGGCGGAGGGCATAGATATGCTGAAGCACCTGATGTTAATTAAAGCACCCTCCTGAGAAATTATTGTAAAGCCTGTCTCATTTATGCGGCAGGCTTTTTTATTTTCATTTCAACCAATTTATGTAAGTTTGTCCCTTGCCATGAAGTTAAGCTCAGCCCCTAAAATTATAATCAGCCGTACAGACGGAATAGGCGATGTGGTACTTACCCTTCCGCTTATACGTGCCCTGAAAAAGAAATACCCCGCAGCGGAAATAAGCCTGTTAGCCAAAAGTTACCTAAAGCCCCTGGCTGATGCTTGCGAAAACATTGACAGGTTTATTGATTGGGATGCGCTTTCAGTTCTCCCTGAAGCAGAAAGACCCAAAGCCTTTAAAGAATTTGGTGCGGAAGTTATTGTTCATGTTTTTCCCCGCCCTGAAATTGCCCAAATGGCAAGTAAAGCTGGTGTTAAATACAGGATTGGGACCAGCCACCGGTTCTATCATTGGCTTTATTGCAATATCCGGGTTAATTTTTCCCGTAAAGATTCACCTCTGCATGAAGCTCAACTGAATTTTACCCTTGCAGAACCCTTTGGAATTACTGTAATTCCTTCTACAGAAGAAATTGGTAAGAGTTATGGGCTGACTAAAATTGCTGCACTTGATGAAAGATGGAAAAAGGAAATAGACGAACATAAATTTAATCTTATTATACACCCTCTTTCAAAAGGAAGTTCAAGAAACTGGGATTGGAAAAATTACAATAAAGTAATTGAAATACTTCCCACCGACCAATACAAAATATTTGTAACAGGCTCGGAGGAGGAATCAATGGCAATTACGGAAAACATGCTTATTTATCATCCTTCTGCTATTGATATGACAGGTAAATTGGACTTTAGCCAGTTAATAGCATTTATTGCCAATTCTGATGGGCTGGTTGCTGCCAGTACCGGGCCCCTGCACATTGCGGCTGCAGTTGGTATAAAAGCCATAGGGATATACCCTTCCATTCGCCCGATGCACCCGGGCAGATGGGCTCCTTTAGGTCCTAAAGCAAGGCACCTTGCACTTACTAAAGATTGTGTTGCCTGCAGGGAAAGTACCCAATGCAAATGTATTAACACCATTACCGCCGAACAGGTAAAACGGGCTTTGGTATAGCTTTTCGGGAAATAAATCTGGGCTTTACGTGAAATTTCCTTTTATAAAAGTGAACGGACATAGTTATATTTCGGTGAAAAAGTATTAAGTGAGACCCTTCGCTCTACTCAGGCTGACCATTTCATTAATCTTAGTGGTAAACCCAATGGAATTTATTTCTACAGGGTTTTGAAAGAAGATGGAACTCTGGTTGGAAGTGGAAAATTGATTATTGAAGAATGATACGCCTTCCACTAAATGAAAACTGATGAGTGGGATGGGGGATGCTTCGTTCCTCAATATGACATCAGCCCCGCTTATCTCTTATAACTTATCTCTATTCTATCACCCACTTACCATGAGCTATGGCATTTCCATTTTCAACTAAAGACCAGATATAAGTCCCGGAAGAAAGGTAATTGAAACTAACCTTATATGTCCCATTGCCGGGTATTTGTAATTCCCCTTCTTTTTTGCCTTCAATAGTAAAAATTTCCAGCTTGCATGGTTGCAAAGGCGTGGCAGAACTAATAATTATATTCGTTTTATTGTGGAAGGGATTGGGGTAAGCATCTATCTTAATGTTGGAATTATCGGAAACTGAAACAACTGCTGTAGGTATCCGGCTAAATGGAGTGGCATTGAAAAAAGTATTTTCATGCCCGGTGCGCATATCGCTCCAGGTGGAATATACATTTGAATCGGTAACAGCACAACCAAGGAAATCATTACCTCGCACTAAATAAATGGGAGGTGAAATAGTATCACTGATAAGGAAATTAGGATTATAACTATCACCACCGTTTGATGAAGTAGCCCCATAAATCTGGAAAGCCACGCTGTCACCGGTGCCTGTATTTCTCCTATCCCGCCATACAGCAGCATAAGTTCCATTAGCAGCAAAACTTCCCCAGGTTAAGTCATGGCAGGTATCATAAGCGCCTACCGGGTCATCATTTACACGAACCGGTCCGTTCCATGTCGTTCCGGCATCGTGAGAATTATAGGAGGTTATATCGGGTTCTCCGAAATAGTTGCTTGGTTCAACGATAATAAGATTGCCGGTATCTACGGGATTAGAGGAAATACAGAGACCATCCTTCAATAGCGAATCAGCTGCCGGGATAACATCGGCTGCCGTAATATTAATGGCAGCATGAGTAGTAAACGTAGCTCCCCCGTTGTATGATTTAACTAATATTAATCGTGCATAGGGACTGTAGGAAGTATAGTAGGAAAAATAAACCCCATATAAAGTTCCATTGGCAGAAACAGTAGTAAATGCAGTAGCATCGGTAATTAAACCTGCCGGAATACTATCATCTAATTGTTTAATAGGAGCCCATGTGGCGCCGCTGTCAGCAGAATAGGTAAACCAGGGGTGGTGTGGCATAGGTGCGAAATAAGCATTTTGAGAGGTTACGTAAACCCTTCCGGCATAAGGACCATTGGTACCATCGGCTGCTATCCAGGGGCGGTCAATCGGCAAATTGGGCTGGGCATTATACGCAATTGCTTTTACAGGGGCATTCCATGTTACACCACCATCAATAGAACGGGTAACCATAATATACCCTGAATCGCTGGCATGTACACCGGAAAGGTCTATATAAGCCAAATAAACGCAACTATCCTTCCCAAAATACATGGTAGGGTCGGCACTGGTAAAAACAGAATATACATGGGGATGTATTTGCAAAGGGCTCCAGGTTATTCCACCGTCAAATGAAGAACGTGTGGCAATGGCGTCTTTCAGGTTGGTAGTAGAGAAATATATCCAGGCAGAAACAAGATGTTTTGGGTTTTTGGGGTTTACACAAAGATTACATTCCCCATCCCAATAGGGGGAATTAGAAAGATTAATATTTTGTGATCTTGTAAAAAGAGGCGTGATACAAAAAGAAACTGTAAAAAGATAGGATAGAATTTTATTTTTCATAGTAAATAAGAATTTGACTTCCATTATATCCATAGGTTTATTCACCTTAACAATACAAAACTAAGAAAATAAAAAAAGTCCCGGCACAAACCCGGGACCTTTTACATTTAACCATCCAACCTAAATCAATACTACTGTGAACGCATTTTCTGCTGTATTATTGTGTTATTGATAAGCAACAGCAATTATAGCTGTTCCGCTTGCAGGAATACTGTAGCTCCCATTATATAAGATACAATTAAATTTTATCGTAATTTCTTTTGTTAACTCACCGTTCAAATTGTTTTTATAGTCGGATACGGATAGTACCTGGAAGGTGCTGCTACCCGGTTGTGAAGAATTTCCGGATGTATAAATAATACCTGAAGCATCCGTATAATTGATAGTTATTTCTGAAAGCGGAATGGTGTTTATTATTGGGGCAGGTGATGACATCGAATAATCAAATCGGCAGGTTACCCCACTATCCTGAACAATATAAGTATAGGATGCAGAATGACTGGCTTGGTCTGTCACTCTGACATAACAAGTGTAAGTGTTTTCAAACGATAAAGAATCAAGATACTGATGAAAGGGGGTGGGCGATGAAGAGGTACTACCATCGCCAAAATCCCAGTAATAACTATAGGGCATAACGCCTCCTCTCACACTTGCTGATAAAGAGTCGGGAACCATGCTGCCTATTCTTGGAAGGATTATTGAATGAATGGAGTCTATAATTAATGCTGAACCGTTTTTTATAATACCAATAGGATTTGTAATAGTTATAGTACCGCAACCGGAGAAATTTACCGTAAGGGAGGTACTATAATTTCCAGAATCTCGATAAATGTGAGTTGGCGAGGCAAGGGAAGAAATACTCCCGTCTCCAAAAATATAAGAATATCCGGTAGCTGTACCGTAATATATAGTCGGAGTGAATTTTACCAGGTACCCAGTAGTGTCTCCGCCAGGTTTAGTATAAAAATAGGAGGCGGTTGCGGAAAGAGCCGTATCTATATAGCTTTTAACCGAAGTGTTTTTTAAGGATATTTTATAATCATTTATTGTAATCTGGATACTGTTTTTAGTAGTGGTAGTGCTTTGAAGGTTACCTGTAAAACTATATACTACCGAATCGCGCCCCACAGAATCCTGGGCAAAAGAAGAGTACATATAGTAATTATTCACGCCTGCCTGAAGGTTCAAACTATTGCCTCCGATACTTCCATTAAATGAGAATAACGGCTGGTTTTCCGTGGTAGTTGGGGGGAATGTTTCCTTATGGCAGGAAAGAAAAATTGCTGTTATACAAACAATAAATAATATATTTCGTTTCGCTTTCATGATTCTTTTTTAAATATGTTCCATAAAAACAGCAGCCTCACCCCATTCCAATATCCCGAGTGGTCAGTACCCGGGAATGTCCCATTTTTAACAGAATTTATGCCCCAATAGCCTTCAAGTTTTAAGCCAAGCTTTTCCTTTTCGCCAAATATATAAGTGATGCCGCCGGTAAAAAGAATGTTGTAATTATTAAACCCCTGGGTATAGCCATCTTGTGTATATGAATTTTGCGCGGTTGTACCAAATAAAGTTTGCTGGTAAGTTGTAATTGTACATAAATCAGTTAGCAGCCACAAGAAATCCAGCCCTCCGCTAACATTCCATTTCCTACTGACATTATAATTGAATGCTAAGGGGAAATCCATGTAATAAACGGTTGTAGGGGTAACGGTGGTTATATTGGCTGTTTGACCGAAGTCATACTGAATAATGCTACTGGTATAGGTTCCATTCAGAATGCCATAGTGGGTAAACCCAATTCCGATTGAAGCTTCCATACTCCTGGAAAAATTGTGAACATAATTAATACTCAAAAATGGAAAAGTAAACGCATTGCCCTCCGGCGCTCCATTTATTTTCCACCCAAAGGTATAGTCCCATCCGGCAAGCAACGAAATACCATCTGCTTTATATAAAGGATTGTCGGGTTGAGTTATAGGGACTGAAAGTGTGCTGCTGTCAGCACCTACTTTATTAATATTTTTTTTAAAATTATCAATCTGCGGAAGAGTATTGGTCAAACTATTTTTGCTTGTTTCAGTATTGCTAAATGAATCTGTATTTCTAATTAAAGCACTATTATTTGAGGAATCATTTTTATCGGGGGCATTACTAGTATTTGATGGTTTTTTACTTTGAGCGATCTTATTTTTTTCCGTCTGTGATGAATATATATTTGTTGTTTGTTCTTTAGAACTTGGGTCGTCGGGCTTAATAGTTTCTTGATGTCCGTAAGATTTAGTTGGTTTTCCCGCAAATGAAGTTATACCGGGAGCTGCCCGGTTTGAAAATTTTGTGTTATCTGCTTTATCCTTTGCCACTATGGATAAAAGTCCTTTTGATACCGGGGAAGTTGTGGAGAAATTAGTTCGTACGGAGCCAGTAGGTATAGCATGGGAGTTTTTAGCAACAATAGATTCATTATTTGTAGGAACATTACAGTTATTTTTCAAAATTTTAGTTGTACTCTGCGATAGCTGACTAACTATTAAAGTGCTGCTATTGGATAAAAGAGGCTCTTGTGTATTCTTTGATTTAGCTACTATTTTATCTGTCAAAGTTGTATTAGCGTTCCATATAAAAGGCAACATGATACCAATACCCAGAGCTAATCCGCCAGAAAAAACAAGAGAAAAACGCAAAATCTTTTTTCGCCTTTCCTGTGCAGTAATTAAACGTTCTGCTTTGTCCCAATTCAGTTCATCTAAAGGGAATTCCCTTTCCGATAACTTGGAACTCAGCAACTCGTCAAATTTTTTCTCTTCGTTCATCCCTACATAGCTTTAGCTAACTTTTCTTTCAATTGCTCTCTTGAATTATGCAAATGCCATTTAGAAGTCCCTTCACTTATGCCAAGCATGGTTGCAATTTCTTTATGTTCAAATCCATCCACAACAAACAAATTAAATACTTTTTGGCTTACAGGGGGGAGCTCCATAATAAGTTTATGTATTCTTTCGGCATCCATTTTTGCAATGGCATTATTTAATTCCACCAGGGGCGTACTCCCCGCATACTCTTGTATTAGATTCATTTCCTGCATGTTTTTTTTCTTCTTGCGGTATTCATCTATCAGCACATTAATCATAATCTTTCTAATCCAGGCCCTGAAAGGGACATCAGCCCTGTATTTTTCCATGTTGTTTAATATTTTTAAAAAGCCTGTGTTTAAAGCCTCGTTCGCCTCTTCGTATGAATGCGTATATCGTATGCAAATGCTCATCAAATAACGAAATACCAGCTTGTACAGCTCATACTGAGCCTTCCTCTCCTTCCTGATGCAAGCAGTTATTAAGTCAATCTCTATGTTCATTCACACGGCTTTTCCCGGGGATTTTTATGCTACTGATACGGCGATCTTCTTGCAAAGGTTGGGTATAAAATGCAAAATAGCTAAATATTTAATATCCTATTGAAAACCAGACGTGAAAGACCGCAGAAGGGTACTATTGATTAAGTGTTTTCAATGAAATTGCTACCGTTAGAGCAGCCGTTTCAATCCTCAATATTTTTTCATTTAGCGATACGGGGATAAACCCGTTTTGTCTTGCCAACTCAATTTCTTCTTTAGTAAAATCGCCTTCAGGACCAATTAACACTAAAGCGCTTTCTCCTTTTTTATAAACAGAGGAAAGGGATAGCTTTGGCCCGTCTCCACAATGCGGAATAAATTTTTGCCCCGTAAATGAGCTATACATATTCACCAATTTCCCAAAAGATATTAGTTCCTCGATTGGAGGCAGGTAAACCCTTCCCGACTGTTTCATAGCTTCCAATGCAATTCTTGTTAATCTGTCGGTTTTCAAAATCCGCCTTTCAGAGGTTTGGCATTCTATGGGGATAAACTTTGAAAAACCAATCTCTGTCAATTTTTCTATCAGCCATTCAATACGGGCTATATTTTTAGTGGGCGCAACGGCAATAATTAATTCCCAGGCAGGTAGAGCCTCTTTATGATGTTCTGTTATTCTTAATGAACAGGCTTTGGGATTAGCATTTTCAATTATAGCTTTAAAAAGATTGCCCTTGCCATCAGTAACCTCAACAACATCATTTTCTTTAAGTCGCAAAACTTTTACACAGTGCCGGGATTCTTCTTCCCCCAAAACACATGTATCTCCTATTATTTCGGGAATGTAAAAACGATGCATAAATCAGTTTATAAAGTTTGTAAAGTTAAAAGTTTATAAAGTCAAAATATGTCCGTTCTTTCTACTTTATAACTTAAGCACCGCCATGAATGCAGATTGCGGAATTTCAACATTACCCACTTGCTTCATACGTTTTTTGCCTTTCTTTTGCTTTTCCAGCAATTTACGTTTACGGGAAATATCGCCGCCATAACACTTTGCCGTCACATCTTTTCGTATAGCGCTGATATTTTCACGGGCAATAATTTTAGCTCCTATGGATGCCTGTATGGCTATTTGGAATTGCTGGCGTGGAATAAGTTCTTTTAGTTTTTCGCATATTTTCCTGCCAAATTCGTAGGCATGATCTTTGTGTATCAATGCCGCCAACGCATCCACCAATTCCCCATTGAGAATTATATCTAGTTTTACCAATTCCGATGTCCTGTAATCAAGCGGAGAATAGTCAAAGGAAGCATATCCCTTTGAAATACTTTTCAAGCGGTCGTAAAAATCAAAAACAATTTCTGCCAAAGGCATTTCAAACACCATCTCCACCCGGTCGGTAGTAAGATAATGCTGATTCTTAATACTTCCTCTTTTTTCAATACAGAGCGACATAATTGAACCGATATATTCTGTCTTAGTAATAATGTTAGCCTGTATATAAGGTTCCTCCACATGGTCGAGCAGCGTGGGGTCAGGCATATCGCTGGGGTTATTGATAGTGAATTGCTCCCCTTTTGTATTGTAAGCGAGATAGGACACGTTGGGAACTGTAGTTATCACATTCATGTTAAACTCCCTGTCCAAACGTTCCTGGATAATTTCCAAGTGCAGCATCCCCAAAAAACCGCAACGGAAACCAAACCCAAGCGCAGCAGTTGATTCAGGTTCATACACAAGGGCAGCATCATTGAGTTGTAATTTCCCCATAGATGCCCGTAGTTCTTCGTAATCATCCGTATCAACAGGGTAAATACCTGCAAACACCATCGGCTTTACTTCCTTAAAACCCTGTATCATTTCCTTGCAGGGATTAACCACATTGGTAATGGTATCACCCACACGTACTTCTTTAGCTGCTTTAATGCCGGAAATAATATACCCCACATCCCCGGCGAATACTTCATTACGGGGCTCGTATGTTAATCTGAGCACTCCTACTTCTTCAGCAATATATTCCGTTTCTGTAGAGAAAAATTTTACTTTATCCCCTTTCTTAATACTGCCGTTAAGCACTTTGTAATACGCAACAATACCCCGGAAAATATTAAATACCGAATCAAATATCAGGGCTTGGAGTGGAGCATTTACATCTCCTTTGGGTGGAGAAATTCTTTCTATTATCGCTTCTAATATTTCATTTACGCCTTGCCCTGTTTTTCCACTTGCCAATAATATCTCTTCTCTACGGCAACCAATTATTTCCACCATCTGGTCTTTCACTTCCTCAATCATCGCGCTGGGCATATCTACCTTATTTAATACCGGAATTACCGTCAGGTCATTATCTAATGCTAAATATAAATTAGAAATCGTTTGTGCCTGTATGCCTTGTGTAGAGTCAACCAATAACAAAGCCCCTTCACAGGCTGCAATAGAGCGGGATACTTCATAAGAAAAGTCAACGTGACCGGGGGTATCAATCAGGTTTAAAACATATTGCTGTCCTTTATATTTAAAGTTCATCTGTATGGCATGGCTCTTGATGGTGATACCTCTTTCCCTTTCCAAATCCATATCATCCAGTACCTGCGCCTGCATATCTCTCGCGCTGATAGTCTTGGTAAACTCCAATAGCCTGTCGGCAAGGGTGCTTTTACCATGGTCAATGTGTGCTATGATGCAAAAGTTACGTATGTTTTCCATTTTTGACATAAGCTGTGTTGTAAAGGGGACGCCCGCCTTTAAAATTCGGGCAGGCAAAAATAGGCTAAATTTCCATAAAAGGCTTATCTTTGTAATCATGGGTAACCAGGAGATTTTAAATACGATAAAAACTACGGTAAATTCTTTTTTACCGGATTCAAGGGTATTGCTCTTCGGCTCACAGGCAAAAGGAACAGCGAACAAGCATAGCGATTATGATATTCTTGTTATAACCAAAAATATGATGCCTCTTGCCGAGAAAAGAGATTTGAGAGGTAAAATTGCCTGGGCTTTGGTAAGAAATATTAATGCTCCATTTGATGTTATTTGCCATAGCGAAGAAGAAGTGAAAGTTTATAAGAATTATTACGGGCATATTGTACGTTATGCCATGCAGGAAGCAGTTGAATTATGATTTCCAGTTTCCCCGACCTGGTAAAACAATGGCTTGAAAAGGCAGACCATGATTTATTAAACGCTCAAACAGTTATTGAATATCAGCCACTAATATTGGATACAGCATGTTTTCATTGCCAACAGGCTGTGGAAAAATATTTGAAATCGTTTTTGGTTTTTAAGAAACAAGATATTCTTAAAACTCATGACATTCGATTTTTGCTTGAGCAATGTTCTTTATTGGATGGGGAATTCAAAAATACGGATGTGAAAAATATACAAGACTTTGCAATTGATGTACGCTACCCTGATAATTCCATCAATCCATCTATGGAGGAAACGAAGGAATATTTGGAGATAGCCAACAGAATCAAAAGTATTGTGCTTAAGAAAATAAATCAAGTATAGTTGGATGAAATTTTTGGTCATAATTCTTATCAACTTTTTTATATTTCTTTTTGGGGGGCTTAAGTATACAAATGACCTTGTAAAATTTGGTTTAAAGGGGAAAGTAAGGAGCCTTTTAGAATCATATCATACAAAAATAATAAATACCTCTGGGGTTCAAAAGGGTTATTCGAGCAATAAATGGGTGCATAAGTTTAATAAGAAAGGAAATTTAATTGAAGAGGATGAGTACCGATCAAATGGAGATAGTGCCGACAGCAGAAGATTATTTAAGTATAATAATTATGATACTTTAATTGAAATAAATGAATATAACAAAGTTGAAGGGACAAAGCAGAGAACTACTTTTACATATGATGCCAGTAGGAATAGAATAGCTACATATTCAACCGATTTGAGCGATAGCACTAATTCAAGCGGTGGAACTTTTTTTACCTATGATGGTGAAGGTAATTTAGATGGCGGCAGGATATTAATAATATAACAAGTGAATATACAGAATATAAGTATAGTGGAATGGGTAGAATAATCGAGTATGATAGTTATTCCTCTGGAGGTGAACATTCTTGGTTACAGGGTAAGACCATCAATATTTATGACGAAGAGAATAATCTTGTTGAGAGCGACGACTATGGTGAAGATGATAGTATTCCGAATACTATTTCTACTTTTAAATATCAGGATTACGACAAGAAAGGGAATTGGCTAAAAAGAATTGAATATCGCGATGAAACGCCTTTTTCTACTTTAGAGCGTATAATCGAATATTATTAAATTTTTAACACAGAGTCCACAATGCTAACAGAGTTCCACTGAGCTTTGTTTTCTCTGTGAAACTCCCAAGACTCTGTGCCCTCTATGTTAAAATTTATATTCTATACTAAAAGCAATCATCTCGAAAGCAAATGAGTTATTATTTATAAATTTGCATTACCGCAAAATATAACTGCAAGGCAATGGTTACAATAGCTGAAAGGAAAAGGATAGCAAGCGTAGTTCTGACTACGAGTGATGAAAAAATGATAAGAAAAATCGAATCATTAATTTTCTCCAAGCCGGGAGATAAGCTTTCAAAAAAGAAATCTGTTTCCGGTGATAGTTTACTGGAATGGGATGAGTTGCCCGATACTATCAAGTTGTCGGTGGAAAGGGGATTAGCCCAATCAAAAGCGGGAAAAACTGTTTCCCACGAAGAAGTAATGAAGAGGTATAAGAAATGGCTAAAAAAATAAATTGGTCAGAAGAAGCCATAGCTACATTTAGTGATTGTCTTGAATACCTGGCGAAAGATTGGGGAGAAAAAGTGGTGGAGGAATATGTAGAGAAAACAAATGAGGTAGTTAAACAAATAGCTGTTTACCCTTATATGTTCAAGAAATATAATATGTACAATATTCGTGAAGCCCTTATTACCAAGCAAAATATTTTGATTTATAAGATAAGTCTAAAGGCTCTCTGTGTTGAAATAACGTTCTTTTGCTTCATTCTCTATCTTTGCGCGCAGTTACTAACTTGAATTACTATGAGTAAGCCCGAAGAGCCACGCAAATTTTCCACCGATTCCGGAATAGAAATAAACCGCATATACTCTAAGCCTGAATTTGCTGAAGAGCAGCCCGGAGCCTATCCTTTCACCCGGGGGGTGCATCCTGATATGTACCGCAGCAAATTATGGACCATGCGGCAGTATGCCGGTTTTTCTACAGCAGAAGAATCAAATAAACGGTACCATTATTTGCTTAATAATGGCACTACAGGTCTTTCAGTCGCTTTTGACCTGCCCACACAAATGGGCTATGATTCCGACCATGATTTGTCGGAAGGGGAGGTAGGTAAATCCGGTGTAGCGATAGATACCTTGAGAGATATGGAAATACTTTTTGATGGCATTAAGCTGGAAAATATTTCTACTTCTATGACCATTAATTCCACAGCAGCAATTTTGCTGGGGATGTACATTGGCCTTGCCCGCAAGCAGGGTGCCGATATAAAAAAAATTTCGGGTACTATACAAAATGATATACTGAAAGAATACGCTGCACGGGGTACTTACATTTACCCTCCTACCCCTTCCATGCGCATCATTACTGATATTTTTGAATATTGCAGCAAAGAAGTTCCCAAATGGAATACCATATCCATATCGGGATACCATATCCGCGAAGCGGGCGCTACGGCTGTTCAGGAGCTTGCTTTTACCCTTGCCAATGGTCGTGAATATTGCAGAGAAGCAATCAAAAAAGGCTTGGATATAAATGTTTTTGCTAAACGTATTTCTTTCTTTTTCAATGCACATAATAACTTGTTTGAAGAGGTTGCCAAATTCCGCGCGGCGAGAAGGATGTGGGCAAAAATAACGAAGGACTTAGGCGCAACAGAGCCACAGGCACAAATGCTTCGTTTCCATACACAGACGGCAGGCTCCACGCTTACGGCTCAGCAACCCTATAATAATATTATCAGGGTGACTATACAGGCTCTTTCAGCAGTAATGGGTGGCACTCAATCATTACATACGAATGGATTTGATGAAGCTCTTTCATTGCCTACCGAAGAAGCTGCACGTATAGCTTTACGTACCCAGCAGCTAATTGCTTATGAAAGCGGGGTACCTCAAACCGTTGACCCTTTAGCAGGTTCCTATTTTGTGGAGACACTCACCAATCAGGTGGAAAAAGCAGCATGGGGGTATTTAGATAAAATTGAAAAAATGGGCGGGGCAGTAAAAGCAATAGAACGGAGTTACATACAAAATGAAATAGCTTCCTCCGCATTCAAATACCAAGATGAAATTGAGAAAGCAGAAAAAATCATTGTAGGTGTAAATAAATTCAAGGTAGAAGAAAAAATGCCGGAAAATCTTTTACGGGTAGATGATTCCATCAGGCAATTCCAGATAGATAAGTTGAAAAAAGTAAAAACGGAACGTGATAATGAAAAAGTAAAAGCCTGTCTTTCACGCTTAGAAGAAAATGCCAAAACCGGCACAAACCTTATGCCTGCTATTATTGATGCTTGTGAAAACTATGTTTCTCTTGGTGAAATATCCGATACGTTAAGAAAGGTTTTTGGCGTTTATAAAGGATAGTGGAATAATAAAAATAAACCCTTTATTATTCCTTCTTTATAATAAACCTGTTACTTTTTCGTTTTTGTGAAAAGCTCTTGTCAGTATCTTACAGATTATAATCCTTCCCAATACCGATTACGTTTATATTTGCCTCAAAATTTAACCCTAAAAAAATGAACATGAAAGTGAATAAGGTTTTCCTTGCTATTAGTTTGGTATTAAGTGTTTCAGGAATCGTTGCACAGGGAAGTTCTACTCCTGCGCCAACTTCTGCTGCTGTAGTTTCAACTCCTCCAGCGCCAGTAGTTAATATTGTTTCCAAAAAAGGAGAAATGTATCTGCCTCAAGCCGGAGATTGGGCTATTGGTATGGATGCCACGCCCTGGCTTAACTATTTTGGCAACATGCTCTCAAGTAAAGGCAACACAGCGCCTACAGCTACCTTTTTAAATTCAAACCAGACTATTCTTGCAAAGTATTTTGTAGATGACCATACTGCTTATCGTCTGTTGGTAAGAATTGGATTTAACTCCTATTCACAAAATCAGGAAATTGCATCCAGTCAAACGGATACAACTTTTCCTACCCCTCAGGTAGAAGACCAAAGAAGTATATCCAGTCACTTCATCGGGCTTGGTTTCGGCTATGAAAAAAGAAGGGGAAGTACCCGCCTCCAGGGTTATTATGGTGCAGAAGTTATGTTCTATATTGCCGGAAGCGACACAAGTTTTACTTATGGAAATGCGTATGATGCAAGTTCAGATGCTACTCCTACATGGTATAACTGGAATTCAGCAGCCACAGTGAGTGGCTTGCCAAGATATACCCAGAATGGCCCGGGTTCCACGTTTGGTATTAGCCTGCTTGGGTTTATCGGATTCGAATACTTCTTTTTACCTAAAATTTCAATTGGTGGTGAATTTACCTGGGGCTTAGCGTTCAGTTCAACGGGTCAGGGTTCTTTTGTAAAGGAAGAACTTAACCCTGTAACCGGTGCCGACCAGACCGATACGTATAAAACAGGTGGCAGTTCAAACTTTTCTTTTGATAATGGGCTAAACCAAACTTTCGGAACCAGTACAGGTTCTTTGTATATTACCTTTCATTTTTAAGAACACATTGAGTATAGATTTATTTTATCCCCCGGCTTAAACCGGGGGATTTTTATTAGAGGATGCCGTATTATTTTATCTTTCTTCCCAAATTCCTTTGCAGTTCTCTTTTTTTAATGGTCTCGCGTTTATCGTAAAGTTTTTTCCCTTTAGCAATAGCAATTTCCAACTTTGCCCAGCCGCCTTTATTGATAAATAAAGTCAAAGGCACTATAGTAATGTTATCGTCGAGTGAGTTGGCTAATTTTTTCAGTTCACGTTTGTGCAGCAATAGTTTCCGGTTCCTGAGCGGCTCATGGTTATAATGGCTGGCGTGGCTATATTCCGTAATCTGCAAGCCTTCAACATATAGTTCTCCTTTTTCAAAAAAGCAAAATGCTTCGGGAATGGAAACTTTTCCATCCCTCACCGATTTTATTTCCGTACCCTTCAACTGGATACCCGCCACGTACTTATCGAGCAAAGTATATTCAAAGGAGGCTTTGCGGTTTTTTATTTTAATTTCTTTCTGTGTTCCGCTATCTTTCGCGTTTTCTTTCTTTCCCACTTGTTTTTTGTTTTTTGAACCATCTGCCATTAGTCATCAACCAACAGCTTTGTTACCTCATCAGGTACATTTTACCCCAATCCTTTGTAAAATATTGGTCGGCAGCGGTTTTATAGTCTTCTATGCCTTCCCCGTTAATAGATGTTACAACTCTGTAAAGATATACCCCGTTGGCAAGTTTGCTCCCGTACTGGTCAGTACCGTCCCAAGCATATTGGGTAATATTTCTGCCAATATGAATAGGTCCTATTTCTGCTTCATTTATTTCCCGCACAATTTTACCCGTAACTGTCATTATCTGTACCTTGAATACTGTGGGTATTGCTTCCCCGGTAAGTATAAATACAAAGCGTGTAGAAGTAGAAAATGGATTGGGGTAATTCAGCACCTCGCTAATCATAGATTTATTAATTACCTCAAAATCTATTTTATAAGTGTTGTTGGCAGAAAGGTTGCCAGAAATGTCACTTCCCTGAACTGTAAGTTCGTAAGTCCCGTCAGATAGGGTAGGGGTATAGACTATACTGCATCTGTTTTGAGGCAATACAGCGGGGGTGAAGGAAAGCTGGGGGCCATAAGAAATCAGTTGGGCGGAAGGGCTATTGACATTCCGGAGGTAAACCTGAAAATCATTCGGGTTATTCAATGCCAGGAATTTATTTTCATCCATAAAGGTTATCAAAATACTCGGCTGAGGCGATACAATATCATTATTTAAAATATGTATCCCGTTAAATGTTACATCAAGTACCGGGTTAACTTTATCGCCATAGGAATAAAAACTTTTGCTGGCATAATTATTAAAATGATACTGCTCAAGCCTTGTCTGTGGATAAGCCTGTGGGTTCACTTCAAACCATACACTTTTAAGGGCATTTACATTGGAACTGGAATCATAATACACGAAAGATATTTTGGCTGTGTCACCCGGATTCAGAGCCTTAACAGAAGCCCCGGGATTGTAGTATTTAATATTGTTGGTGGTATTAGTTATCCAGGTAAGCAGTTGGGTGCTGGCAATAGGCCAATCGCTGATGTTTTGTACCGTAGTCTGGAAGTTGAGTCTATCACCATATTCCAGGGTGTCGGCATGATAGGAAGTGTAGATGTTCGGGTTCATTGCAATTTCAGGAACCGGCTGATAAAATACCCTCCAGTAGTTCATTTGGCCTGGAGTATGGTTAACAATATCCTTACTATATAACTGTAATTGAATAAATGGAAACAGAACAGGATTGATGGAAGAGAGATACATGCTTGCAACAGTGGGCGTAATGTCAGCTATAAGTGTTCTGGGCGCACCACTGGCCTGTATCCCGATAATGTTCAGGCGGGTACTGTCGGAAAGAGGGGGGCTTTCATCGGGATGCTGGAACCAGGAAAGGGAATCGTACCTTGATGCAGGACCAATTAGTGATGTAGTAAGCGCTCCGTAGGTACCACTGCCCCGGAGTTCAGTAGAAATGCTAACAGCGCTAGTATCATTTCTGCCATAGTTTTGAATTGCTGTGGAAAGGTTGCCTTTTTGCACAAAAAATATCCAGGGAACGGAATCTAACCCGGGAGTCGTTCTGTGGTATTCCATTTGTGTGGCTCCTAAGTTTTGAAAGGTAGCTACCACCAGGGAATCATTAGTAAGAATAGGGGCTTTAAATTGCCCCTCCACCCATGAATAAGCAAGAATGTAATACCCAGTGGGAACGGTATTCAACATCCTGACCAGATTATTGGTTTGTGCCGTATTGTTATCCCAGAATATGAATTTATTATCCGGGAAGCTGCACCCATTTGTAAGGCTGCCGGGCAGAATCATTAGCGTTACCAAAATCATATTGAGCGGTACTCCATGGTACAAGTGTAGTGGGGTTAATTACAGCCACATAAATTCCTTTATAAATCTGGCACCCGGCATAACCATAAATAAAATCATCTATTTGATATTCTGTTGCAAGTAGTTCGGTAGGATTCAAATCAATCATGCCAAACGTGAAACACTCAAGGTTATGACCGTTGGTATTAAAGGTCCAGTTTCTTTGAGCAGGATTGAAGTTGATAAAATTATAACCATCATTAAATAATTCATCATTGTCGTATTGAAAAAAATTGGACTGCCCCCAGCCATTTTTATTTTTAATGTATTGGAATGAACTCATCACCCAGGGATAATCTTTCAAATCGGCAGTATCACGCCGCACTCTCCAATAATAAACAGCACCATTGATAAATGAATCTTTTATGGGAGTGCGGGTATAGTGCGATTTTTCAGTAAGAAGTAAATTCTTTTCTTTAGGGCTGCCCGTAGCCTGTATAGGGCTTTTTCCGTTTAAGGGTATATTGGTGGCAGGAATGGTATTCTGTTGCAACGTTACCGGCCTCCCCAAAACAGGGACATTTTGTTTTTTATTTGCATTTCCGCTCACAGTATTTTTTATTGACGGGGCACTGACGGTACTTTCCCTTTCTTTCAGCGCTATTTTGTTGGGCCTGCCATTGCCCCCTGGTTTTAATTGACCGTTATAATGTATAGTATCTCGACTGTCTAAATCGTATGCCCTCACTTGCACAACCCCTCCGCTTTGTGTTACCGTATCAGACCTAAACAACCTGCTGTTAAAATTGTGGGAAGTATCTATTTCGAAAATATAGGTTCTCTGTGGAGCAAAGGGGTCATTGGTACTCGCTTTCAGGGTGACGGTGTCTTTCGGGATAATGGCATAATCGTATGGCCAAACAGGGGTGATATCTTCTGAAGTAATCCAAAGTGGTACTGCCTGGTTACCGATGCTGTTATTATAATAAGTAAGTTCAGTATCAACTTTTGGGAATAAATTAACAGAAACAGTAAAATAATTTAAGCCCTCTCCGCTCCTTACAGTGGAATCGCTAACGGGTAGCCTGATACTAACTGTATCCTGGTAATAAATATGGTTGAAGGTGAAAATGTAAGGTATATTTGTTCCGTCGGGGAAAGTACGTGTCAATATCCCCGAAACAGGCTGGTTTAGGGCTTCCGCATAATTTGAAACAATAACATTCACGGCAAAGGAATCCATCAGGACACTAACATTAGCTGGAGAAAAGTAAATGCTTTGAGAATTTACCGCATAATCGGGTAATGAATCTTTGGCGTTTATAGCAATGGCGGGGTCGCCATGTAAAATCATCTCAAGGCAGGTGAAAGTCATAGAATTGGTGCCGGGGGGCTCCCACGTTTCAATAGTATTTTGAATGATACTGCCAATAGATTTCCGGTAAAAGGGATAGGTAATATCTTCATAAAGTTGACCGGTATAAGTGGCTAATGTTGGCGGGTCGCCTAAGTAATCAGAAGACAGGAACCCAATTGAGCCCGGAGACTCCAGTACAAATTGCTCGCTTACACTCGATATTGCCTGCCCAATGGGTTGGAAAATATCTCCCGAATAACAGGCATCGGCAATGATGAAAGGATATTTGCCATAATTAGTATAATCAGATGGGTAGTCAATACTCTCATCCCAGTTGCTTCCGCTGGCATGACCAAAAAAAGTCATAATGGAGACCCCTGTATCTATAAGCGCCCTTATAGAGTCCGTAAGGCTTGCACTGATAGGTGCGGGAGATGTTTTTTGGAATGTATATACATTAGCCCCGAAAAGTGTATCCATTATAATGTTAGCATACCCGTTAAGATAGCTTAGGAAAGGGGCTTCAGAATAAAACGTATTCCCCCCTGCAAAATGAGCTATTTTTTTCATCCATAAAGCAGGTGCAGCGTTTTCATACGTTTCTACTTTGCTCAAATATGTGTTTACGTCAGTAGCATTCTGGGCGGCTATCCTCCCTGTTGGAATTGCAGGTTCAAGCAGTGTATCAGCCTCAAGCCCGTTAGTGAACAATATGTCAGATGAAGGGTACCCATAAGAGGGCACTAACAGTTGCGCCCTTGACCATTTGGCGGTATCGGGGCGAATAATGGGCGTATGTATTCCTTTGCCGATAAAAAAGAGATAGGAGGGAGGGGCTTTCCATTTGTCAATGGCATAACTGCAAAAACGCCGTATTCCCAGGGGGCTATAATAAACTCCTTCTCCAAACTGGTCGTATAATTCTTCCACATCGGCAACTACGGGAGCAAAACCCGTACTTGCCCGGTAGGCTGCATAATTCTGGGCAGCAGACCAAAGTGTCGGGTGGGTTACAATTACATAAGTATTAGCAGGCTCTATAGAAAAATTGGTAAATATCCCGTTGCGGTTAATACCAACTGGGGTTAAATTCTTCACGGTGTTCAATACTATTTCTGAATCGGAAGTAAGGTAACACTGTTTTAACCCGGCCGAATTAGGGACAATTACTTTGTATCCCCCGCTTTCGTTTTTAACCCAAAAACGGTTGTGGTTTGTTAAATCATACATTCTTATTGAATCGGAAGGACCATTTGCATAAAAATCAGTAAAATAAAGATAGGTTTTAGCTGCGGTTGAATCATTGGGCACATACATCATAAATGTGGAATCTCCTGATAAATCAAGCGTATGGGGATATGTCAGGTAAAGATAAGTTGGGGCAATCATAGTGCCATTGCCAACCGGATTATTGTAGTAGCTGATATGAAACCCCGGGATAATATCGCTTGCCGGAAATGTAGTATCCAAATCAAATGATGCAAAACTTCCTGCATTATTATTACAAGGTAAATTATTCCATAAAGCTCTTGGGGTGCTGGAAGAAACGGTAATGGTACAATTCCCCATATCAACCCCAAGAACCACTGTTCTTAGAAAGGCATTGGGGGCACCCGGTCCTGTATAAATATTGCCAACATCCGGCGCTAACGTTCCGGTAGAGTTATTACCTATCCAAGCGGATGGTGTCCATGCAGCATTCTGAGTAAAACGGGGGTCATTGGGAGTAAATCCATCATCCGAAGTCCATGCCCCCGGAAAGTATCTTCCATTTTCCAGGTTCCCGGTGGGAGCAATGATATATGAAGCTGCAGCGCCATAGGAACCGAATGCAGTATCTGTTTGTTCGGTCATCCGGTAGTTGGTTGTCAAGGAATTCCAGGTGAGATAATAGACAGAAGTATCGGTGAATAAACTATAGTACGGGTTAGGAATAAATTTTGAATTGTAATAAAGGGTAGAATCGGGTACTCCATCATTATATTGCCCGTAAAATTCAATATAATCTCTATTTTTTTCGCTTAAATGGGCAGTGTGTGAGTTGATGTAAATATACTGCTGCTGCCCCCGGAAAAAGAACTGGTAGTTCAGGTTGTTTATAGTATCCACAGGGATTCCGGCTTTAGCAAGGGCGCTTGAATCAATACGGTAAATTCCGTTTCTTCCGACTTTTATTTTGTAATATTTCTGGGTATAATTAATCCATTCATTCCCATAAATAGTACCAGCACTGATTCTTTTTCTTTGATGGCTATTGGCAGATTTTTCTTTGCCAATACCTTTATTGCTATTTTTAGGTAAAGGGTTCGATATCTTTGAATGCCGGCTGGCAATTTTTATAGTTTTTTTTGTTTGACCGGGTGCCGGGTTCTTTTTGGGTAAAAGATTTTGTTGCGCCGCTAAAAATAGGGGTAGTGAGCAGTTAAGAAAAAATATCAGGTGAAATTTTTTCATTTCCCCGTCTTCTTGTTGATGTCAAATTTAAGTGAAAAAATATTAGAATATAAACCCGCTACTGTATTGTCTGTTAATGCGTAATCCAATGAAAAAGATTTTATTTTTATCCCTACCCCGAAATCAGGACTGAAATAAGTTGCTGCAAGCCCGGTTGGGTCAGAGGATGTTTGCACATTTCCCACTCCCAATCGTAAAAAAATAATACTCCTGTAGCCCGCTTCAATACCCAGGTGGGGGTCAACACTCACAGGATTTGTGCTGATAATAGTGTTTCTTCTTCCGTCAAAAGTAATATCGGCGCCCAGTTCAGGCATGATGGAAACTTTATCATGGAAACATGTGTAAGTACGGGCGGCACCCAGTAATAGGCGGGGCAGTGTTATTTCCAGCCCGTCTTGCGGAATTTCATTTCCTGTTTCTTCAAATACATTTATCAGGTCAGGGCTCAGGTTATAGCTCCAGGCATTGAAGGTGGAAGTAATATCTCTGCCTACCGCTCCGAATAGCCAGTTCTTGTAGTGATACTGTACCCCCGCATCTAAACCAAAACCCCAGGAGCCTGCAAAGTCCCCTACAATAGATCGTATCACTTTTGCATTTCCCCCTATCGTTAAACCGGGTATGCTTTTAAAACTGCGCGCATAACTGAAAAGAAAAGCATAATCGGCAACCGAAAAAGAAGTTATGTTATTATAATTTACATTGCCTGCCGCATCAATCAAATCGATCGTATAGGGTATATCATCTACTCCAAAACGAATAACAGAAAATCCAAAAACACTGCTGCTGTCATACCGGTAACTTATGGCTAAATAATCGTGCTTGGCTATTCCCGCAAAATATTCATCGTGCATAAGTGATATTTCAATATCGCCCGTTACACCGGATAAGCCTGCCGGGTTCCAATACCCTGAAGTGACGTCGTTTACGCCGGCAATTACAGAATTTCCCATCGCAAGGGAGCGGGCACCTACGCCAATATCCATAAAGTCGTTGCTATACTTGAGCGCGCTCTGGGAGTAAAGCCCGGATACAAATAAAATCAATCCGCTGAAGAGTATTACTTTTTTAATCATTACAAAGGGTATCTACAAAGATAGGAATTATAGGTGTGCAAGTACCTGAAAAACATCAAAAACCTGATTTTATTGTAGAATGCTGTTCAAATGTTGACATACAAAATATTTTGGGTGTATTCCGGTCGTTTTAGAGGTATATAAAAAAACGGCATAAAACGGCATAAATCCGACTACATAACAGGCTGGTTATTAGTTGATTCCCCAAATGCTGTGTCCCTATTGGGTTCCAGGGGGTGTTTTAATATATCTAAGTATATTAATAAATTATTCAAAATGTAAAACTAATTCATTTCTGCACTATCATCCTCGTTTCGCATGTCGCGTATTTTTCAACAAGGGACTTATCAAATATAGAAGATGGGAAAATAAATATTTCAGCAGATACCTAAAACCTTGTGAAAGACAAATATCCTTGCATTTACCGTGGGGAAATAGCCGCTAAAAACAAGGGGAATATTGCGATGTACTTTGTGGAATAATTGAAAAACCATAAGAAGATTATCAGAATATGCTTATCAAATAGGAAATAAATAAGCAAAATCGTCTTAGATAAATATTTTTATTTTTGCATCCTAAATCCCTGTAACCATGAAAGAATCTATTAAGTTTTGGGTGTCTTCGTTGGGTATCCCTATTGCACTGGCAATAGTTGGATACATAATAAATAACTCTCTCCAGGAGAACCAGCAGTCACTTAATAAGATTCAATTCTCGGACCAGATAATCACGGAAGTTTTTGATACTTCAAACGTTGAAAAGTCGCTGGCTCGCGTAGAGCTGTTACCCGACCTAATTGATGACAAGAAATTTGTAAGTACTCTTACAAACTTAGTAGTCAATTATTGGTTAGAGAAGGCTAAAGAGGCTGCAAAAGAAGGGAATGACGATGAATTTGAAAACATTTACACTGCTTCTAAAAACTTCAAGCAAGGGGGGAGGGTCCTAAGAGATTCTATTGAGAAAAATAACCAAACCATGGATGCACAACATGCTGACACCGCTGTACAAACTGGACTACATTGGTTACAATTAGGTAAGTTGTCTGATGCCAAGAATAGGTTTGAATATGCAAATAAGACATACAAGGGATTTAGTTCCAATGAAAAAATTTTGAATTTACTTCAATATAATACTGCCCCGAAAGCTGACTCAGTAGCTGTGGCAAAAAGTATTTTAGATACAGTTAAAAAGAATTATTCCTGGAAATTTCATTCGGGAAAAAATATGAATAAACCGTAAAAAAATATCCTAATTCCTACGAAAGAAGTCCAGATGGAGAGACTTTAAGTTATTGGCTTGTTTTCCCTTCCCTCTCCTCCGTAATCTGCTTAAGCGTAATCAGTTCACGCATTTTATCTTTAGCTTCGCCTGCCGGGCTTCCGAGGTAAGATTTGCCTCCTTCTAATGATTTGCTCGGTGCAGATTGTCCTAATAGAACTGCTCCTTTGCCAATATGTATGTTGCTTGGGATACCAACCTGTCCCCAAAGTGTTACACCATCTTCAAGGGTTACTACCCCTGCAATGCCAACCTGCGCAGCAATAAGGCACATTTTACCAATGTGGGTATCATGCCCCACATGAACCTGGTTATCTAATTTGCTGCCCGCTCCTATAATGGTTTGCTCTGAAACACCTCTGTCAATAGTGCATAAAGCACCGAGGTCAACATCATCTTCTATCACAACATTTCCACAGGAGAGCATTTTATCAAAACTTCCTTTATTTCCCCTATTGGGGTCAGGGGTACGCTTTTTATAATAAAAAGCATCGCCACCGATAACCGTTCCGGAATGAATTGTTACCCGGTTTCCAATAATAGTTTCATCATAAATAGTCACGTTGGGATGAATAACACAATCATCTCCTATCACCACATTATTTCCGATAAAAACTCCGGGCATAATAGCCGTATTCCTCCCAATCTTAGCCGAAGGGCTAATCATTTCTTTTTGAGCAAAATTTTCCGGATGAAAATGTTGTATGATTTTATTATAGGCGCTGAAAGGGTCATCAGAAAACAACAGGGCTTTCCCTTCCGGGCAGGTTACCTTTTTATTGATAATGATAGTCGTAGCATTCGATTGAAGGGCTTTATCGTAATATTTCGGATGATCTACAAAAACAATGTCTCCTTCCTCTACCCTATGGATTTCATTCAAGCCTCTTACGAGATGCTTGGGGTCGCCGTCAAACTCTGCTCCAATAATAGATGCAATTTGTTCGAGAGTTTGCGGAGGGTTTATTTTCATGGTTCCAAAGATACGGATTTAACAAATTAAGATAGGTAGATTCTATTTCCCCCTCGATTGTGCATCTACCACCGCAATAGTAACCATGTTCACAATTTCTCTTACTGAACAACCTAACTGCAATATATGAGCCGGCTTTTTCATGCCTAAAAGGATTGGACCTATTGCCTCTACATCTGCCAACTCCTGCATCATTTTATAGGCAATATTGCCGGATACCAGGTTGGGAAATATGAGGGTATTAACACTCTTATTTATCAATTCTGAAAAAGGAAATTGCTCTTTTAACAGTTCGTTATTCAATGCGAAATTAGCTTGTATGTCACCATCCACAATCATTCCGGGATATTGTTCATGCAGCATGGCAACTGCTTTTGAAACTTTCTCCGGCACATCTCCCTTCACCGAACCAAAATTTGAATAGGAAAGCATCGCAATACGCGGAACAATATTAAATTGCTTTACGCAAGTGGCAGTGAGAGCCGTAATTTCTGCTAAATCTTCAGCTGTGGGGTCAACATTCATGGTAGTATCAGCAAGAAAAATAGGCCCCTTTTTAGTAAGCAATATATACATGCCGCATACCCTTTTTACACCGGGCTTAACACCTATGGTTTCCAGTGCAGCCCTAATGGGGTCGGCATATTTGCGGGTAATACCGGAAATCATGGCATCAGCCACATTTGTTTCTATCATCATGCCGCCAAAATAATTCCGTTCCCGCATTATTTTGCGTGACTCGAAAAGAGTATACCCTTTTCTTTTTCTTTTCTCCCAAAAAACTTCTCCGAAATGTTCGCGTCTTTCATTCTCTTCATGGCTGCGCGGGTCAATGATGGGAACATCTTCGAGGTCGAGGTTATATTCCGTTATCATTTTATGAATTCTTTCTTTGTCACCTAAAAGTATAGGTTTTGCTATACCCTCATCTTTCACCTGTTCAGCCGCTTTTAATATTTTATAGTGGTCGGCTTCAGCAAAGACCACACGTTTAGGGTTCTCTTTGGCTTTCGATGTCAATCCTTTCAAGAGATCGTTATCTAAGCCAAGCCGCTTGGTTAATTCCTGTGCATAGGCATCCCAATCTTGTATATTTATGCGGGCAACTCCGGAATCAATGGCAGCTTTGGCTACTGCCGGAGGAACGGTGGTTATCAGTCGGGGGTCAATAGGTTTTGGAATAATATAATGCGGACCGAAAGTGAGGTGCGTGAACCATACGCCAGATTTACAGATTCAGGTACCGGCTCTTTTGCCAAGCCAGCAATGGCATATACGGCAGCCATCTTCATCGCTTCATTAATACGTTTGGCTCTTACATCCAGCGCACCCCGGAAAATAAAGGGAAAACCCAATACATTATTCACCTGGTTAGGATAATCGGAACGCCCCGTTGCCATAATTACATCCTTGCGTGCTGCTGTAGCTTCGGGATAGGAAATTTCGGGAGTAGGATTAGCAAGCGCAAATACAATGGGGTTTTCATTCATGCCCATCAACATATCGGGTTTTACTACATTTCCTTTTGAAAGACCAATAAATACATCAGCACCTTTCATTCCCTCTTTCAGGTCTTTTGCTTTTTTATCCGAAATGAAAAATATTTTTTCTTCTGTTAAATCGTTCCTGTCCTTGTCAATTAATCCTTTGCTGTCGAACATCATGATGTTTTCGCGCTTTGCCCCAACAGCAATATATAAGTGGGCGCAGGAAATGGCAGATGCCCCGGCACCATTGATTACAATTTTCACCTCTTCAATTTTTTTCCCTGCAATTTCCACCGCATTAATAAGTGCAGCAGCAGAAATAATAGCAGTGCCATGCTGGTCATCGTGCATTACGGGAATATCAAGTTCATCCCGTAACCTTCTTTCAATTTCAAAACATTCAGGAGATTTAATATCCTCCAGATTTATTCCCCCAAAAGTGGGAGCAATAGCTTTTACAGCCGCAATAAATTTTTCAGGGTCGGTGGCATCCACTTCAATATCAAACACATCTATATCTGCAAATATTTTAAATAATATGCCTTTGCCTTCCATCACAGGTTTTGAAGCTTCAGGGCCAATATTGCCCAAGCCAAGCACAGCAGTACCATTACTTATTACTGCCACCAAGTTGCCCTTGATGGTGTATTTATAAACGTCCTCTTTATTTTCAGCTATCCTTAGGCAGGGTTCTGCCACGCCGGGCGAATATGCCAGTGAAAGGTCGCGTTGGGAGCTATGGGGTTTGGTAGGTATTACCTCTATTTTTCCGGGTCTTCCCTGTGAGTGATATTCAAGTGCGTCTTCTGTGCTTATGTTTGCCATAAATGAATTTATCTTTGCAGTCTGGATACACAAAATTAGCAAAGAACGCGGAAAACACACTATTATTTAATTATGAACGAACCGATAAAACTTACCCAATATAGCCACGGAGCAGGCTGCGGCTGCAAAATATCGCCCAAAATACTGGATAGTATCTTGCATTCTGCTACGCCCGCCGCAACATATAAAAACCTGATTGTAGGTAATGAAAGCAAAGATGATGCTGCCGTGTATGATATTGGCGATGGCAGAGGGATGATAAGCACCACCGATTTTTTTATGCCTATTGTAGATGACCCTTTTACCTTTGGGAAAATTGCTTCCGCCAATGCCATAAGTGATGTATATGCTATGGGCGGAACACCTTTAATGGCAATTGCCATACTAGGTTGGCCCATCAATAAAGTGCCTATTGAAGCAGCACAACAAGTGATGGAAGGTGCGCGAGCCGCTATGTGCTGAAATAAATATTCCGCTGGCCGGAGGGCATAGTATTGATGCACCTGAACCTATTTTTGGACTGGCAGTGAATGGCATGGTAGAGTTGAAACATTTGAAACGCAATGATACAGCCAAAGAAGGTGACCTGCTTTACCTCACTAAACCCATTGGCGTAGGAATACTTACTACCGCCGAAAAAAAGGGAATCTTAAAAAAGGAACATGAAGGGCTTGCTGCCTCTTTTATGATGAAATTAAACCGCATTGGCGCTGAACTGGGACAAATTAAAGGGGTAGATGCCATGACCGATGTAACCGGTTTCGGATTGATGGGCCACCTGCGGGAAATGTGCGAAGGAAGCGGAGTTTGCGCCACCGTTCATTTTAATAAAGTGAAACAGATTGCTGATTTGGACGAGTATATTAAACAAGGTTCCATACCCGGAGGAACCATCCGTAATTGGGATAGTTATGGTCATTTATGAACCTTAGCTGATGAAACACAAAAAGCCATTTTATGCGACCCTCAAACCAGCGGAGGGTTATTAATTGCGGTATCTCCCGATTCGAGAAATGAGGTGGAAGATTTATTGAAAAATGAGGGGCTATCTTTACATACTGAACCCATTGGAGAGTTGAAACAATGTAAAAGCGGAGAAAAATTAATTACGGTTTTGTAAAAACTTGTTTTGTCGATTCAAAAAGCGTTTTGAACAAAATATTTTCATAATTACAAAGTGTACACTATCTTTGTAGAAAATTTGCAAGTATGAAGTTAAGTGAAATTATAGCCGTATCAGGAATGAGTGGTTTATACAAAACCGTAGCCCAAGCTAAAAACAGTGTAATTGTTGAATCGCTGGAAGATAAAAAGAGAATGCCTGTATATGCTTCACAGCGTGTGCATACGCTGGAAGCAATAAGTGTTTTTTGTACAGATAAGGACATTCCGCTTGCCGAAGTATTTAAAAAAATAGCTGAAAAAGAAAATAAAGGCCCTGCCTTAGATCATAAATCTTCGGAAGCCGATATGCTGAAATATTTTGGTGAAGTGCTTCCTGATTTTGATAAAGAAAGAGTTCACACTTCCGATATTCGTAAAATGCTGATGTGGTATAACATTCTTCAAAAGAACAACATGCTTGATTTTGAAGAAGAAACGCTGCTGAAGGAGAAGAAGGAAAAGCTGCTTTACCGGCTTCTGAAAATGCATTACCCAAAAGCTCCGAAACACCAGCAAAAACAATCTGCTCCTAAACCGCAGAAGGCTCATGCTGCTCAAAAGCAGACGGTGCGAAAAACGGGAGTGGCATAAGCACTATCGTATCTCAAATGAAAAAATATTCTTATTTGCCTTACCCTTATTTTACCAGGGTTATGGTGTACGTAGCCTATGGGCAATCAAATCTGCAGAGCTTCCGGCTTGAAAATTGTATTTATCCGTCATGGTGAAAAGCCCGAAAAAGGCAATAACCTTACCTGCAAAGGGCTTAACCGTTCCCTTGAGCTTACCGGCTGTAATCACTAAAAAATTCGGGGTGCCTGATTTTGTTTATGTGCCTGCTTTAAAGCTCGGAGAAAAAACTACCCATGCCAGAATGTTTGAAACAGTTGCCCCGCTGGCTGTTAAATACAATCTCAATATTGACAGCAAATTTGAGGAAATTGATTCTACAGGAATAGCTGCCGATATGATGCAAAAAAAAGGCACTGTATTAGTGGTATGGGAACACAAAGCAATAAGAGGTATTTTGCATTCGCTGGGTGTAAATTATACCGACAAATGGAGCGGAGATGACTATGACACTATACTTATAGTTACTTTTACCGACGGAAAAGCTACGCTGACAAAAGATTCGGAGGGATTAAATCCTTCGGAAGATTGTCCGAATTAAGTGTTTACCCCACAAACTCCAACACCGAGTCCGTAATAAATTTTAGTGTTTCTTCGTCCAGTTCTGTATGGATAGGAAGGGAAATTACCGAATTGCATAACATCTCCGTAACCGGGAAATCACCTTCTTTATAGCGTGGGTCTCTGTATGCTTTTTGCAGGTGCAGAGGTACAGGATAATAAATCATAGCAGGAATTCCTTTAGCAGCTAAATGCTCTCTTAGTCTGGTGCGGTCAACATTCTTTAGTACCAGCGTATATTGATGAAAAACATGGGTAGAGTGTTTGCTTCTTTCCGGTGTTTTTATGTCCGGGTTATTAGCAAAAGCCTTATCATAGTATGCAGCAACCTTTTGACGGGCTTCACAATACTCATCCAAATGGTGTAGTTTTATTCTGAGTATAGCGGCCTGAATACTATCCAGTCTAGAGTTTACTCCAATATCATCATGGTAATACTGTACTGTTGAACCATGATTAGCAATAGAGCGGGCTTTTTTAGCCAGTTCATCATCATTGGTGAATAAGGCGCCACCATCACCATATCCACCTAAATTCTTTGCCGGGAAAAATGAAGTAGTTCCGAAATGTCCTATGGTTCCACCTTTTGCGGTTTTTCCATCACCGTATTTGTAATCGGCGCCAATGGCTTGTGCATTATCTTCTATTACGTATAAATTATGTTCTTCGGCTAATTTCATTAATTCCTCCATTTCCGCACATTGCCCGAATAAATGAACAGGAACTATGGCTTTCGTTTTGGAAGTGATGGCCTTTCTTACAGAATCAATATTCAATGTGTAAGTGCCCGGGTAAACATCCACCAAAACGGGTGTAAGCCCCAACAGACCTATCACTTCAGCCGTTGCCACGAAAGTAAAATTGGCGGTAATAACTTCATCCCCTTGCTTCAAACCCAATGCCATCATAGCTATTTGCAGGGCATCGGTACCATTGGCACAGGGGATAACATGCTTTACCCCCAAATATTTCTCTAATTCAGCCTGGAAGGCTTTTACTTCAGGTCCATTAATAAAAGCAGCCGAACGGAGAACATTTGCGATGGCGGCATCAACCTCGGTTTTTATTTTTTCATATTGACCTGCAAGGTCAACCATCTGGATTTTTTTGGTGGCAATCGTCATAACCTTTTAATTGCCGCGAAGATAGGTAATTTGCCTGTTAAAATGGATAGAAATAGACCCCGTTCTAAAGAGCCCGATAATTATTCGTTCCCTTGGCTCACGGTAACGCGAAAATCTGTAGCTCTTAATCCTAAACCCTTAGCTACCTTATTACTCCACAAAGTACATGGCAATATTTCCCCTGTTTTTAGCGGCTATTTCCCCCCGGTAAATGCATGGGTATTTGTCCTTCACTAAATTATAGGTATCTGCTGAAATATTTATTTTGCCTTCTTCACCGTTTGATACAAGGCGGCTTGCTACGTTCACAGCATCGCCCCATAAATCATAGGCAAACTTTTTCTTTCCTATTACACCTGCTACCAAGCTCCCGGTATGAATACCGATGCGCATTTCCCAGGCATGGTCATTACCGCTGCTTTTATTCCAGTTATCGAGCCACGCATACATTTCTTTCGCAACATCCACAGAATCTATTGCGTTAGTATTGTTTGGGGTCGGTATTCCCCCGGCGCACATATAAGAATCGCCGATAGTTTTTATCCTTTCTAAATTATGTTTTTCTATGATTTCATCAAACGCAGAAAAGCATTCATCCAATTCTTTTACTAATTTTTCAGGAGGCAGGGTCATGGCTATTTTACTGAAAGCCTTAAAGTCGGTAAATAAAACAGAAACATTTTCGTAAAAGCGTGGCGATGAGTATCCTTTATTTTTCAGTTCTTCGGCAGTTTCTGCAGGAAATATACTTAACAATAATTGCTCGCTTTTCTCTTTTTCTGAAGCCAGCTGGCTGGTACGCTCTTCCACCATTTGTTCCAGTTCTTCATTATATTTTTTCAGCATTTCATTCTGCTCCTCCACTTTTTTATCCATGAAATAGCTCTTTATGGCTTCTTTCACAGTAAGTACAAGGTCAGTGCCATCCCAGGGTTTGGAAATAAAACGGTAGAGGTTAGCATGGTTCACTGCTTCACCGATTGCATTTAATTCTACCTGCCCGGTGAGGAGAATATTAAAAGTCTTTGTTGATACTTTATGAACTCCAATTAGAAGTTCGTGACCCTTCATGCCCGGCATAAGCTGGTCAGCAATAACAACGGGGATAGGGGTACCCGATGCTACCAGTTCATTAACTAATTCAAGGGCTTCATCGCCGCTTTGTGCAATTTCTATACTATATTCATCGCCAAAAGCACGGGTCAATTGTTCTCGTATTCCATGAAGAACAATACGTTCATCATCTACGCATAAAATAATTGCATTGCTCATTTAGGGGTATCCTCATGCTTTATCACTTCAATAATATTGCCGTCAGTCCAGGGTTTAAAAATGCAGTGGATGCCTTCATGGTTGTCGTTTTCCAGGCGTTTCACTACTTTGCTGTCCACATGTCCTGTAAGCAGCACTTTGGTTATTTCAGGAAACTTTTCGTGCACCTTGCTCAGGAATTCATCTCCTTTCATCCCGGGCATTAGCCAGTCTGAAATAACAGCTTCGAGTTCATATCCGTCTTTCGAAAGCTCGCCTATCACCTCAATGGCTTCTTCGGCAGATTCGGCAAATTCATACACATAGTTACTTCCCAGGTTGCGTGAAAGCATGGATTGCAAACTATTCAAGATGATTTTTTCATCATCTACACATACAATGGCTTTTTCGTGGTTACTCATATTTTGGCGTTTTAAAAATATTATTTTTTGGCAGGTATTCGTATGATAAATGTGGTTCCTTTTCCAACTTCGGATTCAAAGTTAATAAATCCTCCGTGTTCTTTGATAACTGTTTTTACAATATCTAACCCCAAACCGCTGCCTTCCCCTTTAGGCTTAGTGGTAAAGAACGGTTCAAAAATTCTATTTTTAATATCATCGGGTATCCCGCCACCAGTATCCCCAATGCGTATTTCCACCCAGCGGTCAATGTTTTTAATACCTACCGTGAGTTTGCCTGTATTTTTCATGGCATAAATAGCATTGTGAATCAGGTTGGTCCAAACCTGGTTCAATTGGTCAATATGCGCCATTATTTTCGGCACTTCTTCATAGTTCTTTATTATTTCAATGCCATGCTTTAACTGGTTATGATAAATATTAAGAACGGTTTCAATATTTTCGCGTATGTCTGTTTCCACTTTCTCATCCTGGCTGGCAGAGTGCAGGTATTTTTTCAATGCCAGCACCACTCTCGATGCCTTTTCTACAGCCACGGTAATATTTTCTGTATTCCGGCTAAGGTTAGCGAGATTATAGGCAAGCATAATTAATTCCTGCGCGCGGGGATGCACGAGGAGTTTTTGTGTATCGGTATCTATGCTATCTACTCCCATTTGTACCAGGCGTTCAGCAAGGAAGCGGGAATTGGCTATTCCCCTTTTATCTAATTCATCACTCAGTACTTTACGTTTTTCTCTTTCTTCTTTAGACGATAATACTCTCAAATTATCTTTTGCCATGCTTACAAAACTCCAAAATGTGCCCCTTGCATCATTATCAATGGAATTCAGCAATTCAGGCATCTTGGTATAACATTCAGCTAATGAAACAGCGGAATCTTCGGCTGAAGATTTTATAGCTCCTAATGGTGTATTTACTTCGTGCGCGATACCGGCAGCAAGTTGCCCCAAAGCACCCATCTTCTCTGCCTGAACAAGTTTAGTATAAGTTTCTTTTAAAGCTAACGATGTAGAATTTTTCATAACTACCATTACCAGTATAAACAATATCAATGAAATGGCAACTACATTTAGCATCAGCAAATCAATCTCAAGGCTTACGTTCATTCCGCGTGGAGCCCACTGGTGGAACAATCCGTCGAATATACCGGAAACCAATGTCAGAACAAGAAAAAGAGACAGCCAGAATGCACTTGCTTTTATACTTTGATAGGTGAGCGATGCTGCCACGGCAAGCAGGGACCAAAGCATAACACAGCCCGATGCTAAAAAGCCACCCAATGCCCATTGAAACAGAAAAGGCATTAATAAGGTAGCGGTAGTCTGTATATCCCGTACCCTGGGAAAGTTTTTATTCTTTGCAAATAAAGCCATATTAATGATACTCAGAAGAACATAACCCAAAGGAATGGCTGCTGCGAAATAGAGTTTAAAATTGAGCGTAATTAGCCCCCATAATAAGCCACCAACACTCATCAGGAAGGCTTGCATAACGAGAAAACGCTTTTGGTGTATGGCATTGCCATCGTCCTCTGCCAGTACGCCAATCGTGGTAAACTTATCTAATATATTCCCCATAGAGTATTAATAAAAATAACGGGACCCAATCATTTCTATTGAAATGAGCAGAAAATCCCCTACAAAGAAAAAGAAATTTATGATAGGAAGCAATGATTTCGGGAAAAAGGTGCTAACAACTCCCGAGGCTTTCTCTTTTACTTGGTAGGTTCCTCTAAATATTCCTTCAACGATTTATTGATAATATGCGTCCACCCCTGAACAAAATTTTCTCTTGCAAAATCAGAAGTTTCAGTAGGGAAGGTTTCTAAACCTGAATGTGTAAGTTTCAGCCTGGTTGTGTCTCCTCCGGGAAACAATTCAAAGGTTAAATACGATTCACCGCCATAGCCTTTGTATTTCCAAGTGTAAGCAAGCTTTTTATACACTTGTACTTCGGTCACTTTACATATATGGATGAATACCTTTCCTTCGTTGCTGCCTTCAAATGTAAATTCAAAACCTACCACCGGCTTAAAATCGGAGACATTAAAATACCATTTTTTCATCTGCTCCTTGTTGGTCAAAGCTTTCCAAACTTTTTCAACAGGTGAGTTGAAAGTTCTTTCTATTACAATTGGTTCGTTACTCATGCTGCGGTGGCTTTCAGTTTTTTATGATAGAATATGTACGAACCTGCCAACAGCCCCAGAAAGACAAACATAAATACCCATTTACTGGCAGGGTCTCCAACAGCTATTATGGAATACAATGCAGCTATTAAATCAAAACTTAATCCGGCATAAGCCCATTCCTTAATTCTTGGAAACCCGGGAATAAGAATGGCAAGGGAGCCTAACAGTTTGGCTATCCCGATAAACATAAGAAAATAAGGAGGATATTTTAAATGGGTAACTACTATATCAACGGCAGATGGTACTTGCATTATATCAGGGATAGATGAGAAAAGCATAAACCCGGCAATAAGTATAGTAAAAATCCAATAGGTAATTTTTATTTTTTTCATATTCATTATTAATTTAGGTTATTCAAATATGTGGTGAGTTTATCAAGAGTCTGGTTCCAGCCTTCATTCATACCTTCATAAGCAAAGCTGAATTGGGGCGCTAATTTAGTTACTTCTGCAACAAGCGTCATTTTTGTTTTGCCATCATAGTCTTCAAACGTAACGGTGCAGACGCCGTCAATACCCGGCTCCCCATCTTCACCTATAAATGCTCCGTTGGTAAAGACGAGCTTTTCAGGCGGAACTATTTCTTTAAAAACCCCTTTCATCCAATGGTTAGGAAAATCAGGATGCTCCATGTGTATGCGTATCGCTCCGCCGGGTCTGAGGTCCATTTCACAGGTAGGAGCAGTGAAGCCATTAGGTCCCCACCACTGAGAGAGGTGCTTGGGGTCTGTCCATAGATTGAACACCAGTTCACGTGGCGCATCTAATATGCGGGTGATGATTAATTTGCGTTCTTTAGGTAGTTTCTCAAGATAGGCTTCGAGCCTTTCCACATTTTGTTTGAATCCTTCTTCAGCGCCGAATTCTTCAATTGCTTTTTGCAATACTTCAGCCGAGTCAAAGAGAGAAGTTATCGTAAGTTGTGTTTTGTTCCCTTGAGGAATAAATAAAATAGTCATTTGGAATTTTGGTGCCGGTCCGTGTATATGAACGAGTTTTTCATTTTTCACAACCTCCGTGTATGTATGTTTATTCCAGTAGTCTGTACCGTTTGGTCCATGCATGGTAAGCTCCCATTCTCCGCCAGGTATCACATCCATTTTATAAATGGTATTGGTAAACCCGTTGGGACCCCACCAGTGCTTAATATGTTCGGGGTTCGTAAACATTTCCCACACCAATTCGCGTGGCGCATTAAGGAGCCTTGTGATTGTCATTTCACGATTAGCGGTATCTGTTGTTGACTTATTTTTTGTTTCCATTTAGGTTCTTTTTTTACCACGGAGGGACGGAGAACACAGATTTTCACAGATTTTTTATCCGTGTTTTTCCCTGTCCTCCATGTCTCTGTGGTTTTTTATTTATATCAATTTATTCCTGGTCGTAGGCTTCCTGTAATTTCTTTATTTCAATTTTACCCATTTGCATCATGGCTTCCATTACACGTTTGGCTTTTTTGTAGTCTTTATCACCCATCAATTTGCCCAATGCTGTCGGAACAATTTGCCATGTTACACCAAATTTATCGTCAATCCAGCCACAGCGGTTTGGCTTGCCACCGTTAGAGAATTTTTCCCATAATTCATCAACCTCTTTCTGTGTGGTGCAGCTTACAAAAAATGAAGTAGCCGGTGAGAAGTTAAATTGAGGCCCACCATCCAGCAACATAAATTGCTGTCCATCTAATTCAATGGTGGCAGTCATTACTTTTCCTTTCCTTCCGGGAACATCGCCCGGCAAATGATACGCATGGATGATTTTTGAATTTTTAAAAACGGAGGTGTAGAAACTTATAGCTTCTTCTACATTGCCATTGAACCATAAAAATGGGGTGATGCCTGCCCGCTTCGACTCAGACGGGCTTGATTCGGTTGTTTTCATTTGGTTGATTTTGTTTTTACCACAGAGGCACTGAGAACACAGGTTTTCACTGATTTTTTATCCGTGTTTTTCCTTGCCTCCGTGGTTTTTTGTTTTGTTTTTGTTGTAATTTATTCAGGTATTGTTCCAATGAATCGAGCTTATCTTCCCAAAATTTGCGGTATTGTTCCACCCAGTCAGATACTTGATGCAGCTTATCTAATTGGGCTTCGCAATAGCGTTCACGCCCGCGTTGCTCTATTGTTATAAGTCCACATTCGGTTAGTATTTTAATATGCCTGGAAATAGCAGGGCGGCTCACATCAAAATTCTCGGCTACCGAATTTAAATTCAACGATTGTGCTGATATGAGACCTAAAATTTCCCTCCTCGTGGGGTCTGCTATGGCTTGAAATACGTCTCGTCTCATCTTATTTTACTATTCCATAATGAAGGCAAACGACACCCGATGGAAAAACCTTGCTTGACAATAAGCTTAGTTTCATTTTGTCTTTTATATCTTTAAACAGAGAGATACCCTGCCCAAGGACGACAGGATTTATAAATAACCAATACTCATCTATTAAATTCAGCCCGGTAAGGGAATGAGAAGCGCCGGGGCTGCCGAAAATAATAATATCTCCACCCTCACTTTGTTTAAACTTATTTATTTCCGCGCTAATATTTTCACTGACAATAGTTGTGCCGGGCAAGCTCGCACCCTGCATGGTTTTTGATAAAATAATTTTATGAACCCTCATATACCATTTAGAATGGTCAATATCATGCCTGCTGGCAGTAGGGCTATCGGCTGCTGTGGGCCAGTAGTCTTGCATAATTTTGTAGGTATTCCTACCATACAGGGCAGTATCAGTTTCACTGATTTTGCTATGTATATAGTCAAATATTTCTTCCTCGAGTTTTACCCAATTCAGTTCTCCTTTTGGAGTTGCTACAAAACCGTCGAGCGATACGTGCATAAATGAAACCAGTTTTCTCATAGTGTTGTCTTTGTTTGGTAATTATGTAACCATTTGATTACGCAAATATATATATGAAACTGATTGGTTACGCAATTTATTTTAGGGTTTTAATAAAAAATGGTTTACAGGTTGGTTTAGAGGGGAATAACTTTCATAATCTGTTGTTATAATATAGAACCACTATTTTTATAAGAATAACTTCCAATTAACAGGGATATTTAGCAGGAACAATATGAATTAAATCCTATAATTCCATTCTTAATTGTTAATTGCGTTTTTTTTCATTCCTCATTTTTATAAGTAACTTTGGCACGTAGAGAAAAATGGTATGATTCCGAGGGAGACGATAGACAGTATATTTAATTCAGCCCGGATTGAGGAAGTTGTAGGTGATTTTGTGAACCTCAAAAAAAGAGGGGTCAATTACCTGGGACTTTGTCCTTTTCATAATGAGAAAACACCCTCTTTTACGGTTTCTCCGGTTAAGGGTATATATAAGTGTTTTGGCTGCGGCAGGGGAGGCAGCGTGGTAAACTTCGTGATGGAACATGAGCAGGTTGATTATGTAGGAGCATTAAAGTATCTCGCCAAAAAATACAACATCGAAATTGTTGAAAAGGAGCGCGCTCCCGAAGAAATAGAGATGGAAAATGAGCGGGAAAGCCTGATGATAGTTTCTGCTTTCGCCCAAAAGTTTTTCTCCGATAATCTTGAGACCGAGCAAGGCAAAGCCATAGGATTGAGTTATCTCGAAGAAAGAGGCTTTACTACAGAAACGATACAGAAGTTCCAGTTGGGATATGCCCCTGAAAGCCACAAAGCTTTTATGAATGCCGCCTTGCATGCGGGTTATAAGCTGAAATATTTGGTACAGGCAGGATTGGTAAGTTTCCGGGGAAAAGATGGCGAGGAAATGCCTAAGGAACCTCCTCCCGAATCATGCTTTGACCGTTTTGCAGGAAGAGTGATATTTCCTATTCATAATGTAAGCGGACGAGTAATTGCTTTTGGAGGAAGGACCCTAAAAAAAGATAAAAATGTTGCCAAGTATGTAAACTCGCCTGAAACTCCCCTGTATCACAAAAGTAATGTATTGTATGGTATTCATCTTGCGCGCAGGGCTATTACGGCAGAAGACAGATGTTTTTTAGTGGAAGGGTATGCTGATGTGATCTCTATGCACCAGGCAGAGATTGAGAATACAGTAGCTTCATCGGGTACATCACTTACTGTTGAACAGGTGCGTCTCATCAGGCGTTACACACCCAACCTCACTATATTATATGATGGAGATGAAGCCGGGTTGAAAGCCAGCGAGCGTGGGATTGCAATTGCTTTAAAGGAAGGAATGAATGTGAAACTGGTAACGCTTCCACCGGAAGATGATCCGGACACATTCGCCCGTAAAAATAGCCCTGAAGAACTTAAAAGGTATCTTGCTTCCAATGCCATTGATTTTATAGCATTCAAAACCCGGACGCTCGCAAAACTTTCAGAAGGTGACCCGGTGAAAAGAGCGGAGTTAATAAAAGATATTGTGTCAGCAATTGCCAGTATCCCTGAGTTGATTACCCGCTCACTGTATATCCGGGAATGCAGCCGCCTGATGCACATAGAGGAAACTATTTTATGGAATGAGCTTCGCAAAGCAAGACGTAAGTTGTTTGATGAAATTCCATCCAATGTACTTTCTCAAAAACCTGCTGAAAGTGTTCCAAAAGTTTTTAATGAGAATGAAAATGCTTTTTCGTGTGAGCCACAGGAAAAGGAATTGATTCGGGTGTTAGTTAAATATGGAGATGAGGATGCAACTTTTATAGGAGAGCCGGAACCTGAGCAGGAAGAACTGCCTATATTCACTATGAAAATTGCCGACTATATTATTCAAAACCTGAAAGAAGATAATGTAAGTTTTGAAAATTTGCTATGCCAGCGCATTTACGATGAATGTTGCGTGATGTTTGAACGGGGTGAAAAAATAAATGAAGATTATTTTCAAAGACATAGCAATGAAGATATGAGCACTTTCTCTATGTCGCTTGCCAATGATAATTACGTAATGAGCGACTGGAGCCGCAGAAGCATAGGCATAAAAACAGAAAGAGACCATTTGGGGCTTACAGCCGAAAAAGCGGTGTATGCGCTTAAAAGCCGCCGGGTTGAATTAATGATTAAAGATTTGCAGGAACACATACGCCAGCCGCTCAATGATGAAGAGTTAGGCAATATGATAGAACACAAAAGAAGACTTGATACTGCAAAAAAAATGCTCAAGAAAAAACTCGGTAGAGTAATTTAATAGCTTTCAGCTATTAGCCAATGGCTATTGGCTTCTCTGGAGGGTCTTATAAAATTCAAGCAAACGTGGGGTATGTTTCTTCAAGCTTAAGTTTTCCCTGTTTTCAAGTAGTTTTTTTACTTGTTCATTATAAGGAGTACCACTAATCAGTTTTCGTACATTTTTAAAATCTTCTTTTTTTGCAACCGACTTTCCTAAAGAATATCTATTGACTAACCAACTTTGGTAGCCCACATCTGCCGCTACAAGAATGGGAATACCTGCCTCAACATAATTAAATAATTTTAGGGTTGTTCCGAGTTTGTATTTTAAATCGGAATGTCCCGATGTAATGGAAAAGAAAGGCATCAATCCATAGTGGTATTTTGATAATTCACGGGGTAATTCAGATTGTGAAACAGGGGAATGATACTGGAAGTAATTAGAATGTTTAGCAATTTCTTCATACTCCTCATAATCGGCTTTATTTATGGAAGGACTTGGATAAATATGGAAGTATATTTTCTGTTCACTCAGATAATCTATCAGCCAATGAAATTGAGTATATCCATAATGGGCTTTATCCCTATGCGAACCAAATACGCCACCTGCATAAACTAAATGTATATCATCAGCCAAGGGATTTTTTTTTTCTGAGCGTATAAAGTAATCATCATCTGCATAAAGAGGGAAAAATATTCTTTTGTGCGACTTTTTTATATTCCATATTTTCATTCCCTGTGAAGGCTCAAGACTATTGGCTACTATGCCATCAGATTCACTAAGGCAGGCTTTTTCATAGGGTAATTCATCTTTCAACCATGGATATTTGGGTGTAGTGCCATAGTATACAGCAAACACATCCTGGTAATCTATTATAAAGGGAACAGAAGGATTAATTTTATTCCAGGTTTCTTTTGCCAGAAAGGGGTATTTGCTTTTTGGCGCAAAGCCATGTATCACATAAGGATTGGGGATAGACTTTATAAGCCTTTTCAAATGCCATTCGTTGCGGTATAACAAAGTATAGTCAATATCTGTATTAGAAAATTTCTCGACAAATCCCTTTTTGTGGCAGACCAAGATGGTCGTAAATTTATCAAATCTTTTACTCCATTTTGCAACCCTTGCAATGCGGGGAGGGAGAGATTCGCCAACATATATAAGTATCTTTTTACTTTCAATATTCTTTATTTTAAGATATTTGATTCCCAATTTGAAAAGAATGAGATCAAGTACTGATGTTATCTTCTCATAGATAAACCATCTAAGTTTATTTAGAAATACTTTTTTAGAAGCTGATAATCTCATAGGTTAAATTTTCTTCACTTTTTGGGAGCCCGAAAGACAAAATTAAATTAATCGGGGGAATGTGAGCTATCAGGAAATGAGTGTAGATAGAGAAGCCTTGGTATTCAGTTCAAAAATATGGATAAGATTTTCTCTTATTCCTGTATTGTAACTACCTTTGCAAAAAAAACCATGAAAGAAGAACACCATCGCTTGAATGAAATAGGTAAGAACTTTACTATGTTTGATAAGGACACGAAAGTTAATCACTATCGGACAAAAACCATACTGGAGTATACCAAAGGCCCCAAGGTGCTTGAGCTGGGATGCGCGGATGGAGGCGTTACAGAATATTTATGTGAAAAACTTAAGGATGTTGTTGCAGTTGATGCGTCAGAAGATTTAATTATCAACGCTAAAAAGAGAGCTCCCCAAGCAAGGTATTTCCAGTCATTATTTGAGGACTATACTCCAACCGAAACATTTGATACGATAATAATGGGGCATGTACTTGAACATGTTATCGATCCCATTTTTATTTTAAACAGAGCAAAGGAATGGCTCAATCCGAAAGGAGAAATTTTAATCACAGTTCCAAACGGTGAGTCAATCCACAGAAGAATAGGTGTCGAAATGGGGATGTTAAAGTTTAATAATGAAATTAATGACGATGATAGAAAAGCGGGGCACAGGAGGGTTTTTACTATTCAAACACTAAGATCAACAATTATATCTGCCGGAATGAATATTTTAAGAGAAGAAGGTGTGTTGATAAAGCCCCTAAGTAACCGGCAAATGTTCGAATGGTCCGAGCAACTTTTTGATGCTTATTATAAGTTAGCAAAGAAGCTACCTGCTGATTTCGGAGGAGAGTTATTTGTTGTTTGTGAAAGAGGATAACCAGTATATTTATTAAGCTATTGTTTTATGATATTACACCATTCAGGTTTTATAGTCAGAGATATTGATTTATGGGAAAAGAACATGGTTTTTCAGGAAAAGATTAATGATGTCATTGATCCTATTCAAAATGCTCGATTAGCCTTGTATAAAAATTATGGTGACTCATTTATAGAGTTAATACAACCTCTGAATGAACAGTCTTTTACATGGAGTAGCCTGAATAAATTTGGGGAGCATTTCAATCACTTTTGCTATGCTGTAGAATCGTCCAAAGAGATGAAAAATATAGTTTCAAAATTTGCGTTAATCCATGCACTTGCACCTGTCGAGGCAGTATTGTTTAATGGGAAGAAAGTTGCTTTCTTTTATGCCAGAAATCGCCAGATAGTTGAATTTTTGATAAACGAATGATGCGCAATATTTTAGTTGTTTCCGATACAATTCTTGACCCAATAATACGGGAAACTAATAAAGTTTTATCTGGGGCTATTTATTTTAATTCAGTGTATTCTGAAGATATTATATCATTCCTGTTTACCTTATCAGAAGATGAATTCCTAAAATATGATGCGATATTTATTCACTCCGACCAGATTTTCCATCAAAAGGAAATTTCATGGCAAAAAGCCCTATGTAATACGATAGAAAAATTCAGCAAAGGGTTCAAGAAAGCTATCTTGCTTTCCAATTCCTTTTCCCACTCCTACTCAAGTGCTGAGATGAAATTTTCCTTTGGAGATTCATTTGATACTAATTTTGAATATTCAGCCGAATTCCATCAGTTATTGGGTCATGAGAATGTTTATGTATTCGATTTTTTAAGCCTTTCCTATAGGTTAGGAAATGCGAATCTGTATAACTATAACCTTGGACACCTTTATCAAATGCCTTATACTAAGCCGGCTGTGAAATTGATTTCCGAAAAGCTTTCAGAGCAAATTAAATGGCTGTTTTCGGAAGAAAAAAAGGCAATTATTCTTGATTGCGACAATACTTTATGGAAGGGTATTTTAGGGGAAGATGGATTAGATGGAATAGTTTGCGATAAAAATTCTGAAGGGATACTTTATTATAATTTACAGCGATTCCTGAAAGCCAAGAAGGCAGAGGGATTTCTCCTCTGTTTGTGTTCTAAAAATAACTACGCTGATGTTAAGGATGCTTTTGATAAAAAAACCTTCCCCTTAAAATGGGAGGATTTTATTTGCCGGAAGATAAATTGGGAAGATAAAATTCATAACATCAAGGAAATTGCTAAAGATCTGAATATTGGGGCTGATTCATTCATTTTCATTGACGATAATTTATTTGAATTAAATTCTGTAGCAGAATTATTGAAAGGAGTAACCTGTATGCATCTGATTGAGGATTATACTGAGTTACTTAACATCACAAGCAGTTTTGTTTTTCGAAGGCGTCGGATATTAGGGGCGGATAAGGAAAAAACTAAGCAGTATGAAATTGAGAATTTAAGAAAGAACGAAGAATCTAAATATTCTAATCTTGAGGATTTTATCAAAAGCCTTGAAATAAGAATGGATATACGATTGAACGACATAGATGATTTGGAAAGATTATCTCAGATGACTGGGAAAACAAATCAATTCAATTTTAATAAGCATCTTTATACCATTGAAGAGATGAAATCAATGATAGATAATAATAACAGGATATATTCCCTTAAAGTATCTGATAAATATGGAGACTATGGAACGGTTGGTATTATAATTATAGAAATAAATAACAAAGAAGCTACAATGGACAATTTCCTTATGAGCTGCCGGGCTTTGGGAAAAGGGATAGAAAATAGTTTCTATAACCAGGTTATAGGGGACTTGACAAAAGAAACCATTTCAATTAAAAGGATTAAATTCGTTAAAACTGAAAAAAATATACCCGCTCAACATTTTATTAAAGATATTAGTATATGAAAATTGATATTAAAGACTTGCAGGAAATTTTCTCAAAAGCATTTGGCCAAAATGTCTATATTAATGAGAATACAAAACGAGAGGATTTGATAGAGTGGGATTCTATTAATCAATTGAATTTGGTTATTGAACTGGAATATTTCTATAATATTTCACTTACAAAGAGTGAAATTGAAAAATTGAATTCTGTTAGGTTTTTAATTGAACTATTGGAAAAGAAATAAAATTATATAGTACTTTCACATAAAATCTGGCTAAAGAAATGAAAAAATTGATACTTTATGGAGCAAGCTACTATGGTGGTGAAGTAGCTGACCATATTCATGACATAAATATTTCTAAAAACGAACCCGAATGGGATCTGGTTGGTTTTTTGGAGGATAACCCTTTAATGCTCGGGAAGGAAAGAAACGGAATACCGATACTTGGGAATAAAGAATGGCTTGAAACTAATGACTTATTACCATACTATTTTATTTGTTGTATAGGAAATCCGATGGTGAAAAGAAATGTTATTGCCCTGCTTGATTCAAAAAAAGTGAAATATGGTAAAATAGTTCACCCGACGGTTATAAAATCTTCAACCAGCCAAATAGGGGAGGGCAGTATAGTAATGGCAGGAAATATCTTATCAACTTTATCAGTTATTGAACCTCATGCTATAGTGAATATGGCATGTACTATAGCGCATAATGCAGTGATTGGGAAATACTCAAACATTAATCCGGGGGTACGAGTTTCGGGTAATGTTACCCTTGAGGAAGGAACGTTTATAGGAAGTAATGCGGTAATTTTTGAAAATCTCAAGGTTGGAAAATATTCAAAAATTAGTGCTCTCGCTATGGTACATTCCAATGTTCCGGAGGCGTCAGTTGTCATGGGAGTTCCAGGCAGGGTAATTGATAAGAACAAACAAATTTGATTTTTATAAAACCTGTTGTAAATAGAAGGACTCATGGGCTTGCTTGAGAATAGATATTTTTTTTAGATTTGCGGATTGTTTATATATGCTATTATTCAAAATATGAAAGGATTAAATAAATGAAATATTTCTTTACCCGACTAGTTTGCTTCTTATTTTTATTCGACAGTTACGATTCTATTTGCCAAAGTGCCTGGACACGAAAAGCTAACTTCCCGGGTGCTGCAAGGGGATGGGATGTTGGGTTCTCTATAGGTCATTATGGATTTGTAGGTACTGGCAGCGGGACTACCTTTTATAACGATTTTTATAAATGGAATCAAACTACCAATACCTGGAGTTCAATACCTAATTATCCGGGCGGAGGCTATGAGTATACACCAATAGCATTTGCAATTGAAGGGAAGGGATATGTTGGTTTGGGCTGGACAGGCATAGCTGGGGCTACTGATCTCTGGGCTTATGATACTATTACAAATACCTGGAATCAAATGGCAAATTTTCCAGGTCGTGGCAGGTATGATGCAACTACTTTTGTTATCGGGCACAAAGCTTACTTAGTGGCTGGCTCAACTGGTGGTCCTCCTTATCTCAATGATGTTTGGGTTTATGATGCACATGCTAATACTTGGAATCAATTGAATAATTATCCCGGTGGAAATGTTGAGACTCAAATTTCGTTTGCAATAGGTAACCATGGATATGTTGGAGATGGGTACTGGAATTCAGGGTGTTATCAACAAATGTATGAATATGATACAACCACTGATACTTGGTCAACTATTGCTAACATCCCTGTTACTTATGGAATAAGCTCAACCCCAACCGCATGGGTGATTGGTTCTAAGGCATATCTTTGTACGGGCTCCGAATGTACAAATCAAGGGTTAAGGTATGGGTGGATGTATGATACTGTAACCCGGTCTTGGTGTGAATTTGGTAGCATGGCATCAGCTAAAATTTCAAGAGGGTTTGCAGCAGCTTTTACTATTAATAACAAAGGTTATTTCTGTACTGGATTAGATACAAACTGGAACTATATAAATGATTTTTGGGAATACACACCTTCCACCAAAATTAATGTTTCCGATACCAATCTTTGTTCTTCCGATACCGTTCATTTTAGTGATAGCACATCTTATATTGCATCAGGTTGGTCATGGTCATTTCCCGGGGGAAACCCTTCAAACTCTACCTTGCAAAATCCTTCAGTGTCTTATTCTTTGTCGGGTACTTATACTATAAATCTTATTTTAACAGCTTGTGGAGGCAATGATACTGTAGCAAAAACTATAACAGTTATCGGAGGTGGTTCTAATATTCAAATAGGGGGTAAAACGCCAATTTGTGTTGGGCTATTAGATACAATTACAGTTTCGGGCGGAAGTAGTTATTTATGGAGTAATGGAGACACTACAAGTTCTATTATTATTAGCCCCGATTCCACTGCCACTTATTCCGTTACCGTTACTGGTGTGTGTGTAAATAAAGATACATCTATAACGATTATCGTAAGTCCAATACCTAATCCAACTATTTCCGGGATTAAAAGCATTTGTATGGGTGATACAACAACACTAAGTGTATCGGGAGGTGTAAGTTATAGCTGGAGTACAGGTGCCACTACATCGAGTATTTCTGTTAATCCGGTTTCTTCAACAACATATACCATCGCAGTGAGTAGCGATGGGTGTTCTAAAGACACAGATATTGAAGTTACTGTAAATCCTTTACCTGTCGCAGGTGTTAATGGAAATACCCCAATTTGTAAAGGTGACAGCACTATTCTTACAGCATCCGGCGGAGGAAGTTACTTATGGAGTACCGGGCAAACATCAAGTACCATTATCGTAAATCCTTCATCCACTTTTATTTATACTATATCTGTTACTAATTCTTTCGGATGTAAAGCGGACACAACTTATCAGGTAACAGTTAATATACAGGGTGGAGCTATTTCAGGCCCGCCATTGATTTGTTTAGGCGATACCGTTTCTTTGACTGCATCAGGAGGAGGAACCTATCTATGGAATACAGGGGCTACCAATAGTGTCATTAGCATTAGCCCAACAACTAATACAAGCTACAATGTTATTGTCTCGAATGGCTGCATAGATACTGTTTCGGCAAGTATTTCGGTGGATGCTCCCCAATTATATGCATGTTGTGATACGGCTATTGCTACCCCCGGGACTTCAGTAGTGTTGCAGTCTTCCGGCACCTTAAATTATTTTTGGATACCTTCCAACGGGTTAAGTTGCGATTCCTGTCCCAATCCAATCGTTACTCCCTCTGTAACAACTACTTATACTGTTATCGGAACCGACTCGGCAGGGTGCAGACTTGAAAGAACTATCACTATTGAAGTATCAGGTTGCCTGAATACCATAATCCCTAATGTATTTACTCCCAATAGCGACGGCATAAATGATTACTTTATTATAGATGCCCAATATGTTTCCGATTATACTATTACGATATATGACCGTTGGGGTAAAAAAATGTATAAATCTGCAAACCCTGATGTTTATTGGAACGGGACAAATCAAAATGATAATAGTGCTGTTCCTGACGGGGTATATTATTACCTTATTAAATACTCATGCAACAATAAATCCTATAATAAAGATGGCTTTGTGGAGGTGGTTAGGTGACTCTACTCCACCGAACAATATAATACTGTCTCGCTGGCATAAATAGTGTAGCAGGGATTGAAGGAATAAATATATTGCAATATATTTGCAACCTAAAATAATTATATAGTTATAAAATGAATAAGGCAGGAAAGGTTTTTAAGGCATTTTATGAAGTAGTGAAGAACCCGAAACTACTCAATAGAATATTGGATGATAATGATGTATGGAAGAATTATGTAGTGAAAAAATATAGTTTATTCAATATAGGACTGCCAGTAGTAGAAATAGATGATTTAATCCCGGGTTTCAAAGAAACGCTTGAATTGGTAGATTTTTCAGGTGGAGGTTCAACACCTCCCGATTTAGCAATAATTAAAGCATTGTGTAGAAGTGTTCCTGGTTGTAAATATTTTGAAATTGGCACATGGCGGGGTGAAAGTGTAGTCAATGCGTCGGAAGTATGCGCCGAAAGCTATACCCTGAACCTGGACCCGGAAAAATCTTTTGGCGGAATTTATCGAAATATATTTGGTTTTTTTTCTAAGAACAATCCAAAAATAACCCAATTATACGGAGATTCTATCACTTTTGATTATGCAGGACTAAACAAGAAGTTTGATGTAATATTTATTGATGCAGATCATCATCACGAATTTATTAAAAGTGATACAAATAAAGTATTTCAATATCTTACTCATGAAGATTCAATTGTTGTTTGGCATGACTATGGAAGAGACCCAGCATCACCGAGATATGAAACTTTGGCAGGTATTTTGGATGGAATACCCAAAAACCTTCAAAAAAACTTATATCATGTCTCCAATACCCTTTGTGCTATTTGCACAAATAGAAAATTACCTTCAAAACCATTGGCATCTCCGGTTATTCCAACCAAAAAGTTCAAGGTTACTTTGGAGAGTATCCGACTTTAAGTAATTAGTGTGTTAAAGAAGATAGATAGTATTCCTCTTTTAGCGATAGTAGCACTTAACCTGGTTTTAAAACTTGGATTGTTTTGTTATATATCCCCTTGGGAAAAACAAATAGAAACCACTAAAATATTGGTAAGTGATTCTAAGGGATATGAACAGGTAGCAGAAAACCTTATCTATCATCATAGTTTCGCTCCCTCTAAAGATACTATAAAGCTGAGCGCTTTTACAGAATCCTTGGCACCAAGTTACTTAATGTGGTATCCTGACGGATGGATGATGCCTGCATATCCTGTTTTTATTGCCGCAATTTATTCAATTACTGGTATAAAGCCATATATTGTAATCTTTGTACAGATATTATTGAGCCTGATTTCTGTTGTTTTGGTTTTTCGTATTTGTATACTTGTGTTCGAAAATAAAAGGATTTCGACTATCGCTGCATTGCTTTTTGCTATTGACTTTCACTCCATTTATATGGCAAATGAGATGCTGACAGATACTCTTTTCTCCCTTCTTTTTCTCCTCAGCATTTACTATTTTCTTAAAGGGATGCAGAATGGGAAACTCCCTATTTTTTATATTGGGGCCTTATTTATGGGATTGGCATGTTTAACGCGGCTCCTGGTGCTGATATATCCTGTAATATTAATAGTTATTTTACTTGTTTTTTGCAAACAAACTATTAGGTGGAAATTTAAGGCCATCTTATCTTATTTTCTTGTTCTTTCCATCGTATCTGGAATATGGTCATTCAGGAATTATAATCAATACGGTCGCTTTCAACTTACCACACATGGAGGCTGGACACTTCTTTTTTATTACGCCAGTTTTACGAAACAAAAAGTTACCCATGAGAATCTTGATTCTGTCCGGGTTTCCTTCCAAAGAGAAGCTGATTCTTTGGGTTTCAGAAAATCAAATAATATTTTTGATCAATCTGAAATTTACAAAAAAGTAGCCTCCAACTATATTCGTGAACACAAGGGAATATATATAGTTACTAATTTGAAGGGATGCATAAACATGTTCTTAGCCTTGGGAAATATGGGAATGGCTACAACTTTTGGTTGGAATAGTAAAATACCTCAAGAAAGCTTTGCAGAGGTATCAGTTCAAAGGGTAATGAAGAATTTTAGCATAAATATTCGGGAAACCCTTCTAGGTATCTTAATTTTAGTTGTTCTTGCAATCCAATACTTTGGAGCAATTTACGGAATAATTAAATTATTTAGTAACCGAAACTTTATGATTGTTAGCCTTATTCTCCTTACGGTCTTTTATTTTGCTGGTGTTTCGGGGGTTCTTGGAACGTATAGGTTTAAATTGCCCATTATACCTTTTATTTGCATTGCAGCTGGATATGGCTACGCTAATTTAAACTCTGTTAAACGGGAAAATGTTAGAAATTATACCAAGGTGGTTTAACGCCATTCGAATATATAAGATTCATTTATTCAGGACTATACTAAAAAATAACATATTGGTTCTCAATGTATAAAGTAAATTATACAATATTTAATTAAAAGATAAGTTTTAGTTTATATATTTGTGTCTTAAAATCTAAAAACTTTTTACCATGAAAACACTTATTAATAAATTTTTCTTATGTTTACTATTTGTGTGCTTTGTATTTTGTGCAAAGGCCCAGGGAACTTGGGTTCAAAAAAGGACCATACCTACAATAGGCAAGGATTTAGCTACAGGATTTAGTATTGGTCATTATGGATTTATTGGAACTGGTCAAACCTCTCCATCAGTATTTACTAACGACTTTTGGAGATGGGACCAGAATTCCAATAGCTGGACCCAAGTTGCAAATTATGCAGGTGCAGGAAAATATGGAAACACATCTTTTGTAATAAATGGCAAAGGATATACTTGTTTGGGATGGACAGGTAGCACCAATGCAACTGATTTGTGGGAGTATGACACAGCTACGAATAACTGGACTCAAAAAGCAAGTTTTCCAGGAGCGGGTAGATATGGGGCTTTTGTCTTTGTTATAGGTACGAAAGCATATGTTGGCTGTGGCGAACCTAATGGTCAGCCTTATGATCAAGATGTGTGGGTGTATGATGCAATAACAGATACCTGGACCCAAGTTGCAGATTTTCCCGGGGGCAATCGGTCTGGCGTTTGTGCATTTTCGTTGAATGGTTATGGGTATGCAGGGTGTGGAGGCAATGGCCTCTATTCAAGTTTTACTGATATGTATCAATATAATCCTATTACAAATACATGGGCAAGTGTAGCTCCTATGCCTATTTTAGGGGTTGGGGCCGATGCTGTCAGTTTTGTTATAGATAGTTTGGCATATGTTGGGACTGGCATTAATGGTTCCAATGGTCAGGTCTATCGGAATTTTTTCAGTTATAGTGCTGCAACAAACAGCTGGACAACTATTGCCTCACTTACGGGTGCAGGAAGGTGGACAGGTGTGGGATTTTCAATTGGAAACAAAGGATACGCTGGAGTGGGTTTAGACAGTGTGGGTGATTTTCTTTCCGATTTTTGGGAATATGGCCCTGCTAGTGGAACAACATCCCAAACATGTAATTATTGGACTCAAAAAGCAAGTTTGACAGCATTAAATGGCAGGTTCTTCCCTACAGGATTCAGCATTGGTAATTATGGTTTTATTGGAACAGGACAAACATCATCCGGATTTGCTGATGATTTCTGGAAATGGAATCAAAACTCTAATTCATGGACGCAAATTGCAAATTATGCAGGGGCTGGTAAGTATGGAAATACTTCATTTGTAATAAGAGGGAAAGGATACACTTGCCTTGGATGGTCAGGTAGTGCGAACTCTAATGATTTGTGGGAGTACGATACAGCTTCAGATACCTGGACTCAGAAAGCAAGTTTTCCTGGTGCGGGAAGATACGGAGCATTTGTTTTTGTTATCGGTACAAAAGCTTATGTTGGTTGTGGCGAACCAAACGGACAACCGTATGACCATGATGTATGGGTTTATGACGCAGTAGCTGATACATGGACACAATTATCGGATTTCCCGGGTGGGAACAGGGCTGGTGTATGTGCATTTTCATTAAATGGTTATGGATATGCAGGTTGTGGAGGCGATGGTCTTTCTACAAGTTTTACGGATATGTATCGATATAACCCTAATACCGATACTTGGACGAGTGTGGCATCTATCCCTGTTATAGGAGTTGGGGCAGACGCTGCAACTTTTGTAATTGATAGTTTGGCGTACGTGGGAACAGGTATTAATATCTCTGACCGTCAGATGTCTCATGCTTTTTTCAGCTACAGTGCTACTACTGATACCTGGACACCCATTGCTACATTGACAGGTGCTGCCCGGTGGTGTGGTGTAGGTTTTTCGATTGGTAAAAAGGGGTATGCAGGTATGGGCTTTGATAGTGTAAGTGATTATTTGCCTGATTATTGGGAATATATCCCCTGTTCAGATACTGGTCACTCTATTTGTCAAATTACTACCACTTGGTGCCATACTATATTGTATCCAAACCCCAGTAAAGCCAGCATGACAATGTCTTATAATGGACTTACCGTAGGCAGGGCCCAACTCATCATCACCGATGTATTTGGAAAAACAGTTAAATCTTGTACCTTAACTGGCACTGAAGGCAAGATAACGATTGATGAAACCGGTTTAAGTAACGGGGTTTATTTTTATGAAATTATCTCTCCTGATAAATCGGAAAGCAGGGGCGAATTCATTATTGCAAAATAAATTGCTTTTTATTCTTTGAAAATGCCGCTAAAGTACCTTTAGCGGCATTTTTCTTGCTAAAACAAGTTTTTTGAAAAAAAAGAGTTAACTATAAAAAGATAGTTGAAAAAGAATAACTTTGTATAATAGTTGATAATAGATGAAAAAGGGTACCCGGAGTATTTTTATACATTTCATCGCACTTTTTTCTGTATTGTTTTTTTCAATTACTGTAAAGCCCCAAAGTAATATTAATGGCGATAGAAAGGAGCGGATGTTTGTGCTTTTCTCAGACGCATTACAAAATGTAAGGATTAATTCAGGAGTTTCTGTAAAGGAATTTGATGTTTTTGAGCGGTTTGAAACCAATGCAATACACCTGATGAGGGCTGATGCTATGGCGGAAGCCCGAAAAAGGGGCTTTGACCCTGCAATGCTCGAAAGTATTGCTAAAGAAACGGAAAAAAATCTCGGGCTTTTATATAAGAAATTCCTGAATACTGAAAAGCTTTATCCCTCCTCGGTAGATGAGTACAGGAACCCCCGTTCCGTGACATCCGTTAACCCATGCGATTCTTCAGGATGTTCTAACATCGGGTTTGAAGATGGTAACCTGTCGTCGTGGTACGGGTATTATGCGGAAAATAATTCTACCGTAACCACTACCATCATTAATAATACTACAGGGGGGCTTTTAGGTCCGGTAACCGAGGCCTGTGACGATCCGCTTGTAATAACAAATATGGCAACTATTGCCGGAATCAGGGATACTAATCTTACAACGGATTATCAAATATCTATAACATCAAGCGGGTATGATTATGCTGTACCGGCTATTCCACGGGTTTCACCCTGGGGCGGAAGCCATTCAGTTATGCTTGGAGATAGCCAGATAGTGGGAGATGGAGCAGCCATTTTAAGTAAAACTTTTTTAGTTTCAACAAATACTTCAACGCTGACATACCAGTATGCATTATTTCTGAACAATCCCCTTCATGTCCCCTCCGAGCAACCATTCTTCACCGTTGGAATATTGGATGAGTATGGCGATACCATTGGCAATTGTGGTCAATATAATGTAGTTTCAGGATATGGGATAAGAGGGTTCGACAGTACGAACTTTGCCGGCTACGATGGTACTGCTAAAGTATATTATAGAAATTGGACCATAGTGAATGTTCCATTGAAAAGTTTTATAGGACAGTGTGTTACTATTGTATTCGAAATTGCAGATTGTGGCCAGGGAGGTCATTATGGGTATGCTTATGTAGATGCCACCTGTTCCCCTTCCAGCATTATTTCATCGTCGCCTAATTTATGCGGACAAGATTCTATATCTCTTTCTGCACCTCCCGGAGCGCCCAATTATTCCTGGTCGGGTCCTTCAGGTGGTATTATAGGCAGTTCCACTTCGCAAACTGTATGGATTGACAGTGCAGGTATTTACCGCGTTATTAGCATTCCGGTTACAGGTATAGCCTGCTCCGATACCTTATACGATACTATTGGCAGGTTACCAGGCCCTCCTCCGGTTCCCGATTTCTATACTTCGGCAGCTTGTGTGGGCCAGCCGACACATTTTATCAACACCTCTACAGACACTGCCGGGGCAGATTTCTTTTGGGATTTTTATAACATTGGAATTTATAATGATACAAATATTGTAAACCCAATATGGACGTACGCCTCGCCAGGGACTTATACCGTAAACCTACAGGAAGTTTATAATGGATGCGGTGCTGATACACAAATTACGGTGACTGTGTATAATTCGGTTATTGGGGGCTTTACAGTGGCAAGCTCAGCTTGCGGAGGCACGATAGTTAATATGACAAATACAGGTACCGGAGCTACCAGCTATTTTTGGAATTATGGCAACCCTTCGGGTGGTACAAACGATACAGCTTCTGTTAGAAATGGGGTTTATACCTATTCAAGCCCGGGAACATATACCATTACTTTAATATCAAAGAACGGAGGCTCGTGTCCTGATACTGTTACAAAAACAATTGTAATAAGTGCTTTTCCCATGCCGGTTATTACAGGTATAGATTCGGTTTGTCCCGGGTATAGCGATACACTGACTGTATCAGGAGGAACAACCTACCTCTGGTCAACCGGAGCCACATCTTCGAGTGTTATTGTATCATCAGCATCCACTCAAACTATAACTGTTCAGGCTTTCGATGGTTTATCCTGTTCTCACGATACTACCTTTATCCTTCATCGTGTTTCTACCGCTCCGGTAATTACTACCTCTGCAAATTCTGTATGTGAGGGAGATTCTGTGACACTTACTGCCGGGGGTGGTTTCAACTATCGTTGGTTGAACGGCAGCACTTTAACAACCATCATTGTAAGTCCAGCTACCACTACTACTTACACGCTATATTCAAAATTGGGGACTTGCTTAGATTCTGCTCTGACAGCTATTACCATTTTACCTTCCGTTACTTCCACCATCAGGATACGCCCCGATACTATTTGTGCGGGTAACCCCACAACTATTTCGGTAATTACACCCCTGGGAGGTTCTCCTTTATCATACTCCTGGAGTACAGGGGCAACCACCTCATCCATTTCTCCATCTCCTGATACTACTACTACATATTCCATTCATATTACAAATGGTTCTTGTTCTAAGGACACAACCATGAGCATATTTGTGAAGTTTACTCCCACCGTAACGGTTATTGGATCAACCTCCGATACTATATGTATTGGAGATTCGGTTGCATTAGACGTGGCAGGAGCCACAAGTTATAACTGGAGCCCCTCTGCAGGACTCAGTTGTATTACTTGCCCTAATCCCATTGCTAAGCCAACTGTAACTACATTATATATGGTTGCCGGTGCCGATACGGATGGCTGTTCAAACACCAAAACTATAAATGTGCGGGTGGAATATCCCCCGGTATTAGGGATTATGCCTAACCAATATATATGTTCGGGGAACCAGGTGAACATAATAGCTAATGAAATAGCTGGTTCAGGCGGAATATTCTCCTGGGAACCCGGTGGTTCATCCGGTGCATTCCTTAGCGTTTACCCTTCCACTACAACCGTTTATACGGTTACCTGTGTGAACAGGTGCGGGACTGCCACAGCAAGTGATACCGTTTTTGTTATTCCTGCACCTATCCCTTTATTCAACGCCAATATTACTTCAGGATGTGCGCCTTTATGTGTCCAGTTTGAAGACGAGAGTACCATTACTCATGGAGATATTGTCCAGTGGTTTTGGTCTTTTGGAAACGGAGATACATCCCGCTATAAAAATCCTCTTTATTGCTATCCCGGCAGTGGTGTTTTTACGGTAACGGAAACAGTGGTGTCTGATGACGGGTGCAGCACTTCTCTGAGAAATATTCAAATGATTACGGTGTTTGGAAAACCCGATGCAAATTTTACGTATGCCCCAAAGCCGGTTGATATTTTACAGCCAACTGTGCAATTTACTGATGAATCAACCGATGCTTATGGCATACTTTATTGGATATGGGATTTTGGCGATGGGAAAACAACAAACGAAACCAATACACTAAGAAACCCCATTCATACTTACGGGGATACGGGTACTTATTGCCCTCAATTGATAGTTGTAAACAACAAAGGCTGTATTGATACCACCATCCATTGCTTTGTAGTGGAGCCCTTATTTTCATTATATATACCCAATGCTTTTTCACCTAATGGAGACGGGTTAAATGAAATTTTTATACCCAAAGGAAATGATATAAAGAGTTTTGAAATGTACATTTTTGACCGCTGGGGTATGGAAGTTTTCCATAGTACAGACATTGCTCATGGCTGGGATGGGACAGTTGGTGGAAAGGGAGTAATATGCCAGGAAGATACCTATGTCTATTCTATTTCAGTTACCGATTCGCATGATAAGATACATACCTATACCGGGCAGGTAGCCCTATTGAAGTAATTACTATTGAAAGATCTTCCTTAAATAATGCAATTATCACAATGCATTACTTTATAAAAACAAATCTGATTTTCATTTTTCGTACCTTTGCAACCTTTTTTTAAATACATGAAAAATATTTTTATTACAGGAGGAGCTGGATATGTAGGAGCGGTACTCACTCCAAAGCTCCTTGATAAAGGATATAATGTAACCGTTCTCGACCTGATGATATATGGCGAAGAGGTGTTGCCTAACCATCCTAATCTTAGAAAGGTAAAAGGTGATATACGCGACCAGGAACTATTGAAAAAAATACTTCCCGGGCAGGATGCAGTTATTCATTTGGCCTGTATTTCCAATGATCCAAGTTTTGAGCTAAATCCAACATTAGGTAAGTCTATCAACTTGGATGCCTTTGAACCATTAGTGAAAATCTCTAAAGAAAACGGCGTTCAGCGCTTTATATATGCTTCCTCTTCCAGCGTTTATGGAATAAAAGAAACCCCTAACGTTACGGAAGACATGCCACTGGAGCCTCTTACTGATTATTCAAAATTCAAAGCGCAATGTGAAGTTATTTTAGAGAAATACCGGGCTGATGATTTCACCACGTTTACAGTTCGACCTGCAACTGTATGTGGTTACAGTAAAAGGCTGCGGCTTGACCTTACCGTAAATATCCTTACCAATCTTGCCATAAATAAAGGCACTATAACGGTTTTTGGCGGAGACCAGAAACGTCCTAATATCCATATTGAGGATATGACAGACCTCTATTGCCTGTTGCTCACTCTTCCCAAAGAAAAAATCTCGGGAAAAATATTGAACGCAGGATATGAAAACTTCACCGTTTCTGAAATTGCCGGAATGGTAAAGCATGTGATAGGTGATAAAGTAAATATAGTTACTACCCCTACAAATGACCACCGTTCCTACCATATTTCCTCAGAAAAAATAAAAAAAGAATTGGGCTTTGAAGCGAAGCACACACTGGAAGAAGCGGTAAATGATTTAAAGCATGAGTTCGAAGCGGGGCATATTCCAAATTCTTTTGACGACCCGAGGTATTTTAATGTCAAGCTGATGCAGATGATTCATCTTGAGTGATTAGTGAATAGATGATTGCAGAATATCGAGAAACTGAAAAGTTAGAGAGAATTAAAAGTGTGGCAAAAATCTATGGAGCTGACAAAAACAATATATATTTTGACTGATCAATTTCCTAAATCTGAAATCTACGGGCTCACTTCTCAAATCAGGAGAGCTACATTTTCAATTCCGGCAAATATTGCAGAAGAACAAGCACGGCATACCACTCAACAGTTTTTACGGTTTCTTGGAATTTCAAAGGGTTCCATTGCAGAAGTTGAAACATTGTCTATACTGGCGGAATCTCTAAATTACATGTCGGAAAGTGACTTAAATATAATTCTTGCCGCTTGTTCCGAAATAAATAAAATGTTCTATGGTCTCTCAAAAGCATTAACTGTTACTCCGGCTGACCTGAAACAATAGTAAACTATTCACTAACCACAATTCACTAACCACTATTCACTAACCACTAATGAACATACCCTATATAAACCTTGGTCTCCAGCACAAATTAATAAAAGAAGAATTGCTTTCCGCTCTTGGAAATGTATTGGATAGCGGGCAGTTTATTATGGGAGATGAACTGACAAAATTTGAAAAGGCTTTTGCCGCTCTTCATGGAACTAAATATGCATTGGGCATGGCAAATGGTACCGATGCTTTATTTCTATCCCTTTCAGCCTGTGGAATCAAGAAAGGAGACGAAGTGATAACTCCGCCAAACTCTTTTCTTGCTTCAGCATCGTCAGTTGTAATTGCAGGAGCTACGCCGGTTTTTGCGGATGTAAAAGATGATTTTAACTTAGACCCGGAAAAAGTTGAAAAAGCCATCACCTCAAAAACAAAAGCCATTATTGCGGTTCACCTCACCGGGCGCCCTGCGCCTATGGATGAATTAAAAGCTATTGCAAAAAAGCACAACCTGCATATTATAGAAGATGCTGCCCAGGCAATAGGCGCTGAATATAAAAACCAAAAGGTTGGAAGCTTTGGAACTACCGGCTGCTTTAGCTTGCATCCATTGAAAAACCTGGCTGCGGCGGGCGACGGAGGCGTTATTACTACGAACGACGAGAACATTTATAACCATCTTTTAATTGCAAGAAATCATGGCTTGAAAAACCGTGATGAATGTGCTTTTTGGAGTTACAATTCCCGGCTCGATAATTTGCAGGCAGCATTGCTCAATGTAAAACTGAATCATATAGACAAGTGGACGGAAAGAAGGAGAGAAATTGCTTCTCTTTATTACGAGCAATTCAAAAACCTTCCTATTCTTCTTCCTCATGATAAACCTTATGAGAAGGCTGTTTACCACACATTCATTATACAAACAGAACAACGTAATAAACTGAAAGAATATTTAGCCGGAAAAGGTGTTGATACTAAAATTCATTATCCGGTTCCTGTTCACTTGCAAGAAGCTGCAAAAAGCCTTGGATACAAAAGGGGAGATTTCCCTGTAACTGAAAAGCAAGCTGAAACCATACTTAGCCTTCCAGTCTATCCGGAACTGACAGATGAGCAGGTGAATTACACAGTGGAATCGGTGAAAGAATTTTTCAACTGATTCGCAAAATATTATTCCCTATATTTTTCCTGTTTAATTTTTTTAGTATCTTTGTTTACTGAAACAGGCGAGATACTAATGAAAAAACTCCTTTTTGTCTGTATAATCTTTTTCTGTAGCCCGGAGGTTTTGGAGCGGCAATAATGGAACAAATACTACGGCTACCGGGTTAGCCACTGAAACCTATACGGTTACCATTACAGACGCAAACGGATGTACCGGTGAGGCAACTGCCGATATTACACAACCAGGGCAAGTTGTGGTGGGGCTGATATAACCGAAGGATGTGCCCCACTTTGCATCCAATTCAGAAATACCAGCACAGGTAATAATTCAGGTTCACAGTCATATTTATGGTCATTCGGAGACGGAGATACTTCTAACGCTCAAAATCCTATGCATTGTTATGTATCCGGCATACAGTATTCTGTAGAGCTTACAGTCATTTCAGGTGGCGGGTGCAGTTCTTCCTTAAAGATGGTTAACCTGGTAACTGTTTTCAACAGCCCGGATGCAGCATTTACTATTTATCCTCAACCTGCGGATATTTTATCTCCCACCATTCAGTTTACTTCACAGGCTTCCGACCCGTATGGAATAGTTCAGTGGGTATGGAGTTTCGGCGACCAGTCAGATGGTACAAGTAATTTACAAAACCCTACTCATACATACCTCGATACAGGAAGATACTGTGCGCAATTAGTGGTGACGGATAAAAATGGTTGCATGGATACGGCAACCAATTGCCTGGTGATAAATCCTCTCTTTAATCTCTATATACCTGATGCTTTCTCTCCTAATGGAGATGGACTTAATGATGTGTTTGAAGTAAAAGGAAGATACATTAAAAACTATGAAATGGAAATATTTGACCGCTGGGGACAGGAGATTTTTCAAAGCAATGATATAAATATAGGTTGGAACGGAAAAGCAAATAGTAACTCAACAATATACCAGGCCGGAACGTATGCGTATAGTATAATAGTAACCGATACTCAGAATAAGCAACATACCTATGTGGGAAGTGTGGCTGTAATGAAATAAGCAGTTACTATTCTTCCAAACAATTTTAGCGACTTTTTTGTTTTCCTATCTTTGCACCTTTTTAAAATTTTCTAAACTCAGTTTAGTATGAGTAATTCATTTATGATTAATGGGAAAGGCAAGAGATAGTTTAACCCGGAGAAAATACAACCTGTTTAGTATTATTTATAGCAGGCTATTTTATTCGGTAAAGCTCATTCATAATGGGTTTAGTAATTATTGGCAAGTAAAAAAGAGTATTGTTCTGAATGGAAATTCCACGATTGGTATCCACCACAAAACCCTTCTGAGTCTTAAAAATTCTAAGATTATTGTAAACGAAGGTTCTTTAAAAGTGGGTATAGATTTCGGGTATTTTGACGGCGGAAAATATGATTCAAAAAATGAACGGTGTAAAATTTATATGATTAATTCCTCGCTCGAAATTCATGGCAATGTTTCTTTATATCCCGGTGTACTTATTTATGCCATTAATGCAACTATTATTATCAGAAGCAATACAAAAATAAACGGTGGTGTCGAGATAATCAGCCTGAAGAAAATAGATATTGGAGAAGATTGTCTTTTTGCTGAAGGGATTATCGTACGGGATAATGATGGACATAAATTAAATTCAGATGCCAAGAGTGAATTGGATGCCCAGGCGATAAAAATAGGTAACCATTGCTGGATAGGACAAAGGGCTATGATATTAAAGGGGGTTACGTTAGACAATAATGTGATAGTGGGAGCGGGGGCAGTAGTGGCAGGAAACTTTCCTCCCAATGTTGCTGTGGCAGGTATCCCGGCAAGGATAATTAAAGAAAACGTATCTTGGAACGCTTAAAATCAAGGGAATGAAGACTTTAGTAACAGGAGGGTGTGGTTTTATCGGGAGCCATACGGTGGACAGATTGGTAAATGATGGGCATGAAGTTATTATCATTGATAATCTCAGTAGCGGTTCATTAGTGAATATTGAACACCATAAAAGCAACCCGCGGGTTCAATTCCACCAAGCCGATATTGCAGACTATAATGCTATTCAGCATTTATTTAAAGATGTGAACCATGTGTATCACCTTGCAGCTCTTGCCGATATTGTGCCATCTATTGAAAAGCCGATGGCGTATCATCGCTCTAATGTAGATGGAACCATAAGCGTCCTCGAATCATGCAGGCATCATCATGTGGCGAGAATAATTTACGCTGCATCTTCTTCCTGTTATGGTATCCCTATTAATTATCCTACCCCTGAAACAGAGCCAATAAGTCCTGAATACCCTTATGCTTTAACAAAAAATGTAGGGGAACAGTATTGCATGCACTGGCATAAAGTATATGGTATGAACATTACCGCTCTCCGTTTTTTTAATGTGTATGGTCCCCGTACAAGAACATCCGGTACTTATGGAGCTGTGTTTGGGGTTTTTTTAGCTCAAAAATTAAATGGGAAACCTTATACGGTTGTGGGGGATGGCAAACAAACACGGGATTTTACGTTTGTCAGTGATATTGTGAATGCTTGCGTAACTACTGCTTCCAATATGAATTGTGCAGGAGAAATAATGAACGTGGGTAGTGGAAATACATATAGTGTGAATCGTTTAGTAGAGCTTTTAGGTGGAGAGGTGGTGTATATTCCCAAGCGTCCGGGAGAGCCTGATTGTACTTTTGCCGACACTGCAAAAATTCAACAAAAAACAGGGTGGAGACCACTGGTGAGCCTCGAAGAAGGAGTGAAAATAATGCTGGAAAATATAGATTACTGGAGAACAGCCCCTTTATGGGAACCTGCCTCTATTGAAAAAGCAACGGAAGACTGGTTTAAGTACCTGGGTAAAAAATAATATGTCCATGAACAAGCACAAAAAAATAGTAAGTCTTGAAAGTTTAGCCAAAGAAATTGCCAAACTCAAAAAGCAGGGGAAAACAATTGCCCAGTGTCATGGTTGCTTTGACCTTTTGCACCCCGGACATATTATGCATTTTAAAGCTGCCAAAGAGAAAGCAGATATTGTGGTAGTGACTGTTACCCCCGACCATTTTGTGAATAAAGGCCCCGGAAGGCCTGTGTTTTCTGAGCAATTAAGAATGGAATCTATTGCTGCCCTGGAGAGCTGTGGATTATCGTTGCCCTTAACCATTGGGCTACTGCTGTTGAAGCAATCAAACTGGTAAAGCCCGATTTTTATGTAAAAGGACAAGAATATAAGGAGCGGGAAAAAGACTTAACAAAGGGAATCCTCGATGAAGAAGATGCTATAAAATCAGTTGGCGGGCAAATTTATTTCACCGAGGAAATTGTGTTTTCCTCTTCGTCCCTTATCAATAGTTTTTTTAGCCCTCATAATGGCAAGACAAGGGAGTTTGTTGACGGCTTCAAAAAGAAGCACAGCTTCGATTCCATCATGCAGGATATTGATAAACTAAGCAACTTGAAAGTGCTGGTAATCGGAGACTACCATTATAGATGAATACCATTACTGTGTGCCGCTTGGTAAATCCTCCAAATCGCCTACTATTTCTACTATTTTTCTGCGAGATGAAACCTTTGCCGGAGGTGTGCTGGCAATTGCCAACCACCTGGAGCAATTTGCCGGCACGGTTAAATTAGTAACCTGTCTTGGGAAAGAAAAAACCGCCTCTGCCGTAATTGATAAAACATTGTCGAAAGGGGTGGATGCTAAGTTTTTTGAACGGGAAGACGGACCTACCAATGTAAAACGAAGGTATCTTGATAAATACATGAATGTGAAACTTTTTGAAGTTACCTTCATGAACGACCACTATATTAATACCGAGCTTGAAAAAGAGGTAATACAATACCTAAATAAGGAAATTCCCAAGTACGATTTAGTGATAATTACTGATTTCGGGCATGGTTTTGTAACCCCCGGAATAATAAAATGTGTCCAGGATAGAGCAAAATATATTGCCATTAATGCACAGACAAACAGTAATAATTATGGATTTAACTACATCACCAAATACCATAATGCCGATTACATATCCATAGATGAAAAGGAATTGCGCCTTCCATTTGGAGACAACTATGGGGAATTGGAAGCATTGGTGAAAAAATTGCAGCAAATTACCAATGCGGGGAAAATACAAATTACCCTGGGTGGTGATGGCTCGTTATGGTATGAGAAGAAAAAATTTTACCGTACCCCAGCCTTTGCAAGAGTTGTGAAAGACTCGGTGGGAGCAGGAGATGCCGTATTATCTATTACTGCTCTGTGTGCCTATTTGAATCTTTCGCCGGAAGTAATTTCATTTTTGGGGAATTGTACGGGGGCATTAGCAGTCGAAATTATTGGAAATACCCACCCGGTATATAAAAAAGACCTTACCCGCTTTATCCAGTATTTTTTGAAATAAATACGCAGGTATTCAATTTATTTTTACATTTGCGGAAATATAAGTTTCTGTGTAATTAAACTTTGCTTATATTTGGAAATCATACGAATAATAAATAACTATAAAGAATTTTTAAAACCATCAGTCATGAGAAAAACTTTACTTCTTCTATTAATTGCAGGAATTGGGACTTCAGCCCAGGCACAAAATAAGCCTGCCGCAAAGCCCAAAAGCATGAGGTTGACCACTGCCCAAATTGCAAAGACGGAGTTCAAATCCAGGCAATCTGCAGAAAAAATGGGTGGTTCACATTTGGTATCATCTGCTTCGGCAAATCATTTGAAAAGCCGCCATGGTGTGGGTGGGGAGCCTATCCTGCCTTTCCTAGGTTCTTCAGCTAATGTGTATGGTGTTTTAGATCCTACAACAACCGCTACGACCGCTAACCAGGCGTGCGATTTAATTGCTATGACCCACCGCGAAAATAGTACAAACGTGGGAAACTGCGGAACAGGGGCTTATGAAGCTGCTTATTCCGCCGACAATGGAACTACCTGGGATACTACAGATATTATCTTCTGTAACCAATCTTCCAGGTATCCTAACGGTTCAATATTTAATCCGGTAGGAAATGTTAATCCGCTGAATGCTGTAGCTGTAATGTCAGGTCCCTGGACCAACAGCAGCACTACAGGCGATTCATGGGTTGAGTCGGTATTTGGCAGCATCCAATTAGATGGCAGCAATCCACATGAAAGTTTTTGGATTAACGGCACTGCAGGGGTGTTGACTGAGAATAACGGTAACTTAGGCTTTATGAGCAGCAGTGACGACAGTACAGTTCACATTATTGGCGAAGGGTACAATGTAGATGCCTCCGGAGATTTTACAGCCTGGCAAGGTGCGGTACTCACAACCGGCAAATTTAGCGCTGCTCTTGATTCAATGGTATATACCCAGATTGAATTCCGTCCTCACCTGGTACCAAGCATTCAAGGTTTTGCCACTATGACCCTCCCGTATGATTCCGATGCATTCCCTGAATCTGTGCCGGGAACTGCATGGTCACAAGATGGGAAAACAGGGTACGTAGTAATCTTTGGTAACCTTGATTCAACCGGGTATAATTATGGTTCAAACCAACCCATAGTATATAAAACAACCAATTCGGGCGCTACATGGGCTATGATGCCTCCTTTCAATTTTGCTACCCTCCCTACTTTAACCCAATACCTTGTACCATCAAGTGATTTAGGTGTAAATACTCCTTTGTGGTTTACCTTCCCTATTTCCGGTTACCAGGGAGCTAATGACAGCTACGACCTTACCGTGGATTATCAAGGGAACCTGCATATCATGGGCGCTATTATAAGTTCAGCGTATTCCAGCCCCGATTCAGCATATTTAATTGAATTCTTTCAAAACTCACCAGGGTATATATATGATGTTTCTACCACCAATGGCGGAGGATGGCAAGCCCGTTTCATTGATTCTATGATGACCTTTCCTTTCAACGTAGTTACATCATCCTATTCCACCGACTGGGCTACCTCACCTTCCGGTGTGGTTTCTTTTGGTAACAGGCTTCAGGCTTCCAGATCAACCGATGGAAAACGGGTTTTCTGCACATGGACAGATGATTATTCGGGTTTAGTTCCTGACTCTCTCATCGCACCTGATGTTAAAGGAGATATGTTCAATATTGCTACCGGAGTAGAAACTCCTTCTGCTCAACGTACCAATACAGAAAATAATTATTACCTCTGTGTTTCTGATATTGCCCTGGCAAGCGGAACTCCTGATACCACCTATGTTGTTCCGTGTACAATAGTGTATCCTGAACAAGTTCCGGACGATGGCTTGGAAGCAGTAAACTATTACTATCTTGATTCTGTTTATTATGGCTCCCGCCCTTCGGCAGTTCCTACTGTTTCTTCACTCGGGTTTTCCATTTCCCAAAACTTTCCTAACCCATTCAATAACTTAACCCAGTTTAATATAAACCTGGCTAAGGAAAGCATGGTATCGGTAGATGTATATAATATGTTCGGACAAAAAGTATATAGCATCAATTCCCAGAAAATGAATGATGGGGTACATCTTATATCTATAGATGGTTCCGGCTGGAGTTCAGGCGTATATTTTTACAGGGTTACTGTAAATAATCAATCGGTAACTAAAAAGATGGTGGTGCAATAAGCCCCATTTAACCTCTTATAAAATCCCTCCTTGTTTTAATGACAAGGGGGGATTTTTTTTAACTGTTCCTACTCCATTTACTATCAAAAACTATACATTCCTATTTTCAAAATCGCTGGCTATTTTAATATCAACAAAACGCCCTGTTCTTGTTGATAATTAAACTGTTTATAAATGATTTTTTTTGATGGCTGGCTTAGGTATTTAGTGTAAATTTGTAAGAAACAGTTAAGCAAATAAACCTATGACAGTAAAAACAACACAAGACACTGATTCTGAATTAGAAAGCAAAAAACCGATATGCCGGAAAAATCAAATGGATATTCAGCCGAAAGCATAACGGTGCTGGAAGGATTGGAAGCAGTGCGCCTTCGCCCTGCCATGTATATTGGCGATACCGGCCTCAGAGGACTGCATCATTTGGTGTATGAAGTGGTAGATAATTCCATTGACGAAGCCCTTGCAGGATATTGCAAAAACATAAATGTATTTATCCATCCGGATAATTCCATTACCGTAACCGATGACGGACGGGGTATTCCTACCGGTATGATGAAAAAGGAAAAAAAATCGGCACTTGAAATTGTTATGACTGTGCTTCATGCCGGTGGAAAATTTAATAAAGATACCTATAAAGTATCAGGCGGATTGCATGGAGTAGGTGTATCTTGCGTAAATGCACTCTCCATTCATCTTAAAGACAGTTGTTCAACGGGAAGGGAAAATATTTTGCCAGGAATACAGCAAAGGCAAACCTTTATATGATGTTAAAGTAATTGGCGAATCGGATAAAACGGGCACATCGCAAACATTTCTGCCCGATAATACCATATTCACCGAATCGGTTTATCATTATGATATTCTTTCTGCCCGTCTTAGGGAATTAGCTTATCTGAATAAAGGTGTTCGCCTTACCATTACCGATGAAAGAGAAAAAAATGAAAAAGGAGAATTTACTTCCGATTCGTTCTTTTCAGAAGGCGGATTGAAAGAATTTGTTGCCTATTTAGATGAGAACCGTGAAAAATTGATTCCGGAACCTATCTATATGGAATCGGAAAAAAATGGATTCCCAGTTGAGGTTGCCATGCTTTACAATTCTTCCTATACCGAAAACCTGCATTCATATGTAAATAATATCAATACCCATGAAGGTGGAACCCACCTTGCCGGGTTTCCGCAGGGCGCTTACACGCACCCTGAAAACCTATGCCGAAAAATCGGGCATGCTTAGCCAAAATGAAATTTGAAATTGACGGCGATGATTTCCGCGAAGGGCTTACAGCCGTTATTTCTGTTAAAGTTGCCGAACCCCAGTTTGAAGGACAAACCAAAACCAAATTGGGCAATAAAGAAGTGATTGGCGCTGTGGATATGGCTGTTGGCGAAATGCTTACCAACTTTTTAGAAGAACATCCGAAAGAAGCCAAAGTAATAGTTGACAAAGTTATACTTGGCTGCACAGGCCCGCCATGCAGCCCGTAAAGCACGCGAACTGGTGCAACGTAAAGGAGCCCTGACAGGCGGGGGCTTGCCGGGTAAACTGGCAGATTGTTCTGAAAAAGATCCCTTTCAATGCGAACTATTTTTGGTTGAGGGAGATTCGGCAGGTGGAACTGCCAAACAAGGCCGTAACCGTAACTTCCAGGCTGTATTGCCATTAAGGGGTAAAATACTGAACGTGGAAAAGGCCATGGAGTACAAGATTTATGAAAACGAGGAAATAAAAAATATCTATACTGCTTTAGGCGTATTTAAAGGAACACGCGAAGATGACAGGGCATTGAATATTGAAAAACTGCGTTACCATAAAATCGTTATCATGTGCGATGCCGACGTTGATGGCAGCCACATTACTACGCTTATACTTACCTTCTTTTTCCGTTATATGAAAGAACTGATTGAGAACGGGCATATTTATATTGCCACTCCTCCGCTCTATCTTGTAAAGAAAGGCAAAGAACAACGCTATTGCTGGACTGAAGATGAAAGAGATACAGCCATAAATGAAATTGGTAAACAGGGGAAAGACAATGTAGGTGTGCAACGATACAAAGGTCTTGGGTGAAATGAATGCCGAACAATTATGGGAAACAACTATCAATCCGGAATCGCGCAAGCTGCGCAAAGTAAGTATTGAAAGCGCTGCCGAAGCCGACCGTATTTTCTCCATGCTTATGGGCGATGATGTGGCTCCGCGGCGGGACTTTATCGAAAGAAATGCCAAGTACGCAAATATAGATACCTAATATACGGGTTGAAGGCAAACATAAAGAAGGCGGAATTTTTTTCCGCCTTTCTTTTTATTTACCGGGTTATTATAATTAAGGCAGCTTTAAAATATCTGGGATGGAGATTTTAGTTCCATTGTAAAAAGCTATAATAAAGGAATCTTTTTTTCCTGCCTGGGCAGCTTTATCTTTAGCTGCAAAAGCCCCCTGGATGTCTTCCGAGGAACCCACCATATAATGGGTTAACCCTAGGCTGTCTTTGGTGATTGTTACATCTTTAAATTGCTTCAGCATGTTCTGGAACTTCTGGTCGGGAGTAGCCCTGAATACCCCAAGCTGCACTTTAAAAATAACACCTTTTTTATTTAAAGAGCTGAATTCACCATTCGTAAATGCAACTACCGATGCATCTTTTGCTCCTGCCAGTTTTGCCTGGTCCCTCGCATTCACCGCTCCTTGAAATCCGCCATAGGAGCCGACAACATAGTGGGTTAATCCCTGTTTGTCTTTTATGATGCTAACATCTTCAAACTGGTTGAGAAGGCTCAAAAACTTGGGGCCGGGAGCAGAAGCACCGAAAACCCCAAGTTGTACTTTAAATTCTACACCTTTTTTTTTTCGCTTGAATCTTGAACCGGTGCTTGCTCAGTAGTTGCAGCAACCACTGGTTCAACAGGAGCATTCTGCGTTTGCTTTATAGCTGTTACGTTCTTAGATTCTTTATTTCCGTTAAAAGCGGATTGTCCTTTACCGGCAGGCGCTTGATTTTGATTTGACGGCTGCTGCTTTGGAGTGGTAGCTTTCGCAGGAGCAGATCCACCCGTTCGGGAAGATTTTATGTACGCATCGGTATATCCAAAAGCTTGAAGTTGAGCTAAATATTTCAGTGCTTCTGCATGGTCGGTATAGTTTCCTGTGGTATAAAAATACGTGCCATTTTCTTCAGTTACGGCAATATTATCATTTATTCCGGCAAAGCTTGTTCCGTCAGGCAGCTTGGCTTTTGTTGCCAACAACTGAATCTTGTAAACAACAGTACCCGGGCTTGCAGTGGTATTATTAGTTTTAGTTACCGGGCTGTTAGGTGCAGGGGTAGTTGTTTTTGCCGCTTTTTTTGTTGTCGTCGCTGGGGCAGTTGTAGTTGTCGCCGGGACATTGTTAGCTACCGGAGCACTATTTGAAGCGGCTGCTTTCTTGTTATTATTCGGTGTAGCGGTAGCAACAGGGGTAGGTGTTGCAGATGGGTTAGCTACTTTCCACTGGAAAGGGTCAACATGCACTTTCGAAAATTGACCGGTAGTGTCCGTATATTTTTGATACTGGGTTTGTAAGGTAGTTGACGAAGTATCAAAATGAGCAGGAGGGGCCGCATGAATCGTATCATTCATTACTTCAGGGCTGATAGTAACCTGGGGTTCTTCCTCTTCTTTGGCCCTGGCATGTTCCTTAGTTAGATGTATGCGAAGGGAGATATAAGTAAACAGGAACATATCATGCGACAGGGTACCTTGCAAAGGTCCCTGTACCTGTGGGGTAAGCCCGTCAATATGGTCGGTAAAAGTGTAATGTAAAGTGCTTCCTATCATAAAGTCGGCGCCGGGAGCTAAGTTAAACATGAAACCTAATCCTACAGGTATAGCAAAAGTCTGCTCGCTGTAGTTACCCGAACCATCTAAGTTAAGGGAGCGTATATCGGTAGAATAGTTGTAATCGAGGTTTAATATTTTAGCTTGTGATGCATTGGCAGCATTTTGCGGCAAACTACGAAGGGTACCATCTGACCAGGTATAATAGGGATTGCCATTAGGGTCGGAAATATCAGCGTTGGACGTGAAACCAAAAGTCTCAACACCTACTAATATATACGGCGTCAGGTCTTGCTTGGGCAATATTTTGAACATCACGTTAAACCCCCCCCCAATAATACTTGCTTTAAAATTCCAGGTCGCCGTAGTTGTCCTTTCCGTTTCAGCCAGTGTACCATCCATAAAATGAATGCCAAATTCAAAAGAATTGGAAAGACGTTGGCTCAGACCTATATCAAAACCACCACGACCGCTTGTCGGGCTTTGAAAATTGGAAGTGCCTGCGCCCGATTTAACATTCCCTATATAAGAAAGTAACCCTCCTCCCAGGCTCAATACCGGGTGGAAACCAGATTCTCCATTTGCATCCTGATTAGAGGATTTTTTAGACTCTTTTTTTGCCGACCTTAAACTATCGCCCGGACCGGCAAATTTGGCCGCCGATGCCAATGGGGTTACAAACAGGGAAACCAGCAATGCGGGGAAAAGTACCTTAGATAGTTTTTGCATATTCTTGTATCAAATAAATTTATTTTAGCTTCTTTAAAATAACCATTGTTGTTCTATTACATAGGCGAACAGTTAAGGCAAAAGTAATACATTTTCGCAAATAGAAACCGGCTTTTCAGGTATTTTAAATTTTCATTCTAATCATCCGGCTTTTATGTGTTGATAATCAATGCATTAATTCTGTGCTAAACTTTCTGCGAGATATCCATTATTCCGCCTTTCTCCGGTTCAGCAAATAAGCTGCTACTTATACCACTGCTGGTGGGTAATCATCAAGGCCTCCTGCACGGTAATCCTTACTCCTGAATTATAAGCCACTACAAAGGGCCCGTTAACCCCTTTGTTTTTAATATCTTCCCTGGCATCTCTTACCGATTTATAATCCGGGTAATTACCTACGGTATATTTTGTAAAACCGCCTGATGGTTCGGAATTAATGGGGGAGCTTATTTTCATTTGCGATGCAAAATAAGATGCATCTACAGGGGTATGCAGAGCCATAATCTGGACTCGGTAATTCACCCCTGTTTGCGGCACCGGAATGGAAGGGGTAATAGCCACCGCTTTAGCTGAGGTGCTGTCCGGTTTATTGTTTCGTACAACATTTTTGGCAGGAGATGCCGTATTTGCAGGGGATGCTACCGAACTGAAATTGTTCCTTGCAATGGAATAGAATGCGGGTAAATGATTGCTGATATAGGAAAAATCTCCTCCAATGGCATACATTCCGCTAACTTTTGAGTTTGCCTTAATACGATATGAAACAGAAATAACGGAATCGGAAGGAATATTTTGCCATACAAATTTTACCATGTTATCGCTGAAGGTGAAAGATGCCTTGCCTGCTTCTACCGGTTTGGCTTTAAACCCGTTTGGAAGGCTATCTTCAATTTTTGCAAAACCCACTACATTTCCTTTATGTATAGTCAGGGTAATAATGGCGCTGGAATCGGGCGCAATAGAGGAAGAAGAAAGACGGCGCATTACGACAACTCCGCCGGCAGGTTTTTGCTTTACACTATCCATCTTTTGAACAGCAGGGCTTTTTGTAGCTATACTATCCTTAGCTGTTGACTTCTTAATGGTAATAATACATGGTACACCATCAGCTTCCACCTTTTGGTTTTTCATGGTATAAAGGAATTTACCTGCCAGGGTATCGGTACCTATAAGAGCCGAAGGACCCACCATAACGCGGAAAGAGATATTGATCGTGCTTTCTAACGGAAGGGAATCCCATGAAAACACTATTGTATTTTTATCAAAACTGGCTTTGGCGCCATCTTTATCCACAGCAAATGCCGTAAACCCTTTAGGTAATTGTTCAGTGAATTTAGCCATATTATATACATTCCCCCTATCAATGGAAACCTGTACCAAAAAGGCATTATTCACTTCAACCGAGGCGGGAGCTGTTTGGGTTACACTGACCGGAGAGGGGAAAAAAAGCCGGCACAAAAACAGGCCCAAAAGATTGAAGGATAGTAAAAATATTTTAAGCATACGTTACTGATTTTTTACAAAAATACCTGAATAATAGCCCTTTAAAAATACTTTTTGTGAAAGTAATTAACAAAGAAAGTTGAAAACTATGGGCGAATAAGCCCCGGGTTTTCATCACAAAATAGAGGTTTCTACTCTTTGCTGAGGCTGTCTTTTAACGAGTTTATATACCCGGCAGGTATTGGGTAGCGGGCGCCATTTGCCAGGAGTGCATACTTATAAGCATTTTTGAAATCTTTGCTTTGGCCATAGGAGAGCGATAAGTAATACATAGATTCTGAATCACGGGGAAACAATTGCAGGGTATGTAAAAAATCGTTCATGGCAGGTATTATTTGCCCTTTATGTAACTCTGCCAATCCACGACATTGAAAATAACCATAAAGGGCAGGATTAAGTTTCACAAGATAATTATAGTATATAATGGCGCTATCATACTCTTCCTTACCCAGGTAGGCATAAGCAAGGTTTTGAAAAACAGCTTCAGAATCGGGCTTCAGCCGGAAGGAGTGTATAAAATCTTTTATGGCAAGGTTGTACCTCCCTGTTTCACCATAAACTATTCCCCGGTCTAAATAAACAAGTGCAAAGTCGCTGTCTTCCCGTAAAGCCCCATTGAAGAAATACAGGGCCGAATCATAGTGTCCTTCGGTATTCATCAGCAGCCCCATATTACGGAGAGGGGCTGGGTAATTTATTTCTAACTGAATGGCCTCATGTAAATTACTATAAGCAGTATCAAAATCGCCATGGTCAAGGTACCACGCACCAAGGTCATTGTAAACCATGCTTATTCTGTGAGGGTATTTTTTTGCTACATCGGTCCACAGGCTCACTGTATTGTGCCATACGAATGTCCGATGGTAGCACGTAACTGCAAGGAATAACAAATATACTGAAAGAATAGTGACCGTAATAATTTTCATCAGTGGGCCTGCCATTCGTTTAACAACGAAATACGTTACCGGGAAAAATATGCCCAGGTAACACACATAAGTATATCGGTCTGCCAAATAATATGGACCTGAACTGATTATTTTGGAAAACATAGCCATATTAAAAAAATAAAAGGCAATTCCGAACAAGGCCACCCTGAAGTTATTCTTGCCCGTCTCATTACCGGGCCCCTGGCGTTTCATAATCTTGTATGAGAGATACAAAGTCAGGGCAATTATGCATACATCAATAAATGGGGATAGATAAAAAATGAAAGGCAACTTACCCGATGACAGGGAAAGAACCGGATAAGGATAAAATGAACTTTGGGGCATGGGTATAAATGCCTTTTGGATATAAATGTAAAAGCTATAGGTGGCAAAAAGAAACCGCTGAAAAAAACTATACGACTGGTCGGCACCAATAGCCTCCGACACCTTTTCGGAGTGATAGGTAGTTATCAGAAATAAAATTGAAAACAAGAAAAAAGCGGCTTTTTCAAGAATAATATGTTTTCCGGATGTTGTCTTATCCCGCTTTAATAGCACATCTATCGCCAGCAATGAAAATGGAAACATAATGGCGACTGGCTTTGAAAACTGGGAAAGCAAAAAGCAAAGAAAAACTAATATCAACCATCTATACTTCCCTTCTTTAACCTGCGTAAAATGGACATAGGCTATTAACCCCGCAAAATAAAAAAAGGTATAAAGCACATCTTTTCGCTCTGCAATCCAGGCGACGGATTCAACATGCATAGGATGAACAGCAAACGCAAACGAGCAGAAAAAAGCCATCCAGTCTTTTCTATTGAATGTACCATACCCGTTTTTCTCCATAGCCCTTAGAAGCATTAGTACAAGAAAGAAAACGAGGCAGGAATTCAGGATATGGATAATGATATTGGTAAGATAATATGACTGTGGACTTAAGCCCGAAAAGTGATAATTAACGGCATAAGAAATAATGGTGACAGGATTGTAATAATCTCCCGTCACATTATGAAAAAGCATCTTTTGCAGGTTATATAAGGAAAAGGATTTAATAAAAGCATTTTGGGTGATGATACGGGTATCGTCCCAGGTGGTAAACTCATTGCCAAGAGAATAGTGGTAACACCAAAAAGTAATGACAATAATGCCCCCTAACAACGCATATTTAAGTGAGGAAGAAGGCTCAAGCTTTTTTGCAGGCTTACTATTTCTTTGATTCTTATTGCCCATGAGAAGGGCAAATTTAGATGCTTTTGCAAAACATCTTAAATTTATTGCCTTCTGATTTTTGATTTCTCTTATTTGAAGGGCAGAGAAAGCAGATTACAATAATTAAACCGTCTTTTTTATTTGAAACGTGCACTATATATTTTATCTTTGTCGTAAAGTTTCCGTATTCATTATTATAATCTGTGGCAAAGGAAGTTATTAAATCTGGAAATTTTATACGGACTCCGGTTAAGACTTTCTTTAATTTTCCTTTGCGAATCAAATATATTCTCCTGGTTATAACAGGAATGGTTTTTTACGCTAACAGCATATTTAACAAATATGTATTAGATGACGACATAGCTATTGTGAAAAATACCTATGTTCAAATGGGGTTTGCGGGTATACCCAAAATACTTACCCACGATTCGTATGCAAGTTATTACGCTACTATGGACGTTGATCCATCAAAAAAATTTTCGGGGGGCAGGTTCCGTCCTTTATCAGAAATTATATTTGCTATGGGGCAGCAACTACTGGGAAATTCGGTACTAATGCCTTATTTCCTTCATCTGGTAAATATATTTGCATACATTGCCTGCATCATTGCCATATTTTATTTTCTTGAAAATTTCCTGTTTAAAAAAATATTTTACGGAAGCGATATTGCATTCCTCTCTACGGTATTATTTGCTATTCATCCACTGCATACTGAGGTAGTTGCCAATATAAAAAGTCTCGATGAAATCTTGTCTCTTTTATTTATTATCCTCACATTTATTTATAGCCTAAAATATTTGTCTCAAAGTGAACTACAGGGACAAAATAGGGGCATAAGATACCTTATTAAAGGTACCGGTTCATTTCTTCTTGCCCTTCTTTCAAAGGAATATGCTATAACCCTGGTGCTTTTTATTCCCTTTCTTTTTTACCTTTTGAAAGATAAAAATCTTGTATCATCCATAAGGGCATCTATTCCTTATTATGGAATTGTTGTGGTGTACCTTTTGTTACGTTATAGTGCCGTGGGGTTTCATTACAGAGTTCAATCCTCTTCTTTTCTTATTGACAATCCCTATCTATATGCTACCCATACCCAAAAAGTAGCTACTGAGTGGTTTGTGCTTGGAAAATATTTAGGATTGCTCGTTTTTCCATACCCGCTTTCATACGATTACTCTTATAACCAAATTCCTTATCGTGTTTTTTCAGATGCATCAGTCCTGCTTTCTATCTTATTATATCTGTGGATTTTCATTTGGGGAATCAGACTATTTCTTAAGAAAAATGTACTTTCTTTCGCTGTTTTTTTCTTTTTGTTGAATATCCTTATGATTTCAAATTTTTTGCTCGATATTGGGGCGACTATGGGCGAACGCCTTGTATTTCATTCTTCCCTTGGGTTTGCAATCATAGTATCTTATTACTTTTTCAAAATTGTCTCGAAAATTCCCGTGCGGGTCGGGAAGAGTATTGTTGGTGGGTTTATGGTAGTAGTTTGCACGGTATGTTTTATAGAAACTATAGCACGCAATGCCCAGTGGAGGGATGCTGGCACATTGTACATTCATGATATTTATTCAGCCCCCAATAGCTTTGTTGTAAATAGTAATGCCGGGTGGAGCTATTCAGAACTTTCCCAGGGGAAAGAAAATACTTTTGACCAAACTAATGCCTATCTTGATTCCGCGCACAAGTATTGCCAAGAAGCGCTGAATTTAAATGGGAAATGTACTAATGCCTATTTAACTTTAGGCATAGTTTGCCTCCAGCAAGGTCAATTTGACAGTGCCAAATTCTGCCTTGATATGGTTGAGAGACTTCACCCTCATTACATTTCATTGGAATCAAATTATAAATTACTTTCCCGGTTTTATTTTTCCAGAGGACTTGAGTTGGGTAAGAACGGCAAACTTCATGAGTGTATCGTATATATGAAAAAAGCCCTGTTAACCGACTCAATAAACCCTGACATATGGTATAACATGGGTGTAGCATATTCTCTCATAAAGCAATACGACTCTGCGAAGTTTGCCTGGGTAAAAGCTTTACAATACAAGCCGGATAGCATAGACGCTGCCGACGCTAAAAAGGGCTTACAGGATTTGCCGCAAACGAACAAATAGAGACACCTATTTTAGTGTGAGTAGCTGTCTGAATTTAAATATCTGCCCGGGAAATAAATATCCAATCTTCAAAAGTAACAAAGCAAAAGACTTTTCAAGTTTAAGTTGAAAAGGCTTTTGCAAATGTTCACTCGGCTAATATGGAGGGCTACCATTATTTTATTTCGAGAACTCCATCTTTTTGGTATCTACAATTTGTCCATTAATAATTAAGCTGTACGTGTAAACTCCATTATTCAATTGGGCTCCATCTATATTGATGGTACCCATGCCCGTTTGGCTTACCTCTATTTCCTTTAACTTATTGCCATAGTTATCAAGAAACACTATACTTGCTCCCAAAGTGCCCTGGGGCAGGTAATAATTAATTTTTGTGCCTCCCGAACCAAAAGGATTAGGAGTGTTTTGATACAGTACAGCCTGGTTTATAGAAACAAGACTTACCTGCTGTATATTGTCAGCGCTAACCTCATTGGCACTATTCTGTAAAGCTGTACAAAGATTATTTACGCATGCTTCCATAGAGTTTAGTTTATTCTTTAAACTATCTATGGTATTTTGTTGTTCCTTCATTGCCTCGGATAATACGGGTATCAGCCCAACATAGTTTACAGCGTAATACTTACCTCCTTTATTCACAAGTTCAGGGAATACATTGTTTAATTCCTGGGCTAAATAACCAATTTGTTTCCCATTCGCTGCATTAGGGTTTTTAGTTTTATCGAATTCGTAGGTTTTGGAATTTAACTGCAATATTTTTGATAGGGCATTGCTTCCTAAAGGCTGTATGTCTATTTTCAATCTTTCATCTGATGTTAACATCGACCCTGAAGCGTAAGCAGTGCCATCACAACCCATATCTCCTTGAACACTAAGGTAGGGCGCATTAGTTAACAGATATGTATTTACCGGGATACCTACATAGGTGTTCGCATAAAGATTTAAACTATCATTGGCAAAATCACCTTCTATTAATTGTGAATTTGTACCATTCCCGATAAAAAGTTTATCGAAAGAAGTAGTAGCATTAGACCCGGCACTATCTCCTAAAAATACATTACGGCTTCCATTATTATTAATGCCTGAATAGTTTCCGATAGCAGTATTTGAACTACCAGTATTGTTATGCATTGCTTGTGACCCTATTCCAGTATTATTATTACTACTATAAACAGAGTGAAGGCAACCAACCCCGACAGCAGTGTTACGAAACCCGCTGCTTTCTCCTTGTAATGCGGATACTCCAATAGCAACATTACCTGCTCCTGAACTATTTGCTGCTAAGGCACCAAAACCAAAAGAAGTGTTAACCATAATGATATCTATGTATCCGCATTGAGTATTATCTACTTTAAACATCAACCCCTCAAGATCAGTACTACCTAAAAAATCAGTTCCAGGGCTTGTTCCGGCATTTCCCGTAAGGCTCCATTGTGAAAAAGCAGGAAAGGAAAGAACGACAAAAGAAAACAATAAAAGTATATTTTTTTGAAACATACTTAGAGACTTGGAAAAAGGAAAAGTTTTCATGGTTTTATAAATTTGTGTGTTATTGATTTTTTACAACACAAGTTTATGATAAAAACATCCTTAATTTTTCAGATATGTAATGAGTAACGGTTATAATGTAACAGATAACGGGTATAGTGTAATGAACTATATTCCGTTAAACTGAGAATTAAATTTTTCCATGAAGCTACGCCCTATAATTACCATTTTTTGCTTACCGTCTTTATTCAATATTTTGAGATGGATATGGTCATAGCCTTTTGCCGCGATTATATCCATAGACACTAATTCAGAATAATTGGGCTGTAGCAAATGCGGAGCGGCACCAAGCAATTCTATCATGGTGTAGTTCATAAAAATATGTTGGTTACCATCGCGCATAAGCACCATCTTATTTCTGGGGTCATCATCTGTAACAATATACATGATGTCTTTTACTTTAATATTTATCTTATCGGAACTTCCCGCGGTTTGAAAGGCATAATATTCCTTGCTTCTCAATGGCTGTGCAAGTATTATCCTTGCTTTTTCCAATGCCCTTTGAAGGTGTAACTCGGTGGCAGGCTTAATCAGTATATCTATAGGGTGACATTTTATAACTTCCTCATACCTCGGCTTCGATCCTGTGACAACAATGCAGTGTTCCTTACCTACCCGTTTTATTATTGTTTTCCCGTTCATTCCGGGCATTTCAATATCAAGCATGAGCAAATCAAAATGAAGTTGGGGGAGGTCCCTCATAAAAATTATCGGGTCATTGAATGTATCCGCCATATGGTCGCGATCGAGCACGACGACGATCGACCGGGCCGGGCTTCGGCGGCGGCGACGATCGGGCTCTTGATCGCCCGCAACGCCGAGAGCAGCCGCGAGACGCCGATCGAGAAGCCGGTCGCCGGAACGGCCTCGCCGCGAAAGCGCGCGACGAGCCCGTCATAGCGCCCGCCGCCGCCGACCGAGCCGAAACGCATCGGGCGGCCGGCTTCGTCCTTCACTTCGAAGGTCAGTTCGGCTTCGAAGACGGGGCCGGTGTAATATTCGAGGCCGCGCACGACGGAGGGGTCGATGATGACGCGATCCGTCGCGCGCCCGCCGCTGCGACCTGTGCGGCGATCTCGCCGAGTTCCGCGAGCCCTGCTTCGCCGACGACCGAGCCCTCAACCGCCGGCGCCAGCGCCGCCAGCGTCGCCCGATTGTCGCCGCGCGCGCGGCGGTATAGGCGAGCACGCGGCGATCGCCGCCGCCTCCAGCCCCGCGCCCTTGGTGAAATCGCCGCTCTCGTCCTTGCGCCCTGCGCCGAGCAACGCGCGCACGCCCTCGGGCCCGAGCCGGTCGAGCTTGTCGATCGCGCGCAACACCGTCAG
>CAVYDB010000009.1:0-49427 GCA_963767125.1 uncultured Bacteroidota bacterium | reverse complement strand
CCATCCATGAAAATGCTCGGCATCGGGTTGGCTATCCTGCTTCTGGGGGCGCTGATCCTCAGCCCCGCCGTCGCCTATCTGGGGCTGGATCCGATGCCGGGCGATTTCGCCTTCACAGGGCAATCTCGCACATTACAGTGCCCGTGACCTATTCGCTGTGTGCAAGCGTGGGTCTGGCCCTTTTCTATTACTTCATGAAGCGATAAGAGCCGCGGCGCAACCTCGCTTTCGCCGAGTCGCCGCTCCATGACCAATCGCAAGATTTCCCGCGCCCTGCTGTCGGTTTCCGACAAGACCGGGCTGATCGATTTCGCCAAGGGCCTGGCCGGCCATGGCGTGATGCTGATTTCCACCGGCGGCACCGCCAAGGCGCTGCGCGATGCGGGCCTGACGGTCAGCCGACGTTTCCGAGATCACCAACTTTCCCGAAATGATGGATGGCCGGGTCAAGACCCTGCATCCCAATGGTGCATGGCGGACTTGCTGGCGCTGCGCGACAAGCCCGATCATGCCGCGGCGATGAAGGCGCACGGCATCGAAGGCATCGATCTTCTGGTCTGCAATCTCTATCCCTTCGAGGCCACGGTGGCGCGCGGCGCCGATTTCGAGACCACCATCGAGAATATCGATATCGGCGGCCCGGCCATGACCCGCTCCGCCGCCAAGAACCATGACTGGGTGACGGTGGTGGTGGATGTCGAGGACTATAAAGCCGTGCTGGACGAGATGGCGGCCAATGGCGGCGCCACCACGCTTGGCGCTGCGCCGCACGCTGGCCCAGCGCGCCTTTGCCCGCACCGCCGCCTATGACGCCGCGGTGTCCAACTGGTTCGCCGGCGAACTGGCAAAAGGACGGCGACAAGGAGCCGCCGCGCCGCCGCGCCTTTGGCGGCTTGCTGCGCCAGGCGCTGCGCTATGGCGAGAACCCGCACCAGGAAGCGGCCTTCTATGTCGACGGCTCAGCGCGTCCCGGCGTCGCCACGCGCCAAGCAGCTTCAGGGCAAGGAACTCTGCTACAACAACATCAACGACACCGACGCGGCCTATGAACTGGTGGCGGAGTTCGATCCCAAAATCGCGCCCGCCTGCGCCATCATCAAGCACGCCAATCCCTGCGGCGTGGCGCTGGGCAAGACCTTGAAAGACGCCTATCTGGCGGCGCTGGCCTGCGACACCCAAAGCGCCTTTGGCGGCGTGCTGGCCTTCAACCAGACGCTGGACGGCGCCACGGCGGAGGAAATCTCCAAGATCTTCACCGAAGTGATCATCGCGCCCGACGCCGATGAAGACGCGCAGCAAGATCCTGGCGCCGAAGAAGAACCTGCGCCTGCTGATCGGCGGGCGGCCTGCCCGATCCGCTGGCGCCCACCCTGACCTATCGCTCGGTGGCGGGCGGCTTTCTGGTGCAGACCCGCGACAATGGCCGCGTCACCCGCGACAAGCTGAAGGTCGTCACCAAGCGCCAGCCCACCGAACAGGAAATCACCGACATGCTGCTGGCCTTCACCATCGGCAAGCATGTGAAGTCCAACGCCATCATCTATGTGAAGGACGGCTCGACCGCCGGCATCGGCGCGGGCCAGATGAGCCGCGTGGATTCGGCGCGCATCGCCGCCATCAAGGCGAAGGACGCGGCCAAGATCGCGGGCTGGGCCGAGCCGCGCACCGTGGGTTCGTCGGCGGCGTCGGAAGCCTTCTTCCCCTTCCCCGACGGCTTGCTGGCGGTGGCGGAAGCCGGCGCCACGGCGGTGATCCAGCCCGGCGGCTCGGTGAACGACCAGAAAGTGATCGACGCGGCCGACGAAGCGGGCCTGGCGATGGTGTTCACCGGCATGCGCCACTTCCGGCACTAACGAGTGGCTGAGTCCGGTTATCGAACACCTCGTCCGCGCCCGACGCCCCAGATGCGGTCCTTCGGCGATCCAGCCATCGATGCCCTTCGCCGCGGATGTGGCAGGCGTCCGGCGCGCAGGCCTTCAAGCGCCGCCGATCGCGCCGGGATCGGCCAGCGCCACCACCTTGCCGCCGGATCGGCGCTTCGCGAAAATCTGCGCCCGGCCCTTGCCCGTCACCAGCACGGTGCGCTGGTCGGACAGCATGGAGGCGCTCATCCAGCCCACCGTGCCGTCCGCCGCCTGCACCCGCCGCCAGACATCGAAGCTGGCGGTCACCGCGAAGGGATAGCCGCGGTGGCGATAGACCCACAGCACCTTGTGGGCATAGCTGGGGCCTTCGCGCAGATAGGCCTTGTCGGCGCGCTGGCTGACATAATGCGGCAGAACCTTGCCGGCGCGGCCGGCGCCGGCCGCGCCGCAGCAAGCCGATCAGCATCAAAATTGCGGCAATCCGCGTCATGAAATGCGATCTCGATTCGGCGATGTTTTAACGCACGATTTAACAGGCCGCGCCCGCTTCCGTCACCGCAAGGCCTTGGGCTTTAATGGCCGTCAACCCGGAGAACCGCGCATGCCCGCCAAAAAGCCGCTTGTCATCGTCACCCGCAAGCTGCCCGAAGCGGTGGAAACGCGCATGCGCGAACTGTTCGACGCGCGCCTGAACCTGGACGACAAGCCGATGAGCCGGCGCCGAGCTGGCCGAGGCCATGGCCGAGCGCCGATGTGCTGGTGCCCACCATCACCGACCGCATCGACGCCGCGCTGATCGCCAAGGCCGGGCCCAACCTCAAGCTGATCGCCAATTTCGGCGCCGGCGTGGACAATATCGACGTCAAGGCCGCCACCGACAAAGGCATCACCGTCACCAACACGCCCGGCGTGCTGACCGAGGACACCGCCGACATGACCATGGCGCTGATCCTGGCGGTGCCGCGCCGGCTGGTGGAAGGCGTCGAGGCGACTGGAAGCCGACAAGTTCAAGGGCTGGGCGCCGAACTGGATGCTGGGCAACCGCCTGCACGGCAAGCGGCTGGGCATTGTCGGCATGGGCCGCATCGGCCAGGCGGTGGCGCGCCGCGCCAGGGCCTTCGGCCTGCAGATCCACTATCACAACCGCAAGCCGGTGGCGGCCGAGATCGAGCAGGAGCTGGAGGCGACCTATTGGGAAAGCCTGGACCAGATGCTGGCGCGCATGGACATCGTCTCGGTCAACTGCCCGCACACGCCCGCGACCTATCCATCTGCTGTCGGCGCGGCGGCTGAAGCTGATGAAGCCCACGCGCCTATATCGTCAACACCGCGCGCGGCGAAGTGATCGACGAGAACACCATGGCGCGCATGCTGGAAGCGGGCCAGTTGTCGGGCGCGGGCCTGGACGTGTTCGAGAACGAGCCGGCGGTCAATCCCAAGCTGCTGAAGGCCAAGCAATGTGGTGCTGCTGCCGCACATGGGCTCGGCCACCATCGAAGGCCGCATCGACATGGGCGAGAAGGTGATCGTCAACATCAAGTCCTTCGCCGACGGCCACAAGCCGCCGGACCGCGTCATCCCGGCGATGCTCTGACTGAGCCCAATGCACGACTGGACCTTGCTTTATCCATTTCGGTGGATTGGGAGACCGGGGGTGCGCGCCTCTAATTTTCGAGCAGCCCTGGAAAAACGCAAATCATGATTGCGCATGGCGTGACCGAGGTTCACATGCCTCGCAAACAGCCGTGGGCGACACGAGCGTCTCTGTCAACCGTTACAACGGGCCTAACGCTTTAAACGGCGTCGAACGGCTTTCGATTGAAATGCAAAGTGTGCGACGAAATCGTCCTTGCGGCGACCAAAATAGAGATGCCGGCGGCTTGACGGCGCGCATCCAGCACTGGCTCGATCGCGAGGGATTTTGTCACCTGGGCAGGAGCGTCGCGCGCAGCGTGCGATGGCAGGGTGAGCACGCGCGACGAACCCAGGGGGCAAAGAACCGCGCGTCCTATCGCAGCGTGCGCCCCAAAAGATCGAACAGTTTTTCAAAATGCCGCTCGGCTTGCACCGGGTTGTAAATGTCCGGCCGCCCTTCCACCGTCCAGCCATGTCTGGCGCCTTCATAGATTTCGCTTTGATACACGCCGCCCCAGCCTTTGAGCGCTGTCATCCAGTTTGGCGATCTGCTGCGGCGTCATCGATGGTCTTCCACCGCATGGCCGAAATAAAGTTCGGCCTTGATCTTGGCGATCAATGCGTGCGGGCTGTCCGGCTGGTCGGTGACCAGGCGCCCGCCATGGAATGACGCCGCCGCCGCGACCTTGTCGGGGATCGCCGCCGCAATCCGCACCGCCATGGCGCCCGAGAAGCAATATCCCACGACCGCGATCCTGGGACCGGCGACTTCGGGCAGTCCCAGCAGATAATGCGCATAGGCGACGCCATCCTGGGTCATCTTTTCCGCCGGCAGAGACGCGATCAAGCAGCGGACCCGCGATCCATGTTGCGCGGTTCGCCTTTCAGCAGCGGATCGAATGGTCACCGGCTGGCTGCGGTAGAACAGGTTGCGGCAGCAGCACGGCATAGCCTTGTTGCGCGACCCGGCGCGCCATTTTCTGGTTGGCGGGACGGATGCCCCAGATGTCGGTGAGATAGACCACGCCCGGCCAAGGGCCGGCGCCATCGGGCGTGTAACAGATAAGGCCGTTGCGCCTCGCCATCCGAAGTGGGAATCGTGATCGTCTTGTTCGCGCATGTGCTAGTCTTTCTCGTGAGGTTTCCATTCGTAAATCACCGCGTTCCAGTAACGCACGCGATGCGCACCTGTTCGCAAAAATCCGCGCTGGCGCAATTGGCGGCCGATCATGGCATTGAAGTAGCCATGCGCAACCAGCACGGCAGCGCCTTTGTCTTTGGCCTTGGCCGTCAGAATGTCGGCGGCCCGTGATATATGACATTATCAAACTCTTTTCTGTAAAGCCATCGGAGTATTGGCTCACCCATTTCCAACCCAATAAATTTTCTACCCGCAAAGCCGGAGCCATTGGCAAATCCACCATAGAGATACTCGCAATAAATGCGGTTATTCCCACCATGTTTCTTTACGGCAGAAACACGGGCAAGGAAGAAATAGCTGAAAAAGCCCTTGACTTATTACATTCGTTAAAACCTGAAAATAATAGCCTGGTTAAAAAATGGTCATCCATCGGAATAACCCCTTCCGATGCTTATGAATCACAGGCTTTGCTGCAATTAAGAAAAGAATATTGCGACTTGCGGAAGTGTGTTAATTGTGCTATCGGGCATCAATTGATGAACATTACATAATACAATGGAACGCAGATGACGCAGATAAATATGATTAATGCTGAAAAAATCCATGAAAATCATAATCATCTGCGTTCCATTACAATTTGCTTAGCTTTGTGCTATTATTCAACTTAAGAAATGCTAAAACTTATTCAAATTATTATCGCCTGGTTTGAGCAGCAAGCCTTCGGTGTGTGTGACTCATTGGGCAATAAATTGGGTATTAAAGGAACTACCGTACGTCTCTATTTCATCTATCTCTCCTTCTTCACTTTTGGCTCACCCGTTATTATTTACTTTATTCTTGCCTTTTTAAAAGAGAATAAAAAGTACTTTTTCCCTAATTCAGGCAAAAGAAAAAGGCTTTGGGATTTGTAAATCCTTATTTTGAATAGTATTTACAAATTGAATTATTTCCCCTATATTTACAAAGCAAAATGCCGGGAATATTATTAACTAAAATCTAATAGAACATGGAAGACGATAAGGTATTAAAACATATCGAAGATTTAGTGGCTGAAGAAGACAAGCTATATGCAGAAGAAACATTGAGCGATGCAGATATTGCACGTCTTCACAAAATAAAAACGGAGTTAGACCAGTATTGGGATTTTCTAAGACAAAGGCAGGCGTTGCGGGCTGCCGGAAGGAACCCCGGTCGTGCTTCCCTTCGTGATTCTGATACAGTTGAAAATTACGAGCAATAAGCTACTATCTTATACCCGTCTCTCTTAACCCTTCTATCTCAAGTTAGGGTAAAACATTTCTTTGGTTATCTGGTACATAAAATTCAACTTATACCCTTCCCCATAATATTCCATTTCTATCTCTCCGATTTTTTCCGCTCCTAATTTCACAATGGCTTTTTGTGAGCGTATGTTGTTTGCGCCGATATGGAAGACAACATTATCTACATACTTAAATATGTACTCCAGCATAAGTCTCTTTAAGGCATGGTTATAAGTTGTACCCCAATGGTCTCTCGCTAAAAAGGTATATCCTATTTCTATTTGATTATTTTCGGGTTTATAATCATGATAGCGGCTACTGCCAATCACTTCTTTCGTCTTAGCATCAAACACCAGAAACGCCCCTTTGGATGCTATTGCACCTTCAAAAAACACCTCAAAAACTTCTCTTTTGTAGCGGTTCGGGTTGGGGTGCTGCTCCCATATCAATGGGTCAGAAGCCACTTTGTAAAGTTTCTCAAAATCATCAGGCTTTAGTGGGCTTAGCCTTACATATTCATTGCCTAAATTGGTAGGCTGCAAGTCAATATTCATAGGGAAAGGTTCGCTTTCAAATTTCTTATTTTATTCTTCACTCTTAGCTCTCATTCCCCTTCCACTATCCACCATTGGTTTCCAAAATCATCTTGAAAACCTGCTGTATATCCATAGTCCATTTTCTGGGGAACCATTAGGCTCTTGGTGTCTTTTGCCATGGCTGCTTTGTAAACCTCATCCACACTTTCGATATAAATAAACATACCGGACGGACGGGCTTCATACTTTTCAGTGGCATCGGCATACATTATTACCGCATCGCCGATTTTTAATTCTCCGTGCATAATTAAATGCTCATCACGGGGAACCAGCAATTGTTCTTTAGCGCCGAAAACTTCCATCATAAAATTTTTAAATGCTTTAGCATCCTTTATTATCAGGTAGGGCATTACGGGTAAGTATCCTTCGGGTATTTTCATAGGTTATTAGATTTTGTAGATGTAGATACAAAGGTAAAATAAATCGGCTTTCGTCTTTCATTTTCTACGCATGTTGTTTGCAAATGAAGGAAATTCTGCAAACCACCCTATTATCCCCCTAAATAATATAAATTTGCCTGAAAAAGATTATGAATCGGAGGATAAAGAAAGTTGCAGTAATAGGTTCAGGAGTAATGGGCTCACGTATTGCCTGCCACTTTGCCAATATAGGTGTACAGGTTTTATTGCTTGATATTGTTCCCAAAGAATTACGGGATGATGAAACAAAAAAAGGGCTAACCATTCAGGATAAAGCTTTTAAAAACCGAATTGTAAATGAAGCCTTGCAGGTGTGGTAAAAAGCAACCCTTCACCTATTTATGATAAAGCATTTTTATCGCGCATCACGACAGGTAATTTAGATGATGATTTAGCCAAATATCTACTTGCGATTGGGTGATAGAAGCAGTTACTGAAAATTTACAAATTAAGAGAAGCCTTTTTGACAGGATTGAAAAGCTCCGTAAGCCCGGAACACTTATTACAAGTAATACATCGGGAATTCCTTTACATCTGTTGTCAGAAGGCAGAAGCGAAGATTTCCAGAAGAACTTTTGCGGAACGCATTTCTTTAATCCACCACGCTATTTAAGATTATTAGAAATTATTCCTGACCCAAAAACTTCGCCCGATGTAATAGATTTTTTCATGCATTATGGCGACCTTTATTTAGGTAAAACCACTGTGCTTTGTAAAGATACTCCTGCCTTTATTGCTAATAGGGTTGGGGTGTTCGGTATTATGGCATTATTTCATCTGGTAGAAAAAATGGGATTGACCGTTGAGCAAGTTGATAAGCTAACAGGCCCTGTTTTAGGCAGGCCAAAGTCTGCCACCTTCCGCACTTGCGATGTGGTTGGGCTTGATACACTTGGTTCATGTTGCAGACGGATTAAAAGCTAATGTGCCCGAATGATGAAGCACGAGCTCTTTTTGAATTGCCTGGCTATGTTGCCAAACTCAACGAAAACAAATGGTATGGCGATAAAAGCGGACAAGGATTTTATAAAAAAGTAAAGAAAGACGGCAAAAGCGAAATACTTTCATTAGACCTTAAGACATTTGAATACAAACCTCAGAAAAAGTAAAATTTGCAACACTGGAACTTGCCAAAGCTATTGATTCTCTTCCTGAACGTATGAAAGCTTGGTAATGGGACAAGATATAGCAGGGGAATTTTACCGCGCATCTTTTGTCGGGTTGTTTGCTTATGTATCTAACCGCATTCCTGAAATAGCCGATGAACTATATAAGATAGATGATGCCATGCGTGCAGGTTTTGGCTGGCAACTGGGCCCTTTTGAATCATGGGATGCATTGGGTGTGCAGGCGTCAGTTGACATGATGGAAAAAGCAGGCAATAAACCTGCCGCCTGGGTATATGATATGCTGAAAAAGGGCTTTACATCTTTCTATAAAACAGAAAATGGCATTAAGAAATATTATGATATTCCAACCTCATCTTATAAAGCTATTCCGGGCACGGAAGCATTTTTATTGCTTGATAATATAAGGGAAAGCAAAACCGTTTGGAAGAATTCCGGTACAACTGTAACCGATATTGGTGATGGAATTTTGAACCTGGAATTCCATACTAAAATGAATACCATTGGCGGTGAAGTGGTTGAAGGCGTGAATAAAGCCATTGAACTGGCTGAAAAAGATTATCAGCGGATTGGTAATATCCAATGAAGGAGATAATTTTTCTGCAGGAGCTAACCTCGCTCTTCTCTTTTCTATGGCTGTGGAGCAAGAATGGGATGATGTGAGCAATGGCTATAAAAATGTTCCAGAATATGAACATGCGGATACGCTATTCTTCCATACCTGTGGTTGTTGCTCCGCATAACCTTACCCTTGGCGGGGCCTGCGAAATGGCTATGCACTCTGATAAAGTACAGGCTCATGCTGAAACATATATTGGCTTGGTGGAGTTTGGGGCAGGGCTTATTCCGGGTGGTGGCGGCACCAAAGAAATGGCTGTTCGTATTTCCGATTCATTTATCGGAAGGAGATATTGAATTACCTGAACTGCGAGAGAAATATCTGACTCTTGCTATGGCAAAAGTTTCTACTTCTGCTTATGAAGCTTATGATTTGGGATATCTGCGCAAAGGACATGATGAAATAACTATCAACCGTTCCCGTCTGCTTGCCGATGCTAAAGCAACTTGTATTCGTATTGGCAGATGAAGGATATACGCAACCTGCTCTACGGAAGGATATTAAGGTACTGGGCAAACAAGCATTGGGAATGATTTATGTAGGAGCCGATGTTATGCAAAAAGGAAATTATATGTCGGAACATGATAAAAAAATATCACTCAAATTGGGTAATGTAATTTGCGGGGGAGATTTATCTGCTCCAACATTGGTAAGTGAACAATACTTGCTCGATTTGGAAAAAGAAGCATTCCTATCTCTTTGTGGCGAAAAGAAAACATTGGAAAGAATGCAGAGTATTTTAAATGGAGGGAAAATATTAAGAAATTAAAGAATAAAATGATGGATGCATATATAGTAGCAGGATTCCGCTCAGCAGTGGGCAAAGCCCCAAGAGGAAAATTCCGTTTTATGCGGACAGATGACCTTGCTGTTGATATTATCAGGAAATTGATGGCATCAGTTCCGGGTCTTAACAAAGGAACAAATTGATGATATTATTGTAGGAAATGCCATGCCGGAAGCTGAACAGGGCCTTAATTTCGGAAGGCTTATTTCACTGATGGCTATGGACACCGATAAAGTTCCTGGAATGGTGGTGAACCGCTATTGTGCATCAGGGCTTGAATCTATTGCTATTGCCACAGCCAAAATCCGCACAGGGATGGCAGATGTAATTATTGCCGGAGGAGCTGAATCTATGTCACTTATCCCTATGGGCGGATGGCGTATTGTGCCTAATTCCGATGTGGCATGCATCCACCCTGACTGGTATTGGGGTATGGGAATGACTGCTGAAGCAGTTGCGAATGAATTTAATGTTTCACGTGAAGACCAGGATGCGTTTTCCTTGCGTTCACACACCAATGCTATTGCTGCAATTAAGGCAGGAAAATTCAAAGATGAAATTATACCTGTTACAGTAAAAGAGAATTATGTGGATGAAGACGGAAAAAAAAAATCGAGGGAATATATTGTAGATGCTGATGAAGGTCCACGGGCTGATACTTCAATGGATGCCCTTGGCCAAATTAAAACCTGTATTTGCTGCCAATGGCAGTGTAACAGCAGGTAACTCTTCTCAAACATCTGATGGTGCCGCTTTTGTTATTGTAATGTCGGAAAGAAAAGTAAAGGAATTAAACCTTAAACCCATTGCACGATTAGTCTCTTATGCTGCTGCCGGTGTGCCTCCCCGTATTATGGGCATAGGTCCTATAGAAGCTGTGCCAAAAGCATTGAAGCAAGCCGGAATGAAACTTCAGGATATAGAATTGATAGAACTAAATGAAGCTTTTGCCTCTCAATCTCTTGCCGTGGTCCGTAAATTGGAAATGAACCTTGATATTGTAAATGTAAATGGAGGGGCTATTTCATTGGGGCACCCTCTGGGATGCACGGGTGCAAAACTTTCCGTTCAACTATTTAATGAAATGCGCCGCCGGAAAAATAAATATGGAATGGTTACCATGTGTGTGGGTGCTGGGCAGGGAGCAGCAGGAATATATGAATATTTGGGTTGAAAAATTAATTAGTTGAAATTTTTTGCAGAAGTATCGGAATAATGATGAAGACCATTTCTTCGAAAAATGCTTTTTTTCTACTTGCTGCCTTAGTTTTTATTATTGTTACCTTTCGCGCCATCCTGGTACCCTTTGCCCATGATGAAACCGCCACCTTTTTTTACTATATCCAAAATGGAGATTTTTTACCCTATATCTCTCATCTCGATGCCAATAATCATATCCTCAATAGTTTCCTGTCGTGGATTTGTTTCCGCTTGTTTGGAGATTCGCCCTTTTCCCTCCGGCTTCCCAATATTTTTGGGCTGGTAGTATTAATTATTGCTGTTTACAGGCTGACAAATAAATTAATTCACCCTTCCGCCAAAATAATTCTTGTTGCAGGCTTTTTAGTTTCATTTCATTGGCTCAGTTTCTTTAATCTGTGCCGGGGTTATGGAATTTCTATGGCTTTTATGCTTCTGGCATTTACCTACATATTAAATTATATAGAAAGTAATAAAATGGCAGACATTCTAAAAATATATGTGCTTCTTGACTTAGCTGTTTGTGCAAATCTTACGCTTATTATTGTTGTTGCGTTCATTACCGCTCTGATTTGTTTTTTCCAGCTATACCGCCGGTCCTTTTTCATAATAACCAATATCAGTATGCTGTTTGTGCATACTCTAATTATTCTTTTCTGGGTAAAATATTCATTCTTTTTGCAACATCTTGACCTCCTTTATGCCGGATCGGGTGATAGCTATTGGAAAGTAACTTTTGTATCCCTTATTTATGCTATAGTTGGCAAAGAGAATTTCTGGATAGCTGCTTTCATCGTGTCCACCTATCTTATCTTGATGTTTGTAAGCTGCTACATTTTTATAAAAAATTCAAGGAACCCTCTCCCGGGAAACCTTGTGTTTACCCTATTTTTAGCAATTTTACTCAACGGGCTTATTCTGGGGTTTTATTTATTAAAGAAACTATTCGGGATAAACTTTCCTGAAGACAGGGCCGGACTCTCTTTTTATGTATTGTTCATTCTGAACGCAGCCTTTATAACAGACTATATAAAGCCCTATTTTTCAAATATAATAGCAATGGTGACGCTTGCTATTTTCACATTACATTTTGCGTGGAATATTAATTTTTATAAGCATTCTCTTGATATGTATGAAGTAATCCCTGAGCGTTTTTACGATCGCTTGCTTGATGAACAAAAGCAAAATCCTGAAAAAATCACAATAGGGGGGCATCGGTTAAGGGAATTCTTTTATGCCTTCATGAATTACCGTCACAATGGGGCGTTAAATCTCGTAGATCCTCCGGATAGGATGTTAATGAACGCTGATTATTATATAGGATTAAAGCGGGATAGAAAATATTATGCTCCTTATTATAGTGAAATAGATACAGATAAGGACTATGGATTTACCCTATTAAAAAGAAAACAACCCCTTGTAAGAAACCTGCTTTCTACTATCAACAGCCGGGATATTGAAATGACCAAAGACAAAGAATATGCTAATCTTTTTGAAATCAGGGATACTGCTTACAAAAGCCCCAACCCGCTTTTGGTTGAATTTAACTTTAAAGTTCAAAGTGGAGATATGCCTTCTGCTTGCTGGATAGTTCTAAATATAGATAGCGCTGAAGGAAAAACATTATATTACAGGAGGATACCTCTGAATTGGGTGAGATATAACTGGCTGAACATGGAGCAGAGTACCGATATGATTATGCTGACGGGGCCATTGCCACCTAAAATTCATCGGTTTGTATGTTACTTGTGGAATTTTCAAGGTCAACGGTTAAAAATTACGATGAACAGTGTAAAAATATTTCAGATCGAAGGCTCTGGGTCTAATTTCGATTCTTATCCTGCTGAAAATATAACTGTAAAGTAATTCCTTCGTTTGGGAAATTACTCCTATTTTTGTCAATATGTAAATGTATATCTTACGTTCCTCAAAATAAAGACTTGTTTTCTTCAAAAACTATAAATAAATAACAATACTTTAAACTGAATTTATGCAAACTACCTTGAATAGCTTACTAAAAGGAGGGGAATTCTTAGTAAAAGACTCTTCCTACCAGGATATATTTATCCCTGAAGAATTTACTGAAGAACAAAAAATGATAGCTCAGAGCTGTCATGATTTTCTTGCACAGGAAGTATGGCCCGTATTAGACAGACTGGATAATAAAGAAGAAGGCTTGATGGTATCTCTTATGGATAAAGCTGCTGCGCTGGGTATTTTAGGACTTAACATCCCTGAACAATATGGAGGATTTGAAAAAGATTTTGTTACCGGAATGCTTTCCACAGAAAGTGTCGGGGCAGGAAATTCTTTTGCCGTAACCATTGCAGCACATACCGGCATTGGCACTTTGCCCATCCTTTATTATGGCAATGAAGAACAGAAGAAAAAGTATTTGCCCAAACTTGCTTCTGGTGAATATAAAGCTTCCTATTGCCTTACTGAGCCAGGTTCTGGCTCTGATGCTAATTCCGGAAAGACCAATGCCAGGCTGGCATCAGATGGGAAAAACTATCTGCTTAACGGACAAAAGATGTGGATTACCAATGCAGGATTTGCTAACATATTTATAGTTTTTGCAAAAATTGATAACGATAAAAACCTTAGTGCTTTTATCGTAGAAAAAGGCTTTGGCGGAATTACGATAAACCCGGAAGAGCATAAAATGGGGATTAAGGGCAGTTCCACCTGCCAGATATTTTTTAATGATTGTAAAGTGCCTGTTGGCAATCTCCTCTCAGAGCGGGGGAATGGATTTAAAATAGCCGTAAATATTTTAAATGTAGGTCGCATTAAGCTTGCTGCTGCTGCGCTTGGAGGTTCAAAAGCGATCATTACCCATGCGGTGGAATATGCTAATCAACGTAACCAGTTTGGTCATCCCATCGGCACCTATGGGGCTATTCAACATAAATTAGGTGAACAAGGGATATTAGCATTCGCTTGCGAATCTGCCCTTTATCGTGCAACGCGAAATATAGAAGATGCTATTAAGGGTCTTGCTGAATCTGGGATGGATAAAACCCAGGCTATTCTCAAAGGAACGGAACAGTTTGCAGTGGAAGCTGCTATTATGAAAATATTCGGCTCCGAAAGTCTTAATTATATTGTGGACGAAGGGGTACAGATATACGGAGGAATGGGGTATTCGGCAGAAGCGCCTATGGAAAGAGCTTATCGCGATTCGCGCATCAACCGCATATTTGAAGGTACAAATGAAATAAACCGTATGTTAATTCTTGATATGATGGTTAAGCGTGCGCTGAAAGGGGAAATTGATTTGCTGGGTCCTGCACAAAAAGTAGCATCAGAGCTAATGTCCATTCCTGATATGGGTAGTGAAGATGACACTTTATTTGCCAAAGAAAAATCCTACTTAAGGAATTTTAAAAAGGCAGCTTTGATGGTGGCTGGTGCCGCAGTCCGCAAATTGATGACCCAACTGCAAAATGAACAGGAAATAGTAATGAACCTTGCCGATATGCTGATAGACTTGTATGTGGGAGAATCACTACAGCTGAGGGTAGAGAAATTAGTCAGTATGAAAGGCGAGCAGGAATGTGCGCTACAACTTGATATGCTGCGTGTCTGGTTAAGTGACTCTTCCGAAAGAATTCACAAATCGGGCAGAGATGCAATTTACGCATTTGCAGAAGGAGATGAACAAAGAGTAATGATATCAGGGCTGAAACGTTTTACCAAAACAGACCCCTTCAATACTAAAAATGCCCGCAGGAGAATTGCCTCTAAAATGCTGGAGGAAAATAAATATTGTTTCTAATATAAATTTATCAACTCATTGATTAGCATAAATAATTGGAATCCTCTGCAAAAATAAAAAAGAGCCTTCCTCTTGTTTATTACCGTATGCCCGATGAAAAAAAGGTATCGTTAATCCAGAGTAATAGTATAGCGATAGAAATCAATTCTCTTCAAAATTTGCAGGATACGCCTGGATTTATTTTACATCCTTTTTCATCACTTGGTTCTTCTAAACCTTTATTTATAAAGGCGGATAACTATATAAGTATGTCAATTGAAGGCATCTACAAAAGTATATCAGATCACGATTTAGCATGGGAAATAAAACAATTTTCTCAGTCGAATAATGCTTCCAAAACCAAAGAAGAGTATTGTAAAATTATTGAGAATGCCATAGCAGTTATTCATTCTACAGAATTGCAAAAAGTGGTATTTTCAAGAATGAAAAGCGTAAGCAATTCAACCGCACAAAATCCTGTAAAAATATTTTGCGAACTTTGTAATAAGTACCCCACCGCTTTTGTTTCGCTGGTTTATATTCCCGGGCAGGTATCATGGGTAACAGCTACGCCCGAACTGCTACTTTCAATAAATCAACATGAAATTAAAACTGTTTCGCTTGCAGGAACCAAAAGCAAGGACAGTATTGAGTCCTGGGGAGAAAAGGAAAAGATGGAACAACAAATTGTTACGGATTATATAAATGGAATATTGCAGAAGTATTGTAAGAATATTGCTGTGTCAGGTCCTCAGGAAATTACTGCGGGGAATGTAAAACACCTTAAAACTTCTTTTTCTGCTACATTAAATTCCGATGTTTGGAGCCTCGTTTCTGCATTACACCCTACTCCTGCCGTTTGCGGGATCCCGCTCAATCGAGCAAGACAATTTATTGAAGAAACAGAAGGATATGACCGCAAATATTACGCAGGTTTTTTGGGTCCCTGCAATATAAATGGTAAAACAAATTTGTTCGTAAACTTGCGCTGTGGCGAGATATTTACAAATGCACTAAACTTGTATATGGGTGGGGGAATAACGAAAGACTCTGTACCTGAATCAGAATGGAACGAAACAGAACTAAAAGCAAAAACGATATTATCTGTTCTTGAGGAAAATATAAATGAAGCAAAGTAAAACCAGCGATAAACCCATAGCTCAAATGCTTTCTGCTATAGCTGCAGCAAAAGGAATGCGCTATGCTGTAATTTCATCCGGCTCCCGGAATGCCCCGTTGATTATTGCCTTCGATGCACAAGATGAAATAGACTGTTCTTGTATTATTGACGAACGTAGCGCTGCTTTTTTTGCACTTGGTATCGCCCAACAAACAAATTCACCCGTTGGATTGATATGTACTTCCGGCTCTGCTACGCTTAACTATGCACCAGCCGTTGCAGAAGCATTTTATCAAAAGATTCGGCTTATAGTTATTACGGCAGACCGCCCGCCTGAATGGATTGACCAGGATGACGGTCAGACCATAAACCAACTATCTATTTATTCTAATTATTGCAAATCTTCTTTTAATCTTCCGGTTGATACCAATCACTCCGATGATTCATGGTATGCCCAGAGAGCCATTTCTGAAGCCTTTAATATCGCCACAGAAGAGGGGAATGAGGGTCCGGTGCATATTAATGTTCCACTGAGAGAGCCCCTGTATAAAGAAGCTGAAAAAATAAAAGCAGAATACAAAATAATTAAGTCCCCTCCTGTTCAAAAAAGATTTGGTAAAGAAGAAGAGAAGAAGTTACTTGATGCCTGGAGTAGTTCAAAAAGCAAATTGATTATTTGCGGACTCCATAAGCCGGATATAGAATTAAATGGTATATTAAGTAAATTATCCGAGGATTCTTCAGTTGCTATAATGACGGAGACTACATCGAACATGCAGGGTGATAGATTCATCTGTAATATAGATGCAGTAATGGATTCACTGAATGAAAATGGGAAAACCCTATATCAACCCGAATTACTCATTACGCTTGGAGGTCCTGTCACCAGCAAGAAATTAAAAACTTATCTCCGGAAATATAGGCCGAAACAACATTGGCATATTTCTGTTTCTGCTGCCCACACCGATACTTTCCAATCCTTGACGCATGTATTGGCGGTAGATGAAAAATATTTATTTAACCTGCTATTAAGTGAAGGTACTAAAGCTAATAGCAGTTTTAGCAGAGACCTAAAAAATATTTCATCTCAAGGATATGAAAGCTTGCAAGCATATTGCAACCAGGTAGCCTTTACAGACCTCAAAGCAATTGATACTATCTTGAAAAATATACCGAAAAACTCGGATGTACATTTGGGAAATAGTTCCCCTGTTCGGTATGCAAATTTATTTGAAACCAGAATAGAAAATGGAATCAACTATTATTGTAATCGGGGAGTAAGCGGCATTGATGGAATACTGAGTACGGCTTCTGGCGCTGCTTATGCTTCAGGCAAAATGACAACACTTATTACAGGTGACTTAGCTTTTTTCTATGATTCAAATGCTTTATGGAATAAATATCTGAGTGAGAACTTACGAATTATTGTTATTAATAACGGAGGTGGAGGAATATTTCGTTTGATAGATTCTAAGGACACTCCCTTACTTGAAAAATATTTTGAGGCAAGGCATTCTATGAAAGCGGAGGGATTAATTAAAGCTCATGATATTCCTTATTATTCTGCGGTAAATGAGGATGAACTTAAACAAAACCTGACTAACTTATATAAAGACCACAAAGGAAAAACTGCCCTGATGGAAGTATTTACACCCCCTGAAGCAAATGCAGAAACATGGGCAGGATATTTTAATTTACTGAAAAATGAAAATAAAAAATAGAAAATGGGAAATTATAAAAAAGTATAAAGAAATTCTTTTTACTTTTCATAATGGCATTGCCAAAATCAGTATTAATCGCCCAAAATTGCACAATGCGTTTACACCCCTTACCGTGGAAGAAATGATTGATGCCATGCTTATTTGCAGGGAGCGCACGGATATTGGAGTGATAATCCTTACGGGGGAAGGCGGAAAAGCCTTTTGTTCCGGCGGTGACCAGGGTGTAAGGGGACATGGAGGCTATGTTGGCAAGGATAAAATTCCACGGCTGAACGTATTGGATTTGCAAAAAATCATTCGTTCCATATCTAAACCGGTAATCGCTATGGTAGCGGGCTGGGCTATTGGCGGCGGACATGTTTTACATGTTGTCTGCGACTTGACTATTGCAGCAGAAAATGCCCGGTTCGGGCAGACTGGACCCAAAGTTGGTAGCTTTGATGGTGGCTTCGGAGCATCCTACTTGGCGAGGATTGTAGGACAGAAAAAAGCCCGTGAAATATGGTATTTGTGTGACCAATACAATGCACAAGAAGCATTGGATATGGGACTTGTCAATAAAGTAGTGCCGCTTGAGCAGCTTGAAGATGTTACTGTTGAATGGTGCAATAAAATTATGAAGAAAAGCCCGCTTGCCATACGTATGCTCAAAGCCTCATTCAATGCGGAATTAGATGGACAGGCAGGCTTGCAGGAACTTGCAGGCAATGCAACCTTGCTCTATTATTTATCGGATGAAGCAAAGGAAGGCAGGAATGCTTTCATGGAAAAGAGAGAGCCCGATTTTAGCAAATTCCCAAAATTTCCTTGATGCTATGAGCAAAGCTCGTGCATGGATTATCGCTTTACGATTGAGAACATTGCCTCTGGCTTTAGCCAGCACAGGAATGGGCAGTTTTCTTGCGGCAGGGTTTGGAGTGTTTAATTTACAAACTTGCTTGCTTATGTCCCTCACTTCCATTCTTTTGCAGATACTTTCTAACCTTGCCAATGATTATGGAGATTATAAAAGCGGGGCAGATAATGAAGATAGAATAGGTCCCCAACGCGGCTTGCAAAGCGGGATAATTTCTTCCAAAGAGATGCGGAATGGAGTTATCCTTGTTTCGCTTTTCACGTTAATTAGCGGCTGCATTCTTTTATATGAAAGTTTAAAGGACCTTTATATTTTTATCATATTTTTCATAATTGGTTTATTATGTATTGCTGCTGCCATAAAATATACTATGGGTAAAAAACCCTATGGGTATTCAGGATTAGGGGATATCGCCGTTTTTATTTTCTTTGGAATAGTTGGAGTTGGAGGAACATTTTACCTGCATGCACATTACCTTCATCCCGATATTTTATTACCCGCTTGTACACTTGGGTTTTTAAGCGTAGGTGTTTTAAATGTAAATAATATGAGGGATATTAATAGTGATGCTGCAACGGGGAAACGAACTATTGTAGTAAGAATCGGACTCGCAAGGGCAAAAAGATACCATTCATTTCTAATTATTTTCGCATTTATTAGCTTAATCCGTTTTAATTTATTGCATTCTACTTCATTGTGGCAATGGATGTTTCTTATTACACTACCTCTTTTTATTATGCACATAATAAGTGTTATGAAGAGTGATTCTGCCGGAATGGATAAGTATCTTAAACAACTTGCTATCTCTACCTTATTACTGGTACTCTGCTTTGGTATTAGTATCGCTCTGAAACATTATGTATAAAGCAGAATATAAAAAATACAACCTACTATTTAAACATCCTTCGGGTACTTCAAGAGGGGTACTTACAGAAAAAGCTACCTACTTTATTAAAATGTGGGATGAAATAAATCCATCTATAATTGGAATAGGAGAATGCAGTGTTTTAAAGGGTTTGAGTATAGATGATAAAGAAGATTACGAAGAGAATCTGGGAAATATTTGTAAGACTATAAATGATTATACTCCGGATTTTGAACGTAAATTAATGGAGTATCCTTCCATTATATTTGGATTAGAAACTGCCTTGATAGATTTGAAAAAAGGAGGAAATAGGGTTTTGTTTCCTTCCCCTTTTACGGAGGGGGCAGAAGGTATTCCTATAAATGGGCTGATATGGATGGGCAATGTCGGATATATGAAGGAGCAGCTAAGAAAGAAAATAGAAGAAGGTTACCGCTGCATAAAAATTAAAATAGGTGCCATAGAATTTGAAGAAGAATTAAAGTTTCTCAATAATCTGCGTCAACAGTACCCTGAAAACTATTTTGAAATTCGCCTTGATGCAAATGGTGCATTCACGATAGCAGATATAAAAGAGAAATTGAGGCGTTTAGCAAAGTACAAAATATACTCTATTGAGCAACCTATTAAACAAGGTAATTGGGCTGTTATTGCCCAACTCTGCAAAGAATCTCCTATACCCATTGCGTTAGATGAAGAACTTATAGGGATACATTCTTACGAGGAAAAAGAAAAACTTGTCTCTGAAATTATGCCCCGGTATCTGATATTAAAACCTTCCTTACTTGGTGGATTTAAAAGCTGTGAAGAATGGATAGAAATTGCGAATAAATATAAAATCGGTTGGTGGGTTACATCTGCGTTAGAATCTAATGTTGGGCTGAATGCTATTGCCCAATGGACTTTTACCTTGAATAATAAATTGCCTCAAGGGCTTGGAACAGGGCAATTATACACTAACAATATTATTTCGCCTTTGCTGATTGAAGATTCAAAACTTTGGTACATGGGTAGTGATTGGAATGTTGAACGAATTGAGCAAGAGCTATGAATCTTCCTACCCGGCTCACTTTAAATGGCGCACTATACGCCATAGACGAACTATTGGAGTTTACACAAGGTAATTTAATATCTGGCGAGATACCCGAGTACCAAAAATCATTATACACATTTATACAAGAATGGATTTCGCCGGATGATGTAATAAAAGTAAAAACTTCCGGCACCACAGGCGAACCTAAAGAAATTATTTTCAAAAAAACACAAGCTATCGCAAGCGCAAAAATGACTTGCAACTATTTTGGGTTACATAAAAATACAAATGCACTACTATGTCTTTCAACAGAATTTATTGGAGGTAAAATGATGGTTGTTCGGGCATTTGTTAGTGGAATGAATCTCATAACTATAGAACCGACTGGCAATCCATTAAAAAAGCTGACTGAAAAAATTGATTTTGCTTCTATGGTTCCTTTACAGGTAATTAATAGTCTTGAGGATGAAAGCACAAAAAGCAAATTTCTTTTCATACCAAATATAATAATTGGTGGAGCGCCTGTATCTTCGGTATTAGAGAATGCACTTGCCGACTGTACTAATGATGTGTATTCCACATTTGCAATGACAGAAACGTTAAGTCATATTGCGTTGAAAAAATTAAGCGGTAAAGACAAAAAAGATTCATTTGAAGTCTTACCCAATATTACAATCTCATCAGATAAAAGAGGATGTCTTGTTATTAAAGCTCCGACATTAAATGAGAATCCTATCATAACAAATGATGTAGTTGAAATTGTTGATTCAACTCATTTCAATTGGTTAGGACGATTTGATACTGTTATTAATTCCGGTGGGATAAAAACTCATCCCGAAATAATCGAGAAAAAATTATCGTCTCATCTTCAACATAATCGTTTCTTCATTGCTTCGTTACCCGATGAAAAACTTGGGCAAAAAGTAATAATGGTAGTAGAATGCCTGGAAGGTTTTGATATAAAACAGATAATTGCTTCAGCAGAAAAGATACTATCCAAATATGAAATGCCGAAAGAATATTATAGGGTAGAAAAATTTATAGAAACTGCTTCGGGAAAGATAAAAAAGGAAGAAACCCTGAAAACTGCAACACAACTTTAGGGCTCAGCTTGCCTATTTTTTAGTGCAATAAGCTGTTCTTTAATTTTCAATAATGAAGTGTAAATAGCATCTCTTTCAAAAGCTTCCTTTCGGTTTTCTTTCAAATAATTTTTAGCGCCTTCCAACGTATAACCCTGTTCTTTAATGAGGTTATACAGCACACGTATTTTAGAAATGTCCTGTGCAGTATATTGCCTGTTTCCTCTACTATCCTTAGATAAATCAAGGATAGCTGAAAATTCTTTTTCCCAAAACCGTAATAATGATGTATTCACATCAAACATTTCTGCCACCTCTCCAATGGAGTAAAACATTTTCGTTATTTCCTTATCCTTGTAAGGCATTTAACTGAATTTTTATAGATTAGCAAAGAGGTCAACCATATAACCATCGGCATCTTTTACAATAGCATACCGCTGACCCCAAAAGGCATCCCAGGGTTCTTTTACAATTTCAAATCCACTCAACTTTATCCTTGAAACAATATCATCTATTTCTTTTGGAGAGTCAAAAAGTATAGCAAATGAAGAGTGCGTGGGATGAACAGGCTTTACCCCCGTAAGGCTTTCGAGTAAGTCCGGCGCATCAATCATTAATCGCACATCTCCGCTTTTTGTAACAGGCTCAATATGCTTTTCTTCCACAGAAAATTCAGGAAATGTGAAACCCAGCAAATTATAGAATCTTACAGCTTCTTTAAAGTCTTTGCTTGTGATTGCTACAGCGTCTATTTTCATAAAACCTATTTCAATTTATTCCATTAGCAAATTAATGCTTTCAATTACCTTATTCCTTGCTTAAATTTTCCAATAAAATCTTTTGTGAAAGCAGAAAGTACTAATTCCCCACTTGTTTCAGCACGTTCAGCAAGTAATGTATCCCAGTTACCGGTGCCTTCCCAAAATATTTTTTTCAGTTCCATCATGGCTTCGGGGTTACTCTGAGACAGTTTGGTAGCAAGTTCTTCAACAGCTTTATCCAACTCCATTAGGGTAGGATAAATATTGGCATACATCCCTTTTTCCCTTGCCCATTCAGCGCTCATCCATTCGCCAGCATTTATGGATAATGCCGCAAATGCCGCTGAACCTATTTTCCTTTCCACTGCAGGACCCACAACAAATGGACCTATCCCTACATTCAATTCGCTTAATTTTACGGAAGCGGTTTCAGTTGCCAACGTGTAATCAGCTGCGCAAGCAATGCCTACACCGCCTCCCACTGATTTGCCCTGCACCCTTGCAATAATAAATTTAGGCGCTTTGCGCATTGCATTTATTACGGCTGCAAAACCTGAAAAGAATTTTTTGCCCGTCTCTAAATCAGCTATGGAAATCAATTCATCAAAAGAAGCACCGGCACAAAATGTTTTTTCACCGCTACTTTTTATTACAATAACTTTCACTACTATATTTCTTCCGGCATTTTCAATTTCATCGGCAAGGTCCCGAAGTAATTGACCGGGCATAGAATTGCTTTGCGGGTGAAAAAATTCAATGGTTTCAATTCCGTTAGTAATGTGTGTTTCTACTTTCCCTGTATCCATACATATTTTTATAAAGCAGTGCTAAAAGCGCCGGATAATATACTGTCTTCAGCTACTTCACCATTTTCACAACGAAATGTTCTTGCCGGAAATTTCTGAACAAGTGCCAGATTATGTGTCGCAATAATTACGGAGCATTCCGTCTCTGTAATTCCCGAAAGAAGACGCAGAATATCTTCCGAAGTTTCTGGGTCAAGGTTGCCGGTGGGTTCATCGGCAAGTATAATTTCAGGATGGTTGAGAAGAGACCTTGCAATAGCTACTCTCTGCTGTTCTCCACCTGAAAGTTCGTGCGGCATTTTAAAACCTTTTGTTTGCAATCCGACTTTATCAAGCACTTCATTTATCCTCTCATCCATTTTCTTTTTATCTTTCCATCCTGTTGCATGGAGAACAAAGAGAAGATTATCCTTTACGCTTCTATCCATCAATAATTGAAAGTCCTGGAAAATAATTCCCAATTTTCTTCTTAGCAATGGAACTTGTTTTCTTTTTATTTTTTTTAAATCAAATTCTGCTATACGGGCATCCCCTTCTTTCAATGAAAGTTCGCCATAGAGTAGTTCAAGCAAGCTGCTTTTCCCGCTTCCTGTTTTGCCCATCAGGTAAACATGCTCGCCCTTCTTCACCTCCATATTTACACGGCTCAGTATAAGATTATCTCCCTGGTAAATAGATACATTTTTTAAGTCTATGGTGATATTGGAGTCCATGTTTTAGGGGCTAAAAAAGTAAAATTAAAACATTGTTTTTAATATCCGCAAATTGTGAGTATAGTTTTTCTTTTCCTCATTAAAAATGCCCAGGTGGTCAAGTTTATCAATATGCACTTTGCCCGATGAATGTATAATTTGCATGTCCGGAAGCACAATACCCACATGGGTTATAGCGCCTTCTTCGTTATCAAAAAAAGCAAGGTCTCCCGGCTTGGCTTCCTCGGGGAAATCCAGTGTTTCTCCCTGCTCAACCTGTTGTGATGCATCCCTAAAAAGCTTAATTCCATTGAGGCGATACACCATTTGTGTAAATCCTGAACAATCTATTCCAAAGGGAGTACGCCCTCCCCAGAGATAGGGGGTATTGAGATAAATAAAAGCATCTTCTACAATTTTTGAGCGTTTGGGCTTTGCTCCCGCTACAGTCACGCTACCCTGGAAACTGTATTTTTTCTTTTCAATAGTAAATTCTTTTCCCTTGAATGAAGGGTAAACGGCTGCCGATTGTAACGGGGAATGAAATATTTTCTGTAGCCTCTGTAATTATCCCCACAATATCAGAAGTGCGGGAATAAGCGGTACTGCTTAGCTTGTCAAATGTATCTTTCGAAATTGGTAAATATTGTTTGTGGTTAATCCAGCTTTTATATCCGTCCATTGCTGAACAGATATATATCCAACTTTTATGCTCTTCCAAAATTTCAAAATGTTCACCAAACAAAAGCTGGGTAGTCATTTCACTTTTATCCGAAGGCTCGCTCCGGCATGGCACTACACTGAGGTTGCAAAAGCCAAAAAAATTCATGCTATATTTTAGATACGTTCAATCACCAAAGCACTTGCTCCGCCACCGCCATTGCATATTCCCGCTGCACCATACCTGGCATTATTTTGTTTCAGTACGTTGATAAGTGTTACTACAATTCTCGCACCTGAACAGCCCAGGGGATGACCAAGAGCCACTGCCCCGCCATGCACATTCACTTTTTCCGGATTAAGATTCAGCAATTTATTATTGGCAAGAGCTACTACCGAAAAGGCTTCATTTATTTCAAAATAATCAATATCCGTTATTTTCAATTTTGCCTTTTCAATGGCTTTCGGCAAGGCTTTGGCGGGAGAGGTGGTAAACTTTTCCGGAGCCTGTTCGGCATCTGCATACCCTATAATTTTAGCAAGAGGCTTAATGCCTAATTCATCTGCTTTTTCTTTACTCATCAGTACTACAGCAGCAGCTCCGTCATTAATAGTGGAAGCATTGGCAGCTGTAACTGTTCCTCCCTTTTCAAACACCGGTTGAAGGGAAGGGATTTTATCAAATTTTACATTTTTATATTCTTCATCTTCGCTTACAATAATAGCAGGTCCTTTGCGCTGTGGCACTTCTACCGGTATTACCTCTGCACTAAACGCACCGCTTTTCCATGCTTCGGCAGCACGGGTGTAGGAAGCAATGGCATGGGCATCTTGCTGTTCACGACTAATCTGGCAATCTCTGGCGCACAATTCCCCCGCAAGTCCCATGGGGGTATGTGAAAAAGGGTCTGTAAGCCCGTCATACATCATTCCATCAATAAGGGTGCCATTTCCGAGACGATAGCCTTTTCTTGCTTTATCTAAATAATAAGGGCTAAGGGACATGCTTTCCATGCCTCCGGCAACCACTACATCATTATCTCCTAATAAAATACTTTGCGCTCCCCACATGATAGATTTCATACCTGATGCACACACCTTATTTACAGTTGTGCAAGGCACATTATCGGGAATACCGGCATGGCGGGAAGCCTGACGGGCGGGAGCCTGCCCCACTCCACCCTGCAACACATTACCCATGAATACCTCATTCACTTGTGAGGGGTCTAATTTTATTTTTTCCAATGCTTTCTTAATGGCTGTAGCACCCAACATAGTAGCGGGAACCTCTGATAAAACTCCGCCCAAACTACCCATCGGGGTACGGACTGCCGAAACGATATAAACTTCTTTTGACATAGTATTTGATTAATCCCCAAATGTAAATCTTTTGCGGGAAATGAAAGGAGATAATAGACACAAATGGGATTGAAAAACATTTCCCTTGCAACTTTCGATAGTGGGTTAGTTTGAATATATTTCGTCAGGGCTAAAGCCCAATTTCCCTGCTATTGCTTTAACCCCAGCTTTAAAGCTGGGGTTAAAGCAAACCGAAATTCAGGACTTTAGTCCTGATGGTTGAAACTTACTCATTACCGAATTTTCTGTAAATTTGTGATTATAAATAAGCTATATGAATCCACGTGTAAAAGAAGTTAAACCCCTGAATAACTATGAACTTCGGCTCATTTTTACCAATGGAGAGGAAAAAATATTTGATGTAAAACCTTAAATAGGGGTCTTTAAAGCATTAAAGCAAGAATCCTTATTTCATTCTGTTCGTCCTTTTTTAGGGAGCATCATTTGGGCAAATAATATTGATTTAAGCCCTGATACTTTATATATGGAAAGTAGGGAGGTTTAATTAATAGGGAAGATTCGGGTTACCAATATTTTCCACTCCCCATTCTTAACTCTCCACTTTTTTGTACGTTTGGAGTTTTAACCGAACGAATAAGCAATTATGCCGGAAGAACAAAAGCTAAAGACCAATGCGCTGAATACGATGGTAATTGTGGCTGCGCTTGGCTACTTTGTAGATATATACGACCTTATATTATTTAACGTGGTGCGTCGCCCAAGTCTTGAAGCGCTTGGTTTTAAAGGAGATGAATTGCTGGAAAAAGGCATTCTTTTATTGAATTGGCAAATGGCAGGAATGATGATTGGCGGTATTTTCTGGGGAATTATGGGTGATAAAAGGGGAAGGCTCTCTGTCTTGTTTTTTACCATATTGCTCTATTCCATTGCCAATATTGCCAATGCTTATGTACATACTATTGACGAATATATTATACTCCGGTTTATTGCGGGCTTAGGATTGGCAGGTGAACTTGGGCTGGGAATCACCCTGGTATCGGAAATAATGACGACTGAAAGCCGGGGATATGGTACAACCATTGTCGGCCTTGTGGGAGTCCTTGGAGCGGTGTTGGCTTTTATTGTGTCTGCCATATCCAGTTGGCAAACTGTTTACCTGGTAGGAGGCGTGCTGGGGCTTGCTTTGCTCGTGTTGCGTTTATTTGTCAGGGAGTCGGGTATGTTTAACAAAATAAAATCTGCCCATGCAAAACGGGGGCGATTCCTTAGCCTTTTTACCGATTCCAAAAAGTTTTTTAAGTATTTATATTGCATTTTCCTGGGCTTACCTGTGTGGTACATTATAGGCTTACTGGTCTTTTTCTGCACCGAATTTGCGAGCAAAGTATTCCATATTCAGGGAGTGGTAGTAGCCGGGCAAGCTATTATGTATCATTATACCGGCGCCTCACTCGGAAGCCTTATGTGGGGGGTATTGAGCCAGAGACTGCATTCTCGGAAAAAGTCATTGCTTATAGCTATGTCTGCCATGGTAGTGCTTACAGTTGTTTACTTTTCATCTTTCGGAATAACCGCTTTTGCTTTTTATGTTCTTGTCTTTTTCCTCGGTGTTACTCAGGGTTATTGGACTGTTTTCATAACCGTATCATCCGAACAATTTGGCACTAACCTCCGGGCTACGGTTACTACCACAGTCCCGAACTTTGTACGTGGCTCTTTTATCGGGATTTCAAATGTCTTTTTACTATTAAAAGCTACCTCTCTCGGTATGTGGAATTCAGCCGTTATAGTTGGGATAGTTTGTATCGGGCTTGGTTTCTTTGCTCTGTATAAATTACAGGAAACCTATAACAAGGATTTGGATTATGTGGAGGAGTGATTTTCTCTTACACCTTCACCACCTTCCACTTTCCTTTCCTAAAGTAATACAAGGCTATTAGTGCTATCATCGTTTCGGCAATGGGAGTGGCAATAAATGCCCCTGTAGCTTTCCAATCCAAGCCAATGGATAAAAAATAAGCAAAGGGAATTTGAAATACCCAGAAACAAACAAAGTTAATGATGGTGGGGGTTCGTGTATCTCCTGCCCCATTCAAAGCTTGTGTCATTACCATTCCTATACCATAAAAAATATAGCCTGAACCAAAAGTCCGTAAGGACAGCACTCCATATCTTGCAACAGATTCATCTTGTGTGAAAAATCCTACAATCGGTCTTGCAAAGACTAAGAAGAGAATCATTACAAAGCCCATAAAAAAAGCATTGTATTTAGCAGTGAGTATAGCGCTTTGTTCTGCCCGTTCAATTTGTTTAGCTCCGAGGTTTTGCCCTACCAGGGTGGCGGCAGCATTGCTTAATCCCCATGCCGGTAAAATGAAAAATACCACATTGCGGATAGCAATCAAATAGCCTGCTGATGCTTCTGTTCCTCCTGTTTTTGCCACTAATCTTGCCAATGCAATCCAGCTACCGCTGGCAATAATAAATTGCAGAGTAGCGGGCCAACCGATTTTTATAACTGACTTAATAATGTCTGTTTTAAACCTAAAATGATGGAGTTTGAATTTTATAACTCCATTCCCGTTAAATAAGCGGTAGCATTGATAAATTACACCAGAACTTCTTCCAATAACAGTCGCTATGGCAGCCCCTTTCAACCCGAATAAATGAATAAAGATGGGGCAGAGAATGATATTTATAATACTTGCAATCCATAAGCTTTTCATAGCTATAGCGGCATCACCCGCACCACGAAAAATTCCGTTGATTAGAAACAACAGCATAATTGCCATACTCCCGCCAAACATAATCCGGGTAAATATGGACCCATCCTGAACCACGGCATTGGCGGCACCCATAAGAGATAATATATCACGAGCAAATACTACTCCCGCAACCGTAATAAAAGACGTTACTATAAAACAAATAATAAGCGACTGGGCGCCTGCCACGGCTGCCCCTTCGGGGTTCTTCTCCCCTATTCTCCTTGCTACAATGGCGGTGGCTGCTGTGCTTAACCCGAGGGCAAGGGAGTAAATAATGGTAATAACCGATTCGGTTAAGCCTACTGTCGCAATAGCATTACGCCCCAATTTTCCGACAAAAAACATATCTACCAACGCAAATACACTCTCGAGGCTTAATTCCAAAATCATAGGAATAGCCAGCAGAATAACCGCTTTACGGATACTACCGGAAGTATAATCCTGTTCTCCAACTGTAAGAGACAGCTTAATGGTATTATAAATCTTTTTTAGCACAGAGTTAGTGTGAATGATGGAAGAAATAAAACAAGTTGAAACGACAAAGATAGCCCACCCCGCAATCAATCACTAAAAATTTAGTGCCAATCAATTTCCTTTTTGCCTTGAGCTACAAGAATCTCATTTGTTTTTGAAAAATGTTTGCACCCGAAAAACCCATTATAGGCTGAAAAAGGTGAAGGATGTGCAGCCTTTAAAATATGATGATTGGAGTTATCTATCAATTGCTCTTTCGCCTGTGCATACTTTCCCCAAAGTATAAATACTATTCCTTGTTTTTGACGTGATAAATGGGAGATAACACCATCGGTAAATGTTTCCCATCCTTTGCCCTGATGGGAACCTGCTTCATTAGCCCTTACCGTCAAAATAGCGTTCAGAAGAAGTACGCCCTGGTCTGCCCAGCGCTCCAGATTACCCGATTTTGGAATTGGGAAACCTAAATCATTTTGAATTTCTTTAAAAATATTTACAAGTGAGGGTGGCATTGCAATTCCATCATTCACCGAGAAACATAATCCGTGTGCCTGCCCCGGTCCGTGATATGGGTCTTGCCCTAAAATTACAACCTTTACCTGGTTATACGGAGTATGGTTAAATGCGGAGAAAATAAATTTTCCGGGAGGATAAACAATATGTTCCTGTCTTTCCTTTACTAAGAATTCTTTAAGAAGTAAAAAATAAGGTTTGCTAAATTCTTCTTTCAGGGGTTCCTGCCAGCTTTCTTGAATATGAGGGTTAACCGATATAGTTTCCATACTAAACAACAATAAAAAAGTAAAAGTAAAGAATAAACTACAGTTATTTCCGGTCTTTAACTTTTTGATTATAGTATTTGCACCATTCTGTTAAGCCGCATTTATTACAAAGCGGTTTACGTGCAAGGCAAATGTACCTGCCATGCAATATGAGCCAGTGATGGGCAAGCGGTATTTTTTCAACCGGAAAATATTTTATCAATTGGGTTTCTGTCTGTAGCGGAGTTTTTGCACCTGTGGTAAGACCAATTCGTGCAGCTACTCTATAAACATGGGTATCTACAGCCATTTTAGGCTGATTGAAAATTACGGAGAGAATAACATTGGCGGTCTTTCTCCCCACACCGGGGATTGAGGTCAGTTCTTCTATGGTAGAAGGTATTTCACTATTGAATTTTTCGACCAGCATTTTTGAACCTTTAACAAGGTATCCTGCCTTGCTATTGGGATAACTAATGCTTTTTATATATTCTCTCACTTCATCAACGGAGGCCTTAGCCATTGATTTAGCATCAGGGAATTTTCCAAAAAGAGCAGGCGTAACCATATTCACCCTCTTGTCCGTACATTGTGCTGAAAGCACAACTGATACAAGCAATTCAAAGGAATTTTTATACTGTAATTCAGTTTCAGCTTCAGGACGGGTGAGTTCAAAATAGGCAATTACATGGCGGAAAAGTTCTGCCTTCGTCATAGCTTCCGGTTATACGAATAAATAATTATAAGGTATTATACCTTAATGGGGCATTAAAAATAGATGGAATGTTAGTTTGTAAAATATTCAACAAATTGCAAAACGCTTTTTGTTGTCTTAACATTCAGTGCCTTGGAATAGTTTTGAATATTCTTAATAACCTGTATAGAAGGCTCAGTAGGGTCAACCTCTACTTTATTTTTGGCTGCTTCTTTACCTTTTGATTCCATTTTATGCTCAGATGACGGGAGGGATGAGAGTGGAGTATTTTTGTCCATAGAAAGAGGGTATTATTTCTTTATTAACATATATCTGTTAACGGCAGTTTCTCAATAATATTGTGCAGATTCAATTATTTTACAATTAATTTACTCCGACAAGGCAATTTTATGCTGTTCGGCAAGTCTCCTCAGGTTTATTATCGCATACCTCATCCTCCCAAGGGCAGTATTAATGCTTACATTGGTCATATCAGCTATCTCCTTGAAACTCAAATCGTAATAATGCCTGAGTATAACCACCTCGCGTTGTTCAAACGGAAGATGTTCAACCAACTTTCTTATATCCTGAAAGATTTGCTTTTTAATCATATTGTCCTCGGCAGAATGTTGTTCAACCTTAACAACATCAAATACATCAACCACCTTTCCATCAGGCTTAACTATTTTACTGATAGTGCTAATCTTTCCATTTTGACGGAAATTATCAATAATAAGGTTATGTGAAATCCGGATCACCCATTGGATAAACTTCCCCTCATCGTTATATTGTTTTCTTTTTAGGGTACGGATAACCTTAAAAAATGTTTCCTGGAAAATATCCTCAGCTATAACGCGGTCACGCACTACATTTAATACATATCCAAATACCTTTTTTTTGTAGCGTTCTAAAAGTTGGCAAAAGGCTTCTTCATCGCCATTTTGGTAGAGACGTATTAAATCGTCATCAGGAATTAAGTTCTGTTCCATAAGGTTACTTTATTGTATTACAAAGTAGCGCTTTTTCAATAGGATATACGTTGAAGTTTTTACGTTACAAGCCAACTTACTGAGACAAAGATAAGTTAATTATTGTTAAAATAGCATTAAAACTTATTATTTGCAATTAAGTATGTGTATCTGGCTGGTTATCTGATAGATTATTTGATATTACTGCCTTCCACGGTACTATTATTTTTTAAAGAGCCATTCCTGCGGGTCAAGCTTGTTTTGCCCTTTCCATATTTCAAGTTCCAGGTCAGCCATTTGATTTTGGTCATCATAAAGGATTGTACCTAATGTTTGTTTTGTTTTTACTTTATCCCCTGCCTTTACAAAAACTTCTTTCAAATGAACATATACACTATAAAATTGACCATGCCTGATAATGATAATTTTGCCAAAAGACGGGTCTTCGGTTACAACTGAAACAGTACCTTCGAAAACAGCCCTTGCAATAGCCCCTTTGGAAGTTGCTATATCAATACCATTATTTGTCATCGTTATTCCCGGCATAGGAGAGTAGGCACCAAACGGGCGGAATATCACTCCTTCCACTACAGGCCAGGGCAAATTCCCCTTGTTATTCTCAAAATTTTGAGAAAGTTGCTGCGCTTCGGGTGTAAGCTTCAGTTCGAGAGCTTTGGAGCCGGTTTTATTCGGTTTACTATTTTCATTCGATCTTCTTATTTCTTCCTCAACCAGCTTTTTAATAGAGGCATCTAATTTTTGTGAAGCGTGTTGTTTATCCACTAATTCCTTTTTCAGTTGTTTTTCCTTCCCCTTCAAGTCATCATAAATTTTCTGCTGATCGCTTTTTTCGGTATTTAACACCCTTTTTTCCGATTCAATACTTCCGAGTAATTGGGATTTTTCATCCTTCCTTTTTTGCAAACGTGTTACATTCTGTCCAATTTCCTTCGATGTAGAATCTATTATTATAGCCTGCCGGTGCCGGTATTCCTGGTATTCCTGCATATACCTCATCCGGAGAGCAGCCTGTTCAAAATCTTTAGAAGCAAATATGAAGGATAATTTATTGTATCCTTTCTCTGTTTTGTATGCGTCAACTACCATCCGGGCATATTCTTTTTTCAAGTCACTTAATTTCACTTCCATTACATCGATAGTATCATTTCCATCTTTAATCTGATATTGGATAAGCTCAATTTCTTTAGTTATTGTCTCAATAACCTGCTCTTGCAAACTTATTTTCCTGCTAACAGTAGTAAGCCTTCCTAAAGATGATTCTTTATTGTTTTTTGTTTGCTCAAGCACCTTGTTAAGGTATTCAATATCTTGCTGTAGTTTTTTCTTTTTACCCTCCAACTCCTTTTTAGTCTTTTGACCGACAGCAAGCCCGGGGAGGGAAATTAAAACCAATATGAATAAACTATATCTAATAATGTATCTGTTCATATTTCGGGGGAATTTTAAACGGGATACTTTCATACTCAGCGAAATTGACCTTTTTATATTTCAAGTCAATTTTTATTACCTTTTCAGCATTTATTTCATAATGAATATGCATAGGGAAACTGATTCCGGAATCTCCTTTTTGAAAATCATCATACGAGGCTTCAAAAGTGCGATGGTTCATAAAATCCTCCAGTCTTATCTTTGTGATATGAAAATCATTGGGATCAATCCATATAAGCTGGGCATCGCTTTTTGAGTGCAGTGGCTTGTTTCTATACATTAATCTTTTAAACCTTCTCTTTCTCACGGTGCTTAAAATATACTCTCTGCCATCATAGTAGGCTTTTATTTTGGATGTATCGTGATAAAAATCCAGCGAATTACCCATCATCACCGATTGAAGAAGTTCAAAATCAATATCCTCGCCCCAAAGTGAATCAAAATGGTCATACGTCCCTTTAAAATACTGGCCATGGTAGTGGTCAATAAACTGCACTGAATCTTCATTTAGTTTTGCATGAACGGCAGTGTAGGTGCCTAATGCTGCTGAAATAGTCATCCATATTATACTATCTTTTCGCATTCGTATCACGCCACTAAATGAATCGTTCGAGCTGTCACTACTAAAATCTACGGTAAAGCGGGAACTCATCCAGCGATAGTTGAAATCATTACTCTTCAATTTTGTCATCAGAGAGTATGCGTTTTCCTTCTTCAGATTAGTAGTGGGCGGGGGATTTGTAGTTTGAATTTTTTTTACCGTGAAACAAGAGGCAAAAGACAATGCCGTTAGAATAATTAAAAATAAAACCCTTCTCATTCTATCCGGAAGTTTTTATTTCTCATAAAGTTGTTTATCTTTTATTTTTCTGTCGAGCAGTTCAGAATTCGATCCTCTTTCTCTTGCCTTCATCCAATAACCTACAGCCGAATCCTTATCACCCAGTTTAAATAAAATATCCCCATAATGCTCTAAAATAGTACCGTCTTTTTCCCCTCCGTTTGCAAGGGCTTTATTTTCCCATTCTTTTGCCTCTTCATATCTGCCAAGCATGTATAGTATCCACCCGTAAGTATCTTCATAAGCATCGTTATTTGAAACTAATTCATTTGCCCTCTTCGACATTTGTTCTGCCCTGGAAAGGTTCGTATCGCGAACAGATAAATAATAACTGTAGTCATTTAATACATTGTCATTGTTAGGGTTTATTTTGAGTGCTGCCTCGTATGCCGAATCAGAGGCGGGAAAACGCCTTACATAATAATTAACATCGCCTAAATAGGTATAAAACATTCCCAGTGTAGAAGAATCACTGCTCAACACATAAAAAATCCCTGACTTAAAGGCATTCAGGGCGTCGTCAAATTTTTTTAATTGCATACTGGCAAATCCATTATCAAGATAAAACTGAGAGGAGTTGGGAAATAATCCGATAGCTTTTCCGCTTTCGGTTTCCATATCCTTATAATCTTTTACTGCATCTTCAAGGTCTAAAAGCTTATTCCAAAAGGCAAATTTGCTGCTATCCTCGCCCACTGCCATCCTATACTGGTCCCTGGCTCCCTTTATATCCCTGTTATGTAAAAGCACTTCGGCGTACAGGGCGTGTGCCTTAGGCTCCTCGGGGTTTGCCACTACCATTTCTTTTGCCAACGACTGTTCTTCGTTAAATATGGAATCTGTATTAGTAAATGTATTTAACCCCAAGAGTATCCTCATCTTAGTATCTAAGTCGAGAGAAGGCTCCTCAAAAGCTTTTTCCAGTTCTTCAAACGCTTCTTTGTCCTGGTTTTTGGTTTTATAATAATCCGCAAGGGATAAATGCACCATCGGGTCATGTGGGTGAATTTCCTCTACTTTTTTATATTCCTCAAATGCCTTGTCTGTTTTTCCCTCCAATTCATAAAGGTTTCCAAGCATATCATGGTATTGGGGCGTACCCGGGTCACCGGTAATCAGTTTCTGGATTTCTTCCTCTGCCCTGTCATATTCTTTTATCTTTTCAAATATCTCTATTTTGCTCATCGAAACATCTTCATCCGGTGCACCTAACTTTTGCTCTAATGTGGTATAGGTTTCTATAGCTTCCTTATACTCCTGCACCTGCAATTGTGCCAGGGCAAGTTTATAGTATAAATCTGTTGTTTCAGGGTGCGCCTTAACCAAATCCTGATATACGGTTATTACATCCTTATACCTGCCTAATTCCTGTAAATTCTGAGCATAAAAATATTTATACCATAAGTTTCCCGGGTCGCCATTCACAGCATGGATTATAAAGGCAAGGGCGCTATCGGGGCGCTTTTCAGATTCTAATATTTCTGATACTTCAAAATTAGCTGCCGGATCGGCAGGATTTAATTCGAGGCATTGCCTGAAAAAATTCATGGCATCGCCATAGTTTTCAAGCACCTTTTGCTTCAATCCATCATAATAAAGACCTTTAAATTTATCGTCATCAAATTTCATATTACTTTTAGTGGTTGATGCAGAAACTGGCTTTTGACTTGACGAACAGGAGAGAAACAGCACAGGAAGCAATAAACATAGTACTCCGGGATAAATATATTTTTTTGCTATTCGTTGCATTACCTTAGCTTTTCTGGTTATAATCACCCAAACTTCAAATGGTCTTGTTTCCCTGAATATTGCACATGGCTCCCAATCATAGAATTTGTTGCATTTAAGTTAATTAGACGACAGTCTTCCTGGATAATAGCATCGGAAATGATAGAGTTCTCTATATGATTATTACTGCCTACGGAAACAAAAGGCCCGATAACTGAATTTTTAATAGTAGTATTTTTTGCTATATAACAGGGTTGTATGATGGTAGAATTTATCATCTCTACTGAAGTTTCAGATAAATGTTTTGTTTCAAGCAGGCGCTTATTGGTGTGGAGCATATTAGTTTTGCTCCCGCAATCGAGCCATTCGGTAACCTGTGCCACACTGATTTTGGTTCCCTTTTGCTTCATATTCTCCAATGCATTGGTAAGCTGGTATTCTCCTTTATCTTTTATGTTGTTATCAAGCAAATATTGTATTTCATTTTTTAAATATCCTCCGTCCCTGAAATAATAAATACCGATAATAGCAAGGTCGGAAACAAATTCCTGTGGTTTCTCTACAAATTCAGTAATTACATTTTGCTTGTCAATTTTAACCACGCCAAATGGTCTCGGGTCTTCCACTTTTTGAACCCATATAGTCCCTTCGTTCGATTCATCCACCGTAAATTCACCCCGGAAAAGTGTATCGGCAAAGGCAACTAATAATATTTCCTTCAAGTAATTCCCCGGCACACATTACAGCATGTGCTGTACCCAGTGCTTCTTCCTGGTAAAATATTTTTCCTTTCGCCCCTAATTTTTCTGCCACAGCTAATAAATGATTTTCCACTTCTTTTCCGAAATGACCAATTACAAATCCTATTTCATCTATTTTTCCTTTAATGGTAGCAGCAATGTCTTCTACTAAATGCTGCACCATAGGTTTACCCGCCACAGGTAATAATGGCTTAGGAACTGTCAATGTATGGGGTCTCATCCTTTTACCTATGCCTGCCATTGGGATTATCAGTTTCATACTCGCTTTATTGTTTATTTTATCTTTAGTGTTTTCCTGTATGTCCAAATCCTCCTGCACCTCTTTCAGTTTCCATTAGTTGTTCTACTTCTTCCCATTGTACTCGTTCATGTTTGGCAACAATTACCTGGGCTATGCGCTCCCCGTCATTATGGTAAACTCTTCCTTAGAAAGATTTATCAGCAACACTTTTAATTCGCCCCTGTAATCAGCATCAATAGTACCGGGAGAATTTAAAACACTGTAATGCCATGCTTTAGTGCAAGTCCGCTCCGTGGACGCACCTGGGCCTCATGTCCTTCCGGTAATTCTATAAATAAGCCTGTAGGAACTAATGCCCGTTGCATGGTTTTTAGTACCATAGGACTATCAATATTTGCCCGCACATCAAAACCGGCAGATGCCACCGTGGCATATTGCGGCAATGGGTGTTTCGATTTATTTACTATTTTTACTTTCATCTTACTGTTATTTTTTAACTCCTTAAGTAATGCAAATGACGGCTTTTCCATAAAATAGACAACAGCTACAAATATAAGCATTAAACTGTTATTTACTATCAAACTCAAATACTTTCGAATCTATCTTTATCTGCGTGCTTAAAAAGTACAAAACTAAGGATAATGCAAAGTAGATTGATATATGGAAAAAATCGTATTTAACAGGCAATTGTTTACGACTCATAAAATAAGAGACCACCATAATGGAAGCATAACATATCAGTGTAGCCCAGGCACAACCTATGTATCCAATCCTCGGTATCCAGTAAACATCAAGAATTATAGTAATAATTGCCCCGAAAATGGTAAGATAAGCTCCGTATAAAGTTTTATGGCTCAACTTATACCAGATAGAAAGAGTATAGAACACCCCGAGGCATACATTAGCGAGTAATAAGATGGGCACTACTTTGAGCCCGCTCCAATAGTCTTTGTATATAAAATATTTTATCCATGAAATATTAAGCATGGTACCCAAAATTATAAGCAGGCAAATAATGATAAAATACTTCATAATATCTGCAAACGTTTTCAAAAAATTCTTTTCATTGGCATTGGCAAATAAGTAGGGCTCTGCTGCATACCTAAATGCCTGCACGAACATGGTAATTATCATGGATATTTTATAGCAGGCACTATAAATACCACCCTGTTGCCAACTTATACCAGGAGGCAATAAATATTGCAATAAAATCCTGTCAAGGGTTTCATTTACCATACCTGCAAGCCCGGCAAATATAAGGGGCATGGTGTATGGCATCATTCGTTTCCACAAGGCAGAATCAAAATCTATGCCTGCCTTAAATATAGTCCGGGAACAGCATTAACAGTGTCACTACACTTGCAACTACATTGGAAATTAAAATATAGCCAACACCGATACCCGGATTATAAATTGATTTAATTAGAGGATAGAAAGGGCTTTCAGGGTGCTTGAATATTTCCGGGCAAAGTAGTATAAAAAACAGGTTACTGAAAATATAGATGATAATATTCAAACTCTTTATGGCTGCAAACCTTCTTGCCTTATTCTGCTGCCTTAATTTGGCAAAGGCAATTGCACATACCGCATCTGCGGACAAAATAATGGCTAACCAGGTAATATATTCCGGATGTTCCGGCAAGTGCATCCATCCGGCAATAGGCAACCGAAAGGCTATGATAATTGCAAGAAATATAATGGAAGTGGTAGTTACAGATAAAAGTATGGTACTGTAAACTTTTCTTTTGTTATCCTCTAATCTCGAGAAATTGAAAAGAGATGTTTCCATTCCATAGGTGAGAATAATATTGATGAATGAAATATAGGCGTAGATAAAACTTATCTTTCCATATTCACCGGGAATAATGTTATAGGTGTATAATGGTACTAAGAAATAACTTAGCAACCTTCCAACAATGCTTGGAAGTCCATAAACTGCTGTTTGCCCTGCTAAATCTTTAAGTGGTTTCAAATACTCTTTTTAGAAAGTAGAGTTTTATGCAGTTTGTATTTTTTTTGTATGAAATTCCGGTTTGCGTTTTTCAAGAAATGCGTTGATTCCTTCTTTTATTTCTTCGGAAGCAAAGCATTTTCCAAATTCACTTAGTTCTGTTGCAAATCCTTTGGAGGTTCCATCGTAAGCATTGGCAGCACTGTATAGCTGCACCAATAGCAAATGGCGATTTGGTTTTAATCACATTCAGTATTTCTACACATTTGGCAAACAGCATTTCTTGAGGAACAACATAATTTACCAATCCCATTCCCAGCGCTTGTTGGGCATTTAGCATTTCTGCCGTCATCATCAATTCCAGCGCTTTGCCCCTTCCTAAATAACGGATAAGTCTTTGTGTGCCTCCATAACCGGGTATTAATCCGAGGTTTACTTCCGGCTGCCCGAATTTGGCATTCTCCGATGCCACCCTTAAATGGCAAGCCATTGCCAATTCGCAACCACCGCCTAAGGCAAATCCGTTTACAGCAGCAATCACAGGTTTAGAACAATTTTCAATAGTTTGAAATACATCCTGTCCTGCTTTTGCCATTGCCATACCCTGTTCATTGGTAAGCCCCATAAATTCTTTAATATCAGCCCCGGCAGCAAATGCTTTAGGCCCTTCCCCTGTAATAATTATAGAGAATACTTCAGTATTTTCATTTGCCTCTTTTACTGCCATCTCCAATTTCCTGCACTGTTTGACGGTTTATGGCATTCAGTTTATCAGGACGGTTTATTGTAACAGTACAAATCCCCCGTCCAAACGGTTCATCCGGGCGGCCATTTTCAATATTCACTTTCAGATTTTGATATTCGCTCATATTTTTTTATTAAAATTTTCTATGTTTCTTTTACCCAATCTTGAATATATGTCACAATAACTCCAGTATCTGTTCCCGGAGGAAATAGCTTCCCTACACCCATTTTATTAAGTTCTTCCATATCTTTATCAGGAATAATTCCTCCGCCTGTAAGCAATACATCCTCCATCTTTTTCTCTTTCATCAGTTTAATTATCTTCGGGAAGGCAGTGTTATGCGCTCCGGAAAGTATGCTTAGCCCTATAACATCCACATCTTCCTGCAAGGCAGTATTTACAACACTTTCAGGAGTTTGGTGCAACCCCGTATAAATTACTTCCATCCCCGCATTCCGGAGAAAAGAGGCAATTACTTTCGCACCCCTGTCATGCCCGTCTAAGCCAACCTTAGCAACCAATACCCTGATAGGGCGTTTCAATTCATTATTTTCTGCTGCCATGAACTACAAATTTAGGATATATTCCCAAGTAAGAGTTTATCCACTATCACCGGATAGAATTTATATTCCAGTTCATGCACCCTCTTTGCAAGTGTTTGCGGGGTATCGGAAGCTTCCACAGTGCATTTTTCCTGGAAAATGATTTTCCCTTCGTCGTATTTGTTATTTACATAATGGATAGTTATGCCGCTTTCTATTTCCCGATTAGCAATTACTGCTTCATGTACCCTTTTGCCATACATGCCCTTACCACCATATTTAGGCAAAAGCGCCGGGTGGATATTAACTATTTTACCAGCAAACATTTTAAGAATATTGCCCGGCACCATCCATAAAAAACCGGCGAGCACGATAAAATCTGCTCTTTCATTTAATTCTTCCAAAACACGGTCGGTAAAATAAAAGGACTCCTTATCAATTACAAGAACCAAAATACCTGCCTGTTCGGCTTTTTTTATAACTCCGGCATCCCTGTTATTAGTCACTATAAGAGTGATACCAATATCTTCCCGGTTTTTATAATACTCAATAAATTGCTGTGCATTAGTACCTTCTCCCGAAGCAAAAATGGCTATTCTGTACATATACCGGTTCTTATAGTATATCGCCGCTTTTAGTATTGTATTTCATAAAGCTGGGCTTCTTCCGAAGCGCCTTCCTGCCTTACAAATTTCAGCTTTTGGGGATACGTTCTTGCTATGGGAGCGACAAGCCTGTGTATGGTATTGATAATACCCTGGTCAGGATTTGCGGGATTCACGCGGAGTTTGGCTAATAAAACATATCTCACATTGTTTCTTTTGAGAAATGCGATTACGGAATCAGCATTATTCACATTAATATTATCCGTCTTGGTTACATTAAAAAATTCCCTCCCGTTTGCATAAACGGAAGACATAGGACCTTTCCGGCAAGCCACCAGGGAATCTTTCGGTAAATTTTCACACCACTGGCTTAATTTCAGGTAATTTGCCCAATCGGGAGAAAATCCATAGTAAATATCACCATGAAGGTTTTTACTAAGTGCAGGCAGGTTCTCTTTTGCTTTTTGTATAGTGGCGCTAAGTTCTGAAAAAATTAAAATGAATACAATAAAAACCCCCGCAAACTGCATTATACGCGACCTTTTTTTAAGAACATCAAATAGCCCGTATATAAAAAGCATAAGATAAAGAGGAACAAAAACCATAATGAGGCGGGGCTGGTCCCATTGAACCTGGAGAACCAAAAAAGTAATGCCGGTAAGGCTTAATGCAAACATCGCTACAGCCAACAAATAGCTGTTCTTTGATTTTATTACCCGGTAAATACAGAAGAAAAAAATGATTACAAATAAAAAGCTAAGCCATGAAATGGTGGTAGTTGCATCAAAAGAACGTAAGCCCATAATTTGAAAAAACCTTTTGGATAGATATAAGTCACAATTCTGGAAAAAGCGTAGTATAAATCCATTAAAATTTTCATTCCCTTCCGCGGCATTGTAAGCATTTTTCTGCATATACTGGCTGCTCTGTGCGCCAAACTGGCTTGGTGCATGCCAGAAAATTCTTTCTAAAAAATTAATAGGAATCTGGAACACCAAAAACACCCCAATCAAATATAAAATATAGCGGTATTGTTTTGATAGAATAAAGTACAAAATCATTCCGCCAATGGCAAAAACGCCAACAGTTCTTGCTGATGACATAAGGAAAATAATAAGCCCTACCCACAACCAGTTTTTCCATGATTCCTTCAGGGGCAAATTATTATTGCTTTTAATTTTATCGAGCAATTTAAAAAGAAAGAAGAAAAATACAAACTGCAAAGCCATGAAAAATGCTTCACTGTAAGTAAGGCTGGCGTAATTCAAAATGAAAGTATTAATGCCTGTAAGAAGAAGAACGGAATAAAGAACAAAAGAAGGCACCCTGCCTTTAAATGCTTTGTAAAGAAATAGAAGAGCAATAAAATTACATATTACAGAAAGGAATTTTAAAAAGATGACATTAATCCCTAAAAAGGAAACAAAAATGCTGAGGAAAATGGGATAAAGAGGTCCCTGGAAGGATGGGAATGCCCCTTTTCGTAAAAAATCTAATGCCCGTAAAATATAGGTGGAATCATCTCCGCCAATATCCATACGTGCCTGGAACAAGAGGAATGAAAATAGTACGCTTAGCCCTAAAATGATAATTAATAAGGTTCTTGAATTTTTCTCTGTCCATTTGTCCAGAAAAATAAAAAGCGTTACCGGTTCTTTTTTAGAAGCAGAATATACCGCAGGCTTCTTATCCTTCACTTTTGCAGCAGGAGACTTGGCTTGGGGCTTATTAATTTGAGCCATGATATAGCCTGTAGTCTATTTTAGCGTTAATGAAGTCTCCCCTATTTCACTTTCATCCCCATACACTTTTATAATGTATTTACCCGGAACAAATCCCACACTACTTTCACAATAAACAGAAAGATTCATTTCCTGGTTAGCATAATCGAAGTTCTGCATTCCAGAATAAAATCCTTTGGTGCCTTCAAAGTTAAAGATGCTGGCTTCATCAGCAGTTTTAGAAAGCTCCTTTGCATCGGGAGAAATTACTCTCACATAAATAGTTTTGTTTCCGCTTGGGGTAATACGGTTTGCCGCAATCGAAAACTGCACTTTTAGTTTTTCTGCTTTGCGGGCTTTTTCGGTAGTGACTTCGTTTCTTCCAAACCGGAAAAATACCCCTTCTGCCTTTATCGTAGTAGCTTCGAGTAATGAGCCTTGTGTCACTTTGCTCTGTAACTCTCCTTTTTCCTTTTTCAACTGACCGGTGGTTTTCTTCTCTTCATTTAATGATTGGACGGCATCATTTCTTTCCGTTGTTAGCTGCTGATTCAAGGTGTTAAGGGAATCAATAGTATGAACAAAACCCTGCATAATTCTGCGAAGGGTAGCTGTTTCCTTTTTTAGCTGGGCAATTATATAGGGGTCGTTTTTGTATTTCTCTGCCTGTTGCATCAGCAGGGTAATACTGTCCTTTTTACTGTCTAACTGGGTTTGTATATCCTGGTTGCTGGTTTTTAATGAGGCGTATTGTGCCTGCAACCCTATAAGGTCTTGTGTAAGGCTATCTGTTCGGTACTTATCAACCTCTACTATTTTCACTTTTTCGACTACTGTTTGGTGTTCGTTCCAGTATTGCCAGCCAAGTATAACTATGAGCAGCAGTAATATAAGGATAATTATCAGCAGAAAATAGTTACGGCGTTTCTTCTCCGGCGGCTTGGTATTTTCTGGTTCAGTATTTGCGGTGTCCATCAGGATTTTTGAAAGAGCCCACAAATGTACTATTTTTCCTTAGCGAGTTATTTCTATGTTAATCTATTCGCCGGGTAAAGAAAAAACATGAATAAAACCATCCGTTGAGGCATAAATAGGTTTATAATCCCTATTTAGTATATCATTCAATATTTTCCATTCCCGGGAATACACTATTTTATCATAATTTCCATATATAAATATATACTCAACAGCCTTAGTTTCGTTGGAAAATGTGTGGTATTTACTTAAATAAGGAGGAACAAAATCTTTACCATCTAAGAGTATGCGGGGCATTGTCCTGTTGTTCCAGCTTGTAGCAAACCATTCATCCTCGGGTTCATAATTTGGGAGTATAATTAAGGGTTTGTCTGTTCCGAGATAATCTGCCAGGTGTCCAAGCGTCCAGTTTTCAGCCACATTAGCAACCAATACTACACTATTCGGTTTAATACCCTTTCCTGCCTCTTCCACCATTTCCCTTTTTCCGTTCAAATCTGCAATTTCAGGCTGATGGATATAAAACAAAAAGGTAAAATGAATGCACATTAAAGCAGCCGATACAATCCAGCCCACAATTTTATAGTTCTCTTGTAAGGCCACCCAAATAAGAAAAAAGATAAAAACAAAATAACATAGTCTGTGAGACATCATTCCAACGGTTGTATCATTGGGTACAAACAAGTAAAGAAGAAAGCTTATCAGCGTGAGAAATAAGAATTCATCGGATGAATTAAACTTTCGTAAATTCTTCTTCCTAACCTTATAATATATTACCGAAAACAGAGCTATGCCTAACAGGCAAAAAATGGGTTTTGTAAATCTTTCCTCGCTGCCATCATATACCACTAAAGGCTTTATAGTATATATCCAGCGAATTAAATCGAGAAAGGGGATCCTATTGAAATCTGAAGATATAGGGATTTTGTAAAGAAATATAATGAAGCAAATTACCCCGGGAAGCCAAATGCCCAATGAAGGTAGTAGTCTCTTTAAATAGAAGGGTCTATCCGTATTTATTTTTTTTGAAGACAGCCCGGTTACAGCAACTAATTCAAATAAAAATATTGCCAGCGCTGCAAACAAAAATGCCAGCCCGTTAGTGAAATATAGGAGTGTGGCTATGAGACAAAGTATAACATAATTTTTTAAAACAGGCTTATTATCTTTTCCGGAAAAATATTTCCGGTGATAAATTAGCATCCCAAATAATAGTGGAAAAGAAAGGCAGAAATTGTAAAACCCAATGTAATAAAATAAGGAAAAAGAAAACGGAATGGCAAAAATGCTGAGACTTGTATTTGTCCCTTTCCATTCCTTGATTAGCCTACGGAAAAGTAATGAAAAACTTACTAAGTACAATACGACCAATAATTTTTCTGCTACCTGCCATGAAAATATGTTCATGAATAATGCCAACAGATAATGGTCAGTTATATTTGGAACGGGTACTTTATTAATGGCATAGTATTTGCCAACAAATTCATTTCCATTTAGCAGGTAATTGATGATTTTTGCATTGTATAGATGAGACGGACCATCAAGCGACGGGTTTGTACTATTAAAAATAACCACCAACAGGCTTACTGCAAGGCAGGAGTAAAAAAACAGGCCTTCAAATGTTATTACCGGTAACTTCTTATTCATTGGGACTAAAGTAGGGAAATAATGAATGTATGATTTTTACTATTTTCGCCCAACGTAAAAAGAATTCATGAAAGAGAAAATATTAGTCATTGGCGCCGGCGGGCAAATTGGTAAGGAACTTGTTGAAGAACTCTGCCATATTTATGGAAACAAAAATATTGTGGCATCGGATATAAAACCCAATTCCGATTCACCCTGCTCTTATGAAGTCCTTGATGTGATGGATTCAAAAGCCATTGTAACAATTATCAAGAAACATAATGTAAAAGAAGTTTATCTGCTTGCTGCTTTACTCTCTGCTACGGCTGAAAAATTTCCCGAGCAAAGGCTGGAAACTAAATATGGAAGGGCTATTGAATGTTTTTGAACTGATGCGCGAAAAAGTAATCGATAAACTTTTTTGGCCCAGTTCCATTGCTGTTTTTGGACCTAATACCCCTAAGATAAATACTCCGCAATATACCGTTATGGAGCCCAGTACAGTATATGGTATAAGCAAACAGGCAGGAGAACGCTGGTGCGAATATTATTTCCGTCGTTACGGGGCTGATGTACGAAGTTTGCGCTATCCCGGGCTTATTAGTTATAAGTCGCCTCCGGGTGGAGGCACAACAGATTATGCAGTAGATATTTATCATGAAGCATTGGCAAATGGAAGTATGAATGTTTTTTAAATAATGATACCGTTCTGCCTATGATGTATATGCCCGATGCGCTGAAAGCCACCATAGGCATTATGCAGGCAGATGCTGATAAAGTTAAAATACGCTCCAGCTATAATCTTGCTGCTATTAGTTTTTCGCCAAAAGAAATTGCCGCAGAAATTAAAAAACATATTCCTGCTTTTGAAATTATCTTATAAGCCCGATGCACGCCAGGCTATAGCCGATAGCTGGCCACAATCTATTAATGACAATGAAGCCCGTAAACACTGGGGATGGAAACATACAATATGCGCTTGATACGATGACAAAGGATATGCTTCTTCACCTCGGTAAAGCAAAAAAATAATCTGTTGTGGGACATAGGAAGCTTAAAAAATTTGCGGAAGTAGAAACCTTCCCCAATGTTTTTCAAACACATTTATTTCCGGAAGATGGAATGGTATTTCCATTAAAAGGCAACTGGAAAGCCGATTATTTTAAAAATAATAATCCTATTACCTTGAGTTAGGTTGCGGCAGGGGAGAATATACTGTTGGGCTTGCAAGGCGATTTCCCTAACCGGAATTTTATTGGCATGGATATAAAAGGAGCCCGCCTTTGGAAAGGCGCTAAAGCAGCCTTGCTGGAAAATTTAAAGAATGTTGCTTTTATCCGTAACCGTATTGATTTTATTGAAACATATTTTGCCCAGGGAGAAGTAAGCGAGATATGGATACCCTTCCCCGACCCTTATCCCGGAAAAGAACAAAAAAGGTTGGTATGCTCCTCAGTTTATTGAACGCTACCGTAAAATTGCCCCTACAGGCACCATTATCCATCTTAAAACAGATAATCACGATTTGTATGAATATGCTATGGAGCAGGTAAGCGCGCATAACTATACCCTTTTAGCTAATTCGGAAGATGTGTATTCGGATAAAACAGCACTCGGCGATGAGCAGTTTGCCCTGCTCACCGAAATTCAAACGTATTATGAAATGACTGTTTCTTTCATCGGGTTTAAAAATTCATTATGCCGGAGTTTAGTATTTAGATGTAATTTAGCACCACAATTTAAGAAAATGAAATTCGTAGCCGAAATAGATGTAATGCCACTGAAAGCCTTTCTCGACCCGCAGGGAAGGGCTGTAACCTCTGTATTGAAAAACATGGGCATGCCCGAGTTTGAAAATGTACGCATTGGTAAGCATGTTACACTTGAAGTGGAACGCCGACACCGAAGAAAATGCTAAAGTGAAAGTGGAAGAAGCCTGCAAAAAACTTCTTGCCAACCCTATTATGGAAAGTTTTCATTTCGCTATTAAGGGGAATTAAGTAGCTCGCATAAGTTTCCCCAAAATTACATTTTATTACCTTACACCCTACCCGTTGATGTTGATACGACGGATACCGTATTGGAGCCTCAGTGGCTTCTTTTAAACTACTTTTGGGTAAAGAAAATTGTGCTTTTTTTGAATTTATTTTTTGGTGAAAATAAATTAATTAAAAATCAGCGAGTTAGCAGGTTTTTGTGAAATACTGACTTAGTTTAGCCCGGGCGCATTACTAATTTACTATCTTTACTTATTCGTTAAACGGAAAAGAGTATGCCTAAGCTCTTGCACATAGTTCCCTGCACAAGCCGCAAAGGCTTACCGATAAGGTATCCCGGGAATACTGGCGCAGCAGCCGGCATCGTTCTTTGCAGAGGGCATTCAGAAACTTGTTCCACGATGGGATAAATGTTTGAATGTACGCGGAGGATATGTTGAGAAATGAAGCGTTAATTAGTTAATTATAGTTAACTTCTATTGTCTACGTGTTCATTCTATGCATGTTGTTGCATATTTGCATTTTTTGTTTAATTTTTGTGACAGTAAATAGTATTATCAATATGTGGACGAAAGTTTCAACACCCCTGCGGTACTGTAAATATCACCGACTTCACGTTATTAATGTCATGGTTACGAAATTTTCCAAAGATGTTGAAAATTAAATTTCCTACAAAACGTATATCTTGGATTCTTTTGTTTTCAAAAATTAAAAAAACTGCAGCGGATAGTACCTTATATACTGAACGACCCTCGTAGAATAAAAATAATAACTACTGGCCTTGTAAAACAGCAAGACACGAACTGAACGAAAGGAGACGCAAAAAATATCTTGCGAGAACTCTTCCCCGTTACGAGGGAGTTCTCAGCTTTGGGAGCTTCCACGTTGTTCGGCACTGGTCCATTGCTAAGCGTGGGCTTTGTTGGAGTCTTATTAGGACTTGCTTCGGCGTTTGTGAGTTTGCTCGCGGTCTTTTGTGGGGCTCGAGTTTTCTTTTCTAGTTCTTCTTTTCTTTGTGTGGGTCTTGTAGCTGGCTTTGTGACGGATAAAGGGAAGCTTGTCTGTCGTGATTGAGTTTGATACCTTTGCAGGTGACGTCGTAGCGGTCTCTGTTGGTTGCTCGTTGCCTTTCCTATGATCGGCCTTTGCACGCTTGTCGTCGACCTCAGCTAGCTTACTTTCTTCCTCGTCTTCATCTTCATCAACTTCTTCATTCGATGCTTCGTCTTCCTCGTCATCATCAGCTTCTTCATCGTCAGCCTCCTCTTCATCCTCCTCTTCGTCTTCGCATTCGTCCTCGTCGTATTCATCTTCGTCTTCATCGCTTTCGTCTTCGTCTAACTCGGTCTTCCTGCTTTGCCTCACCCTAAAAGTGTATGGCCTAGGCGATATAAGGTAGCACCGGTTAACACTGAAACACAGTATATACATACGTTGGCGATCTCATCCGGTGGAATCAACCGTAGGAATTCTTCGAGTACATTATTTTCCTAAGTGTAGGCACGGTTATGGTACTTGGCTCGTGCCTGATTATAAAGCGGATTTTAATGAAGTAAGAAAAAAACTACCACAGCCTGTTCAAAATCGATGTAATCGCCCAGATATTCCTCGCGGAAGAAGAACTGTGGAGGCATAGGGACCGAGTTTGGGCAGCGTTTGTTGATCGCGTTTTCGCGCATGAAATCTCTCTCTCCTTCATTCTCCCCCACCGTGATGTCGACGGATGTGAAGGGAATATTTAGCCTGTAAGACAAATAAAAGCCTAGAGTCTAGTTCGAGCTTAGCTACCTTAAAAAAAATTACACTTTGCATACCCGTCGAGGACCATCAGGGTCCATTGGATTTGCTTCCGTGTCTATATGTATGTATTCTGCTTGCAGGATATGCTGGGTGATCGCATCATGCGCATAAATTTTTTCCCCACCTCAGACGTCCCAGAGACGCTTGCTACGTAGATCTTCAGATTCTTGTCATTCGTCGTCGACGAGCCCGAAGCTTCGTTACAAATATCAATCATGCTCGACGCATAACAAAGTGAATGGCCGAGCTTAGAGACCTAATCTTAGGCTAATCGACGTCACCAATCAACGCAGTGTGTGTGAAAGTGGTCGATTGGTATTGATTGTGGGTTGACCCGGTGAAGATAGGTACTGGATGTGTGGGCCGAAAGCCAGTGTCAGCAATTCTATCTCTCTCTGTGCTTGATTGCATTAAATTAAGAGCTAGACTGGCTAGGCACAGCAAGCAACTCGACTAGGATAGACAAGGAAAGCAGGTGGTTGAGCGGGAAGTTCCAAAGCTAAGCATAGGATCATTGGCTAGGCAATGAAGGAGGAGTGTAAGAGCGACTAAGAAACAAGAAAGAAGAAAGTGGAGGATCAACTTGCAATGCTCTAGTCTGATCTAGCATCACCACAAGGAGGGAGGGGGTGTGCTTCCATCGCATCCTATGAAGTTTAACAGTGAATAGTGACAAGCTGCATGTCTTTAAACGTTTATTCATTAGTCTCTATACTGGGTGGTAGATGAACTGACAAAAGCAATGTCCAAATAGCGACCCATAGACTCCCGGCTGTCATGCTGTTACAGGGAGATCGCTATTTCCAATGGCATGGTAATCATTCGCTCTATTCACAAACCCGCATCATTGTCACCGCATACGTGCATTTCTAATTTTTAAGAATCCTAAATCCTACGCGAGGGAGCAACGAATAAGCATAGGGCCGCACGATTGCACACGCATTTTATCCCCGATTGCACATGTCTGGATTAAAGATGCCTTGTTTATTTTCCCATAACTAAGACTAATTGACACTAAACATGATGGCCGGACCAACTACACAACTAACTAGCTGATCCAAGTTATTCGCATTTTCGCAACGCCGGACTGTAGCTGTTCCAACCGTTCCGCTCCTCGCCCTCCTCTTTGCTGTTCATATGCTGCGTGGCTGGATTGATATAGTCTTCGTATAGGGCTGCATATATTCTCCCTGCCCCGTGTTCCTCCTGATCAGCTGCTGATGGAGCCAGAAGGGCAGGTCTATATCCTTTTTGTGTCCCTCTGTAGAAGATGTCAGGGTATTTTGGCTTGGTGAGATGCTTTGTTCCCAGCGGCAACTTCACCAGTTCCTTGAGCTTTTCCTTTTGCAACTGCATGCGAGCCACCTCTGGCGGACGGAACGTATCCAAGTAGCTGCAATGGAGAGTACAATTGCATAAGCAATCGCCAGAGAATCCAATCACGCGACTTGTGGAA
>CAVYDB010000008.1:0-60605 GCA_963767125.1 uncultured Bacteroidota bacterium | reverse complement strand
AAAACATTCGGATACCCTTTAACGCCGATAATTTTTTTAGCCCTAAGCGCCTGGATGTTATATTTTACTATGACTGAACATCCTAAAAATTGCTCCTTCGATTAGGTACTATTCTTGCCGGAAGCATAGTATATTTTATAAAAAAACCTACAATATCTGTACATGAAAATTCTATTATTCCTGAAAAAAATTAGTTTCGTTTCGCTTTTTATAGCTTTTTTGTTGTTTATTATTTCCTGTGTAAACCGTTCCAGTGGCAATACGGTGACTATACCGGGCACCCAAATCACAGTTGATACAGTTAAAGTAGGAGGGGAAAATTACAGCAACATACCCGCTGACAGGAGATACAATGACATAGCCCGATATATAGCTGGAATGAACTCCCTCCCGGGAAGCCCTTATGGAAAGCTCGAAAATGATTCCGCCTGGAAAAAATTCCAACGGAATTTTGATGCATCATGGAATACCATCACATCCACTCGCCTGAAACCCATGTCCGACTGGGCATCGAAGGAGCTGGTGGAGGAACGGAAATCGGCAGATATTTTTTATCCGCTGAGCGGACCGGATATCCTGCACGCCAATACTTTTTTCCCCGATGCAAGAAACTACCGTTTGTATGCGCTTGAAAGAAACGGCGCCCTACCTGATTTAGACCACATGACTGTAAAAGCAGCTGATAATTATCTCTCAGATATTTATACTTCATTAAGTGATGTTTTTATGCGTAGCTATTTTATTACCCATAAAATGAATGTTTCTTTATCAAAAGATAATGTGAACGGGACCCTTCCTCTCATTTGTATTTTCTTGGTTAGAACAGGGCATGAAATTATTACCGTTCAATATTATCACCTGAATGAAGATGGCACCGAAACCCAATTGAAAAGAGATACCCTGGGGACACATCCTAACGATTTTGTAAAAGTGTATTTTAAGAATGATAAAAATAATGCTGTGCAGATGGTTAGTTATATGAAATGCGATTTATCTGATAAAGTGTTTAAAAATAATACAGGGTTGGTAAAATTTTTTAATAAAATGCCTATGTCTGTCAGCTATCTTAAATCCGCTTCCTACCTGCTTCATTATCCCTTCTTTTCTATTTTCCGGAATGTTGTACTCACTAAAAGTAAAACTATTCTTGAAGATGATACAGGCATCCCTTTCAAATATTTTCACAGGCGATAAATGGTATGTCTCACTTTATGGGGTTTATACCACCCCGGTAAAAGATTTTTCGGGAGTTTTTCAGGAAGATTTGCTCGATGCTTATCACGATACCATAATCAGAAAAACCAAACAACTTCCATTTTCTCTCGGATACCATTGGGGTACTAATATTCAGAATTTAATTAAGGCTAAACGCAGGGGGTAAATAAGATGAATATGAAGGGGACATTAGTCGTTATGGTTGCGGCAATTCACTTTCCTTGCTTCGCCCAGAATTTACTGAAAGATATTATTCAGAATGATTCCCTCGATGTTAAATACAGCCAGGTTTTTGGTAATCCCGAAAAATACCACCTGCAAATAATATATACACGCGTAACTCACGAGAAAAATAATAAAGTAACATTAAAAAAATACCTTCTCGGTCCGCTTACCAAAAGATATTACTACCCTGCCAGCCTTATTAAACTTCCTTTAGCAGCATTGGCGCTTGAAAAAATTAATAAGCTCAAAATTAAAAATCTTTCAAAGGACACCCGTCTTAGCATTGATAGTTCCTATAGGTGCCAAATGAGGGAAGATTACGATACTACTTCACTTTCGGGGTATCCAAGTATTGCCCAATATATTAAGCGCATGTTGCTGATAAGCGATAATTATGCCTATTCAAGAATATATGAATTTCTTACACCTGCTTATATAAACAGGAGGCTTCACCTGATGGGATATAGTAATGTAACAATAAATCAGCGTTTTAAGTCAAACTGTGATAGTACTGATAACCGGTTTACCAATGGATTTAAATTCTATGGTACAGATTCTTCAATTATATATAGACAGGCTCCAGCCCACAACACCGGTAATATAAGGAACCATGCAACGCATACTGTTATTGGGAAAGCTTTCCAGGATGGAGACAATCAATTGCCACCAAAAAATTTCAAGCGAAATAATTATATCCCCTTCGAAGATGAAAATAATATTTTACTTTCACTTATATATCCTCACAGTATAAACATTGCGAGGCGTTTTAATTTAACGTCAGCTGAGTATAGCTTTTTAAAAACATATATGGGTATGTTGCCCCGTGAAAGTAGTCATCCCACATATAATACAGGTGACTATCCGGATAATTATAAAAAATATATTTATTTCGGGACCACAAAAAATATTGAAGATACCACTATCAGGTCTTATAACATCGTCGGAGAAGCCTATGGCTTTTTAGCAGATTGCACGTATATAAAAGATTCAAAAACAGGTGTTGAATTTTTTCTCTCCATATCCATGTACGTAAATGAAAAAAATATACTTAATACGAATGATTACGAATATAATTCACTTGGGTTGCCATTTATGAGCGACCTTGGGCATGCTATTTATAACTATGAATTAAGCAAAAAGAAAAAAACACCCTGATTACTTTATTCTGCGTTTAACCCCCTCCAACGTATTCTTCAGTAATGAAGCTATGGTCATAGGACCTACACCGCCAGGAACAGGCGTAATATAACTGCATTTGGGCGCTACCTCATCAAACTTGACATCTCCTGCGAGCCTAAAACCACTTTTTTTAGTTGCATCAGGCAAACGTGAAATACCAACGTCAATCACTACCGCCCCTTCTTTCACCATATCCGCAGTGACGCTTTCTGTTTTTCCGGTAGCGACAATTAAAATATCTGCCTGCAATGTAAATTTTTTCAAGTCAACAGTCTTGCTATGACAAATAGTAACGGTGCAGTTTCCGGGATTAGAATTTCGAACTAATAAAAAACTTATGGGCAACCCAACAATATGGCTTCTTCCAACCACCACACAATGTTTCCCGGATGTAGGAATATTATACCTGGCAAGGAGTTCCACAATGCCGTAAGGTGTAGCAGGCAAAAATGCAGGCATATTCAGAGCCATCCTTCCTAAGTTTTCCGGATGAAAGCCATCTACATCTTTCAAAGGCGAAATAGCATTGATTACTTGGTCGTCGGAAATATATTTTGGTAAAGGAGACTGTACAATGAATCCGTCAATATCAGCGTCATTATTCAGTTCATCTATTTTTTTTAATAAAGCTGATTCTTCAATGGTATCGGGTAGATGTATCAAGGTAGAATTGAACCCTATTCTCTGGCAGGTTTTTATTTTGCTTCCTACATAAGTCTCGCTGGCAGGGTCATTCCCAACTAGTATTACAGCTATATGAGGAATCTTTTTATTTGCTGATTTCAGTTGTTCAACCTCTGATTTTATTTCCTCTAAAATCGCCTCTGAAACTTTTTTGCCGTCGAGTAACTTCATCTCGTTATTTGTCTTTTTATCTTCCAAACGGCATTTTCCCCATCTTCCTCATCACCCCTGCCATGGCTGCTTTGTTGTTAAACATTTTCATCATTTTCTGCATGTCCTCATATTGTTTAATCAGGCGATTTACATCCTGTATGTTGGTTCCGCTACCGCTGGCAAGCCTCTTTCTCCTACTGCCATTAATCGCGGGAGGATTTTCTCTTTCATACGGAGTCATTGATTGGATGATGGCTTCGGTCTGCTTAAATGATTTTTCGTCAATATCCCCTTCTTTAACCGAGTTGCCCATTCCCGGCAGCATAGAAGCTATGTCTTTTACCCCCCCCATTTTTTTTATCTGCTGTAACTGTTGAAGGAAATCATTGAAATCAAATTGATTTTTAGCAAATCTCTTTTGCAGTTTTTTAGATTCCTCAGCATCAAACTGTTCCTGGGCTTTCTCTACAAAAGAAACAATATCACCCATGCCCAATATTCTGTCTGCCATACGGGCGGGATAGAATACATCCATAGCATCCGGCTTTTCACCGGTTCCAACAAACTTGATAGGCTTATTTACCACTGATTTAATAGACAAAGCTGCGCCACCTCTCGTATCACCATCTAATTTGGTAAGCACCACACCATTAAAATTCAGCCGGTCATTAAAAGCTTTGGCAGTATTTACAGCATCTTGCCCGGTCATGCTATCCACCACAAAAAGTATTTCCTGGGGATTGATGACACGCTTCAATTCTGCAATCTCTTTCATCATCTGCTCGTCCACGGCAAGGCGACCTGCGGTATCAATTATCACAACCGTATTTTCATTTAGCCTTGCTTGCTGCAATGCAGCCTGGGCAATTTTTACCGGATTTTTTTCATTTTCATCTGCGAAATACTTCCACCTCAATCTGGGCGCCTAATGTTTTTAATTGTTGTATAGCAGCAGGACGATAAACGTCACATGCCACAAGCAAAGGTTTTTTCCCTTTTTTATTTTTAAAATAATTTGCAAGTTTAGCTGAGAAAGTTGTTTTACCCGAACCCTGCAACCCTGACATAAGTATTATGGTCGGGTTAGCAGTAAGTTGGACGGTGCTTTCCTCGCTGCCCATTAGCTCTGTAAGCTCCTCATGGGTTATCTTCACCATCAACTGACCGGGCGAAACAGCCGTGAGTACACTTCTGCCTAAGGCTTTTTCCTTTACCCTCTCGGTAAAATCTTTTGCAACTTTATAGTTAACGTCTGCATCAATTAAGGCACGGCGTATCTCTTTCAGGGTTTCGGAAATATTTATTTCGGTAATCTTCCCCTGACCTTTGAGCATTTTAAATGCTCTTTCCAATTTTTCTGACAGGCTATCGAACATGGCTTAAAAATGAGGTGCAAAGGTAATAAAGCGCGGAAATCGGGAAACAATTTTAACAATGGGTATTCTTCACTTTTTCAGGTACTTATTTATATCAACTTCTATAAGTTTACCTTCCTCCACATTCTTCAATGATTCTTCCAACGCCTTTCGATTTACTTCAGTTGAAAGCAAATACTCGGTTTCATCCATGTTATTGGGCTTTTTACAAACATAATAAATAATCACAAGGTGAAAGTAGAACATTAATTCAGAAACCCCAAAGGACGCGAAGAAAAGGTACGCAGAGTTTCGCGATGAATTTTATTTTAGCTTTGTTCTTTATAAAATACTTATGGCTGCCACCATCCCAACATTTAGATTTCCTGAAGATACAATTTTTCATGGAATTGCTGGAGTTGACAGAGGATTCACACATGGTGATTTTCGGGCGTTAACGACCGATGTAGAAAAATTCCAACACTTAAAAAAAAGACTTGATGATTTCTTATATAATAGTGTTAACGACATTACGCATGCTTTCACTAAAGCAGTATTAACCTGCATTGGTTGCGAAGTTCTTGGGCAAATAATACATGGACCTAAAAATGAGTTTTGGCCTGATGATGAAAGCACGAAAAAAATTTATGAATCGCTTGATAATAGACTGGCGGTAAATTTTTCACCAGTTTTCTTTACAAAGTTTTCCCAACCTGCATCAAAGGTGCCTAAAAAATTAACAAAACCAGATGCGCCTTATTCTGATTTAATTATACAAGGATTAAGAAACCAATATGTTCATTCTTACAGGCCTTACGCTGTTTTGTTAAGCGACCAATTACAAGACTTTATTCAAATTATCGAAAGTCAAGGATATATAATTATTAATTCCACCCGATTTTGGGAAAAATTTAAAATATTCTATGAAAAAACTTTTTCAGAACTTATTCTTGGTACTTCTGCTTACGAAACAACAGCAATAAAATATTTAGAATATTTGGCTTGAGAAGTCAAATACCTCCCCGTTTAATAAACAACCCTACTCCTCCCCCTGTTTAGCTGCCAGCAAATAAAGCACCGCCATTCGGATAGCTACGCCGTTTTCTACCTGGTCGAGGATAATAGATTGGTCGGAATCGGCAACATCGCTGGTTATTTCAACACCACGGTTAATAGGTCCCGGGTGCATAATAGTGATTTTCTTTTTCAGCGAGTCGAGGCGTTGCTTGTTTAACCCGTATTGCATAGAATATTCCCTTGTAGAAGGGAAGTATTTTATATCCTGGCGCTCGAGTTGTATGCGTAGCATATTCGCTACATCGCACCATTCGAGGGCTTTCATTAGGTCATACTCTACTTTTACACCGAGAGAAGAAATATATTTTGGAATAAGAGTTGGCGGACCGCAAACCATCACATGTGCTCCTAATTTTTGAAGACAAAAAATATTGGATAGAGCCACCCTTGAATGCAATATATCTCCCACTATAGCCACTTTTTTACCTTTCACCACCCCGTATTTTTCCCGGATAGAAAAGGCATCTAACAGGGCTTGGGTCGGATGTTCGTGCGTGCCATCCCCGGCATTTACCACCACCGCATCAATATTATCGGCAAGAAATTTGCATGCCCCGGCGCTAGAGTGGCGCATCACCACCATATCCACTTTCATGGCGAGGATGTTATTTACAGTATCAATCAGCGTTTCACCTTTCTTTACCGACGATTGCGATGCCGAAAAATTCAGCACATCGGCGGAAAGGCGGCGTTCAGCCAGTTCAAAAGAGATGCGGGTGCGGGTGGAGTTCTCGAAAAATATGTTGGCTATGGTTACATCCCTTAACGATGGAACCTTTTTAATGGGGCGGTTGATAACCGATTTAAAATTATCGGCGGTAGAGAAGATGAGTTCAATATCATTCAGCTTTAAGTCCTTAATACCTATCAGGTGTTTCACACTTAGGGAGTTACCCCTTTCCTTACTTCCCCCAGAAAGGGGAAGCGTCTCTTTTTGCATATTCCTATCCATCCTATTCGTCATATAATCACCGTAATCATATCAATCACACAAATCATAGTCCGTCATTTAGTATTAGCCACACCGCATCGCTTCCATCGGCTTCTTTCCATTGGGCTTTCACCTTTTGCGACACTATAGTATCTACTTTTTTACCTACATAATCGGGCTGAATGGGCAGGTGGCGGCTGAAACGCCTGTCAATAAGCACCAGCAGCTCCACCTTTTTAGGTCTCCCGAAATCGAGCAGGGCATCTAATCCTGCGCGAATGGTTCTGCCCGTATATAGCACATCATCTATCAGAATTACGTTTTTGTTTTCCACTATTAGGTTCATGTTCATGCTGCTGGGCGATATGGGATGCCCTTTCGTGCGGAAATCATCCCGGTAAAAGGTGGCATCGAGCTCCCCGTAAGGGATAGCAGTATTCTTCAGCAGGGCGGAGATTTTTTTATGCAGACGCCGCGCCAGGTATATCCCACGGGGCTGAAGCCCTATCATTACGGTATCCTTAAAATTATCGTGATTCTCTATTAACTGGTGGCAAAGACGGTCAAGAGTAAGTTCCAGTTGCTGGTTCGAGAGTAATACTTTCCTCTTCATTTGAAGGGCAAAGATATGAATATAATCAATTAAGAATTAATAATTTGTTCTCTTTCAAGCACGGAGAAGCTAATTACCAAACTACTTTGGTCACCAAAGCCAAAGTATTCAGAGGTGATTAATGCTAAAAAATGTTCTATTTACTCCGTAAATTTATACCCTACTCCCCGTATAGAATGAAAATGAATCGGTGATTTGGGGTCTTCTTCAAAATATTTCCGGAAGGTTACTATGTGGTTGTCTATGGTCCTTGTGGATGGAATAGCCTCATAGCCCCATACTTCAGTAAGTATTAACTCACGTGGTATTACTTCATTTTTCCTTTCAATAAGAAGTTTCAGCAAGTCTATTTCTCTTTTATTGAGTGCTCTCTTCTCCCCATCTTTTGTATAGATTTCGTAGGTTTTGAAATTAACACTACATCCACCAAAATGATATTCTTCCTCCCCGTTAATTTCCCCATCCGCTTGAGACCTTTTCAACAGGGCCTTTACCCTTAACAATAGTTCTTCTAAGTGAAAAGGCTTTCCGAGATAATCATCTGCCCCCAGTTTCAATCCTGAAATCCTGTCTTCGGGTGAACTTCTGGAAGTCAGGAAAAGTATGGGTGTTTTCTTGTCTGCCTTGCGAATATTCTTACAAAGCTCATAGCCGCTCATTCCGGGCAATGTAACATCTAAAACAATAAGCGAAAACTGCATCCCCTTGAACTTCTGCCAGGCTTCTTCGGCAGTCATAAAAGCAATTACATCATAACCTTCCAACTCCAGGTTCAGCCTGATAGTGGATAGTAAGTTCTTTTCGTCCTCAACTAATAAGATAGTGCTTGCCATGCTTTGGCTAATAGCTACCTACTACCAGCTTAAAATGGCAGGTCATCCTGTTCTTCAGCAGCAGGAAGGGCAGCCTCAGTAGCATAGGAAGAGGATTGCTGACTGCCTGAAGATGAATTACCACCATCCACCCTGTCAAGCCTCCAGGCATCAAGCGATGTAAAATATTTAACCACTCCATCTTTTTGCCATTCGCGCCCACTGATAAAAAAGCCAACTTTTACATTGTCGCCCGGATTAAAGTCATCTAATAAGCGGCATTTGTCTTGTTTTAGTTGGAAAAGAATGTGCTGGGGGTAATTGGTAGTGTTATCGGTAACAACAAACTCTCTCTTTTTAAATGTATCAGATACTTTTTGTTCGTCTTTCTTTAGCTTTAAGGTTCCTGTAAGTTCAAACTGCATGGCAATAGGTATTTTGGTTTTTACTGTAAAATTATGAATCCAAAGATATGTTAATTTCTTCAAACAATTAACGAAAAATAAGGGAATCTATGATAGCCTTCGTTACTGATTCCTACAAATTTAAGCAGCGTTGGGTTCCTCACTTCACTCCGAACGTAGCGAGGAATCTCATTAAATTAGGTGATAGCTATGGCTCTGTTAGCAAAGCTCCCCCTTGACATCACCACCTGCTAAACGAGTGTTTTTTTTAAAAGTAGACCAAAAAAACAGGTTGCTCCCGTACAGTTTTAGAATGCCATCTTATTTTATATTTTCCTATAAACAAGTTGCTCAAACGGGAGCTGAAACAAGGTGTTTATCAATTTTTCTATGACTGGAAATGGTTATTTTCATTACCTTGCGAGGTTGCCTTACCTTATTAACAACTTCATCTTTAGGCCCGCTTCGGTTTTAAAAACCATGCCAACCATAAGCCCACCAGGCCCCATTCTACAAAAACATCTATTAATTCGCGTTTAATAAAATGCCAGGGAAAACCCATCCAGTTCCAGTCAAGCATATAGGAATTCAGGGCAACAATAAACCCGATAAGCATTATTATCCACCACCGCATAAAAAATGTTTTCAGCCTGTCCGTGGTAAGCATTAAAATAATGCAGGCACTCATTACGGCAAATAAATCAATTATCAATCCCCTGACAATTTGCATAGGGTCCATAGCCCCAGTTTTCTTTGTGAAAAATATAATGGCGCTGGGTTTACCAACCATTTCAGTCATATTTTTTTTATCGGCTGCTTTATATTCGGGAGTAACAGATTCTACCTCGCGATTATCAGGGTTGGGCAGTAAGTAAGAGCCCGATGTAGGCAATGCTTTATCAAGCACTTTTAGTACGGTATCCTGTGCAGGGGTATGGTTAAATGAATGAACATGGATAGGTAAAATCTTCCAAGAGGCAAATGACCATATAAAAATGATTAGTGTTCCTACCACGGAACCGATGATAAATTTTTTCATAAAAGGGGGAGATTAGTTATGAGTTGTAGGTTATGAGTTATATGCAAAGATTTCTAATTATCAATTGTCTTTATTTATGACTTTCGGTACTTTAATATAATCAGAATCTTTGAGAGGGGCATTTTTGAGGGCTTCTTGCTGGGTAATTTCCTCCTTCACCACATCGTCTCGCATTACATTTGTTTCTTCGCTCATATAAATAAGCGGCTCTACGTTGGAAGTATCAAGTTCCCCTAATTTTTCAACAAATTCCACTATGCGGTTCAGGTCTTTAACAATTTCTGTTTTGCCTTCTTCATCAAATTCCAGCTTGGCGAGTTCTGCCAGCTTATCTACTGTTTTAGAATCTATTTTCATGTTTCAAATATAGCTGTTTTATTAAATAACAATGTATGGATACCTTTTCTTATATTCTTCCCTTATAAGTTTTAGCATCACGTCCCGTAATTCCTCTATATTGGTTTTGCCTGCGGCAGAAATAAATACACAATGCGAATGGAGTTTCCCTATCCAAGATTTTTTCATGTCTTCCAATGAAACGGAATGCAAATAACCGTCATCGTCCGCTACCCGGTATAAATCCGTTTTATTGAAAACCAGAATAATAGGTTTGTCAATAGCTTTTAATTCAATCAAGGTTTCATTCACTGCTTTAATATGGTCTTCGAAAGATGGGTGAGAAACATCTACTACATGCAGCAAAATATCAGCCTCTCTTACTTCATCTAATGTTGACTTAAAAGCTTCTACCAGAAATGTGGGGAGTTTCCGTATAAAACCCACGGTATCGGAAAGCAGGAACGGCGTTGTATCAAACGTCATTTTCCTGACGGTGGTATCTAATGTAGCAAACAAAGTATCTTCTGCATATACGTCTGATTTGCTAAGCAGGTTCATCAGGGTGGACTTGCCTGCATTCGTATATCCTACCAGTGATACCCTTATAAACTGTCCACGGTTTTTACGCTGAGAATTCATTTGCTTGTCTATTTCTTCCAGCCTGTCTTTTAACAGAGCAATGCGGTTTCTTGCCCTTCTGCGGTCAGTTTCTATTTCGCTTTCTCCGGGTCCTCGCAGGCCTATTCCGCCTCGTTGCTTTTCAAGGTGGGTCCACATCCCGGCAAGACGGGGAAGCAGGTATTCATATTGAGCCAACTCCACCTGCGTTTTAGCATAGGCAGTTTGAGCCCTACCGGCAAAAATATCAAGTATTAGACCTGTCCTATCTAATATTTTACGTTTGGTTTCTTTCTCTAAATTCCGTTGCTGTGATGGGCTTAACTCTTCATCAAAAATTATCATATCCACTTCGGGGTGTTCTTCCACGTAAGTTCTTATTTCTTCTACTTTCCCTTTCCCAATAAGGGTAGCAGGGTCAAACCTATGGATATTTTGCGTGAATACTTTCACCGGAATGGCGCCCGAAGAATAGCAAAGAAGCTTAAGCTCTTCCATGTATTCCATCATCTGCTCTTTCTTTTGTTCCCGGTGGGTAATGCCAACCAGGATAGCCTGTTCTTTTTGTATAATTCTTTCTATCACTTACTGAATTTAGAAATGGGTAATTAATTATGAAATGATGGAAATTAGAAAATTGAACGGCATGATTTTTCTCCCTGACCCCGTTTTCTGATTCCCATTGCCATTTTAATACTCGATTCTAGGAATTTGGGAAATTAAAACCAGGGGCGGTAAACCGGTGAAAATGGCCAGGGAACAGCAACTAATATTATCAGCAATGCGATGAAGCTAAATATAAATAAACGACGAAACTTAAGTCTGTCTTCTTTTGCTTTTTTACTCATTATTCTGGCCATGGTTATTAAAATAATGGCTATTATCATCATCACAGAGTGTTCCATGGTAAAAAACCGGGTTTCTTTATCACTCATATTTCCAAACTTAACAAAAGGGCTTACAAAATACAGTAAAATCCCTACCAATAACTGGGTATGGGCGGAAATCATTAAAAAAAGGCTCATTTTATTATCGGAAGCAGAGAAACTACGCCTAGAAACTAAGCCCTGAACAGATTTTAATATTACTGTTACAAGTAAGACCATGAGTATCCACCTGATAAGTGAATGAATGGGAGTAAGTATTCCATACATAGTATAAGTTTTAGGGAAACAAACATACTCAAAATATATAAAGGAGATGACCTGTATCAAAAAGAATCAATGGTTTGTGCTTAGGGCTCCATCGGTTTCCATTATTTGAGGTCATAAAAAAACACTTTAAGGTGTAAAATTTAAGCCTGCCACAATTAATTTATTGTATTTGTTTGGCAGTACCGGAAAATATCAGTTGGTATTCAGTAAAATAATAGTTGCTATTGTGAGAAAAAAGAGTAAACTTGTGCGCAGATAAAAAATATGGAGAACCTAACTAATAATTTCATCACAAAATAGCAATAGCCTGGTCCGTTGAAACAATAAATTTAATATTTGACGTTATCTAATTTAACATACCAAAAAGTACGCTGATGAAAATAAACTACTTTCTAATTTTAATTACCCTTCTCAATTCTTACCAAAGGGCAAATGCACAATCTGCCGCTTCTAAAAATTCAGGAGAGGGTAAAAGTGGTCCGGGATATACCACCAACTGGACAGTAAACCCTTTCGACCACCAGGTTTTTATTGAAAATAAAGGGCAATTTACGGCCGATTTGCAAAAGGGTGAAAAAATCCTGTATGGAGCCCAGCTTGGAGATGTATATGCCTTTATTACCAATACCGGGGGTATAATTTACAAATATACTGAACGCCCGGAAGGAGAAACAACGGCTACCGGAAAGCGGCATTTGAAAGACCCTGATGATATTGACCCTTCAGTTAAGCCTATCCAACATTATTTAGCTGCAACATGGACGGGCTCTACTAATAATGTGACCACTTTAGCCAGTGAAGAACAAACCTATTATAACACCTATCCGGTGGGAAAACATGGAACTCTTAAGGCAAATATTTTTAAAAAAGTTACCTGTAGGAATGTTTATCCGGGTATTGATATCGAATATGTATTTCCAAAGGGGAAATCAGGGGTTAAATATACACTGGTGCTGCACCCGGGCGCCGATGTTTCTTTAGTAAAATTAAAATATGATGGGGCAAAAAACATGTCTGTTGATGCGGAAGGAAATGTAGATATTGCAACCGGATGGGGAAGATTTACCGATCATGCCCCGGTAAGCCATTACCAGGAGGATAACAGCCCTAACGGTTCAGGGTTTTTATTAAACAATGATGAAGAATCTTTTGCAGTAAACAATATTGATGCGGCCAAAACTTTAGTAATTGACCCTTGGGTAACTAACTGGACTGATTCAGTTGGCTCTTATATTCTTAGCAATTCAGGATATGACGGGGCTTATGATGTGGATTTTGATTATGCAGGCAATGTATATGTATATGGGGGCTGGAACCCGTTTACATTGGTAAAATATAACAGCGCGGGTGTAGAACAATGGGATTTCAGCACCTCCAATTTTAACTTTGAATATTACGGCGATTTTTGTGTGGATAAAGCCAGCGGAGTCTCTTTTTGCCTCGAAGGCTTTGATAATAACGGGGCTTTTGTTGATAAAGTAAGCTCCTCTGGCGCTCTTCTCACGGCTGATACAGCAAGTTCAAGTCAGGACGAATTATGGAGGGCTTCCTATGACTTATGCGACCATATAATACTTATTGCCGGGGGAGGATCACAACCGGGTACTGGTACGCAGGCATCTACTCTCGACACCAACTTTACTACCTTTACTGAAGCTAACGTAATGGGTGTAGCCGGTAACTCTCCTTATCATGATATGGCATTGATTGCCACTGACCCTCTTTTAGCAGTGGGATACATGGCTACTACTCAGAGTAGCGGTAATGCCAGTGTGGAGAATAATTATATTATACAAATGCCATTGCCGGCTATGCTTCCCACTGCATATAATATACCTGATAACTACAACTTTCAGGAAGTTTTTAGTGTAAACTATGTAGGACCAGGCTCTTCTTTTGGTAGCGCCAATGGCATGAACGGAATGGCTGTAAGCCCTAATTGGCTGTATATGTATGATGGTATAACGCTCGATCAGCTTGTAAAAAGTACCGGGGCTTTTAATGCCAGTGTCACCTTACCCGGCTCAACATCTTATGACTGGGGGGGGCTGGACGTAGATTTATGTAATGATATTTATGTGGGTAATCAAAACAATGTGTTACTGTATAATTCCTCTCTTACCCAAACGGGTACTATCGGTCCTTTTTGGGGAAATGTATATGATGTAGTGCTGGGTAATGGAGTGCTTTCTGCATTAGACAGCACCTTGTATGTTTGCGGCGCAGGGTTCTTGTCAAGCATAAAACTTAGTAATACCAATTCTCCGACAATTTTAAAAACGCGTACACTTTTTTGCTCGTGTAATTGTTCTGCAACCGGAACTGCCACTTTTTGCGGGACCCCGGATACCATAGGGGTAACTTACTTATGGAGCAATGGTGAAACAACCCACACTGCCACCGGCTTATGCCCGGGGAATACTTATACCTTAACCATAACCCTCGGCTGTGCCGACCAAATTCAGGATACCATTATTATTCCCAATTCAGGTACTTTAACGGTTACTAAAAGCCAAACCGATGTCAGTTGCACCGGCGCGGGAAGCGCTACTGTAAATATTTCTGCCGGAAGCTCCCCTTACACTTATTCGTGGAGTACAGGGGCTACCAGTTCCAGCATTTCCGGTCTCACGGTAGGAAATTATTGTGCCACCGTTTCAGATAATACGGGATGCCAGGATTCGGTATGCTTTATTATTACAGGCGGAGCTTTGCCAACCATTGCAGTAACCCCAAGCCCCGATACGCTTTGCCCCGGTACTGGTGTGGCGCTTACAGCCACCGGAGGGGTAAGATACGTGTGGACTCCCGTATCCGGGCTTAGTTGCACAACATGTTCCAACCCCACTGCATCTCCCGGAAGCACCACCACTTATACCGTTACGGGTACCGATGTAAACGGATGCTCTAATGTTGCTACGGCCACTGTCGTTGTTAATCCCGCCCCGGCAATAAGCATATCACCTATCCGGGATACTGTATGTATAGGAGGTACTGTAGTCTTAACCGCAGCAGGCGGAGTTAGCTACACCTGGGCTCCTGCTTCAGGGGGATTAAGCTGTACCTCTTGCACCACAGTAACTGTAACTCCAACCTCAACCACTATTTACACCGTAACAGGAACCGACGCGAACGGATGTACCTCAACGGCTACGGCGACCGTCTTTATAGCCCTGCCCCCCACTATAAGCGTTTCAGCCACTAAAACTTCTATCTGCGTAGGCACTACAGTAACGTTGAATGCTTCCGCATCTAACACTACAAGCCCCTTTACCTGGCAACCCGGAGGATATTCGGGAATGGGAATATCGGTAACGCCAACTATAACTACCACCTATACCGTAACTGCTTCCAGCGCCTGCGGAACAGCCACGGCTACCATAACCATTAGTGTAAATGATATACCCCACACAGCATTTTCTGCCGATATATTAAGCGGTTGCCCGCCGCTTTGTGTACAATTCAGGGACCATAGTACGGTTGCTACCGGCGCTATTTCACAATGGGGATGGAGTTTTGGAAATGGCGATACCACGAACGGGCGAAACCCTATTTTTTGTTATTCCTCGCCGGGGGTTTATAATGTAAGCCTCACCACAACTACCGACAGCGGGTGCAGTTCAACCCTCAACGAATCGGATTTAATTACTGTTTTCAGTAACCCTGTAGCCAATTTTGCTGCTTCGCCACAGCCTACCACTATTTTGCAGCCCACCATCCAGTTTACCGATGAATCTACAGATGCGTATGGAATTATTTTCCAAACCTGGAATTTTGGGATTGGCGGAGATTCGGGCATCAGTAACCTGCAAAACCCTACACATACGTATAGCGATACCGGCACCTATTGCGTTAGATTAGGCGTAATTAACCAACACGGTTGTGTTGACTCTACAACCGATTGCATCGTCATCAATCCCATATTCTGCCTCTACATCCCCAATGCCTTTTCTCCGAACGGAGACGGAACAAATGAACTGTTTATGGCTAAAGGCAGCGATATTAAAAACTTTGAAATGTATATTTTCAACCGTTGGGGCTTACAATTATTCCATAGTACAAATATTGATGAAGGATGGAACGGAGAGGTAAACAATTCAGGCGCCATTTCACAGCAAGATGCTTATGTTTATCTTATTAATGTGTATGATAACAAGGACAAAAAACACAGTTACATGGGAACGGTGAACCTTATTAAATAGCATTGGCAAAAAAAATCAGCCGGAAACACAATATTATTATTAAAAATTTGTTATCTTTGTGTGTTAGACAATAAACCCGATTGAAATATATATGCAAATTTTTTGTTATGAAAAATAAAATTACTCTGCTTTTCTTTTCCCTTGTTCTACTTATTTTAATACCCTTGCGCCCCAAAGCGCAATCATCTATATGTAATTGCTGGCCAACCCATGATACAAGTTGGCATCATGTCCCCTTTAACTTCGCTTCCCCGCCACTCTATCAAAACGATGATGATTACACTGGTTTTATTACACTCCCTTTTAGTTTTTGTTTCTTTGGAACTTCCGTTAGCCAAATAACCATAAGTAACAATGGATTTATAACATGGGGGACTACATCTGCAGATCTTTCTCCCCAAACTTACGAACCGATAACTTTTCCTAATAGCGTAGGTCCTATAATAGCCCCATTTTGGGCAGATGTTTATACTCCTCCAGGTTTGGTATGGTATTCCATAACAAGCACCCATATTATTGTTCAATGGGATTCTGTAGGGGGATTTGGCTTAGGAAATTCCGGATATGACCAATTCGAGGTTATTCTAACGAATGGGTCAGACCCTATAATTCAGGGAGGTAATGGTGATGATATTGAATTTTGCTATGGACAAATGGGATGGTGTGTAGGAACTGCTTCGGGTGGATCTGGAAACGGTTTTGGAGGCAATAGTTCTGACCCCGCGGTAGTAGGTATAAATGAAGGAAATGGAACAGGTAACCTTCAATGGGGATTATTTAATACGTCAACCAGCACTTATAATGGGCAGTACCCCCCCAACCCTTACGATGGACTTTTTTGGCTTAGTAATCAAACTTTTGTTATGAATGGCTGTACTGCTGTAGCAGGAAATGTTCCACCAGCTTTAAGGGGACTTACAGGATGTACAGATACATTTAGAATATGTGAGGGAGATACTGTGAAAGTTCCGTTGGATTTTACTTCTTATATTTCCGGGGCAATTGTTAATTCTGGCTTATTCCCTCCACCTATACCTTCGGGAACCAGCATTGTTTATAATGTTTCCACTGGTCAACGTGATACTCTTGTAATACAGGTCGTTGGGAATTCTAATAATATTGGCTATAATACTGTTAATTTTATAGGATACGATAACCTAAATCCATCCGATACCACTTTTGGTCACTTCGTTGTGGAAGTCAGCCCCTCCCCCAACGTTAGCATAAGTGCCGTTCCCGATACTATATGTCTGGGAAGCACTACCACACTCACTGCCGGAGGAGGACTGAGTTATATGTGGAGTACAGGCTCTACTGATTCCACTTTTACCATCACCCCTACCGTTACTACTACCTACTCCGTTGTTATTGCTACTGCAGGGTGTAATAAAGATACCAGCATAAAGGTAACTGTTGACCCTGCCATAAATCTTACAGTAAGCCCTACCAGCCCGGGGGCGTGTGCCAGCGGGTCGGTAACCTTAACTGCCTCGGGAGCCAACACATATACCTGGGTACCCAATACAGGCCTTAGTTGCTATACCTGTGCTTCGCCCGTTGCCACTCCAACTGCAACTACTGTATATACTATTACGGGCACAGCCAATGGTTGTTCTTCCGTGATTACTGATACTGTAAAAGTTTTCACAGTACCGGTAATAACCGTTAGTTCCTCCCCCGATAGTATTTGTACTGGTGACTCGGTGCAGCTTACAGCTTCTTCCACCATTGCAGGAACAACATATATATGGTCCCCAACCACTGGGTTGAGTTGCACAACATGTTCCAATCCTTATGCGAAACCCACAGGTACCACTGTTTATACTGCAACAGGAACAGATGCCGACGGGTGCTCTGCATTCGCATCGGTTTCTGTTTTTGTATCTCCTTTACCTGCTTTGTCAGTATCGCCCAATATGTCAATATGCCCGGGAAAAACGGTAACCCTCTATGCTTCCGGCAATGGAATTACCTATACCTGGAGCCCCGGCGGCGAAACAGGTCCTTCTTTAACGGTTACCCCTGCTTATACACAAACCTATACTGTAACCATGACTTCGGGTTGCGGAAGTGTTTCGGCTTCAGTTACAGTTACCGTTAATCCCCAGCCTATTCCATCTTTTTATTCCAATATAAATGCCGGCTGTGTGCCCCTTTGTACCCAATTTCATAATACCTCCACCATAGCTTCGGGCTTTATTGCCACTACAAGTTGGAGCTTTGGCACGGGTGATACCTCCAATGCGAACAATCCAATTTATTGCTTCCAAAATGCAGGGGCTTACTCCATAATCCTTACCACCACTTCTGATAGTGGCTGTAGTAGCACACTTAGTGTGAATGACCTGATTAATGTTTACAACCACCCGAACCCTGCCTTCACTGCATCTCCCCAGCCTACCACTATGCTGCAGCCTACTGTCAACTTCACAAATAACTCGACTGATGCGTATGGCATTATTGGCTGGAACTGGACCTTTGGTGATGCCACCGACTCGACGGCTTATTCCCAAAATGCCATTCACACTTACCAGGATACAGGTACCTATTGCGCTACCTTAACCGTTACCAATTTACATGGCTGTACAGATTCTGTTACCAACTGCATCGTAATCAGCCCCGACTATTGCTTGTATATCCCCGATGCTTTCAGCCCTAATGGAGATGGGGTGAATGATGTATTTAAAGTAGTTGGTAACGATGTAAAGAGTTTTGAAATGTACATATTTGACCGCTGGGGATTGCAGTTATTCCATACCACCGATATAAGTACCGGGTGGAATGGCACAAAAGCTGGCGGGATTTGCCAGGAAGATGCCTATGTTTACCTGATAAACGTATATGATACCAAGGATAAGAAACATGCCTACATGGGTACCCTGCAATTGATTAAATAACCGTAAGGATTTTATTAAAAAAGGTGGCTGAATGCAAATCAGCCCCTTTTTTTTGTTTTCTTCCAGCAATGTTCCACATGGTCGTCAACCATACCCACTGCCTGCATAAAAGCATAGCATATAGTAGAACCCCTGAACTTGAAGCCACGCTTGCCCATGTCCTTGCTCATAGCGTCGCTCACAGGCGTTTTGGCGGGAACATCTGCCAATGATTTTACTTTATTTATAACCGGCTTTCCGCCAACGAAACCCCAAATGTATTTATCGAATGAGCCAAATTCTTTTTGAATTTGTAAGAAGCACGCAGCATTATTAATGGCTGCTTCTATTTTCATCCGGTTTCGTATAATGCCTTCATCTTTGAGTAATTGTTCCACTTTGGCGGCATCAAACCTGGCCACCTTTTTAGCCTCGAAATTGGCAAATGCCTTCCGGAAATTATCCCTCTTTTTAAGCACTATGTACCAGCTAAGCCCCGCTTGAAAACTTTCAAGTACCAGGAACTCAAAAAGTTTTTGGTCATCGTGCAAAGGGGTTCCCCACTCCGTATCGTGATAGTCTTTATATAATTGGTCCTTCATAGACCATTCGCATCGTTGCTTTTCTTTCATAGTTTCTCATTTAAATATTTATGAGGGCAATATAACAAGATTATAAATAAGTGGGGGGGGGGGTAAAATACATTGCCACAGGTTCACAGATTGATTTTATGAAGAATAGAAAAGTAATATGCATAATGCGCTAACCGCAAAAAGCGGCAAAAAGGGAATTAGTGCTTTCTTGCGTAATCCCTACTACTCCTATGTTTCAGCCCTCTTAACTGATAAACTTCGTCTTTTTCTTTTGTCGCAATTTTGCGACTATTTCCCTCTTTTTGCAACTAATTTTTGCGACCTCCCACAGGGAAATATATTTGATTTCTAAAATTTATTAACACCTTTTGAACTATGAAAAATACTTTGATATATAAACATAAAACCACTTTTGGAACCGTATTTTTAAAGAGCCGTAAGAATGGATTAAATCCTGAAAGCCTTTATTTGGAAATATATTTAAAATCCACCAAAAAAAGACACCTTGATTTCTTAGGACTAAAATTTACTGGCAATCCTATAACTGACACTAAAACCAAACAGGATGCAATTTGTAAATGTATCAATTATACATATTCTGAAATGAAAACTGGCGATTCATCATTTACTGATTTCTGCCTGGAACAAACTGCAAAGATTGATAAGGAACAAAGCCGCAATGGTCCCTTACGCACTATTAAGAAATTACACCTATACTCCAATTCAAATGTAATTCAGTTTAGCCAGGTAAATGAATCCTTTTTACTTGGATTCAGGGATTGGTTGTTAAATAAAGCGGTTGGCAAGTATACTAAACGACCTTTAGAAAAAGGGACAGCGGATTTGTATCTTTCTACTATTATGTGCTTTGCTAATCGTGCTCAACGAAAGGGATTTATTTCATGGACTGCATACACCAAAGAGGATATACCTCCAATCGGTAAGGTTATTAAGGCCCCTATTACCTTTACAGAAGGCGAAATTATTAAGCTCCAACGGACGGCTTATAAAAAGCAAGAAATATGTAGAGCTCTCATGTTACAATTTGCTTGTGGTCAGCGCTGGGGCGATGTGCGGAGTATGGAATGGGAACAAATTGTATTTGAATCCGGGCAATATAAAGTAGTGTTGAAGCAAGAAAAGACAGATAAAGTGCTTCCCTCCTTTATAAGTAAAGACTTAATGAATTGGGTAGGTGAAGGAAAAGAGAGGAACGGAAAAATATTTACCAACCTCCCATCAGAAGCTGCAACAATAATAAGACATCTCTTAAAATGGTGTGAACTTGCCGGAATAAATAAAAGAGTAGGGACCCATACCATGCGCCGGACTTGTGCTACAATATTATATAAGAAAGAAGTACCCTTGCTAACTATCAGTAAGATATTGGGACATAGTAATACTCTTACAACTATGCGATATATAGGTATTGACGAAACTGATATAAGAAAAGGACTTACCGTTTTGAAGGGAATTACAGATAGTTTTTCATACCTAAAAGCTTCTTAAAAATTGCTTCTTAAAAATGGCGGTTTTTTGCTATGCAATTAAACAGAAAAATACGGCTGTATGCTCATTGATTTTTCCGCCGTAAATCACCTTAATGCATGTGTTATTTGGCTATGTTTTTATTTCGCTTATACGGTGTTTTTGTTTTTTTGGCATGATAAGTACCACCGTTACGCTAAGTGCTTCACAATGCAACAAAAGCACGCAAAAAAGGATATTTGCGTGCGGTTGTTGTCCGGTTTTTCCGAGATGTCACGTGCTTGGGAGCGGGATTATAACATGCTCCTCTGCGTTTCATCTTGAAACATCTTTTTGTTCTTGACTTTTATATATGATCTAATTAAAAATCAAATAATTAACCTTATTAAAAAAATCCCAAAACCCCAAAAATCGAAGGAGAGCTATTTTATCAAGGGCAAAAAATGCATTTTTGAATGCCGAATTTGCACACAAAAAAAGGCTCGTATTACGGAGCCTTTTTTATCCATTTTTTATCTCTATTTCTTAGTATTATTTTCACAGGGTTTATAGATGGCATTATCCGCAAAATCCACGACAGCCCCTGGCCAAAAAATTAGGATGTCTAAAATAAGTGCTCCTACCCGAACAGGTCGTGAAGGTTGTCCAGCGGTTGGTTTGGTTTTTTGGCATTCACTTATATGTCCTCCAAAAATGGTTGCACAACTGGTGAGTGTCATAGATGCTGCTATACAAAGAACAATTAACTTTTTCATTTTCTTGATTTTTAAATAATTAGAAATATGCCTACTCTTAAAGTTTTTCGGCTAAACACTTTTGAGTTTGATATATTTGATTTTGCTACATAGGAGTAAGTTTTTATTCCCTCCATGTCCCTAACAGGGGTTGATAAAAAAACAGCGTGGGACATTTACCCTACCGTAGCCGAGGTACTGAGATACCCTACACACGAATAAGACAAAGCCCACGCTTTCACGTGAGCGTTTAGGCTTATTTTCCATGTGTAGTAAAGATTCTCAGTTTTCGGCTACAAGAAAAGCTAACGCTGATATGTTAGTTACTTACTGTATTACAATAGTTTATCGGTTTAAAGATTATTAAATTGTTTCAAAAATAGGATTATTCCATATAAAGGGTATGGTAAAGATTTAATTAAAATGTTGAAAGTAGCGGAGAACACATAAACTTGTATACCCTCTTATGAACTCTCCTTTAACCCTAAAAAAAATTTTAGACGTTCAATCGTAATGTATCTAGCACCTGTGCCCTTATATAGAACATTTAGGTCATCCCAATTGTCAATTATACTTGATTTTAATTCATTTGAGTCTTTATCTGATTTTGTTTTAATTGCAATAACACAATCTGAAAGAATAAATGTAGTACCCCTTGAAATTGTACATATTTTTTGAGGGTTTGGAAGTCCCACCCTAGGAATAAGTACTGCCGGACCTGAAATTTCAGAAATTTTGCATTTTATCTTATGTTTTACATTTACAATATTGTTACCCCTTAAATTTGTGGAATGAACTAAGTAATTACCATTTAATAATCTATTTTTAACCGTGTGCATACCTACTTTTCCTCTAAAAATAGAAAGTGAGGTTGTTTTGACTTTTAGTTGTTTGAATTCTCTCTGTAGGGGGGAAGATATATTTGCATTAACTGAAACCAAAATTATTCGAGGTGAACAATTATCAAAATATTTAGTCGTGGGTTCATCAATAATGCAAAGTTTATAATCTTTTACAAGCTTATTCCATAATTTCGCATCTTTTTGAGAATAAGCAACACTATTGGGTAATATCGCAAACAAACACCCACCCTTTGATAGATATTTAATCGATTCTACAACAAAAGCCATTGCAGTACTTGCTTCAAATGATTCATTATCTAACATAATACGGTGCCTAGTTCCCCCCATGCAAGAAAAAGGAGGATTCAATAGAACTAGATCAAACCCATTTTTTAGTGTATTTAATGCTTTGCAACGATTTCGGGATTTCGGATTTAAAAAATCAGACTTTCCCAATTTCCAATCAGAGTGGTGGGTTTTAGCAAAAATAATTGCATTTTTAGAAATGTCCGTGCCATAGCATTTAACCTTTTTCCATCTTTTTTGAGCGGCTCTGAGCAGAACGCCATCACCAACACAAAAATCAGCTACAGTCGCTATATTTTGTTTCCTTACATACCTTAAGAGATGTTCAGCTAGGTGAGGAGGCGTATAATATGAATCTTTCACAACTAATTTTCTTCAATTAATCTACTAACAAAACATTCAATAACCTTTCCAGTGCCATCAGTCCTCTTGTTTCTCCTTATAGGATTGTCGTAAATTAATTCGACTTTTTCCGGATTCTTAATCGCAAATAAAATTGCACCTATTGCATGTGGTTTTGTTCCAATTGGAGCTACTTTTATTTTTCTCGTTTCACTTTCCTTTAATATTTCATTTAGAAGAAAATAAACATCTACTAAAGAATTAGCAGAAGCATATTTAATGTTTCTCCAGGTGCTTGATTGTTCCAATGGTATTCGATTGCCCCAATATGCAACAAAAGGATATTCCGCCCTAAAACCCGGGACTCCAATAACAGGAATTACATTAGATTGTTGAATATTTTCTAATAAGTATGTGAATCTCCCGCCTTCAAAACCTAGCAACGCAACAAATTGAATATCAGAATCATCATCAGGTATTATTGTCGCAAAACCCGGCAGGGGTTCAATACCTTCGATTCTCTCAGATAAGTCATGAAAAACTCCCTCTGTTCGAAACTTTGTAATGTTATACACCTCCGGCTCAGCATAAACTACTCTTATATCAATAATATTAAGTGCACTAGATGATTTTATCAAATTATTTAACAATGCTGCACAAATCCTATTGTTTAAACCTGTTGAGTCAATATATATGGTGGGGGAATTATATAATTTCAAGAAATCTATAATACTTTTTGAACTTCTTAAAGAAAATTCCTTTTGTGAGTTATTGTCCCTAATAGTATCCTTCTTTTGAGTATCTTCAATTTTGACAAATTTAACTTCAGATCCATACTTTGAAATCAATGATTCGACACTGTAACTACGGTATTCAGTCGAAAACCCATAGAGATACGTGCTATTTTTCAAAGGAACAAAATCATCAATTTTAGAGTAAATTGATGTGAACAGATAATTATTCTTTATCATTATAATAATTTTCAAACATTTTTAGTTGTATTGGTAATGATTCATCAATGTTCATAGGTTGACCGGAATTAATTTTCGCTAAAAGTAATTTAATATTTTCTTTCGGTTTAGATATAACCCCTAAAAAATCATCTTGGCTAATGATAATCTTTCTTTTCATACGATGACTGAATACAAAAAATGGTGCATAAATTGGGTGAATTGCATATTGGTAATCTCTAGTATGAGCATTATCTGTTAGCTTATTCCCCGGAATTCTAACAAGTGCCAGATTCATAACTGCAGCAGTTATAATTTCCCTACACTCATCCAATAATACCTCAGAATCCCCAAAAGAGAATTGGTTTCGTTCCGGTGCAAATTTCCCTTCTTCACTTGCTAAAACATTAAAAATTCTTCCAAATCCCAACAATAACTTAGTTAGTTGTGCTCCATTTTTAGTGAGTCCTTCAAGTTCCATAAGATTTTTTAAGCCTACATCCTGTGCTGCATACGTTTGATTCTCTACGCTGATAGGTGCTTTTAAAGGCTGCTCATCATTTAAATGCTTTTCATAAGAACGATAAATCAATTCCATTAAATATCTAATGTTTCCACCGGCTATTTTTATGAATGTTTTCCATCCTGCATAATACTTTTGAATGCCTCGTTTCCCTCTTCCTTTTCTTAATTGAAAAAGTAATTCATATTTATAATTATTATAACGGGTGTCCCAATCATCTTTTGAAGATAGGTAATCCTTTATAGATTCACTCAGGTTCATATTATGATACTTTCCCCAGTATGCTATAAAATATAAATATAGCTTGGAAAGGTTAGCTATTTGTTCAAATTCATTGGCAGGTAATAATTTATAGTCTGAATAATAATCCGTATTCTCAATTTTAAGTAGTTCCGCTTCTTGCTCAATTGAAACTCTCTTTAAAGCACTATCAATATCAAATATTTGGCTATGCTCATCTATGGAATATAACTTACTAATTCTCTGCTGACAAACATTTTCTGCAAATTCCTTAAAGTCGGTTTCACTTAATCTTTTCTCTATTTCCATTAATTTGTAATCCGCAGGGTCATGTAATAATTCATCAGGATTTAACGTATATTTAATTCTCCATCCTAATTCTCTTACACCAATTTTAAAAGTATAATTTTCCGTAGTATGTTTTATCAATGAATTAATTATTTGCTGCTGATAGTCTTCGAAATTTTCATACTCATCAATTAACATTAAGAAAATTTTATTTTGAAATTGACGAAGCAGAAGCACTTGCTCTGTTAGGATGGTAATTGGAACACCGGACATAGATAAATTTAAGTTGTCTCCGTCACTAATATTATTCACCTTAGCCTGAAAATTTATTATTTCTAAATCTAATAAATCTAATAGCTCATTTTGATTATTACAGTTTCCTTGAATATTTAATGACCTTAATATTAAAGTGCAAACAGTATCGGTTAATTCATCATCAGAACTGACAATTTTATGATGCCATTTAAGAAAATTTAGTACATCTCGACAAGTAACTAGGTTATAATAGTGCGCAAAAACTTTCATCCAAATTTGTACGTCAAGACCTCCTCCAATAAATGATCTTACGCGATTTGTATCAACTCGATGGTATAGACCAATAAACTGATTTTTATCGAATAGTATAATATCGCTTTTATATAAGGCATATTGCCCTTGGTAAGATAATCCCCTTAAAACAGTAGTTTTACCTGTACCTCTACCGCCTTGCAAAACACACGGCCTATTGTCCTTCAATTCAGGAAAATATGATGGCTCTGCGAATAAGTCAAAAATTTTTCCTTTAAGCCATTCGGCCTTATAGCTGCCAAATAGGCTGTTCAATTCCTCTATTACTTCTTTATTATTCATCTTTGATAAGTTTTATTAAATAACGGAGTCCAGTTCTCATGGCACCAATAAAAAAGGGGAATAGTTGCATCAGGCGCTCCATGTTCAAATTTTAAGGCTAATCCTTGTTCACCAAAACCTTTTGCATCATAAGTACATCTTCCATTAGTAAATGGGATGCCTAAATCCAAGCTTTTACTTAATATCAAATCTACTCCAGATTTATATAAATCATTATTTCCATTCCAACAGTAACAACTTGGATCAAACAAATTGTATTCTGGTCCTAAAATATGAGTTGGAGCTAATCCAAGTGCAGGACAATTATCAGTTATTACTTTATATCCGGTATGATTTACAACCAAAGGAGCATATATAAAAATATGCCCATAATCGTTTGCAATTTGCCTCAGAGTTTTCATGTTGTGTGGATTAGTATTAATATTCCACGCCTTGTAACATTGTGAACCCGACCCAATAAAATCATCAACAAATACCACTGGAGTAGGTAATCTCAGTTTATCTAATTCATGTGGCAATGCCTTATAATCTACAAGTCTATCTTCTGGGATTTCCAAAACTTCCCTTAATAATCTTGTAAAGAGATATCCGCTATCAGATACATTCTGATTTTCGCCAGGAACAAAACTATATATACATCTTGTATTAAAATCCGAATGTTTCCATCCTGGAATTTCATTTAGTAATTTATGTCCCGCATTTTGAATAGAATTTATGAGCATGTGATTTATCATCTTCCTAGGATAATAAGAAAAGAAATCTAACATTAAACTCGCTAATTTAACTTCACTTTCACCCTTAAAGTTCCCCAACCAGCCTTCATAATTTAATTCATCAGAAAGCGGCCATACATGAACAGTTTGAAAAAATTGAGCTCTTTTCAAAATACTATCGGGAATACTTGGATTGTGTTTAGACATATTACTTGTATTTGGTTCCTTTAAATTTAAAGCATGATTATTACTAACATGAATAAATTCTATTTAACACTAATTTTATCTCTCAAAAGTATCATTTATACTTGAATGAGACGAAATATCCTCAATTTTATAGTTGTTCTTAATGTATGATTAAAAAGGAAAGTGATTCTTTACGAAAATGATATTGGCGTTACTACAAAGGGACTTTATGTCTATAATATCCTTTGGTTGTAGCTTTAGGGAATCTGTTTGATTTGATACCAGGAATTCTGTTCCTGCTTCATCGAGCATACCGGTGAATTGTTTCTCTACTGTGTAGATTGTGACCTTTTCACCTTTAAGGTCCTGCAACTGCTGTGTTTTGTTTGACATGATTTTTTGGATTTAGTTTCGCTGTCTTTTACAACAACTGCTCAGGGCTGCAAGGAGGAATTGGAATAAATTATGCCGAGAAAACTTTTGGATTACCGGAACGGATGTTTATAAAATAGTGTTTTTGGGGCTGGACTGCTCCCGGGCTCCGAAGGGCGGCAAGGGTAAGCGGAACAGACGGAAAAACTCTATTTTTAAACAGTCTGATAAATTTTTTGTATTTCAATTCATGCCTTTATGAAAGCAGCGGGAACGGAAGCCATCGGTTACAGAGCTGGAGTGTAGCTATGAATAAAGGCATGAGTTGAGAAAAAATTTTCAGATAATCAAAAGGAAATTGGAATAATTTATGCCGAGAAAATCCTTGCGGTACTGTAGGCTTTGCAGTTGTTGTTGTTTTGTGAAACTAAATCCAAAAAACTATGTCAAACCATGCAGACTGACCTTAAAGATGAAAGGTCGCAATTTGATGGCAGCAAAAATGAAAGTACCATGCAATTAAATGTAGAATTTTCACCATAAATTAAGAGATAAACGGGACAATAATTCTAAAAGGGGCTTTTCTTTAAAATCTTATCTTTAACGGGCTTTTGCCGTTGGAGTCAATGCTTTGTTCGTTTCTATGAGGAAATGCTATTATCGTTAAGATAATAACTCAAAAGACATGTTTTCTTCCTGTTTTATGCCTGAAAACTTTCTATAATTCTATCAAAATATATCCTAAAAAATGGTGATTTTTTCCGTGTTTTTTCGTTCAGTCGGGAATAGCTATTAACAATCCCCTACGTGTATAAGTGGTACACATTTTTCTGGACGGATTTTTAGCAAACATCCCTTTAGCAGTCAGTTATTTAACCCTATTGAAATAATTAAGGAAATGAGAAAATGTTAAAATCATCCTTGATTTTGGACATATTATTTGATATTAATAGTTTGAATATGAGGTATTTATATATCTATACTTTGTCCATAATGTCTTTTTGAGGTTTGTCATCAAATAGGGTGCTAATAAATGCGTTATTTTGCTTGTCCATTCTCAAAATTAAAAATGGAGATAAATCCTACCGATATAATTACAGCCAAATTTAAAGAATTAAGAAGCAAAGAGGATGACATCTTTGAATCTGAAAATCTAAAAATTGCATTTGACAAAGAGGAGAAATTTAAAAAGAGTTTTGACCCTTTCTATCTTAGTCTCGAAAATACTATAAAATCTCTGCCAAAAAATACCCTGTCCCTTACCTATATTGATCGTTGGGTAGAGAATTTAGACGGGAGGATAGAAAAAGCAAGAAAGAAAAGAGGAGAATTAGCGGAAATAGGAAAATTATTTTTGAGGTACCGCAAGAAATTAAAGGTAAAACTTCTTGAAATTAATTCCATTCTGCTTGATAATGAGATAAATGTAAAAGAGCTACCCAACGACCCTCAAGATGTTACTAAGTCCTTCGGGGATATATTTATCCCCAAAGACTGGAAAATATATGTAGATGCATTATCAGTTGCTAATAATCCAGTACTAAGTAATGACTATGAATTTATAGGCAAAACTCAAAAACATAAGGGTGTTATTTGTTCATGGGTTAAAGAATTACAAATCAGGGGTATAATTAATAAAAAGTTTACCCGGCAACAATTAGCTATTGTGCTTAACAACGAAATAAAAAATCTTCATTTAGGTAAGGATGGTAAAACATTTGATAATTTCTCAAAGGTTTATGATGATGAATACAAAGCCACTTTATTAAAACGAACTAATTTGTTGCCCTAAATTACCTGTGGTAACTTAAGGTAACCGCCGGTAATAGCCTTATACTATAATTGCGACATAATTAGGTAGTATGGCTATTCAGTTGGTAACAATAAGTGTTCAGGAACTTTTAGGTATAATTGACGATGAAAGACAAAATGCATACGCTACCGGGTATGTTAAAGCCAAAAAAGAATTAGAACTGGAAGCTGCGAAAGCTCATGCTCTATTCAATGAGTTACTAAAAGGTGTAAAAGAGCTAAAAAGGTATCTTGAATATAAAGCCTATTGGAAAGGGTCTATTAATACATTATATAAAGTGGCGTATCAATTAGTCGAGAATGACGACCACCAGGGACACGGACTTATGTTTCGCTGTACTTGCATAGACTATGCTTTTAATAATGGCTTTCATTTCATACCCCCTAAAAAGAAAGAATCGGAATTAAGATGAAAAAACCGTTTGTTCATCCAAAGATAAAGTCTCAAATAAAGATTAAGGAATTGAGAAATCAAGTTAAATCTTTAGAAAGGCGCAACGCAACACTTAAAAAAAAGTTAGAGAAGCGCAAGACAAGATTTATAAGATACGGGGTTTGGTAGCCTTAATATATTTCTAAATTGAGTTCATGTTTTTTGTATCTTTACAACATGAGCCGCATTATACTTTTATTACTATCCTTGACCTATCAGCCTTTCAAGGCTTTTGAGTGTTTATTTTATACTCATAATTTGCGACCAATTTTTGCGACTAACTCTTGCACTTTGCAGTATGCAAAGGGCTTTCAGAGGCACTACCTCGTTTATATGCATAATTTGTGAATCTGTGGCAATGTTCCTTCTTCTTTTACCCCAAAGTCCTTCCTTTTTCTCATCTTTGCTTTGCGATGTTAAGTAAACTCCTTATCCAAAATTATGCTCTGTTCGATTCGGTGGAAGTAGATTTCCCACCCAACTTATCTATCATTACAGGAGAAACGGGTGCGGGTAAATCAATATTATTAGGGGCATTATCACTTTTATTGGGAGAGCGGGCAGAAACGGATTTGGTGAATAACAAATCAAAAAAGTGTATTGTAGAGGGGGTATTTTTGAGTGATTCCGACGAGGTGCAGAATTTGCTCACTCAAAATGACCTGGACAACGAAAATGAAATTATTATCAGGCGTGAAATTTCACCGGAAGGAAAATCACGGGCATTTATTAATGATACCCCGGTAACCCTAACCCAGTTAAAAGCTATTGCTGCAAGATTAATTGATATACATTCCCAGCATGAAAACCTGTTGCTGAATGAAAGTGGGTTCCAGTTATCGGTTCTCGATGCCTATGCTTCCAATAAAACATTATTGAGCGAATACAGGCAAAAGTTTTTAAGGTATAAAAGTACGGTAAAAGAATTAGAGAGACTGGTAAGCAAGGAAAATGAAGCCGCAAAAGAGAAAGACTATCTAGAATTTCAGCTAAAGGAAATGCTGGATGCCGTTTTGGTGGAAGGTGAAGAAAAAAAAACGGAGGAGGAACTCGGATTCCTTACCCATTCGGAACAGATAAAAGAAACTTTAGCTGCATCGGTTACTATTCTAAAGTCAGGAGATACCAATACATTAGCATTTCTTACCGATGTAAAAAATAAACTTACTGCAATAGCCGCCTATAACCCTAAACTGGGTGAGCTGCTGGAAAGGCTAACTACAGCTATAATAGAATTAAAAGACATAGGAGCGGAAATAGAAGCATTAGAGGAGAAAATAACGTATGACCCTGCAAGAGTTTCCTCTCTAACGGAAAGGATAGAAAACATTTACCATCTATTGCATAAACACCGGGTGAAAACAGTAACCGAATTATTGAAAGTACAGGACGATATTTCAACCCGCTTACATACTATTTCATCTTTGGAAACGTCCATAGAAAAGCTGAATGTTGAAAAAGAAACATTGCAGAAGCAATTAATAGATTTAGCCGGGCGCATTAGTGCAGGCAGGGAGAAAGTAATTCCAGTATTGCAAAGGGAAATAGAAAAAAACCTTACAGTGCTTGGGATGCCCGATGCCCAATTTAAAATAGAAAGGTATGCCCTTGAAAATTTTGGGAACCATGGAATGGATGCTGTAAAGTTTCTTTTTTCTGCCAACAGGGGAAAAGAAATGCGCGAAATGGAAAAGGTAGCTTCGGGAGGGGAACTTTCAAGGGTTATGCTGGTCATTAAATCGCTGATTGCAAAATATACAGAATTACCGGCTATAATTTTTGATGAAATTGATTCAGGTGTTTCGGGAAAAGTAGCGGCACAGGTAGCCGGCCTTGTGTTGAAAATAAGCCAGGCTATGCAAGTGATAATGATTACCCATTTGCCACAGATTGCCAGCCGTGGAGATGCTCATTTCCTGGTTTATAAAGAGAATGTGAAAAATAAAACGGTTACACGGATTAAGCGGCTCTCGCCAGGTGAACGTATTGAAGAAATAGCGAGAATGATAAGCAGTGGCAAGCCGGGCAGTTCGGCGTTAAAAACAGCATCGGAACTGTTGGGAGAAGGACAGGGATAATGGTGAATTATGTCTTGTAAGTCGAACATATTTGAATTATGAAAATTCTCGTTTATGGAGCAGGTGTCATCGGTTGCACTTATGCTGTCCGCTTTTACCAGTATGGCTTTGATGTTACCTTACTGGCTCGGGGAAAACGCTATGAAGACTTACTGCAAAATGGCATAACAATAAAAAATATTTTAACAGGAACACAATCTTCGAGCCGTATAGCACTAACCCCACAATTGGAACCTACGGATTTTTATGATTTGATTATCGTAACGGTCCGTTTAGACCAGCTTAATACAGTAATACCGGTATTAAAGCAAAATACAGAAAGTCCTCTAATCTTGTTTATGCTCAATAACCCTGACAATATTGGACAGATGGTGAATGAACTCCGTCAAAAGCATATCGTTTTAGGATTTCCGGGAGTGGGCGGGATTTGCCGGAATAATACCATAGACTATATTCAAATTAAGCAGCAAGAAACAACAATCGGTGAAGTAAATGGTGAACGCTCTAATAATGCTCGTGATATAAAATCCGTTTTCGAAAAAGCAGGCTTCCGGGTAAAAATAAGCTCTGCTATGATAGCGTGGTTGAAAACGCATGCTGTTTTTGTAGCGTGTGTGTCTGCTGCTATAATAAAAGAGAATGGCGACAGTATTGCATTAGGGAAAAAGAAAAGTAGCGTTAAAATTATGGTTCAAAGCATAAGAGAAGGGTTTGCTGCTTGCAAAAAGCTTGGAATGCCTATTAAGCCAACCAACTTACAGGTTATTTTTATGATTACGCCATTATGGTTTTCTGTCATGTATTGGCAGCGTGCAATGCAAGGTAAAATAGGAACCTTGTCAATAGCGCCACATGCTAGTGCAGCTAAAGAAGAAATGCAATTACTTGCAAAAAAAGTGCTTAATATTGTTCACTCATCCAACCTCCCCTCTCCTACATTAGACAAATTACTTTCAACCTTTATAAATTCAATATGAATATTGTTACTTAGTGAGTATATTCCTGTAAGTGATGCAATCTGTCAAATTTTTGACATGTATTGCTATAAATAAAAAGCCCCTGAAAGCCTTTAGGGACACAAGTCTTCAGGAAATAGCTTATAACCAATTAGTTGAGTGGGCAGTTCTATGCCGTTTTATGCCGTTTCTTTGGAGTTCCATATAATTCATAAGCCGGAACTATTTCCTATCTCTGTACTTCTCTTATCTTTGTGAAAATTAAAACCCCAAATTATGTCACACAATTTGTTACAGGGAAAAAGGGGCATCATAACAGGAGCTTTGGACTCAAATTCCATTGCCTGGAAAATCGCCCAAAAAGCCCATTCCGAAGGAGCCATTTTTACATTAAGTAATGCACCCATTGCACTGCGTATGGGTGAAATAAAAAAATTAGGTGAGGAAACGGGCTCCCAAATCATTCCTGCCGATGCTACCAATGTGGAAGAAATTACAGCGCTCTACCAGCAATCTATGGATGTGTTAGGCGGAAAAATTGATTTCGTACTCCACTCTATCGGAATGTCACCAAATATCCGGAAAAATATTCCGTATGATTCCCTCAACTATGATTTTTTAATAAAAAGCCTTGATATATCGGCCGTTTCCCTTCATAAAATGCTTTCTGTCGCTAAAAAAATGGATGCCATAAATGAAGGCGGAAGCGTAGTTGCCCTGTCCTATATCGCAGCCCAACGGGCCTATCCTTTCTATAGTGATATGGCAGATGCCAAAGCTATGCTCGAGTCAATAGTCCGTAGTTTTGGATACCATTATGGCAAAGCAAAAAAAGTAAGAGTTAATTCGGTTTCCCAATCGCCAACCAGAACAACGGCAGGCAGCGGTATTAAAGGCTTCGGAGATTTTTATGATTTTGCCGATTCCATATCCCCGCTTGGAAATGCCAGCGCCGAAGACTGTGCCAATTACTGCATTACGCTATTTTCTGACCTTACTAAAATGGTTACCATGCAAAACCTTTACCATGATGGAGGATATTCAACCACCGGGGTAAGCACTGAAGTGATGGAAGGTTTTAAGCAAAATAAATAGAAGTCCGGGGCGTTATTGCTTATATGACAAGATTAAAAATTTATAAGCAATTCCTTTTATTGATTATTGGGACGCTACTATCAATCCATTGTTTCTCCCAGGATGATAATGGAAACTATACCCCACCCATAAATCCCGGGTTAATACCTTCTCCTCCACCAACCTCAGAAGTTTTTTACCGGGGCTCTGTAGAAGGCGGGGGTGGATTGGTAATCCCTGTGAGCAATAAAGCTTTAAGAAATGGTTTTAGCGGAGAGTATTACGTTCATTTTTCATTCAATTACATTTTTGCCCAGCATATTTATGGAGGCCTTGAATTTGAAAATACAGAATTAATTGCGCCTTCCTCCATTGTTGGCTATCGTACCCAGTTATTTACATATAATGCAGGGGTAAAAGTAGGTTATTATACCTATATGCAACATGATTTTTTATTCTGTTACTCCGTAAGTGCAGGACCTTCTCTTATTGCTTATACCTATCCTGTTATTCCCGCGCCCAAGCAAGCAGTCATTTTTTATAACCCCGAATTTACTTGCAGCATACCGTGTAAATGATGAACTGAGAATTGGTCTCGAGCTTTCATATATTTTTATGACATACCATTTCGACCCCTCGTATACCGGGATCAGCCAGTTGATTACCCCGCCTCCCGGCCCGAATGATATTAAAGCCCCTACATCTTATATTGAAATAGGGTTTGGTTTTTATTGGGCATTTGCGGAAGATAACAATAAATTTCTCAAAAGTAAAGAGTGAAAACATATCACGTAATTGGTTTAATGTCTGGCACCTCACTCGACGGACTGGATATTGCTTACTGTACTTTCAAATTTAATAGAAGTAAATGGGAGTATTCCATTAATGCAGCGGAAACTATAAAGTATAGTAAGGAGTGGCTTGCAACATTAAAAGAATCTCATAAGTATAGTGCTGAGAAATTATTGCAAATCCACAGTGAGTATGGAGAGTTTCTTGGAAAGAAAGTGTTGCATTTTATTAAGAAAAAAAACTTAAAAAGTATTGATTTTGTCTCATCACACGGGCATACTGTGTTTCACTCCCCGGAAAATGGATTTACCTTTCAATTGGGAAATGGCGCATCCGTTGCCGCCTCCTGTGGGATAACAAGCAGTGTGCGATTTCAGAACAATGGATGTTGCATTAAAAGGACAAGGCGCCCCGCTGGTTCCCATTGGCGACAGTTTGCTATTTCCCGGATTTGATTTTTGCTTTAACCTGGGAGGGTTCTCCAATATTTCATTTGAACAATAAAGGAAACAGGATTGCATTTGATATTTGCCCGGTTAATACTGTTCTTAATTATCTGGCAGAATTGAAAGGAAAGAGTTTTGATAAAGGCGGTACTCTGGCTAAATCGGGAAAAATTAATAAAAGACTTTTAAAAAACTTAAATGCTCTTGAATACTATACAAGAAAAAAATCTAAATCATTAGGCAGGGAATGGCTTGAAAAATATTTTTTGCCGGTAATTGATTCTTCTTCCATCCGAATCGAAGATAAACTGGCAACAGTAACTGAACATATTGCTTACCAAATTTCAGTTTCTCTATCCGTTTCAGATAAAAAGGGTAAAATACTTAATTACGGGAGGTGGAGCAAATAATAGTTTTCTTATTTCAATACTCTGTGAAAAACTAGCATCCTATCAAATTATTATTCCTTCTGAAAACGTTATTAATTTTAAGGAGGCATTTGTTTTTGCTTTTCTTGGTGTTTTGAAAATGGAAAACAAAATAAATACTCTTCGCAGTGTTACAGGTGCAAAAAGAGACAGTTCGGCGGGAGTGGTATTTATTCCGGGAAAGTAAAAAGCCTCTTTTAAGAAGCGATTTACTTAAAAATCATCGTCATAAAAGTCCTCTTCCTCATCGTCTTCCAGTCTATTCAAGTCTTCAATAACAGAACCTTCTTCGGTAAATTCGATCTCTGTTTCTTCTACTTCATCAGCTTCTTCCTGTTTTTCATTTTCTTCATCCTCTTCTTCATCTTCATCCACGAAAAAATCTTTTTGTTTTTTAGCTGATTTTCCTCCTCTGCCGGAAGGTTTTGCCTTCTTTTTCAGCTTTTCAGCTTCCTTGGTCTTGAGGTTTTCTTCTTTTCCGGAGTAGTTCCTGATAGTTTTTTCTTTTTTACGTCATCTTTTTTAGACGCGGTGCTTTTTGCATCGCCGGTGCTTTTTTTAACGTCCTTTTTTGCAGAAGTCGCTTTGGGAGCCTTATAGCAGGTTTTAAAGGTTTTTGTTTGTTTTGCTTTTAGTCTTCAATTCTGTCTTTTTTTCCATGGTTTATGATTTTTTTTGGAATGAAAAATCAGACACACACTGCAATAATAATTATTATTTAAATACAAAGATAAGTAACATTCTTTTTTATTTAACGTAGACAAACTAACATTATTGTGTTCATATATTACAACCTCATAACATTTTTTGTATAGCAAGGGTAAAATACTTTAGCATTTTGATAAGTCTCAATTTTAAAGTAACCCTTATGATTCACCTTTTGTTATTACAGGTGCCGGCTACGGCAACCACGGTTGTACAAAACCATTGCCGATACTGCCAAAACTATCGCCACTCAGGCAGCACCTCCTACCGAAGACAGAATGTCTTTGCTCGAATTGATTTGGAAGGGCGGAATTATTATGATACCACTGGGGATATTGTCACTCATCAGTGTTTACCTGATTATTGAAAGATATATTTTTATTAAAAAGGCTTCCCGTACAGGCAATAATTTCCTTAATTCAATTCGTGATGTACTGCACAGTAATAACCTGGAGGCTGCTAAAGCTTTGTGTAAAAATGCCGATAATCCTCAGGCACGGATGATTGCAAAAGGAATAAGTAAAATAGGTATGCCTTATAAGGATATTGAAGATGCTATGGAAAATGTGGGTAAAATAGAGGTCTATGCCTTGGAAAAAAATCTTAATATCTTGGGAATTATTGCCGGTATTGCCCCCATGTTTGGTTTTATCGGAACTATTCTTGGGAGTTATTAAAATTTTCTATAATATTTCTCTCGCCAATAATATCAGCATAGGGTTGATAGCAGGAGGGCTGTATGAGAAAATGATTACCAGCGCGGCAGGTTTATCCATCGGCATATTTTCATTTATCGCTTTCCACTGGCTTAATATTATGGTGAATAAAACCATTCAGAAAATGGAAATAGTATCTATCGAATTCCTGGATATGGTTCAGGAAACACAGAAAAAGTAAACGGTAATTTACAATTAATAATTATCTTTTACAATCAACTACCGATGAAAATAAAAAGAGAAAATAAGTTCAGCGCTCATGTGGAATCGTCACCCATGAACGATATTATGTTCTTCCTGTTGCTGTTTTTCCTCATTGTATCCACTCTTGTAAATCCAAGTGTAGTAAAACTTACCCTGCCCAATTCGAAAAAAGTGCAGGAGATGAATAAGCAACAAATCACCATTAATGTGACCAAGGACAAAAAATATTATTTGAATAACGGTACTGACCCCATAGACTCTGCTTCACTGGAGCCTGCCCTGAAAGCAAAAATTACCGGATTAGAAGACCCCACAGCCGTTTTGCGGTTAGATAAGTCCCTCACGATACAAGACCTGGTTGGAGTTTTGGTAGTAGGGAGTAATTTGAAAATAAAAATGGTATTAGCTACACAGCCGGAAACTAACAAATAGAGAAATGGCAAGTCTTGCTTATACCCAGGAAGATAAATCGGAGAAAAAAGATAAAGCGCTTGCCTTATTTTTAACACTTTTAGTTCATGCGGGGTTGATTTTGTTCTTGCTCTATTATATAATTACCACCCCAATCCCCCCCTACCCTGAACCAACTGCACCTGAACTTGAACTTGATTTTGGTGGTGGTGGAGGAGGTTCGGGGCATACAGAAGCTACCAGTACCGGCAAAGAGCTAAGCACAGATACTAAAGTAAAAGCGCCAGAAACAAATACACCTACCGTTAATAATGATGTGGAACCCAGCGTAGCTATACCCAGCGGAAAATCTCATGTTACGCCTAAAAAAATAGATACCGTTGTAAGACCCCAGGAACCAAGTGTGCAGTTGGTAAGCATAGAAAATAAATTTAAAGCAGCCAAAGGAAATGCAACCAGCAATGCTTCCTCACAAGGAGAACAGGGAAATGGAGGTGGAGGAAACGGAAACAGTCAGGGCTCAGGAACTGGACCCGGTACAGGCAATGGCCCCGGCGGAAATGGCAAAGGGTTCAATTTTAATTTAAAAGGAAGGAATTTATTACATAGACCAGTATTAAATACCAATAATCCCGAACAAGGACAGATTGTAGTGGGTATTACAGTTGACCAGGATGGCAATGTAACGGAGGCTACACCTGGCGTAAGAGGTTCCACCCTTACCGATGCCTCACTATATGTGCTGGTAAAGGATGCAGCAATGAAAATCAAATTTTCTAAAAGCCCTAATGATAGCCCTGAACAATCGGGGACGGTTACCTTCGTATTTACTATACATTGAACTAAGAGGTTAGAACTAAGAACTAATTTCATGCTGAGCTTGTCTGTCAGAATGAATTAGTCGGACAGGTTTCAACATCCCAAAATTTTACTATTTCTTCACGAGTTTGTCTTACAAATTCACGGATTCTGCCATGGGGTATAATGAATTCTGCTGTTTTGTTTACTGAGTTGCTTTTTTTATTAATTTTGAGTTTATTTAATTCACTTTTTGAATTGACGCCTAATAGAAGTAAAACACCATGAAAAGACTACTTGTTTATTCTTCACTATTCGCTCTTCACTTTTCACTTATTACCGCCCAATCCTATACCATTTCTACATTTGCCGGAATTTCAACAACAGGTTTCTCAGGTGATGGTGGCTTAGCCACGGTTGCCGAATTGGATTTCCCTCAAAACGTAGCAATAAGTGCTACAACGGGGAATATATACATTGCCGATGCATACAATGAACGTATCCGGATGGTAAATACCAATGGCATGATTACTACAATTGCAGGAAATGGTACGTCGGCTTATTCGGGCGATGGAGGGGCTGCCACTGCCGCAGAATTTATAGGACCATACGGCGTAGAGGCAGATAATTCAGGCAATGTTTACATTGCTGACTGGTTAAACAACCGCATACGGAAAGTGAACACAAGCGGAATTATTTCAACCATTGCCGGAAGCGGAACCGGGGGTTACTCGGGAGATGGCGGACCAGCAACAGCTGCAAAGTTAATGCAGCCCTCAGGACTTTTTGCAGACCGTTCGGGTAACTTATACTTTACTGACGACAATAATAATGGTGTACGCATGGTAAATACCGGCGGCATTATTTCAACTATAGCCGGAAACGGCTATGATGCAGGGCTTTCTATGGGGGGGTATTCGGGCGATGGTGGATCGGCTACTGCTGCCGAATTATCCTGGCCGTCAGAGGTTACCCAAGATGACACCGGCAACATATATATTGCTGATGAGTATAATAATCGTATCCGTAAGGTAGATACGAATGGTATTATTTCTACTGTTGCGGGGAATGGAACGAGGGGATATTTTGGTGATGGAGGGCAAGCAACCTCTGCCGAATTAAACTGGCCCTCAGGCATCGCATTTGACAATTCCGGTAATATGTTTATTGGGGACTATAAAAACAACCGTATCAGAATTGTAAATCCTTCAGGCATTATTTCCACCATAGCGGGTATAGGAATAGCAGGGTATTCGGGAGACGGTGGTCCGGCTGATTCCGCCGAACTGAATGGTCCAATAGGGATTCAAGTTGATGCATCAGGAAATGTATATTTCGCCGACCTGGATGGCAATCATATCCGTAAGCTAACCTTGATAAAACCTACCGGGATAAGTAATTTGGAGCCATATAAGGGACAATTGACAATTTTTCCCAATCCGGGTAAGGGGATATTTACTCTTATAATGCAGAGTTACGAATCAGGAATTAAAAACATTGAAGTGTATAACGTGCTTGGGGAAAATGTATTCACTAAGACCCTTCCCTCTTCTAAGGGCGACAATTATTCAGTTGATTTGAAAAATCAGCCTAATGGAATTTATCTTTACAGGCTATTAACCCTAACAGGAGAATTAGTTGAAGAAGGAAAACTGATAATACAGAAATAAAACGGAAGGATTAAGCAGGCTGAACCCCTAATTCTTTCAGCCTTTTTACGTGCGAGGCAAAAGCCTTAATAAAGGTAGGCTTTAAGTTATAAGGCAACCCAAATTCACGTGCTGTTTGTTCCACAATAGGAGCAATTTTCCGGTAATGCACATGACTTATATACGGAAATAAATGATGTTCTATCTGGTAATTCAACCCACCCGCATACCAGGTTAGTAACCGGTTATTAGGTGCAAAGTTAGCCGTGGTGCGCATTTCATGCACAGCCCAATCATGGTTTATTACCCCGAGGGCATCCGGAACAGGCTGTTCAGCCCCTTCCACTATATTAGCCATTTGAAAAACAATACTTAAAATAGACCCTGCTACCCAATGCATAATCAGAAACCCTAATATCACTTGCCACCATGAAAACGGTGTGAGAAGTATAGGTAACCCAATAATAATAAAAAGATAAATAATTTTAAAGACTATCAGTTTTTGGTATTCTATTACAGGGCTGGCATTGTATTTTTTGGTCATACCTGATTTATTATATTCTGCCAGCTGAACGAAATCTTTAATTAATTTAATTAACGTCATCAACCCGTAGAAAAAGAAAGCATGTATATATTGATACCGATGAATTTTACGCAATGGAGCATTTTCTGAAAACCGGATTATCCCCCTGGACATAATATCTTCATCACTTCCTTCAATATTGGTATAAGTATGGTGCATTACGTTGTGCTGCATCCTCCAGTTAAAAACATGTCCGCCAAGTAAATACAATGTACAGCCCATTAATTTATTGAGCCATTCTCTTTTAGAATACGAGCCATGGAGTGCGTCATGCATTACCCCCATTCCTATTCCTGCTATCCCTATTCCCATAAGAATAACTAAAGATAATGCTATCCAAACATTCATTTTCACAGCCAAAAGGATAACAAAAGGGGCAAAGTAAAATGATAACATGGTAACTGACTTAACTTTCAGCTTTAAATTCCCTTTTGGTGAAATTCCCATTTCCTTAAAATAGGCGTTTACCTTTTTCCTAACGGTAGAAGCAAATTGGCTTTCGTGTAGAGTTGATTCATTGCTCTCATCGTTAGTATGTTGCAATGGTTTAGGGGTTGATTTAAAGTGAAGATCCATCAATTTGTGTTTTATTAATACCGGGTAAATGTAACTTATTATATTACGTAAACTATTAATTTAACATTAAATGGGGGAAATGATAAAATAGGAGTACGGACATGTATGCTATATGTCATGCTTTTCAAGAAACTCCTCAACAGTATTAAAGGAAGTGACACTTTACTTCCTATAAAAATTTCCAGGTTACTAAAATTTAATTAATGGCTATTTCTGGGGAGGCTGTTGTTGACCTCCACCCTGTTGGGGTTGTTGTTGCCCGCCTTGTTGTTGGCCACCTTGTTGCTGTTGTTCCCCACCTGATACAGGGGTCTGGTCAGCCTGTTGCTTAGAGATTGAAGTACTTGCAGCAGCAGCCGTCGAAGAGCCTCCAACATAAGCACTGGCTAAAGAAAGTACAATTACGGCTATAGCAAAAGCCCAGGTGGCTTTCTCAAGAAAATCGGTGGTCCTGCGGACGCCTAATATCTGGTTTGATGAACCGAAAGATGATGTCAACCCTCCGCCTTTTGAATCTTGTATCAGCACTACAAGAATCAACAATATACATGCTGCAATAATTAAAATATCTAATATAATCTCGCCCATTTGTTCTATAATTTACTTCGTTCCTGGTTTAGTGTTTTTGTGTATTAAAGACTCTATTTCTTGAATACGGGGCGCAAATATATTCTTTTTTTCCGGAATCCAGAGCAAAAGTGTTTGATATGCCTTTAAAGCCTTATTCAGGTTACCTTGTTCAAAGAATATTTTAGCAAGGGTTTCGCTTATCAATGCCTCATCTTCCTTAATACTTTGCTTAGCAGCCTTTACGGGTGAGAAGAATTCTGCCTTAGGTCGAGAAATAGAGGGTTCTTCCTTCAAAAACCTATCAATAATACTTGAGGCTTGGCTATGGGTCAATGGTTTAGTATCTTCTTTTCTTCCAACTCCTATTTCTGGCAGAACATGAAGCCATGAATTAAAACTGTATTTCAGATTAGTATCGGCAATAGGTTCATTAAGAACCTCAGGCAAAAGATTTTGAATCTCAATAATCGGAGAAGTTTCAACTTTAGTTTCTTTAATTTCAATTACCGGGGTTTCAATTTTTGCCTCAACAGGAGTAATAATTTGAGGAACTGCTACATTTTCAGGCTCAATTTTCTTTTCCTCTATAATGGATATTACAGGCTTAGCCTCCTCAACAGGCGGGGGCTTTGGAATAACTGCCAGCTTAACAATCGGCTGTTCTGTTTTCTTAGCATACAACGACCTCTTTTTCTCAATAGTAGGCTTTGTATAGGCTTTTTTAAGGGGTATTACTTCAGTTTCTTTTACCTTTTCAACTTTTTCTGAAGCAACTGAAACAGGCGGTTTAGCTTCTAACTCCTTTCTTACAAATGTTTCGGAAAGAGATTCCGTCTCAGCTTCTTTCTTTATAGGAATATTTATTATTCCTGCATCGTCACTTACTGTTGAGCTATAAACGAAGTTATATTTAATCTTCTCATTTGAGTTTCCCGCTGAAACAGGGGTTGCCATTTTTACTTCGCTTTCTTTTCCTGCCGGCTTTTTAAAAAGTACATACATTGCCTTTCTGTCGGGTGCATATACCGATGCGAGCTTGATACGTCCTGACGCTTCCGGCTCATGGGTATCATACATCTGTTTGGCAAAAAGAACCTGGGCGAGCTGAAAATAAGGGAATGTATGTAAAACATCCTGCAATGCCGCTTTATATTCAGCTCCTGCGGGCATATTCCCTTTAACAAACATCTCTTTTAGTTTTCCTTTTTCCAAAACGTTGGATTTAATTACTTCGTTTTATTTACTTTTGAAACTTTTAAAGACTTCTGCGAATGCAAAGATATACCTTCCGTATTATTACCGCTCAACTATTCGCGTTTTGCATTTTTCTATTACAGGAGAAGGCTTCATCACAAATTATTTCAAGGTCAGATTTTTCTCCGGTTCCCACTGGTACATTAAAAGCAGGTGCTGAACATACTGAGCAATACCTGTCTTTATTGCAGGGTAAAAATGTGGCAGTAGTGGCTAACCAGACTTCTCTTGTAAAGAAGAAACTATTGGTAGATACCCTATTGAGCCTGGGGATTAAGGTGGTGAAAATATTTGCTCCCGAACATGGATTTTATGGGGCCGAAGATGCGGGGGCTGCTGTTAACAATACAAAAACACCCGAATCATCTATCCATATTATTTCACTCTATGGAAAGCACAACAAGCCTACCCCTGAAGACCTTGCCGGCGTTGATGTCGTGGTGTATGATATTCAAGATGTAGGAGTCAGGTTTTTCACCTATATATCTACTCTGCACCTCGTAATGGAGGCCTGTGCCGAAAACAATAAGCCCCTGATAGTGCTTGACCGCCCCGACCCTAATGGTTATTATGTGGACGGACCTGTTCTGGAGCCTGCATTTAAATCTTTCTCAGGTATGGACCCTGTGCCTGTTGTATATGGCATGACCCCGGCAGAATATGCCAAAATGCTGAATGGTGAAAGATGGCTTACCAATGGTGTACAATGCAACTTGACCTGTATTGCCGTTACAGGCTATAGCCACAAATACTACTATGAAGTCCCTGTTAAGCCTTCACCCAACTTACCCACTATGACTTCTATTTATCTGTATCCTACCCTTGCACTTTTTGAGGGTACCGTTGTTAGCGTTGGAAGAGGCACGGACAAGCCTTTTGAAGTTATAGGCAACCCACTGCTGAAGACCGCACCTTATAACTTTACACCGGAAAGCAAGCCCGGGGCGCAAAACCCACCCTTTGAAGGACAAAAATGCTACGGTTATAACCTAAGTGACTTTGGCGGTATTATGATTAAGAATTACCAAAAGCTTTATCTCTTTTGGCTAAAGGGTACTTACCAGGACTATCCGGACAAGGCTAGTTTCTTCAATGCTTATTTTAAAGACCTCGCCGGTACCGATATGCTGCAAAAGCAAATTGAGCAAGGCGTTCCGGAAGATGAAATACGCAAATCGTGGCAGCCGGGCATTGTTACCTTTTTAAAGATTCGTAAAAAGTATTTGTTGTACGAAGACTTTTAAACTTCGATATTCAGTATTCGGGGTTGAAAAACAATAGAGAATAATGAAGCAAGTTAGAAACGGCATAAAACGCCCGCCCGTACCGGGTGGTACCCGCCAGAATGCCCGCCTTACCATACCTTTCGGGCAGGAATCTTTCGGGCTGACATTCGGGCGGGGCACGTCCTTATCTTTCTATCACAACTTTCCCTTGTCCCACTAATTCTCCGTTCTCACTCAAAACTCTATAAAGATAAACCCCATCAGGCCGAGATGATAAATCAATCTCAGTGCCCTTAGCTCTTAGTTCTTCGCCCTTAACTTTCTCTCCCAGCACATTATAAATCTCAATGGACGCCGACACAACATGTTGTGTCCCTACAGGCTGAATGGTAAAAATGCCATTGTTTGGGTTAGGGTATGTAATTATTTTTGTTGGAATTTGACTGATATCAGGAACAGATGTTATACATCCTGCAACTTGCAACGCTTTTTCCAGCACTTCATCTCTTCCCGCCCTTATACCTGCCTGGGTAGGATATACAATACTATCAGGTAGTATACCTACACGCTCTGTACTATCGCCATTGGGATAGAACCACCCCAACGTAGTAAACCCTGTTCCCATATACTGGCTTAATTTGTAATATGTAACATTGCCATCCGTTCCATCGGTTTGGCTACCTATTTTTACGGCGTTTGGGAGTTCTCCTAATTGCATGCTTGCAAATTCAGCTTCGCTTATAGTTATCTCATTAAATAAAATAATAATTTTTCCTGTATAAGGATTTAAATTACCAGGACCAGCATATTCACTGAACCAGGAGTAAGTACCGGGATAAGTTACATTTGGAGCCTGAAATTTAAAACCGGGTGGAGCTGAACTAAATGGTGAATACAAATATTCACTTATAAGGTCAAATACTGCATTGCTTGCAGGATAATTTCGAATATCAAAAATAATAGCATCACTATTTTGCAAGGCAGAATACATTGTAGCAACAGCTGACCCGGTATCCAGCATTTTTCCTACATTCATGTAGCCAATATTGCAATTGCCCCAATATCTCCATTGAACATTGGCAAGAGTATCATTAGGATGATAATTTAAATAGGGCAAAAATAAGGTACACGTTGTGGATAACGTCTGAGTATTATTCAAACTATCATAATATGAAATTGTTAAATGATACCCGTGTGAAGCACTAACGATAGATTCCATCACTAATTCGTGGAAAGCAGCCGAATCGCCGGCAGAAAGATAAGGTTTTAAACTATCCTCCCACTGTTTAGTAGTAAGTCCGTTAACGGAAATAATCTCATCTCCCTTATTTAAACCGCTTATACCTGACTCTACAACAACATATTTTCCCGGAATATATTTCAAAACAATATCAGGGCAGTAATACCCGGTTATTGGAGCATAACTATAATCATCATAAGTTTGACCATAAACATGCTCATCATCCATGTTTGAAGTTATTTTAATAAAAGCAGTGTAAAACTCCACATCATTTTGAGCGCTGTCAATATTTAAAATGTTTTGATAAAGGGTGCTGTCCCACGGTTGGTTTTGAATATAATTGTAAGGATTGAAGTAATTAATGATATTCCAATGTGCAAATATTTCTAACAATCGGTGCCACTCATCAGGGTAATTAGTATTGTCGTTGATATTCAGAATTAAACTGTCACCACCCTGAAATTTAAGGTACCCTCCGTCTGCCTGATTAGGATTTATTTCCACCTGGCATTCTGTATGGGGCCGGAAATTATTGCTAATGGTATCCAGAATAGTTATTACATCATTTCTGAAAATAGCAGTATCATTCAACCATCCTAAATTCAAATTCCTTTTCAGTTCCGGAGCTATAGTATCACAGGGCGGGGATGAGGTAAGAGCCATCGGTCCGGCGGCATTCAACAGGGTGTCGAGGGCAATATTAAAGTCATTTTTGGTAACCGCATTTTTAATACCGGGGAGGTCGGCAATTAATACGCTGTCCCAATTCACCTGGCAAACAGAAACACGGGAATGAAAATATTTTACAAACCCCCACACTTTACATGTCCAGTAAAGTTTTTGCTGATACGTAGGGTTTTGAGCTACACAATATTGCAAGTTCAGGAGTAAAGAAATAAAAGTAAAAAATAATGTAAATTTTGTTTTTTTCATAGTATTAAGGATGAAAATAATTAGCCCAAGATAGTATTATTTTTCTACGACAACATTCCCTCTACCACCCCTCATTTTATTCTCCCCAAAGGGGGAGAACCCGTCCGAATGCCAGCCCGAAAGGTTCCTGCCCGAAAGGCGTGGCCAGGTGGGGCTTAGCCGGGCGGGGCACGTCCTTATCTCTCTACCACAACTTTCCCTTGTCCCACCAGTTCACCCTTCTCTCCAAGAACCCTGTACAAGTAAATTCCATTGGGTTGAGATGATAAATCTATTTCTATACTCTTAACTCTTAGTTCTTCGCTCTTAACTTTCTCTCCCAGCACATTATAAATCTCAATGGACGCGGACACAACATGTTGTGTCCCTATTGGCTGAATGGTAAATTTACCATTGTTTGGATTAGGAAAAACAGTGCATTTTCCAACACCCGGTGCCAGTTCATTAATACCTGTGGGGATAGCACTCATGGCAATATTTAAGGCGGAAACCCCACCGGCTGTATCAAATGTACCTCCGGCATATACCACATCATTATAACAACATATTGTATAAACTCCTGCTTCTCCCTCCAACCTGGTTATTGAAAATCCTGTCCCCATAGCATTCCAATTGCTCCCATCCCAGTAAGCAATATTATTAGCTGCAATGCCTCCAATGGTGTCGAACGTTCCACCGGCATATAAATAATTTTTATATGGGGTGAGTGCAAAAATGTCTCCATGTAAACTCAATCTTCCACCAACAGGCCTCCAGGAAGTCCCATTCCAAACTGAAATACCATTTGCCGGGTTTCCGCCTGCACTGTCAAATTGTCCTCCGGCATATAAATTGCCATTAAAAACAGCAAGGGCACTAACAGTGCTGTCGCAACCTGAACCAACGGCAGACCAGGAAGTGCCATTCCACATAGCTATATTCCGGGCAGGTCTTCCACCGGCAGAATCAAAATACCCTGCCACATAAAGATTTCCATTATAAACTACCAGTGCATCTACAGATACCGGGTTATTGTTTTCGCTTTTTCCGGTTAATCCTACGCCTAATGCATTCCAATTTGTTCCATCCCAATAAGTGATATTATTTACCACTGTACCAGGTACTGAATCTACAATACCCCCGGCAATCAGGTTACCATTATAAACTGCTAATGCAAAAATTCCCGATGAAAAACGGTAAGGACCCTTCGAGAATAGCGATGTATCTGGCCCTAAGGTTGACCAGTTTGTTCCATTCCACTGAGCTAAAAAACTACCAACAGTAACTGAATCTACATAATACACAAAGTTACCACCCGCAACTAAATTGCCATTATATTCCACCATATCAATTATCGTGAAAATAACCCCATGAGGAACAGAATCCCATACATTTTCATTCCATTGGGCTATATTCCTTATCCAAACACCTCCCGCAATGGGGCAAACGCTTGCTGCATAAATTGTGCTGTCGTATTCCACAATGGAACTTACATAGGGCAGACCGGAAGCATTATAGAATCCGGAATCCATAGCAGACCATGATTGTGCATTACAGGGCTTTAATGAGAAACCGCCCATGCATACTACTGCCAAAAGGAGTAATTTTTTCATGCTCTTTAATTTTTCTACAAATATGAAGCTGAAAGTTCCTAATGTCAACCGACAATTATTAAACGGCGGGTTTCATTTATTAAACGGCAGGTTTTAGCCCTTAAATGACAAATTCCTGTTTTAATACGGCTGAACTTATGGAGAAACTACATTCACTTTGAAATAAAGCTTCTGCAGAGGCGGTGTTGAATAAGAATAAATAATAGTAACAGTATATGCAGTATATTGAAAATTAAACTGGTCGCTGCTTGTTATATAGTTATTTACGGGCAATTCACTCCATGTAGTGGAAGAGGTATATGCTTCCGCAATGGCAGTTGAAACAGCATCCTGGTTAATATTGGTAAGAGTAGGAACAAGCAGTGTGCATACATACCCGCCGAAACCTGGTGACCAACCGGAAGAGAAAACAGAATCTATGGTAATAGTAGCATTACTACTGCCGGTTGTGCCGGGAGGTCCGGGAGGACCGGTAGTGCCTGTAGCACCGGTGGCACCAGTGGCTCCAGTAGCACCTGTATCTCCGGCGGGTCCGGCAGGACCCTGCTTTTCACAACTTGTAATGAATAGAATAATAACAGCAATTAAAAACAATGTTGATTTCATATTTTAAAAAAGTATAACCGATTAACGCCCAAATATCTTGTTTAGTATGTTTTACCATTTAAGGGGTGTATTTTTACTCCAATACAATCAATTTACATTTTATAATTCGTAGCTCTCAGTTCTTACCTCTTACCCGCCTCTTTTCCCCTATTTAAAAAAAACTATATTTTTGCAACCCGATTTGCACAGTTATAGTGCTTATCGCTTATAACTTATAACTCATAACTATTAAAAAATGTCCCTGAAAAAAATCACCGAACTGCTTGGTAAAGATGCAGATAGCCTTCTAACCCACCAATGCAAAACCATATCGAAAGAGTTGATTCACCATGCCGGGCCACACTTTGTTGACCAAACTTTTGCCCTGAGCAACCGCAGCCCACAGGTATTGCGGAACCTGCAATCCATTTATGGGCATGGCAGGCTGGCTAATACAGGCTATGTATCTATCCTTCCTGTTGACCAGGGTATAGAGCATTCTGCCGGGGCTTCTTTTGCACCTAATCCTATTTATTTTGATTCTGAAAATATTGTAAAGCTAGCTATTGAAGGCGGCTGTAATGCGGTTGCTTCTACTTATGGGGTGCTGGCTTCCGTTTCACGGAAATATGCGCACAAAATTCCTTTTATAGTAAAGATAAACCATAACGAAATGCTTACCTATCCCTAATAAATTTGACCAGGTTCTGTATGGAACTGTGGAAAGTGCCTGGGAAATGGGAGCTGCTGCAGTGGGGGCTACCATTTATTTTGGTTCGGACGAATCTACCCGCCAGATTACAGGAAGTAGCCGAAGCATTTGAACTGGCCCACCAATTGGGTATGGCTACTATTCTTTGGTGCTACCTTCGCAATAATGGATTTAAAAAAGATGGTGTTGATTATCATGCTGCTGCCGATTTAACAGGACAGGCAAACCACCTTGGGGTTACTATACAGGCAGATATTATCAAGCAAAAACTACCTACCAATAACGGTGGCTATAATGCCATTAAGTTTGGTAAAACCAGCCCATTGGTATATGAAAAACTTACTACCGACCACCCTATTGACCTTTGCCGTTACCAGGTAGCTAATTGCTACATGGGCAGAATTGGATTGATTAACTCCGGCGGAGAATCGAAAGGCGCAACTGATCTGGCAGAAGCAGTAACAACTGCCGTTATTAATAAACGTGCCGGGGGACAAGGGCTTATTTCAGGAAGAAAAGCATTCCAAAAACCGATGAAAGACGGAATTGAACTTTTAAATACTGATACAAGATGTGTATCTTGCAAAAGAAATTGACCTTGCATAAAACAAAAATTAAGAATTAGGATTTAAGAATTAAGATTTTAAATCTCAACTCATACCTCTTAAATCTGAAATAAATTGTATGGCCGATAGCTGGTTTCAACGAATAAAAGAAGGAATCACCACTTCTACCAGGGAGAAGAAAGAAACTCCCGAAGGGCTTGTGGTATAAATGCCCTTCGTGCAAAAATATTATTCCTTCGGAAGAACATGTTGCAAATTGTTTTGTATGCCCCTTTTGCGGTTACCATGAAAGGATAGGTTCAGTGGAATATTTTTATATCTTGTTTGATGATAATAAATTTACTGAACTTAATGCCCGGATTATGCCCGCCGACCCGCTGCATTTTGTAGATACCAAAAAATACAATGAACGGCTTAAAGCTACGCAGGAAAATACCGGGCTCACCGATGCCATCCGCTACCGCCGTGGGAAATATGAATGGCAAAAAGGTGGTGATTGCCTGTATGGATTTTACCTTTATTGGTGGCTCTATGGGTTCTGTAGTGGGTGAAAAAATTGCCCGTGCTATTGATTATTGCTATTGAACATAAACTGCCCTTTTTGCTTATTTCCAAATCGGGCGGGGCGCGGATGATGGAAGCGGCATTCTCGCTGATGCAGATGGCTAAAACATCTGCCAAACTTACCCTGCTTTCCGATGCCAAATTGCCGTATATCTCACTTCTTACCGACCCTACTACAGGCGGTGTTACAGCTTCTTACGCCATGCTAGGTGATTTTAACATTGCCGAACCGGGCGCCCTGATTGGCTTTGCAGGTCCGCGTGTGGTGAAAGAAACTATTAAAAAAGACCTGCCGAAAGGATTTCAAACCTCTGAATTCCTGCTGGAACATGGCTTTCTCGATGCCATTGTAAACCGCAAAGAGATGAAAGAAAAACTAAGTCTCTTATTTGCAATGCTGATGCAGCAAAAGTCCGAGCCGGAGTAAGGGGTTATATTACCACCTTAAATTAGTAATCTGTCCATCTGTAATAGTTACTATTCCTCCTTCCCGAATTGGCTGTTGCTCCTCAGCATTAAAGCGAAAAGTTCCTGAAACAGTATGATTAATCGTATACAAAATAGTCAAGTTTATTGTACCTGTTCGTAAGCTATCTGTGGAATTATAAAAAGAATTCGGTGAAGAATAGCTGTCTGAAGAATTTTCAGCCTAATGATGATTTGAATGAAAATAAATTCCGGTTGTTTTGGCATATATATAAATACCTATACTTTCAAACAAATCCTGACTGATAGTATCAATACCCAAAATGGACAATGTATCACCTGAAAACTTTATTTTCTAAAAGGTTTGCACAAAAATTCGCCGTTTCCGGCGATATTCCCATTTATTGTTACAATAATTGCATTATTATAATTTACAGGAAGGCTTGCAGACTTATTTTCACAGGAAATACAAGTTATACAAATAATCAAAATAAACAGTAGGTATTTTTTAATCTGATTCATATAGCAAATATAATAATAAATATAATGCACTTTAAACTTCACATTTGTGATAGCTTTTATCCTTAAGCTATGAACCTTTGGTCAATATATTCCGCAATCCTCTATATTTGTACTTAAATTCATTCCTCATGCCCTTTCGCCTCATCAAAAACAGAGCCCAGGAAATTGCCGTTAAAGGGTTTGTAATAACACTTGTTCTTGCTGCGTTGCTTCCTTTATTCGTGAAGGATTTATATTTTGATGAAACGGGTCCTTTTGTCATTGTTTGGGTGATGGTATGGATTATCGGCGCCAGTGCAGATTCTAAAACCGATGAATGAAAAAAAATAACTATATACTATTTATTTTATTTTGCTTTATTGCAATGGGCAGTAAAGCCCAGGCGCAAGTACCTGTTAAAGATACTTTAAAACCCTCTGTAGCCCCGGCAACCATTTCAACCACCCCGCCTTTACCTGATACTTCCATTCATGTGCATGAGCAACCGATTGTAAAAGCTACAGTTCAAAAAATGTACGATTACCAGCGGTTCTCACACGGCACTTCGCCGGGTTTCAGGGTGCAAATAGCGTTCGGCCAGGAACGGGGCGCTATCAATGAAACCAAAGCCGGTTTTGATGAAAAATATCCCGGTGTACCTTCTTATATATCCTATAAACAACCCTATTTCAGGGTAAGTGTAGGTGATTTTCGTACAAGGCTCGATGCGGTGCGTTTCCTCAATTCTGCCCACAAAGATTATCCGGGTGCGTTTATTGTAGCTGATAAAATTATGCCCCCCCCACTGCAATAATACTTGTGACAGTATGAAGCAGCCTGCCCTTCCCCTCACCGAAACAGCGTCGCACTACGATAACCTGGAAAAAATGGGGGTGCGGGAATTGCTTGCAAGCATTAATAAAGAAGATAAAACGGTTCCCCTGGCGGTAGAAAAAGTAATTCCTTCAATTGAGCGATTCGTGATACGAATTGTTTCTAAAATGAAACAGGGCGGAAGGCTGTTTTATCTGGGCGCAGGCACGAGTGGGCGCCTCGGTATTGTAGACGCTTCCGAATGCCCACCCACCTTTGGCGTTCCTCAAGGCATGGTAATCGGGCTTATTGCCGGGGGCGATACCGCCATTCGCAAAGCAGTGGAGTTTGCCGAAGACGATATAAAACAGGGATGGAAAGAGTTAAAAAAATATAAAATAAGTGCAAAGGATGTAGTAATAGGAATAGCCGCCTCAGGGGCTACTCCTTATGTAGTTGGAGCCTTAGAAGAATGCCGGAAAAACAACATACTTACAGGTTGCATTTGCTGTACAAAAAATTCAGCATTTGTCAAAGGTATCAGACCACCCGATTGAAATATTAACCGGCCCTGAATTCGTTACCGGCAGCACCCGCATGAAAGCGGGGACAGCCCAGAAACTGGCTCTCAATATGATTTCTACCAGTGTGATGATACAACTTGGGCAGGGTGAAAGGTAACCGCATGGTAGATATGCAATTGTCGAATAATAAATTGGTAAAGCGGGGGACGAGGATGATAGTGAATGAATTGGGTATAAGCCCTGAAAAAGCTGAGAAAATGTTATTGAGTGAAGGCAGTGTCCGTAAAGCCATATTAAAAAATAAAAAATAAAAATATGCTTTCACAGGCGCAAATAAAATTAGTGAAATCACTCCACCTGAAAAAGAACAGGGAGCAGATGCAACTCTTTATTGCCGAGGGGAAAAAGATAGTGGATGAATTACTGCACTCGCATATTGAAATATTACATATTTATACTTCCGGGAATTATTTTGGAGAAAAAACATTCACCAAAATTACCGAAGCGGAAATGAAAAAAATAAGCGCTCTTGTTACTCCTCCTAATATCCTTGCTGTGTGCAGGATTCCGGAGGACAATTTGAAGATGCCCGATTTCCAAAAAGAACTGGTATTAGTGTTAGATGACATCCGTGACCCGGGCAACTTAGGCTCCATCATCCGCATTGCAGACTGGTTTGGCATCAGCCATATTTTTTGCACTTCAGAATGTGTGGATGCTTACAATCCAAAGGTGGTCCAGGCAAGCATGGGTTCTATCGCAAGAGTTAATATAGATTATAAAAACCTGAGAAATGTATTGCAAATATGCAGGGAACAAAATATTCCCGTATATGGCGCAAAGCTTGACGGGGCAAACATTTTACAGGAAAAACTTAGTCCGCACGGGGTACTTATTATCGGGAATGAATCAACAGGCATTTCGCCTGAATTAAGTAATTATATTAGGTCTCCTATAAAAATTCCTTCGGTAAAAATACCCGGCAAACCCACTTCCGCTGAGTCGCTGAATGCCGCTATGGCAACGGCTATCCTTTGTGCCGAATTCAGGAGGGATATATTGAAGGAGGATTAAGATTAGTTTTTTTTAACTCACATTTTTATCAGCAGGCTCACTTGCTTGCCATCATTTTCAGGCACGGCTGTCTTAAAATAATGGTTAAAAACAGTCCTATCAAAATTAAGTTCCGGTATATTATTCAGGGGAATATCTTTCACCGGAAAAGATACCCGCCTATATGCAGCTTTATTCAAATAGCCGTTAAAAACCTTGTCGAAGAAGCTGCCCAGCGATAGCCTGTAAGAAATAATATCGGGCTGAGCGAGGGTATCTTCGGGCAGGTTATTCCCTACAAACCCCACTACCACTTTGCTTTTCAGGTAATACATAAAAGAGGTTTCTTCATAATTCGTGGCGATGATTAAATTTTCCGTATTCGGATAATTGGCTTTAATATAGGGAATAGTATAATCCAGCGGACCCTTGTATTGATTGGTCATTTCATAAATATGCCCGCTTATATCTGAACTGTTTCCGGCAAAAGTAAAACTGAATAGAAGTGTGAAAATGCCTGCCAGTAGAGATGTTTTCGGATTCCAGAATTTGGGGGATGACGCAGAATATATCTTTAATAAAACGATAAAATCAAATATAGCCATAATAGAAATTACAGGCTGCATATAAATAAAATATCGTGTAAATGCCGGGGAATCAATATTAGGAATAGAAAAAATAAAAATGAAAAACAAGATGGAAAAGAAATTAGCTATGCTGAACAGGCTTGATTTTACTTTCACCACTTGTTTGAAATTAATAAATACTCCTATCCTCATGGCAAGCGCCAGCCAAAGCAATTCCAATTTATAGAAATACCTCATCTCCCCTGAAAAGTGCCACCAATAAAGGGGAGAATTAAAATGGTAAAAATCATCAAGCACCTTTTTCAACTCGAATGTTTTAAAATACCCTAACAGGGGATAAATAGCTATATAAGATAAAGCAATAGCAATGAGGGTCGGGAGGCAAGTAAGAAAAGATTGCTTTGCATTTTTCGTTTTCCAATATGAAAACAAACCCATAAAAACCTCCGTTATAGTTATGGCTATTATACATATAAAATAGAGTGGAGAAAACATAGTAAATAGTATCCACAAAAATGCTGCAAGGCTTGCGGCAAAAATAACTTTATGAAAAGGTTTGTAAAATCTATACCATGTATAAAGAGATAGTACGGATGTGCTAAAAAATAACGTAGGTGAATAATATCGTACTTCCCGCAGGTGCAACGCCATTGAAATGGAAATTAATTCGGCCAGCAGAAAAAGAACTATAAACAGCCATTTATAAAATTTATCTGAAATAAATTTCGACATTACGAATGTCATTAAAAATAAAGCCAGTAAGCCTATAACAGCAAACACAGAACGGAAAATTCCTGTTTTGGTATAGATATCTGTAGAGCCATTTGCAAGCAAATAGCCAATTGCGCCGACATAGTACTGCCCCCAGTTAGCCCCGCCAATAAATGCATCATCTTTTTCATTCACGGCTACTTTTGGGGTACTGCAAAACATATCATTCACAACATTTTTGCCATCATGGGCTTTGGGATACCCATATTTCACCACTCTTTCCGAACACATGGCGGTCACGCTTTCATCTGCCCAAAGAAGCGGATATGATATATTTTTGAATACGCTAAGCACAAGTAATGCGCCCAAAACGTAAGACAGTATTTTTAATGAGAGTGTTTTTTTATTCATTGGGTTACTACAAACGTAGTGATTATTTTTCCAAAGGGAGATATCCTTCAATTCTCCCTATTAACATTTTTTAACAATGGTTTTTTTAAACAGCCACTAATTTTGCGCCACTTTGCAAAAAAACCTTAATACAAGAAGTTTATAGTTTAAATTTACCCTGTGGAAGTAGTTATTAAAAATCTCACCAAAAAGTACAATGGCTTTAAAGCCGTTGACAATATCAGTTTCCGGATAAACCAGGGAGAAGTGCTTGGCTTTTTAGGTCCTAACGGAGCAGGAAAAAGCACTACCATGAAAATTATTACCACGTATTTAGCCCCCAGCATGGGCGATGTGGAAGTAGGAGGTTATTCTGTCCTCACCCATCCCGAAGAAGTGAAAAAACTAATCGGTTATCTTCCGGAAAATAACCCGCTTTATCTCGATATGCCGGTAATGGATTACCTGGAATTTTCGGCAAGGCTGCAAGGCGTAACAAAAGAAAAAGTAAACCAACGGGTTCGCGAAATGATAAAAGTTTGCGGCTTGGGTGGTGAAAAACATAAACTAATCGGGGAACTTTCAAAAGGGTACCGCCAACGGGTAGGGCTGGCACAAGCTATGATTCACGACCCTCAGGTATTGATATTAGATGAGCCTACCAGCGGACTTGACCCTAACCAGATTATTGAAATCCGCAAACTGATAAAGGATATAGGCAAACAAAAAACAGTAATCCTCAGCACCCATATTTTACCGGAAGTGGAAGCCACCTGCGACCGCATCCTCATTATTAATAAAGGACAAATTGTAGCCGACGGAACACCTGAAACACTGCGCAAACAAGCGAAAGGACGGGAAGTTATCCGGGTGAAAATTGAAGACGGAAAAGAAGAAGAAATAGCTGCTGCGCTTCGCACACTTCCTTCGGTGATGGTAGTGGAAGCCATTTCGGGGAGAGAAAATACGTTTGAAGTGCAGGCAGATAAATTTGCCGCACCCAAGCGCGACATCTTCAAATTATGCGTGAACAAAGGCTGGGCGCTTACTGAAATGGTTCCGTTTGAAACCAGCTTAGAAGATATTTTCCATGACCTCACCATTAATTAAGGGATAATGAAAAGTGCGTCAATGATAATTGCAAAAAAAGAACTCAGAATGTTTTTCGATTCCCTGGTGGCGTATATTTTGCTGGTGGCTTTCCTCGGTTTCAGCGGCTTTTTCACCTGGTTTTATGGTTCCGATATATTTCTCACCAAGCAGGCAAGCTTACAGGCGTTCTTCCAAATAGCCTACTGGACGCTGTTTTTCTTCATCCCTGCTCTCACCATGCGCTCGCTGGCAGAAGAAAATAAAACGGGTACCATAGAATTACTCCTTACTAAACCCATTACCAACTGGCAGGTTTTATGGGGTAAATTTTCAGCCTGTCTTTTACTTATTTTAATTGCCCTGCTTTGTACGCTTCCTTATTATATTACCGTTATTAATTTGGGGAAAGTAGATAGCGGCGCAGTGTTTTGCGGTTACCTTGGTCTCTTGCTGATGAGTGCAGCTTACATAAGCATCGGCATTTTTGCCAGCAGCATTACGAGCAACCAGGTGGTGGCTTTTCTCATTGCTTTATTTATAGGAATCTTCTTTCATTTTATTTTCGGCTTACTGGGTAACGGACTTACCGGAGCACCGGGAGAAATAATAAGCTACCTGAGTATGCAATCTCACTTTGACGGTATTTCACGGGGGCTGCTCGATAGCCGCGACTTGATTTATTTCTTCAGTATTATTTTCCTCGGGTTGATACTGGCGGAAGTTTCCCTATCGAAACGCACTATATCGGAATAGAAAGAAAAATGAAAAAACGTCAGAATTTAACAACCGGTATTTTATTGATGGTAGCCATAGTAGTGGTGGTGAATGTATTTTCATTTTTCTATTTTTTCCGTATCGACCTTACTAAAGACAGGCGCTACACGCTCAGCAAAGCCACAATAAATATTCTCGATTCCCTGAAAAAGCCGGTAACCATAACAGCTTATTATTCCGAAAACTCTGTACCTGCCCTTGCCCGCGCCCGCGCCGATTTTAAAGACATGCTGATGGAATATGCAGCCCGCTCGGGAAATAAGGTGGTGTATAATTTTGTAAACCCCAATAAAAATGATAGTCTCGAAGCTATTGCCCAGCACAATGGAGTAAAGCCATTCCCGGTGCAGATACGCGAGAAAGACGAAATGAAAAATGTGAAGGTATATCTCGGAGCGGTTGTGAAAATGGGCGACAAAACAGATGTGCTTCCCCTTATTGACCCGAATGGCTCGCTGGAATATACTTTATCTAACAGCATTAAAAAACTTTCAATAGATAAAAAACCGCTGGTGGGTTTATTACAGGGCAATGGCGAACCAACCCTTGCGGAAATGCAGCAGGTGAATACCAGTGTTAGTTCACTGCATGCCATGCAGGAGCTGAAGCTTGCCGAATCTCCTATTCCTCCCATGTACAATACGCTTGCATTGGTTGACCCCAAAGACACTTTCAGCCCGGCGCAATTGCAGCAACTGGATAATTTCCTGGCACGGGGCGGGCGGATGCTTATTGCCTATAGCGGACTTAGTGCAAATTTACGCACCGGCACCGGCGACCTGCAAGAAATAGGGCTAAGCAAATGGCTGGCTGAAAAAGATATTATATTAGATAATAAATATGTAATTGATTCACGCTGCGGAGGTGTTACCGTTCCGGAAAACATGGGCGGAATGACTTTCAATGCACAAATAAATTTCCCCTTTCTGCCTTTAATCGGCAATTTCGCGAACCATCCCGTCACCAAAGATTTGGGAAGGGTGATGCTCACCTTTGCCTCTGATATTAAGTTTACCGGAGATACCAATAAAGTAAAATTCACCCCTCTTGCCTTTAGTTCCGACGAGGCAGGGTTGGTAGAAACCCCTGTTAAGTTTGATATACAACATAAATGGACCAAAGAAGAATTTCCATTGTCACACCTGGTAGTTGCAGCCGCTATTAAGGGTGTGGACGGAAATAATGATTCGCGTATTATATTGGTAAGCAATGGTGATTTCGGGGTAAATGGCAGCGGCAAACAAGCCATGAAGCTGGAGGACGATAATGTGAATTTATTTTCTAATTCGGTGGACTGGCTCTCTGATAATACCGGGCTGATAGAATTGAGGAGCAAGGTAGTGAAGTTCTCACCTATCAAAGATGTAAGCGACGGTGAAAAACTTTTTCTGAAATATTTCAATTTCGCACTTCCCATTCTGCTCGTTATCTTTTACGGAATAGTGCGAATGCAAGTGAAAAAGAGGATACGCACCAAAAGAATGGAGGAAATAATATGATGAAGAAATTAGGCAATACCCGCTTATTGCTGATACTGGTTGTCCTGCTTGCAGCATTTGGAATTTTCCGCTATATCAGCAACAAAAAAGGGGAAAACACTTTTCAAACTGTTTTAGTTCCGCAAATAGATACCGCAAGGCTCAACTGTGTGTATATATACCCGAGAAAAAATAAAGCCGGTAAAAACCTGCCTTATATTTTCACTAAGAAAGGTGAAAACTGGTATGTGTCGCAGGGTGATGTAACCTCGCCAGCTGTGCCACGCGCCACGCATTATATGATTACCCAGGTAGAGCAGATAAGCCCTGACAGGCTTGGCGCCAATGACCCCAAAGATTTTAAGCAATATTGTGTAAATGATTCTCTCGGAACAAGAGTGGTTTTCCTTTACAATAAAGATACCGCTCTTGATGTAATTGTGGGGCGTTTCTCTTACATCCCCACGCAGAAGCAGGCTATAAGCTATATCCGGCTATCGGGGCATAAGGAAGTATATGCTGTTGACGGATACCTTTCAATGAATATTGCTGAAGAATTTGATAACTGGAGAAACAAGGTAACCATGCCCGGAGATAACAGTACATGGACCAAGCTTACCTTTACGTACCCTGCCGACAGCGGCTTTGTAATAAAAAAAGACAGCGGAGACCGGTGGAAGTTTGAAAATGGCGGTAGCCCCGATTCAGCAACGGCAGCTAAAGTTATACAGGACATCAGCAACCAGAACTACGGGAAGTTTATTGATAAGTTTGATACTACAGGCAAGCAGGCGCTTTTCACCTTGTTGGTAGAAGGCAGTAACTTTAAACCTGCCCTCATAAAGGCTTATGCAGCTGATACGGCGAATGTGCCCAGAAGCCTTGCACGCTTCGAAGCGCAAATTCGTTTCCCGAAATGCCGTTGCTGGGGGCGGGGGGCGCCAAGATTGAGACGCCATGGAACCAGTTCTTCCGACCCCAGCCCTGTCGCAACGGACTGGGACATGTCCATCTGACGGTCCCCTGCCATGAGCGAGCCTGAAAGCGTCAGAACCGTCTCCCTCCAACGACACAAGAGCGGACAACAGGCCATCACTGCCATCTTCTGTCTCAATGACATTCGCGGTTACCCCGGCGTCCGCGGCTTCCTGCAACAATGCTCGCAGGAAGCCACGGACCGCGATCTGGCACTCGCCGGGGCCACGTCCGGCACTGAGAAGGAGCCAAATCATTGGTCTCTCCATTTCGGGTTCTGCGTCGCCCGCCGGTCCCGTTTCCAGTCGTGTTTATCACCACGGCCTGCCTCACGCGATTTGCTGGACGTCTTGAACGTGACGATAGGGCGGAAGGAAGCGATGACCGTCAGCAATCCCGCCGCCTCGAGGTCCGCAATGACGCCCTGGGCGTCCTTGTAGCATTCCGGCGCCTCTTCCCACGCCATGTCGTCGTCACCCACAACAACATGACCACCCCAAGGGTTTCTACGCAGGTCGTCTCGCCGATAGAGGCCCCTGCAGCTTCCCCTTGGCTTCATGACGCGCAATCTTGCGACCCGCACCATGAGCCAAAGACCTCAGCCCCAAATCCGTGCCGACCACGCTGCCGAGAAAACTGAGATCACCACGCGAACCAGGGATAACAACCGGCCCCATGTCAGCCGGAGCAGCCCCCTTGCGATGAAGCCAGCATTGGCACCCATCGATGATCGCGGCCGTGACTGAATTATGGCAGACGTCCAGGACGCGGACACCATCGGCGCGGAGCGCTTCCAGCATCCGATGAGCACAGAGCGCTCGGTTCGCCTCAGCCCAGCGAACCGCTCGATCATGAGCCTCCAGGTATGCGACACCTTCGGGCGATGCCTCGGCGACGCCACTCGAACCATGCCGATCGGCGTGCGACCGGAGGATGGCCTCTCCCAAGCCTCGAGAGCCAGAGTGGACCAGGACCGCGACCTTGTCCTCCTCGAGACCAAGCAATGCAAAGCGGCCTCATCTTGGACCTCGTGGTAGGGCTAGCACTTCGGAAAAGTGATTTCCGGCACCAACCGT
>CAVYDB010000007.1:0-360119 GCA_963767125.1 uncultured Bacteroidota bacterium | reverse complement strand
CTGGACCTTCAATCAATTTTTGGCCAAGGCTTCAAAACAAGTAAATCCGGCCATGAGCAACTCCTACCCGTCGCAATAATATTCTTTCTGGTATCGCAGCTGAGCTAGAAAACAATGTGAAATTAATAGTCTGGTGGAACAGTTGAACCGTTAGTTTAGGCTATTCTTACGCGTATCGAGCTAGTAGCAGGCATTGTACGTCTAGCAAATCATCGATCATAATATTGTAGGCCCACTCGTGGAAACGCTGAAATTGAAAGCAAAAGCAGCCTACTATGTTACGCACGTTAGATTTCCTGATATATCATATCATCGGAAAAGCGATGCTGTTGCCCTCTCGTTGCTAATTATAGCTCACAAAATTCCTGTTTCGGTTACGCATGAGTGACACGCCGGTAGGCGAGCGCCTGGAAACACCTATAGTTGGCATAAAAAATCTATTTTTAGAATTTTTTGGAAAAATGTTTATTTAGGGTTAGGTAAGGGTTAGGTAAGGGTTTAATCCTAATTTAACCAAAATTACGGTCAGGTTTATACCAAGTACATTTGTGACACTCCCGACCCCAAAGTTGCCCTGTTAAACATAGGCGAAGAGGAAGAGAAGGGAAATATAGTAGCACAGGCTACCCACCAGTTATTGAAAAACCATGATGGCATTAACTTCATCGGGAATGTGGAAGCAAGAGACCTTTTTGACGGACACGCCGACGTAATAGTATGCGAAGGATTTGTGGGCAATGTAGTATTGAAAGAGGCTGAAGCATTTTACAAGCTTATTAAAAGAAGAAAAATAAACGACCCATATTTCGACCGGTTTAATTATGAATTGCATGGAGGCTCACCTATTTTGGGAGTGAACTCCAACGTATTGGTCGGTCATGGAATTTCCAATGAACTGGCAACCAAAAACCTTATACTTCTCGCCAAAAATATGGTAGAAACAGGGGTTACTGAAAAAATACAAAAGGCTTTTGGGGGGAATTAAAAACCTTAATTTATCTTTTAACTGTAAAATCCTCATAATAAGAATGATTTATTATTATTTTATAAGATCAGTCAAATATATAAAAATTATTGTTTTATACATGGCAGAATATTATCTAAATTACCATTTGGATTCAAATACCATAAACTACCCGCTTCACTCTCCAGTAAATCTCCCAGAGCATTCCTTTTATTGTAGGGCATTCTTAACCTCCAATAATAGCTAAACTGACTTTTGATTCCCGCTTATTGATTTATGTAATTCGTAAGCTATGCTTACCTTTTTTACCCTCCGTAATTAGCGATGCCTTTTATAAATAGTCGAAAATGTCCTATCTTTGCAATAGTTTAACTATAAAGCCTCTATGACCTATATTTCAATAGATACGCACAAAAAGGAAGCATTGCTTTTTCTGGAGTATGTTAAAACACTGTCTTTTGTAACGATATATCAAAAGCCAAACGCATTAACCCGGGCTGCTATGACTGATGCTAAAAAGGGAAAGTCCAGGAAGCATAAAAACTCAAAAGAGCTTATTTTCTCTTTAAATAAATAAAATTTTGTACGCTTTACGAACTACCAACCAATTTAGTAAGGATTATAAGGTATGTCGTAAAAGAGGCTTGAATTTGGAATTAATCAACGAGACATTTGAACTATTGGAAAAAGCCGGTGAATTACCGGAAGAATATTATCCCCATCGGTTACGTGGAGACTATGCCGGTTATTGGGAATGCCATATTTTACCCGATTGGTTATTGATATGGTATTGCAATAAACGTAACAAGGAGATTCATTTAATAAGGACAGGAACACATAAGGACTTATTTAAATAATTAATGTGAATCTTAAACTTCACTTTAACTCTTTTCGCTAAACAAAATACACCCATGTAACCCCTTGACTCGCAATAGTTTACGTGTAATATACTATTAGCCAGCCATTTACAGCAGAAAGCAATAGCCGTTTTTAGCCGTTTTTTTATAGGCACTTACAAAAATCATAAAACAGAACATTATCATTATCATATTAAGTCATATCAAATCCGCGTCATCCGCGTTCCATTGGTTTTTCCCTTTTCCCATCTTCTGATTTTTTTTACTTTTGCACTTCAAAGCCCTAAAATACAATGCCCATAACTGCTGCAATAACCGCCGTAGAAGGATATTTGCCCGATTATATACTCACCAATGAGGAACTCGCCACTATGGTTGATACCAACGATGAGTGGATTATGACCCGCACGGGGATTAAGGAAAGAAGAATACTGAAAGGAAAAGATCAGGGAGCTTCGGTGATGGCGGCGGAAGCTGTAAAACGCCTTTGTGAAAAACGGGGAATCAGTCCCGAAGAAATTGACCTGCTCTTGCTCGCTACCGTTACAGCCGATTATATTTTTCCGGCTACTGCCAATGTGGTATGCGATAAAGTGGGGGCAAAAAACGCCTGGGGCTACGATATTAATGCCGCTTGTTCAGGATTTGTATTTGCCCTGACTACCGGAGCCCAGTTTATACAGGGAGGACGGCACAAAAAAGTGGTAGTAGTGGGAGTAGATAAAATGTCAACCATAGTGAATTATGCCGACCGTTCTACTTGCATTATTTTTGGAGATGGGGCAGGAGCTGTATTGCTTGAGCCAAATGAAGACGGGCTTGGCATTATGGATTACGTGTGCAAGGTAGATGGCTCGGGAAGGAAAAATTTGTACCAGAAAGCTGGAGGCTCTATCAAACCACCTACCAAGGACTCGGTGGATATGCAGGAGCACTATATTTATCAGGAAGGACAGCATGTATTTAAGTTTGCTGTGAAAGAAATGGCTGACGTATCGGTGGAAATGATGAAAAGAAATAACCTTGCGGCAGATGATGTGGCATGGCTGGTTCCTCACCAGGCAAATAAAAGGATTATTCATGCGGTGGCAGAACGGATGGAAATTTCGGAAAGCAAAATAATGATGAACATAGAAAAATATGGCAATACGACTGCTGCTACATTGCCCCTATGTCTCTGGGATTATCAAGACCGGTTGAAAAAAGGCGATAACATCATTCTGTCCGCATTTGGTGGAGGCTTTACCTGGGGAGCTATTTATATTAAGTGGGCATATAATACATAGAAAGCCAAACCGGACATGCTTAAAGTTCCGGATTTATACTATTTTTGAAAGATTACAGCATATTGCTTAGATGAGTAAGAAAGTTGAAAGTCCGGAATGCCAGCATTGCAATGTTCGCTTTAAATCTCTTTTCTGCGGATTAAGCGGAGAAGAATTAGATTCCATCAATATTGGAAAAGCTTGTACTTCCTACAAAAAGGGGCAGATGATTTTTTATGAAAGCGCCTTTCCTCAGGGACTGTTTTGTGTGAATAGCGGAAAAATAAAAGTGTACCAATTAGGTGAACAGGGTAAGGAGCAAATTCTGCGACTAACCAAAGAAGGTGATGTGCTGGGATACCGCGCTCTTTTAAGCGGAGGAAAATATTCGGGTTCAGCATCCGCGCTGGAGGATTCTTCGGTGTGTTTCATCCCGAAAGAAATTGTATTTGCTTTACTAGACAAGAACGCGAGCCTGTCAATGCAGTTACTTAAAATTCTTTCCCACGACCTGGAGAATGCAGAACATAAGCTCACCAACCTCACTCAAAAATCGGTGAGAGAAAGGCTGGCGGAAGCCTTGCTGTTTATTAAGGAAACATACGGCTGTGAAAGTGATGGAGCAACTCTTAACGCGATCTTAAGCAGGGAGGAAATTGCCAACATTACCGGAACTGCCACAGAAACCACCATCCGCTTATTATCAGAGTTCAAGCAAGACGGATTAATTGATTTAATCGGAAAAAAAATCAAGCTTTTAAATACCGGGCAGCTTGCCCATCTTGCCAATGTGCAAGATTAAAAAGTTCAAACCGGATACACTAAGTATTTCTATAATTATCGCTGCGTAGGTTGTTTTCAAAACATGACCACAATCATGTTTTAACCTAATTGCCCTCATTTTTTATCCCTCCTGTCCATTCTACTTTTGTACCAGAAAATACAACGGTACTATGAAATGGAGAGAGTTCTTTAAGTTTATGTCAGGCTTTATGGCGGCAACCAGTATAATTAGTTTCTATTTAGCCGGGATACACTTCACCACAACCTTTTTAGGATATGATGTTTCTCCATCTCTGGTTCTGGCAAAGGCTTTCGTTCACCTCTCTCTATTCATCATCTTATTTTATTATGGCTTTATCAGAAAACCAGTCAAATAACAATCATAACCTTTAAAATCAAATACTATGGAATCAACCATCACGGGCTACAATGAAACCGCCCAAACAATTACAAAAACAAGATTCAGATTTTTCGATCCCGCCTGCGAAGAAGAAGAGGTAATCGACACGCACAAAGGACGTACCATAGCCTATTTTTTATGGACCTATGCGGTTATTTTTACAACCATCATGACGGCAGTTATAATAGCTGAGCGCTTTTTCTTCAGTAATTAATCTATACTGTCGAAGAAAATAGCTAACCTGTATCCTGCTGAATAAGGAACCTCTAAGTGGTCAATTGCAATGGTAATCATCATGATTTTATCATTGCAATTGTCGTTTTCAAGAGAGAGATTACCTCATTTACAAAAAGATTAGAGAAACATTAAAATTTCATTTTTTAAGAGGATGAGGAACGTATAAATCCTAAATAGTTATATTTGCCCTAACATTGCAAAAACAATATTGACTATGACTATAAAAGAAGTAGAAGAACTTATCCGTTTTGTCGCTAAAGCTAATGTAAGCGAAGTGGAGTTTGAGACGAAGGATGTAAAGCTGGTTATTAAGACCAATAAAGCTGCGGAAAGAATGGCGGAAGCCCCTGCACAGGCTCCCATGGCTGTACAAGCAGCTCCTGCCAGACCTGCGGCAGCCCCGGTGCAAGAGGCAGCCGCTGCCAAGCCCCAGCCTAAAGCAGATTCCGATGCGGCGCACGACAGTATAAAATCTCCTATGATTGGAACTTTCTACCGTTCACCCGGACCCGATAAGCCTCCCTTTATAAATGTAGGCGATAAAATTGAAAAAGGGAAAGTTATTTGTGTTATCGAAGCCATGAAATTATTTAATGAAATAGAAGCTGAAGTATCCGGTACAGTGGTAAAAGTGCTTATTAATGATGCTTCCCCTGTAGAATATGATCAACCGTTATTTTTGATTGATCCATCGTGATAGTTATAAGTTATAAGTTATGACCAATGGGGAAGATAAAAAGGAAATTATTTTAAAAATTAAAAGTTTTGATTTTGCGGTAAGAGTTACGAGACTATATAAATACATATTGGAAAAATATCATGAAAATGTATTGAATAAGCAGATGTTGAGAAGCGGAACTGCCATAGGAGCAATGGTTAGGGAGGCACAAAATGCGGAAAGTAAAGCAGATTTTATTCATAAATTAGCCATAGCTCAAAAAGAATGTGATGAAACACTGTATTGGCTGGAACTTTTAAAAGCAACTGATTTCATAACTAAAAAAGAATTTGACAGCATGAATGTAGACGCAACTACTTTACTTAAAATGATTAGGAGTGCAATTATCACAACAAAAAAGATTAAAGGATTATAACTTATAACTCATAACTTATAACTTATTATACGTGTTTAAAAAAATATTAATAGCAAACAGGGGCGAAATAGCCATGCGTATTATACGCACCTGTAAGGAGATGGGAATTCAAACCGTAGCCGTATATTCTACAGCTGATAAGGACAGCCTGCCGGTGCGCTTTGCAGATGAGGCTGTTTGTATCGGTCCTCCTCCAAGTAAAGATTCTTATCTCAATATCCCTAATATTATAGCTGCTGCTGAAATAACCAATTCCGATGCCATTCATCCGGGGTATGGATTTCTTTCAGAGAATGCCAAGTTTTCGCATATATGCGATGAGCATAAGGTAAAGTTTATCGGTGCCCGCCCGAATATGATTGAAGCTATGGGCGACAAATCTACCGCTAAGGAAACCATGAAGAAAGCTGGTGTGCCTGTGGTACCCGGTTCAGATGGGTTGCTGAAAGATTTGGATGATGCTAAAAAGACGGCGAAAAAAATAGGCTACCCTGTAATGATGAAAGCTACTGCCGGAGGCGGTGGCAAAGGGATGCGTGTAATTTGGGAAGAAAAGGAAATAGAACATGCCTGGAGTTCTGCCCGGCAGGAGGCTGCCAATGCCTTCGGCAACGATGGCATGTACATGGAAAAATTCTTAGAAGAACCCCGTCATATTGAAATACAGATTGCGGGAGACCAGTATGGCAAAGTTTGCCATCTCTCTGAGAGAGATTGCTCCATACAACGCCGCCACCAGAAATTAGTGGAAGAAACTCCTTCTCCATTTATGACTGAAAAGCTGCGTGAAAAAATGGGGAAAGCCGCAATTAAAGCCGCCTCGGCGGTGAAGTATGAAGGGGTAGGTACAGTGGAGTTTTTGGTGGACAAGCACCGCAACTTCTACTTTATGGAAATGAATACACGGATACAGGTGGAACATCCTATAACAGAAGAAGTAATAAACTACGACCTCATTCAGGAGCAGATAAAAATAGCAGCCGGGGTAAAAATCTCCGGTAAGAACTATATCCCGCAGCTTCATGCTATGGAATGCCGTATTAATGCCGAAGACCCTGAAAATAACTTCCGTCCGTCTCCGGGGAAGATAATTAATTTCCACGTTCCGGGGGGGCATGGCATAAGGGTTGATACGCATGTGTATGCCGGGTACTCCATTCCGCCCAATTACGATTCTATGATTGCGAAACTTATTACCGTGGCGCAGACAAGAGAAGAAGTGATACACAAAATGAACCGTGCGCTCGATGAGTTTGTAATTGAAGGAATAAAAACAACTATTCCATTCCACATCCGGCTGATGCAAAATCCCCGCTTTTTGAAAGGCGATTATAACACACACTTTTTAGAAGAGGTGAAACTGTTTTAAAGCAGTTATAAGTTATGAGTTATAAGTTATGACCTTTTGGGAAAAAATTGCCACCGATTCACAGAATGGTTTCACTCAAAACACAAAAAATAAATATTTATTTATAATCTGTGAATCTGTGGCAAGGTTTTTGCAATTATATAAAAACGGCATAGATTAGACTATTCAAGCGGCTGGTTTTCAGATTATTCATGGAATGCTATGTCCCTATTGGGTTTCGGAGGGGTGTTTTAATATAGCGAAATGGAAACAAAAATGGTTCGAAATGCAATAAATGGGAAAATAATAAGCAATTTCTCGAATGATGAAGTAAAAACAGAAACAGGAAAGTATAAATTCTATCTTATCTTACCAACGTCACATTCCCCTTTTTCTCTATACTTGTCCCATCTATTAATGTAGCTTTTACAAACCACATATAGGTAGCCATACTCATGGGTTGCCCTTTGAAAGTCCCGTCCCAACCTTGATTGGGATTCTGACTTTCGAACACTTTATTTCCCCAGCGATCGAACACGCAAAAGTCCATTTGGGCTATACATTGTCCACGGACATAAAGGATATTATTATAACCAGTTTGATTTGGTGAAAAAACATTGGGAATAAAAACCTCGCCACAACTCACATCAATGGTTACAGTACCTGTAGCGGCACATCCGCTATCACTTGTAATAGTTAAGGTGTAAGTTGTATTATGACTTGGTGAAGCAAAAGGGTTTGGGCATGTATCACAACTTAATCCATTTGAAGGAGACCATGAGTAATTATCGCCTCCGGAAGAAATCAGTTGCACTTTGCTGCCCGGAATAATAGATGTGTCGCAACAAACAGTTGCATTGGGCAAGGGATTAACAACAACGGTAACGCTATCGGATGTGGAACAATATCCATTTGAAACTATAACAGAATAAATTGTACTTGTAAGGGGTGTGACACTAATTGAAGAAATAGTACTGCCGGTGCTCCATAAATAAGCAGAGCCTCCGGATGCTAAAAGGTTTGCAGATTGTCCTGAACAAATGCTCTGCATAGTACTGATGGATGGGAGGGGGTAAGGAAAAACCAGTACAGAAGTAGAATCATGTATTGAGCATAGGGTACCGTAAACTAAAACTGTATAGTTGGTATTAGAAATTGGACTGACTATAATAGTTGAAGTTGTATCCCCGTTACTCCATTTATATCCTGTGCCTCCTGAAATTGAAATCGTATCGGATTCACCGATGCATATTTTCCCTGAACTCGTTATAATGGGTAGCGGTGATGAATTTACATGAATGGTTATACTCGTATCTCCGGCACAAGTTCCATTGCTCACATACACGGCATAGATAGTAGTGATTGAAGGACTAACCATTATTGAGTCTGTTGTAGAGCCAGTACTCCATATATAACCCGAACTTCCTGATGCAGCAATAGTAGTAGTATCTCCCGGGCATATCGTTGAATTTGAAGTGGCGATATTAACAGGTATTCTACAGCTATCGCATGTCCATTTGGCTACATAAGACCAATTTCCGATGCCGGTTAATGTTGTATTTCCAAACGTCCAATCTCCTTCCAAGTCATTTGCTGCAAAATAAACATTAGGACCAACTGGATCTGCTGCCACTCCATTAAGTGAATATTCAAAACCATTAATTACACTTGCACATAAAGCTGTTCCGTTTCCATCCAATTTCATTAAAAAGTTCCTGCCATAGCCAATATTCCCGATAGTCATACCCCCCAAGGTGTTTACATTAGTCATATTTCCACCAAGATAAATATTTCCCCAGTTATCGGCACTTATGGAACTGCCCTCGGAAGTTCCACAATAAGATGAGTCTGTCGTCATAGCTTCTGCCCAAATAACATTGCCAGATGAATTATATTTAGCAATAAAAGCTGAACTGCCTGTACAATAATTGGACAAAGTATAGCTTCCAAAGCTTACACTTCCCGCATAGTCTGCTGTAATATAAATATCGCCGGCAACATTGGTAGATATCGCCAGGCGGGAAGTAGACGAAGGGGCAATCATACTGGATGAATTGTTTAGCAATGCATTTTTTAGCCAGATTAAATTTCCCGATGAATCGTATTTAAGGAGTGCCTGGTCCCCATTGTAGGGATAGGTGTCTGTTATGTAGTAGCTCCCTGCGCTCAGATAGTGGTAAAATACGCCTGTTACATATAAATTAGCTGAGCCGTCGGAAGCAAGTACATACCCTCCGCCTCCATCAGTGGCACCCGTCAACCATTTAAAGGTGCCATTTGAGTCATATTTTGCAAGAAACATACCCGTGGAGTCAGGTCCAGAAACCAAAGTGTCATTTCCTATTTCGAGAATGCCCGAATAAGCACCTAACAGGTAAACATTTCCGGCAGCATCTGTAGCAACACCATCTCCGCTGGTAGAACCATTAGAATACTTGGGACCAATCAACCATTTTATATTTCCATTAGGGTTAAATTTAGCAAGAAAAAAACCTTCAAATGGTCCAATCCTTACTTCGGTTGTTAGTCTATACGTGCCAAATTGAATGGTATCTTGAAAACTCCCCGAAACATAGAAATTACCAACAGCATCTGTCGCTACTGCATAAGCATGAGCCTCCTCAAGCCACTGCTGAACCTGGGTTGTCACCCACAATACATTCCCATTCTGGTCATATTTAGCAATATATACTGCATTGCCTGAAGGGCTTGAATTTATGGTATATGAACCCACTTGAGCTGAACCCACAATATCGCCTATTTCAATTATGTTACCTGATTTATCTGTTGTAATTTGTTCCGGAACGCAACCGGAGGAGACTGAGGTAGGATATTCTCCTTTTGCCCATAACCATATTTGCCCATCTGAATTTTGTACACGCAAAAACAGCAGAAAAAACAAAGCCGAGCAGATTTTAATAATTTTATCCATAATAAACCTGAAACAAAAATAACTAAAATTTCAACGTAATTTAGATGACGAATAGTACTACAAACTTTAACCTGATTTATGCGGATACTTTACAAACAAAAATTATCTTTGCCTGAAATTAAAACCCTATGTATTTAGTAAGAGAACTATTCAACGCAAAACCGGGCAAAGCAAAAGACCTGGTAAAAATCTTTAAAACCTTAATTCCCTATTTTGAACAATCGGGAGAAATGATGAACTGCAAGGTGATGACAGACGCTACCGGCAATTACTGGACTGTTGTATTTGAAGCAGAGGTAAACGACATTGGAAATTTCTTCAAACAATTAAGAAGCCCAAGCACCCCGCCACCACCCGAAGTAATGGATGTTATGAAAGGTTATATGGACTGTGTGCAAGGCGGACACCGGGATATTTACATCCTCGAGTAGGATTAAATGTACCTGAAAATGATGTAGTAAATAATGCAGGTAAGGATAAAAAGCAGTATAGAAATAAATAAATTCCTTACCCATTTGGGGCTCCAGAATGCGCCTAATATTATCCCGATTAAAAAGCCCATTACGTGTAATTCGTAAGCTATTTTAGTGGGGTTATCGGTAGGATGATAATGGTCTTTACCAGCGAGAAAAACATTCAGCAACAGGTAAAATATTCCGGCTGCGCCCAGCGGCATGGGCAAAATGGTGAGGATGAATGAAACCCTCCAGGGGCTGAATAGTATCAGTACGGCAATCATGGTGCATATAGCCCCCGATGCCCCGATTAAAAATTCATTGGGCGGGTAATACAGTCTGCCAATCAGTAAGCTTCCAACTCCGCCGAGAAAAAAAGTGAGGTAGAGTTTTCCTTTCCCGATAAGCTTTTCCAATGGGAAACCAAATACAAGCAATGCCAGCATATTGCCCAGCAAATGCCAGATAGAGCCATGAACAAAAAGAGTGGTGACCAACGTCCATACCCTGCCTGCCATTAAATTATCGGAACTGAAACTTACATAGCCATCTATGGAGGGATGTGTCCAGCAAAAAATGGTTGCGGCAACGCAAAGCAGAAATAGTACAATAGTGGCTTTCATGCAAATGGTAAAAATAGAAAACCAAAGGTTATAAATGGACAAAGGGTATCGTGTATAGCTGATTTTAAAATATCAATCATACTCTCCGGTTAATTTAAACCGGGAAGATTTTTCAAATAAATAGATTTATCTTTGTAAAACAACAAAAGATAAATCTCAATTCTTAAATCATAAATCTTATATTGAATGAGTCATTACGATTGGTCAAAATTTGTATTGAGGGTTGATATAAGGGCTACACCCCTTGCGGTATATAATGCCTGGACTACACAGGCTAATTTGGAAAGCTGGTTTTTGAGAAGGGCAATTTATACCACGCCCGATGGTAAAATGCGGGACGAGAATGGATTGATTCAGCCGGGCGATACATATATTTGGAGATGGCATGGCTATGATGACAAAAATGAAGAGAAAGGCAAGGTGCTTGATTTAAATGGAAAAGACTTATTTAAATTCAGTTTCGCCGGAGAATGTGAAGTAACGGTAACCTGTAAAATACAGGAGGGGAGAACGATTATGGAATTAGTGCAGGAAAAAATCCCTACCGATGAAATTTCAAAAGTACGCTTGCACTTGGGCTGTAACAATGGCTGGACTTTCTACCTGGCAAACCTGAAATCTGTTATGGAAGGAGGACTTGACCTGAGAAACAGGAATGTAAATATTAAGAATGTAGTAACGTCTTAACTTGTTTACCGAAGAAGAATACCCCTTTAAGAAAGACCTTGTAGAAGGGGAGGACTATTATCTGAACGAACAGGGATATAAAGTTTTTACTGAAAAATACCATTTAAAGCGGGGCTATTGTTGCCAGAGCGGATGCAAGCATTGCCCATACGGATTTAATGATAAAAACAAAAAAGGCAAGAGATGGACGGAGTAGTTATTTCCTGTTCGCAGTTAAAGAAAACACTATTTTCAAAATTTCTTTTTCAGTAGTGTCAAACTGTTTGTGCCTTCGTTCATATACACGTTGGGCAGTTTCATAAACCTTATCAAGCTCGTAAGTGATAAATCCTTTTGCGCCACCCCAACTGAATGAAGGGATAAATTTGGGCGGAAAATCTCCCCCGAATATATTGGCGCAAATGCCCACAACGGTGCCTGTGTTGAACATCGTATTTATACCGCATTTGGAATGGTCACCCATCATCAATCCGCAAAAAGTAAGCCCGGTAAGTTCCATTTTCCCCGATGAATAATTATAAACACTTACACCGGAATAATTATTTTTAAGGTTTGATGTATTGGTATCAGCGCCGAGGTTACACCATTCTCCTATTACCGAATTACCGAGGAAGCCATCATGTCCTTTATTGGAATAGCCAAAAATTACCGAGTTGCTGATTTCACCGCCCGCTTTGCTATGCGGTCCTACAGTAGTTGGTCCATATATTTTTGCCCCGGCTTTTACAGTTGCCCCTTCGCATAACGCAAATGGTCCCCTGATAATGGATCCTTCCATTACTTCTGCATCTTTACCGATGTAAATTGGTCCGGTAGTGGAATTTAAAATAGCACATTCCATAGTAGCGCCTTTTTCAATAAAAATATTCTTACCCAGCAACGTATTGGTTTTAGAAATTTTTGCTGATTTTTTTCCCTTGGTGAGCAATTTAAAATCTTGTTCCAGCGCTTCGCCATTCAGGGAAAAAATATCCCAGGTATGGTTTATTTTCAATAGTGGTTTTCCATCCCATTCTGTATTTTTTATTTTAGCTCCAAAGCCTTCGAATAATTCTTTACCTGTATTAACTGCTATTAGCACGTTTTTACTTTTTAGCGCCTGAAATTTTTTTAAAGACTTAATAGTATCAAACAGTTTGGCTGTTGGTATAATGCTCCCATCAATCCATATAGTATCTTCTTTTTTAGAAATAGTAAGCGGAATTTTTTTTGTTAAATAATCTTCTGTTTTAACAGCCATTTTCTGTCCTGAAATTTTTTCCCATTTCTCTTTTACAGTCAATATCCCAATCCTGATTTCAGAAACGGGGCGGGTAAAAGTAAAGGGCAACAGATGTTGCCTTGTTTGGGGCTCGTCAAAAAGAATATAATTCATCAGGCTTTTTAATAGGAAGACAAAAATAGGGATAATTGTTACTATTGGCGGTACCCACGTCCTTCTAAAAATGTAATATTACTTCAAAATGCAATAATAAAGGCTCCAATCAGTTATCTTTGCACTTCTATCCTGAATATGAAAACAAAGCAGGTACTGTTTTTCGCCTTCTTTTTTGCGGTTACCATTAATTCCTATAGCCAGAATGCCTCGCTTGGTCAGTGGAAAGATTATTTATCATATCAGCAAGGACTCACAGTCTGCCAGGGAGGCAGTAAAATGTATTGCTGTTGCTCATCGGGTGTTTTTTCGTATAACTTATCAGACAATTCCATACAGCGGTACAATAAGGTAACAGGTCTTTCGGACATCGGTTGCACTGTTGCCCGGTACAATTCTTTCACCAATACACTTGTAGTGGGCTATTCCAATGGAAATATAGACTTGGTGGTAAATAACAACGTGACTAATATTCCGGACCTGAAAAACAGTTCTGCACTGGGTAGCAAAAAAATCAATAATGTATTTTTCAATAAAAGTATCGCCTATATTTCATGTGGGCAGGGTATCATAGTAATTGACTTAACCCAGGATATTATACTCGATGAATATATTATCGGCCCCGGTGAAACAGCATTAAATGTATATTCAGTAGCTATTTTTGACGATACCTTATTTGCTGCCACTGCCATAGGTATTTACAAAATATCGGTGAACGACCCCAACCCCGGCGATTACCAGGATTGGCACGTTGTTTCCTCTCCTCTTCCCGAAGGGATTTTTAACGGCATTGTAACTTGCGGCAACAAAATGTATGCCAGTTATGCCAAGCATCTTATTTCCACTTCTTATTACAATGAAGATATTTTATATATTTATACAGCGGGCAACTGGGCGGCTGACAGCATCCACGATAATATATATTCTATACAAACTTCCATAGTGAATAATATTCCTTACCTGGTTTATTCGGGTTCCGGAAACGTAAGTGTGCTGGATACGTTGCAAAACCTTTTGAATAAAATATATAATTACGGCTTCAGCAGCAGTGTGGGCCCCAATGATGCCTTAGTGGATAACACTATGAAAGTATGGATTGCAGATGGTAATTACGGCCTTGTTGCGGCGCCCAGCAGTTATAATGGAGAAAGCTTCCTTCCTCCCGGTCCTTTTTCCAATTCTGTTTTTTCAATGGCTTCTGAGGAATCTTATTTATATATTGCCCCGGGGGGATATAACCAGTCCTATGCGCCTTTATACCTGAGCAATATAGGTGTATCAGAATATTCCGAGGCATCCTGGTACAGGTTAATTGATGTTCCGCCGCCCAATAGTGATACTATCCAGGATTTATGCTGCGTTGCTATTGACCCTAAAAACCCTCTGCATGCATTCGTCGGAAGCTGGGGGCATGGTGTCCTTGAATATAATAATAATACGTTCAGCGAGCTTTATAATAATACCAATAGTCCGCTACTCAACCTGTATAATTATGGCGGGTATTCTATTCGTATCGGTGGGGTTGGTTTTGATAACAACAGCAACCTCTGGGTAACTAATTCAAGTGTTGAAAATAATTATCTCTCTGTAAGACATGAAAATGGGACATGGCAGTCGTTTAACTTTAGCGGAGTTGCGCCCAGCACTAAAATAGTTACCAATGTTTTAGTTACACAAACGGGCGCCAAATGGATACTTTTCCCCGGCACAGGCATTTTAGCGTACCAGGATAACGGAACCTTTGCCTCTCCCAGCGCCTCTAACTCAGTCTTTATTACAGATGCTGTCGGGAATGGGCACTTACCAAGTCTTACTATTTATTGCATGACGGAAGACCTTAATGGAGCTATATGGATAGGAAACAATACCCAGGTAGTGGTGTTTTATTCTCCCGACGATATTTTTAATGGATCCGGTGGCTGGGATGCGCAAAATGTATATGTGCAGCAAACAGGATATACCCAATATCTTATGCAAAATCAATTTACTACCTGCATTGCCGTAGATGGAGCTAACCGGAAATGGATAGGAACACAGGGTGGGGGGATATTTCTGATGTCGGCAGACGGTACCCAACAGATACTCAATTTCACGGTATCCAATAGCCCTTTGCTTTCTAATAATGTCCTTTCTATCGCTATTAATCAGCTTACCGGTGAGGTATTTATCGGTACCGACCAGGGGGTGGTTTCCTACCAGGGTAGTTCAACCGAAGGCAACTCTTCTTTTACTAATGTATATGCATATCCCGACCCTATTCCTCATGGTTACGCCGGGCCTATTGCCATTAAAAACCTTGTTGCAAATTCAGATGTCAAAATTACCAATGTCAGCGGCGAAATCGTGTATCATACGGTTGCATTGGGCGGACAAGCCATTTGGTACGGTACCAATTTTAGCGGAGAAAGGGTACAAACGGGTGTTTATTTGGTTTTATGCACCAGTCCGGATGGCACCCAATCTGTGGTTACCAAATTATTGCTTGTAAATTAATCCTTCATGTTTCACCCGGTTGAAGCAATTGTCCTGCAGTTAATACCGCACAAAGAACAAAATGCCATTGTAAAACTCTTTACCCGTGAATCGGGGCTTGCTGCCTGCTGGATTAATTCCCTCCGCGGTAAATCATCGGGCATAAGGGTAGCAGGATTGCAGCCGCTCACTATCATCAACGCAGTTATTGACCAGAGGGCGACAAAACAATTATCAACATTGAAAGAAATGCAGGTTTCTTTTTTTCCTTCTGCTATTGCCGCCAATATTGAGAAAAGCGCCATAGCTATATTTATAGCTGAACTGCTTTCACACGCTATTAAAGATTCTGCACTTGATGAATCTCTTTACGGTTTTCTGCATGAATCTATCCTGCTTCTGAATAATACCGGTGAAAACTGCGCTAATTTTCATATTGTTTTTATGCTGAACCTCTCGAATCATTTTGGCCTATTACCTAAAAATAGTTATTCGGCACAAACACCTTACCTTAATTTGGAGGAAGGTAATTACCAGGCAAAAAATCCATTGCATACTTCGTTTCTTTACCCTGATGAGAGTGAGTGTGTCAGTAAACTATCGGCTTTACCGATTGCCTCTTTTTCAAGCGCCAAAATACCTTCGGCGCTACGTAAAAATATTTTACACGGGTTGTTAAAATACTTTGAAATACATGCTGATATGGCTCCCTTAAAATCGCACCTGGTGCTGGAGGATGTTTTTTGAAATCCTCAAAAAGCAGCATTAAAGTAGTATTCATAACTTTTTATAAATCTATGGGAGCCGGTGACAGGCCCCTATTGACGGATAGCGTAATTTTGCACTATGGAACAGTTGGAAAGGAACCGAGCCATACTTGGTAAATATATTCCTGAAAGCGCCGTAGAAATTATTGCCGGGTGGATACTTACTTTTGATTTCAAGCTAAAGATAAAACGTGCCCGCTCTACCAAGTATGGAGATTATCGCCCGCCCGTTAAAGGATTGAACCATCAAATCACCATTAACCACGACCTGAATAAATATGCTTTTCTGAATACATTGGTGCATGAAATTGCACACCTGAGCGCATGGAAAAAATTCGGAAATAATATCCAGTCGCATGGAAAAGAATGGAAGCAGGAATACCGTTTGTTATTACAGCCTTTTCTTCACGAGGGGGTTTTTCCCGCAGATGTAATAAATGCCCTCCGGGAATATTTACAGAACCCTGCCGCAACAGTTTGCACCGATAAACATTTATTTAAAACCATGCGTAAATACGACCAGAATATTGACGGACGCATTTTTTTAGATGAACTTCCCTTACACTCAGCCTTTATTGCAGAAGATAGCCATACTTATCTTAAACTGAAAAGAATAAGAACGAGATATTTATGTTCAAGAATCAATACAAGACATGAATATCTTTTTCATGGAACCGCACAGGTGAAACCGGTAACACAGCAAGTGGTTAACTCTTAATCTTGTTAGCCCTTTTTTTATCCGTCTCTATCGGTTTTCTGAATACCACATTATCATCGAACACATCCATCACTATATCGCTGTCGCGCTCAATTTTTCCTGCTAAGAGTTCTTTTGAGAGTTCATTTAATACCCTTTTTTGTATGAGCCTTTTTATAGGTCTTGCCCCATAAGAAGGGTCGAAGCCGGTTTGTGCCATCCATTGAATAGCTTCATCAGTGGCCGAGAGGCGGATATTTTCTTCTGCTAATTTTCTCACCACCCCATCAAACTGCATTTTCACAATGGCTTTGATGTCTTTATTTGTGAGCGGAACAAACATAATTACTTCATCTACCCGGTTTAGAAATTCAGGACGAAGTGTTTGTCTTAATAAATCAAACACCTGTTCTTTGGTAGCTTCAAAAACGGTTTCTTTATTCCCTTTTTCTATCTTATCATAATTTTCCTGTATAATGGTTGAACCGATATTGGAAGTCATAATGATAATGGTATTTTTAAAGTTCACCACCCTGCCTTTGCTATCTGTCAGCCTGCCATCGTCCAGCACTTGTAACAGGATATTAAATACATCGGGATGGGCTTTTTCAATTTCATCTAACAAAATAACAGAGTATGGTTTGCGCCTTACCGCTTCGGTAAGTTGCCCGCCTTCATCATAACCCACATATCCCGGAGGGGCGCCAATAAGCCTGGAAATACTATGCTTTTCCTGGTATTCGCTCATGTCAATACGTACCAGGTTATGTTCGCTATTGAAAAGATATTCTGCCAAGGCTTTTGCTACTTCTGTTTTACCAACACCCGTAGTGCCTAAAAATATAAATGAACCTAAAGGGCGTTTGGTATCCTGCAAGCCGGCACGGCTACGGCGTATAGCATCGGAAACAGCTTCTATGGCTTCCTCCTGACCTATTACCCGTTTGTGCAATTCATCTTCCAGTGTGAGTAGTTTCTCTTTTTCTCCCTGCATCATCTTATTCACCGGAATGCCTGTCCACCGTGACACTACACGAGCAATATCTTCCCTGTCTACTTCTTCTTTCAGCATCTGGGAGCCTTTGGCTTTAAGGGCATCCCATTTCTTTTCCATTTCAGTCAAATTTTCCTCAGCTTCTTTTATTTTACCGTAGCGTATTTCAGCCACTTTTCCAAAATCGCTTACACGCTCAGCCTGCTCTGCTTCCAACTTCAGGTTTTCTATATCCTTTCGTATTCTGTGAATGGAGTTGACCACTTCTTTTTCCGATTGCCATTGGGCTTTCAGGTCAGAACGCTTATCGCTCAATTCAGCAATTTCACGGTTTAGCTGGCTAAGTTTCTCTTTATCATTTTCTCTCTTTATAGCTTCTCTTTCTATCTCAAGATGCCGGATTTTCCGCTCTGCTTCATCTAATCCGGCAGGTACCGAATTTATTTCCATGCGGAGTTTAGATGCCGCTTCATCCATTAAGTCAATAGCTTTATCAGGCAAGAAACGGTCGCTGATATAGCGTTGAGAAAGTTCTACTGCTGCAATAATAGCATCATCTTTTATGCGGACTTTATGGTGGCTTTCATATTTTTCTTTTATGCCACGCAAAATGGATATAGCATCTTCTTCACTTGGTTCGTCCACCATCACCTTTTGGAAACGGCGTTCCAGCGCTTTATCCTTTTCAAAATATTTCTGGTATTCGTTTAATGTAGTAGCGCCAATAGCTCTCAGTTGTCCTTTGGCAAGGGCAGGTTTCAAAATATTAGCGGCATCCATCGCTCCTTCTCCGCCACCTGCACCCACAAGGGTATGTATTTCGTCAATGAATAATATCACCTCGTCCGAAGAGGTTACTTCTTTTACCACCGCTTTCAACCTTTCTTCAAATTCGCCTTTGTATTTAGCTCCGGCAATAAGGGCAGCCATGTCAAGGGCAAAAATCCGTTTGGTTTTTAAGTTTTCAGGTACATCTCCGTTAATAATCCGTTGGGCTAACCCTTCGGCAATGGCGGTTTTTCCAACCCCCGGTTCCCCTACCAATATAGGGTTGTTTTTTGTACGACGGGAAAGGATTTGCAGCACCCGGCGGATTTCCTCATCCCTACCGATAACGGGGTCTAATTTTCCATTCTGAGCCATGCTGTTTAAGTCAATAGCATATTTATTCAAGGCATTATAGGTTTCTTCCTGCCCCGAACTGGTAACGGTGCTGCCCTTTCTTAGTTCCTGTATGGCTTTTTTCAGGTCATTTTCGGTAATGCCGTTGTCTTTCATTAATTGAGAAACGGTATCTTTAGTAGTTAAAATGCCCAGCAAAAGATGTTCAATAGATACATATTCGTCTTTGAATTCCTTTATAAAGTTGGATGCCTTAGCAACCACCTGCTGAGATTCGTTTGACAAATACTGCCCGGCATTATTATCCACTTTGGGGTAACGCTCCACAATTTTATCAAGCGCCTGCCTGAAAATGGGTATATTGATATTCAGCTTCTTGAACAGAAAAGGCGTGACATTTTCGTCCACTTCTAAAATACCTTTAAGAATGTGGCCCGGTTCTATGGCTGGATTGCCATTACCAATAGCCATTTGTTGGGCTTGTTGAATGGCTTCCTGCGATTTTAATGTGAAATTATTCAGGTTCATATAATGTATATTCTGTATTTATACCTATCAAATATCGTTCCAACAGGAAAGATAGGAAAAAATGGCAGTAGGTTGGGTAAATTCTACTTTTGCAATATTACCTTGTGCGTAATGCGGTCATTGCCTGTCTGAAAAATGAGGAAATATATCCCGGACGGGTAGGCAGACAGATCAAATTCATACGAATGTGTTCCGGCATCAATAGCTAAATTTCTTAAAAATACTTCATTCCCGTATATGTCCATAAGTTCAATTTGAACATCGGCACTCAAATTTGTTAACTCATATTCAACAGTAATATTTTTCTTTGTGGGGTTTGGAAAATATTTAAAATCCTCAACATTGTGAATATTTTGAAAACCGGTTATGACACAACTTTGAACAGAAATATATCCGGCGATGGTATCACAGCCATAAGAATTACAACCCAACATTATTAAATAATAACTGCCTCCGGTATCATACGTATGGGAGGGATTAACGCTATTTGAAGTGGAACCATCTCCAAAATCCCAATAGTAATTTGTTGCACAGGTAGTAGTATTATAAAATATTGCTGTAAGGCAACTGTCAGAATAAACAATATTGACAGTGGGTAAGCTATCTACTTTTATTCTCAACGTATCGTAAGTTATACCACAACCCGGAACGGTAATACTTACCACATAAGTTGTCGAAAGAAGTGGTGTTGCCAATGTATGGTATGAATCGGTGTCACTTAATCCGGTGGCAGGAGACCAATGATAGATAGCGCCGGCATTATAGCTAGCATATAATTCAACTACATTCCCGCAAGATACTGATGTATCTCTAAAAAAAGCAGGATTAAAAGGAATTACTTTTACATATACCGAATCAGAATATCCTGACAAGGTTTCAACTACCTTATATAGGGTATTTATTGAAGGACTTGCAATAGGAGAAGCAATGGTTGAATTATTTAGTCCAACCGAGGGAGTCCAAATAAAATTTCCGGTATCCGGGGCATTACACATAACAAGGGGAACAGAATCACCACAGGCTAAATTAAAAGTGTCCCCTGATAAGCAAATTTCATTAGCCCCCATTGTAGGTGGTTTCTTCCTTAAAACACTGTCAATATCATACCGTACATAGGGCAAAGTGCCTCCTATTCCAATCAGGTGGAGGTTATGCGCATGCAAATCAGAAGTATCATTATATTCCGGATTAAAATTAGTCTGTACTGAATCACTACCGGATGCAGGGTAATAATTATTTTGAAAGATTTTGCAAGCGGAATCAAAATACTGGTAAACCGGTTGTGAGAAATTATTATTCCTTACCGAATCATAATAGCAACCCCACATATATAAAAAAGAAGATGAGGGGCTAAAATTATTACTGACTATTTTTGAGTAATGGAAATAAGAAATTTCAAATTCACCAAAAATAAAATTATTACAAACTAAAACGCTATCAGATAATCCAATTCCGTTATCTAACCCTTCCAAAATCAAATTCCCATCAAAGATGGTCCCTGAACAATAATCTGCTTCCATTCCCTCATACATTTTATTATGAACGACTATGGAAGGTTGAACAGTAGTACCAATGCCGTGGAGCTGTGCCGTATAATAAAATTCATTATCTTCAATAATGGGTGCACCGTTAAATATGTCTGTTCCACATTCCATGATGTTATTCTTAATAATAGAATTTTGTAAAGACATAATACATGAATCTCCACCTAATAATGTATTATTAAGAAAGATTGATCTGGAAAAATAGATTGCTCCGTCGGTTGTGTTATGATAGAAATATATCGGCGAGTTAGGTGTGCTTTGGGTCATAACACCGGAAATAAAGGAATTAATAACGGTATCATAACCGTATTCTAAATAGAAGGCATTTGAAGTACAATGTATATTGCAATTTATGATATTAATATTTCGGAGTTCATCAAAACCATCCACCCCGGAATTCAATGTAATTTGTTTGAAAATATAATATTCCAAATTTGAACTAGTATAAAAAAAGCTGACGGATGTAGAATTTATTATGACACTTGATGAATCATGATTTTCCGACTGAAACGTAATGGTATTAATATTGGAGGCTCCGGCTATATAGGTACCAACAATGCTGTCATTATAGATTCCGGGTCGGATATTAAAAACTACTGGTCCTGAAATGCCCTGACTTACCATTGCGCTATAGGCAATGCTGATTCTTGCAAAATCAGGACTCACCCCGCCTATTGTATAGGTACCGGAAAGTTGGGCAAAGGATTTTTGCGTTAAAAATAAAATGGAAGAAAACAGGAATACCAAAAATATTTTCTTCATACTGAATAATTCAATTTGAATATTCTATTTCACCTCTCTATAATCAGTTTTTGGTACATGGGTTTCTCCCCTTTAATTATAATTTCCATAATATAAAACCCTGCAGGAAGGGAAGCAGTATTAATAGAATTACCGTAAAAATTATTGTCGCTCAAATACTCTTTGCCTTCAGGAGTATATATTTTGAGAGATGTATTATATGGTATGGTTGAACTCAAATTAACCAAATTACCTGCCGGGTTAGGATATATTGCAAGATAAGCATATGGGTTTTTAACATTGGGTGTAGCAAGCACTTTTGAACTGCCAAACACCGGGCGCATCATCATGGAACCCGGAATGCTTCCTTGCTGCCAGTCTCCCGGAGGATAGGCTCCATCGTAATAATATATCTTGTCATTATGAAAGGTGTTCAGGTCATAGCCTATGTCAAGGGAATCACCTTCGGTCTGTATCCACCCTACATAAAATGTTTTGCCGGCGGTAAACCCTAAAGGATTTGGAGAATGGTAAGGATAGAAAGTAAAACCATCAAGGGTGTTGCCAATTATAGGGCTGACAATTGAATCATCCTCAAACAACAGGGTGCCGGGCCCCCCCCCGGTGCCGTCATTATTCCAAATAGCAAGGCGCATGTTGTAGTTAGAAGGGTTTACAAAAGTATAATCAAAATAAAGGTCAAGCCCCTGTAGCGTATCCGGGTTATTGAGCGTGAACTGGTAAGCTAAATATAATGGCGATGTACCATTAATAAAGTAGGCAGCTTCTGAGGTTCCGTCATCATAGGCATAATAATCGGAAAAAATCTGGTTGAAACGCAGTGTATCATTCCATGCTATAAAATCGTTCGATGAGTAAAGAATATTGGTCATTGTTATGTTTGTAGGGCCAGTCAAAGGATTATAGCTGAATATGGATTTAACCGGAATATTTGTCTGTGTGGAGTTTGAATTGTATCCGCAACAAAAAAATGGGTTGATGTTAGCATATCCGCCAGGGTATTTCGCAGCCGGCATAGTATTAATAAAACAGCTATCAGTTATAGCTATAGGTCCATTACTGTTATTGCGTTCTTGTAAATACATACTTATCCTCAGGTCATTGTCAGTAAATTGATTCCAGGGCATATATTGGTAATTTGCCAGCATGGTGGGGCATTCATAAACAAAGGATACATCGTTCTGGGACGTATCACTGTATGACCTGTGCTTGTCAAGATATACCTCATCAATATTCCATTGGTCAATATTGGCAGAGGTGCAGGCATAATTTTTAAAGCGGAACTGGAAACTGGGGTCGAAAAATTTTAAATTCTTTAAAGGCACCATCACCAAATGGAAATTGGTATCTGTAGCTTCCGGAAAATATCCATTCAGGTACCATATTGTAGTCCAGGGAATCTGGCTGGTTCTGAACTGGAGTAATAATGTATCGGCGGGTAGGGGAGGAGAAGGCGCCCTGCCCCCGGCCTGGTAATAAAAACTTATCCACAGGGAATCGGAAACCGGGTAGCCCGATAAGTCAATGGGGCGTGAAGTAAGTGAATCGGCAGGATAAGAAGCTCCCGGAGGGCAGTTGGGGTTATATGGCTTGCCTTCACTGTTTACACCATCTAAGGTAGCCACTCCAAGTGTATGCGGACAGATTGGATAGGTTGTATTAATAAAGGCGGCATTATCCATCCATAAAGAATCAAACGGGTAAGGTCCGGGACGGGAAAAGTCATCGAGAAAAGGGAGGGTAGCTTTTATAGAATCCGATAAGATCCACCATACAGGAGTGTGGTTTTTTTTCGCCTCTTTAGTATATTTTACCAGTACAGGATTGGTTTTAAGGGGAAGAAGATGTTCCTGCGCAGAAAGAAGTGAAAAGTGAAAAGCGAAAAGTGAAAAGTATAACAGAGTTTGCTTAAATTTCATAACTTTAATATCAGATAGTGTGCGAAATTAACTCTTAAATCTTAATAATATTGCATTTCAGGGAATAGAATCGTTGGTATTGCCACTTCCTACCTCTATATTTATTACCGAACCTTTAGGAATTTTAGTTCCGGGTTCAATGGGGTTACCTTTAAATGTCTGTTTCAACACAAACCCCGGGAGAGGGTCAATAACCATGCGTACTTGTCCTATTTTCAATCCTGTATTCTCAAGCAGGTTCTTAGCTTGTCGCAATGATTTGTCTAATAGGCCCGGCATCTCTACTAAAGGCGGTGAGACGGAGGTAACATAAAGATAAATATTCCTGCCTTTTTTTACATGCGCCCCCGGGTAAGGGTTTTGATTGATAATAAAGCCGGGCGGAGAACTTTCTTCATAAACCGAATCAATAATAATATATTTCAATTCCATTTCTTTAAGCAAGTTTTCGGTGGTAGAGAGTTTCATATTGGCAAGATTGGGCAGGATGATAAATTGATTATGCCGGGTATATCTGGAAAGGTAAAAAATAGCACATCCAAAAAATAAAGCCACCACCACTATAGCAAGTACCAGGTTTTTTAAGAATGTCCTGCTTTTAAGAAAAGCGCCCAGGTCTTTAAGCATCTGCTTTCATTTTTTGTTTTTCAAACCCATATTGCAGGATATTATCAATAAACTGGTAAGGGGTGTATCCGTTAATGGCAGTCTGGTGAAATATGCAGGTAGCGGGAGTCATTCCGGGAAGCGAATTTACTTCAATAAATATTACTTCTGCTTTACCACCGGGAAAAATGCGGACAAAAGCGTCAATACGGGCATAGCCCTCTATATTTAAAAGTTTGGCTGCTTTTAAGAATTCTGACTTGACAAAATCCGATATTTTTTGTCTTAATTCAGGTTCATCAGCATACCTTGCCGGGGTGATATTTTGTCCTTCGCCTGCTAAAAATTTCTCTTCCAACGATAACACTTCCCCTTCTGATAAGGCTTCCGAGGCTTCAAATATTTCGTATTCTTTTCCTTTTTTGGTATAGTGAGTTAAAAGCCCGCCCGTAATTTCAAGAAAACGGGATGCCCCTTTTTTACTAATCAATTCTTCCGCCAAAAAAGCCTTTTTCATGGGAAATTCTTCATTCGGGCGAATCTTCAATAATTCTGTGGCTTTCCTGTCCTTCTCTTGTTTATCGCGGAAAATAAGGTTGGTATAGGCTTCAAATTCTTTAGCATTAAAAATCTTGCGTACCGCTGAACTGCAACCATCATCAATCGGTTTGGCAATAAAGGGGGAGCCTAATTTTTTCACGAGATTAGTATAAATCCCACTTTCATTTTTATTTTGGCATTCTACTTTTTGCACTATCATATCACCTGCCACTAAAAGCCCATTTTCCCGCAGAATTCTATCTGTTTCATATTTATTAATAGTGATGGCTGAAGTGGCTATAGATGATCCGTTATAGGGTAATCTCACTTTCTCCAGTTCTTTTTGAACGGTGCCATCTTCCCCCGGTCGGCCGTGAAGGGCTATAAATACCCCATCCACTTCTTTGGCAAGTTGAGCATACAAAATTTTTTTCGGGGGTAAAAGCCCGGCGCCCGTGGCATATTTGCCGGTTATTACTTTGCATTTATTCTGTATCTCTTTTACAAATGGATGGATTTTAAAATGCAAAATTTTATCCCTGATATCATCCGCATTGTCTTTAAGAAGTACATTTATTGGAATAGTATAAAGACTATGGCTTTCATTATTCCCAATCAAAAAAACGGGAATGGGTTCGTACTTTGCTGAAGAAGCCAGTTTTTCATACACATTTCTGCCGCTCTCCACTGAAATATGTCTTTCCGAAGAATAACCGCCCAAAATAACCGCGATTTTCTTTTTAACCAAAGGAGTGTTTTTTTGTTTATGTAAAAGCTGATCCATCTCTTTCAATAACCTCTCAAAGGGCGGATAATACATGGAAGAAATAACCCTTTGCTGAATGGATGTACGGATGATAAAAGTCAAAAACTTAGATGGATTAAGCCCAATTTCCGCTGCCTGGTGAAAAAAGAACGAAGAAGGCAGCATACCCGAAGTGGTGTTCGGGTCATTTAAAAACACTTTCCCTTTTGGAGAAATAAACCCGTCTATACGGGCATATACATCAAAGCGCATATCAACAAAAAGCTTGCAACAGGCTTCTGATATGGCTTTTAGTTGTTTTTCAGGCAAGTCAATAGGGGTAATTTTCCGGGCTAAGCCGGGCAGGTATTTGGAACGGTAGTCAAATATGTTTTGTCCCTTGCGGATTTCAGTAGGTGGTAAAGCAATGGGGTTGCTGTTTTCATCTTGAATAACAATACAGGAAAATTCTTTCCCGTCAAGGAATTTTTCAATCAGTACCTCACTTTCCCCGTAAAATGCATCTAATAAAATATCTTCTTTTGATTTTTTGAAAATTGAAATAATCGTTGTGAGAAGCTCTTCGGGATGATGAATAACAATAGAATCTTTTTTAGTTTTCAAGGTAAGCGGAAATCCTATCCCTTCCCGAATATCCGACATCTCACGGATAAAAGAAACTTGTTGCTCTTTCGAATATGAATTCCATTCATTGAAAGTAATTTTTTGTATAAAAAACCCTTTCAACACTGCTTTTTCAAACGCGGGGTAGTCTGCCTTGGAAAGAACAGTGGCACCTATGGATGAGCCCTGGTGTGAGGGCTTTATTACACAAGGAATGCCAATTTTCTTTTTTACTTCTGAATGTATTTTTTTGAGAAATGATCCTGAAATATCTTCTCTTTTCAGGGTGATGTAGTCCGGTATTTCAAAGCCATAACTCTGCATCCATTTTTTTTGAAGCGCTTTATCCATTCCCAATGCCGAGGATACTATTCCCGAACCGGAATAAGGAATTTTTAAATACTCGAATAAACCCTGTATGCTGCCATCTTCTCCACCGGCCCCGTGCAGGCAAAGAAAGGCAAAGTCAATATAGTTCTTTAATTCCTCAGAAGTTAAGGGTGTTCCAATTTTAGAAAGCATTTCAAGGCGTAACTTCCCGCTTTTATCTTCTATTGACTCAGCATATAACTGAAAAGTATTTGGGGTAGCCGGAAGATATTCCACCGGAGGATAAAAATCGCGTATACTGCCTTTGTAAATGTATTTCCAGTCTAACAAAACGAAATTACCAAAACTGTCCACAAAAATGGGAACGGGCTCAAACAATGATTTGTCAAGGTTATCGTAAACAGTTCTGCCCCCCGCAAAGGAGACTTCCCTTTCACGGGAAAAGCCCCCAAAAATAATTCCTATTCTCAACTTCATTAACCGGTCTTTTCTAAAAGGTGCAAATATAGGGCTTTGGCTCTCTGTTTAAAGAAACCTCATAGCTTTTTAAGGAAAACTATGTTAATTTGAAAGGGTTAACTATCTTCAATTTCTTTTCTATTAGTTGTCCTTCAGCCAAATCTTCACTATAGAGAACATCACAATCGTTTTCCAAATCGCTATCCATTAAGTAAAGAAGGATATTCGAATCGAGAAAAACTTTAGGGGCGGTCATATAATTCCTCCCTGTTGAATTTGTAGTTGCTTAAATCAATTTGATAGTCCTTAAAAAAATCCCAGAGTTTCTTTCTGAATTCTATTTCCTTTTTAGTTGGAGATTTCATCTTCAACCCATTTTTATCCATGGTCAGGACAGGACTACTATGCAATTGATTTGCTATTTCACTTTCCTTTTGCTTTGCCTTTGTACTATTCATTTTGAACTTTTACCTTTACAAAGATAAACATAATTGTCTATTCCTCCTTCTGGCTTAACTCTTCATTTTTCATCCATCACTCTTCATTTAGTATTATCTTTGCCTTTAGCAGGTCGTTCTATCGCGTTTCGTAGCAATACGGAATGAGGAAAGTCCGGACAACAATGAGCATCCCGCCCCCGGAATACGGGGGACACTTTGTAGTAAATACAGGGTGATGGACAGTGTCACAGGAAATAACCGCTCCGCAGCAATGCAGGGTAAGGGTGAAAACGCGAGGTAAGAGCTCACGGTCTGGCAGGATAACCTGCCGGAAGGATAAACCCCGGGAGTTGCAAAACCAAATAAGCCTGGGGGTGGCTCGCCCCCGTCCGAACCGGTTCATCCGGGCGGGCAACCAGGCGGGTAGGTTGCAGGCTTCCGCAGCAATGCGGAACCTATTACGCCTCCGGCGTAGTGAGATAAATGATAGAATCGCCCCCAGTCATGGGGAGTAGACAGAATCCGGCTTACAGACCTGCTTTTTTATTTTCAAACTGACAGGGAGATAAATTCCTAACATTTTAACTGGCACTAAAGAAACGGCATAAAACGCCTGCCCGGCTGAGCCCCGCCAGAATGCGCGCCAGGCCATGCCTTTCGGGCAGGAATATTTCGGGCTGGCATTCGGACGGGGCTATTACTCCCCTATTTAACAGGCTGATTACCTGTGCTTTACTGGATACCTGTGTCCCTAAAGGGTTTCAGAGGATTTTTTTGTATATCAATACTTAATTATATATTAGGCAGATAAAAAAATTACTGTATTTTTTTACTTCGTAATAAGGACTATTGAACATCCCAATTGAAAATCTCCTTTCACTTCCCCACCACCATCTTCCTTGTGCCCTTAAAGTTATCGGTGGTTATAGTGTAGTAATATTCCCCCGGTGAAAGAGTTTGGCTATAATTCAGTTCATGTTCTCCGGCTGTTTGCCTGCCTAAGTTTTGGGTGAAAAGTTTTCTGCCGGTCACATCATATACCTCAAAAATAACAAACCTGCTGGTACGTGGCAGGGTATATAAAATAGTGGTTTGGGTATTGAATGGATTGGGGAAGTTGGAAAGTGCACCCCCGCTTACAGCATAAGTGGGTATTCCGGTAGCAGATTTATTTACTGTCAGTTTGTAAATAGTATTTCCGCTGGCATAAAAAAGTGAGTCTCCAAATTTGCGGAAACGGTTTATATAAGGCAATGGCTGGGTGCGGGGAATAGATGAGACACCAAAATTGCTATCTAAATTCCAGGAATTTCCACCATCCAATGTAATGTAAGAAAGACCTGTCCAGCCACCAATCCACCCGACGGTATCATTAATAAATCCACAGCCTTCCTCATCATAGTTCGGAATAAAAGGATGTTCTGTCCATGTTTGACCTCCATCAGTTGTTTTTACAAAGTAGGCATTATAATTACCGCCATACATTTTATTGCCGGTGTATTCAATGCTGCCATATCCTATGTTTCTGCTTGGGAAGAATATTTTCCACACATGGTCAGTATCATTTCTGGTGGCTTTATATACCGTTTGCCAGCTTGCACCTCCGTTGGCAGTATAAAGTATTACGGCATTTGCACTATCCTGCCCGGTAATAAATCCTGTATCCTTGCTCCAGAACCAGCCATCAATCAATCCTACTGAAGCATAGGGACTCATATCATACGTAGTCCAGGTATGTCCGGCATCGGTAGTTTTAGCTAATACTGAAGGACCAAAATATCTGCCATACGCATACACCACAGAATCGGATGCTACAGAAATTCCACAAATACCGCCCGGCCGGGGCGAAGGAAAATTAACCGGGCTGAGGGTTTTACCCCCATCGTTGGTATAGTACATGGGAATTGTATCGGAAGATACTGTTAGGTCAGCAAGATTGCCAATAAAGCCATGCAGGGAATCAATAAAACCTACGGAACGCAAATAAGAACTCATACTATCGTGCACTAAAGCCCATGATACCCCCGCGTTTCTTGTTTCATATATTCTTCCATACGCATTGGGATAGCCATCGATAGGGTCAACCAGCCAACCCTGGTTAGGATTGATAAAATAAACATCATCAAAGCGTTCGGGTGTGGAAGGGGTATTTGGGTAAACTATCCAATTGTATTGGGCAAAAAGTTTCAAAGAAAGAAAGCAAAACGAAACAGAGAACAAGAGTAGTTTTTTCATGGAACACTAATTTATCTGCCACAAATGTAAAAAATAAATTCGTATCTTTTTTTACATTTAACCCCCTCCCGCAATTTGCTTTTTGTTACTTTTGAAGTATGCTTAAGTTAGAATAATGTTGAAGAGAGTCAATTATATATTTTTATTTCTTTCATTTTGCAGCCTTGCCGGAGCCCAATCATGGGTACCCGTGGGCGGAGGTATAAACGGCTATGTAAATATATTGTTTGTGTATGATTCTGTATTGTATGCGGGAGGCTCCTTCAATTCACCCGGAAATAATATTGCCCAATGGAACGGTCTGTCGTGGGACAGCCTTGGAGCAGGAATTAATAATGAGGTAAGCGCTATTTCAAGGTATAAAAGTAAGGTATATATGGGCGGGTTTTTCAGTAAAGCAGGGGGACATTCCGCAGGAAGTATAGCTATCTGGGATGGCGCTAATTTCACAAGCCCCGGAATAGATATTGAAGGCGGCGGAGTTCAGGCTATGCAAGTTTATGATAGTTTACTTTATATAGGAGGGCAGTTTGATTCTATCAATCACCGATACCTTTCTTCTGCCGGCCTTGCCTCATGGGATGGAACGAGAACAGATTCCGTAGGGCCTAATTCCTTAGGTTCTCAAATTTATTCCCTTGCATCTTATAACGGGCTTCTGATTATAGGCCGGCAACAATATAGTACACAGTATGCATTTAGCTGGAACAATGCGAGGATTAATTATTTTGGAAACTATTTTTCATCCTACTCTTACGTAACCTTATTTGCATTTTGTGTTGAAAGCGGCACCCTATTTACGGGGGGGACATTCGACTATGCCGGTGGCTATTCTGCAAATAATATTGCTGAATATAATGGTTCGGGATGGGAAAGAATGGGTAGCGGTATCAATGGCCCGGTATATGCCTTGACGGCTTTTAGGAATCTGCTGATTGCCGGAGGTAGTTTTGACAGTGCGGGAGGTAATCCGGCAAATAATATAGCGATGTGGGATGGCACCACATGGACGGCGATAGGCAATGGAGTAAATGGGCCCGTGTATGCTTTAGCTGTTTTTGACAGTACGCTTTATGCCGGGGGCAACTTCACTTCTCCGGGAACAGGAATTGCCATGTTCACAGGTTCTTTGGGGGTTAATGAACTGCAAAACCTAAATAACCTTAGCGTGGTTGTTTACGCCAACCCTACTAATGGGATTTTCAACATTACTGCAAGAAAAGAACAGGGGCCCGAGCCAGGACTAAACCTAAAAATTGACATTTACAATATGCTTGGAGAAAACATATTTAACGGAACTCTGAATAACCAGAATCCAACTACTATTAATATTTCGGAACAACCGCGGGGAATTTATATATATCGCATACTCTCGGCTGATGGGGTCCCCCTATTTTATGGGAAACTGGTAATAGCATAGTTATAAATAATCCTGAAAAGCTGCCGTTACTTAATTTTGTAAAAAAAGGAAGCCCAGCTTTTAACATTTTTTTATTCCACCACCTCCAGTAAAGTCCTGAATGCTGTAAACCTATCTTTGAATTTGTCATTAAATTCTTTTTGCAAACGGGGGGCATGTTTGTCTTTATATTCATTGTACTCTACCAGGCTATTGCAGGAATACTGTATGGAGTAGGTTGCGCCTTCATCATCCACCTCCAGCAGACGGCAAATCCGGTACCCTGTAAAAAGCCCTGTACTAAGTACTGCCGGAATATGGTCCTGCTGCATCCATTTTAGCCATTGGTAATGGCTTTCATCGTCAATATTTATAGTTACATTATATATTATCATTTCAAAATATTTTTACGAATATAAATATCTATCAGTTTCGGAACAGGATAATTTTCAAGGTCATTAATTTTTACCCAGAAACAATCTTCGGGAAGTTTTTTTATTTTGCCGGGTATCACTATGTTATAAAACCTTGCAAATAGTTTCTGGTGGCTTAATAAATGCATATATTCATCAGATACACCAGCAATAACCGGGTTTGAAAGAAGCAGCATCTCCTCCCATTTTTTATCCTTTAGAAATTTTTGGGAAGAAAAGGTCTTGGCTGTTTCAATTACAGGAAAGTCATGCAAGCCCTGCCATATATCTTTCTTTTTACGCGACCTCAGTAATATCTTATCGGCATGGGTAATTACAAGGTAGTTGAAATACCTGTTTCTCTGTTTAGTTTTTCCTTGCTTAACCGGAAAGCTGGAAACTTTTTTATTGAGCGTATGCGTAACAGGCTACCTGCACAGGGCAATTTGCACAATCGGGCTTAGATGGCAAACAGACCAATGCCCCTAATTCCATTACTGCCTGGTTATAATTTCCCGGATTGTGTTGGGGCAAATGTTCAACTGCTATTTCCTGGATTAGTCTTTTCCCTTCTGTAGAATCAATAGGGGTGGCTACGCCAAACAGACGGGAATAAACCCGCATTACATTACCATCTACCGCCGGAAAAGGCAAGTTGAATGCTATAGATGCTATTGCCCCTGCGGTATAATCCCCCACTCCTTTTAATGCCCTAATGGAATCATAATCTGCCGGAAAATGTCCCTTATGTTCTTTAACAATAAACCTTGCTGCTTCATGCAAATTTCTTGCACGGGAATAATAGCCAAGCCCTTGCCATAGTTTTAAAACATCTTGTTCCGATGCGGCAGCCAGTGCCTTAACGGTAGGATATTTCTGAATAAACCTAAGATAATATTCCCAGCCCTGGCTAACGCGTGTTTGCTGTAAAATAACCTCCGACAGCCATATTTTATAAGGGTCGGTAATGTTTCTCCAGGGCAAATTGCGTTTGTATGTATCATACCATATTAGCAGTTTCTCTCTCCAATCCACAGCCCCGTTTGTTAATTTTTCCAAAAATAAGGCTATTGGGGCAATAGAAAGGCGAACTACATGGTATCTTCATTATTTAACCCGCATAATTTTGTAATTTTGTTGCTTATTATGTATTTAAATAACGTGAAAAAACTGATTATACCCTTTGCTTTCTGCCTGCTTTCAATAGCAGCTACAGCCCAGCAAGAGGAAACCCCGGATGCTAAGGCAACCGCTATTTTAAAGTCGCTGGATAAGAAGACAAAAGCGTATAAAACTATCCATGCAGAGTTTACCATTACCCAATATGGCGCTGATAAAAAGCCCGGCGAGACACAGAAAGGTATTATTTGGGTGAAAGGAGGAAAATATAAGTTTGATATAAAAAACCAGACCATATATTGCGATAGTGTTACTACATGGACATACCTGAAAGATGCCAACGAAGTACAGATAAATAAAGTGGACCCTTCGGCTGAGAAAGGGAGTTTATCGCCAGCCACTATTTTCAATTTCTATGAAAAAGGTTTTAAGAGCCGCTACGTGGATGAAGAAAAAGTGAATAATGTACTTTGTGAATGTGTTGACTTATACCCCAAGCACCCTGAAAAGGAAAAGTATCATACACTCAGGCTTTTTATTGATAAAGCCAAGGAGCAGCTTGTGCAGGTTAATGCTATTATGAAAGATGGAAGTACAGGGACTTATGTAGTAAGTAAATTTGACCCGAATATAGCTCTTGCAGATTCCACTTTCACCTTTGATGCGAAAAGTTTCCCCGGCGTGGAAATTGAAGACCTGAGGGAATAAGCCCCAATTACCCCAGTTTAGTTTCTATAGTATTGCCCTGTGATAGTATTTTATGCACCGGGCAAGAATCAGCTATTTGGAGTAAACGATTCAGTTGGGTCTCATCTAACTGACCTTTAAGATGGATTATCCGTTTGAAAATATTTTTCTTATCTTCTACAGTCCCTTTATCTACTTCCACCACCAACGAATCTATTCTCCACTGTTTGCGGTTGGCGTACATTTTCATGGTGGCTACTGTACACGATGCAAGGGCTACGCAGAGAAATTCGGTAGGTCCGGGACCGGAATCATGCCCGCCGCTTGTTACCAGTTCATCAATTATAACCTCATGGTTTCTCACAGCTGCTACCATTCCATAATCAACTGGTCCGAGTGTAACGGTTGCTTTAGGCATATTGTTTAATTTTTTTGAAGATTAGTATTTTCTCCATCCCCTCTCATTATTTTCAGCATTGAATATCCATACCCGGCAGCAATGCAAAGTAGAGGAATTACGGGTAACTTGAACCTGTAATTACCTAACACTCCTGTAACGGCTGAAAAATAAATCACGGTCAGGATAAGAAGACTTGCGAACATATATTGGCGGGCTTTAACGAGCTTAATTATTCCATAAAAAGCGCCAAGGTATTGCAGGATGAGAATAAGCATTATTGCAACTCCAAGCAGGCTTTCCCTGGTATTCGAACTGAAATTTTGTAAGATTCTTTTTGAAGTTATTTCAGCAAAGTTTCCTTTGGGGGCGTTATCCGTCCACCCGAAAGTTTTAGCCATACCCATATTTCCCAATGATAGGAACATATTTAAAGAACCTTGCAAAGTGGTTAGAAGATATATCCCTTTATGGGTTGAAATATATTTGGAAGCTATTTTCTGGTATATTTCAGATTGGTTAAAAATATCAGTTGATTTCCGGAAGCCCATAGAATCGGCTTGTTGCTGGAAAGTTACCCTTATAGAATCAATATTTTGGTGTGTAATTCTTTCCTGTGTAAGCGCAGAGTTAAACATTAGCAGCGTCCATCCACCATTAGCGGTTAGCTGCCAATGCCCATAGCAACTGTGATTCCGGAATGACCAAAGCCCGTTTAAAAAAGCAAATATTAAAAGATAGGAACCGACAGCTTGCCATTTCCATTTACTTTTTTGTTTAGAAAAAATAAGAAAAACTACCACTAAAACGGCTGGGTAAAAATAATCCCACTAATCTTGTTAAACAAGCTAATCCCATAAATACTGCACCAAGTGAAAAAATAAGGTTTTTTCCATTTATCATTCCCTTGAGAAAATAATAAATACCCGATAGAAACAGAAGAACAAAGATGGTATCGGTGAGCATTTCATTGGCTGAATAAATGGAGTGTATGTCTATGGCAAACAGAAGAGCGGCAATGGTTGCAACTTTACTGTTTTCAAATAAAAGTTTAGCAATTCTATAAACGAGGATAACGGAAATCAGGCTCAGCAGTATCTGAAAAAAAATAGCCATAAAAGGTTTTACCCCGGTAATAGAATAAACCGTGGCAAGGAAAAGAGGGTAAACGGGCATCATCCAACCGTCGGGGTGGCACATAATATACCCCGTAGCCCTAAACTCTGAAAAATCAGCAATGTTTACGGTGTCTTTCAGCGGGGCAAAACGGTGATAGTGTAAGAGGTTCTCTGCCACCTGTTCATACCCTTTGGAGTCGCTGACTACTATCTTGGTATCTTCTGAAGTTTTACTCCAGGGGGAGAGGTAACAAAACATCCCCAGTTTAAGGGCTAAATTAACAAGCACTATCAGGTATAAAGGAGTGCCGGCTATTTTTTTAATCATGCTTACTTTCCTGCTACAGAGGACTTAGTGGCAATAATATCGGTATAATAAAACCGCTCGGTTATCATATTATCACATACCTGTTCGGCCTGTGCATCTACAAAAGTAATGGTGAAGCCCATTTCCCTAAGCTCGCTGAGAAACCGCCTGGGCTCAACGCCCGATTTATGCAACATGAATGGCCAGAATTCAGATATCAATACAAGGTTTTTAGATCTTTTAATCACTTCTTTCATTCCCTGAACCACAAAATAATCGTACCCTTCCGTATCTGTTTTTAGCAAATCTACCGATTCTCCTTTTTTAAAGTAATCATCCAGCGATATGCCGTCTATTTCGGTAAACTCGGTGCTTTCCCCCATCATATCATAGGTCTTGAATTCAACGTTCAAGGGATAGCGGTATAGCTTTATTTTACCGCTTTTATTTGAAACCGCCATATTATTGGCAAAGGAGTTTTTATATTTCTTCGTATTGGAAACTAAGTGCCTGAAATTATCTTTATCAGGTTCAAAAGAATGGACACTGCCCTTACCTTTGGTCAGTTGTAAAAAAAGCCTTGAATAGAAACCAATATTAGCGCCAATATCAACCACGGTCATTCCGGGTTTTATGTATTCCTGCAGAATTTTAATTTTATCCCTGTCCCTGTATGCCTTCCATGTAAAGTAAACCGGTTGATATAAATTATATGCCTTTTTATATGCTAATTCGCCAAACTTGTAAAATTTATACTCTTTTTTAATATTCATCTATATATTCTTGCTTAAAGCGGGCAAAAATACATAAATAATCCCCAATCGGTAAACAGAGGTATGAAAATCAAATGGGTAGGGTTCGTTTTAAGCGCATTTCAGCGTAACCACCGTAATCTCGGGCCAAATACCCACCCTGCCCGGGAAGCCGATAAAGCCTAAGCCCCTGTTGACATACAGGTAGCGGTTATTCTCTTCATAAAATCCGCCCCATCTTTTATAGCGAAATTGAACGGGGGAAAATTTAATACCCGGCAACTCAATGCCGAATTGCATTCCATGCGTATGCCCCGAAAACGTAAGGTGGATATGCTCTTTATCATTATACATTACTTTTTCCTCCCAGTGTGATGGGTCGTGTGATAGTAATATTTTAAACGAATCGGGTTTTGTTCCTGCCATTGCTTTATCCAAATCGCCATACTTGCTGAATCCGCCCCTGCCCCAGTTTTCCACTCCTATTAAATCGATGGTCGCACCATTTCTTTCCAGTTTCAGGTTTTCATTTCGCATCAGCCGGAACCCAAGGGCTTTGTGTATCCTGATAAGCTTGTCGAAATTTGCCTGTTTTTGCTCTACATTATACCATTTGGCATAGTCCCCGTAATCATGATTGCCGAATATGGAATATACCCCCATAGGGGCTTTCAGTTCCTTGAATACATCCATCCATGTGTCCATTTCATCGGATATATTATTTACTAAATCGCCGGTGAAGAAAATAATATCAGAACCCTGCTGGTTAATAATATTCACTGCATGTTTCACAGGTTCCGGATTGTCGAAACTACCGGAATGTATATCGGAAATCTGGGTGATTGTAAACCCGTCAAATTCTTTGGGCAAATCTTTAAATGCCAAATCAACCCGGTGGATTTTGTAATTATATTTTCCTTTTATCACCCCATAAATAATTGAAATAAAAGGGATACCGGCGACCAGTGTAGCGAATTGGCTTACAAACTTTCTCCTCGATTCAAAAAGCTCAACAGGAGTCGGTTTAGTAGCTACTGCCCGGTACACTTCCACCCCTATAGAACGAAATAGCCTGTACACATCCTCTAAAAGAAGAAAAAAAACGAATATCAACTTAGGTATATAAAGTATTACAAAAGCTGCCGCTATAAATTCAAACATGAATGGAGTATGCTTTGAAAAGAAGGAAAACGAAAAAACGGTGTATAGTGTAAGTAAAATAAATGTGATGTTTACCAACCAGTACACCCAACTTGCAATTCGCTTTACGGGGAATGAAGAAGTGGAAAAAATAGTTTTGACACCTTTAAAGACATATAAATCTATAAGGAATAAAACCAGGAAAAAAATTATGAAACCAATTATCATCCTACCGTCTATTGCCATTTTTTTCTTCATTAGCGGTTAGACGTACAAAGTTCTTAAAAACTTCAATACCACCCAAGCCCGAGTTTTCTTGTATTTTTGCAAGGTACTAAATTCATTCCACTTTACCGCATGAAATACCTGGGAAAACCCAAATACGATTCCGTTATATTAGGCACTGTTATCGGGCTTTTACTACCTTCACTGACCTTTCTGGGGTATTATTTAATTAAATACAGGGCAATGAGTTTACCGGCTTTTCTTCACTACTTAACGGCGGGTGAAATATTTCTGCCTATACTAAGCCTTTGTGTAGTTCCTAACCTGCTTATTTTTTTTATTTTTATCTGGACCAAACGCGACAAATCGGCAAGAGGGGTGCTTCAGGCAACTTTTATATATGCCATTTATGTTTGCATTATGAAATTAACCTGAGCATGAAGTATTACATTATTGCCGGTGAAGCTTCCGGCGATCTTCATGCTTCTAACCTTGTGAAAAATCTTAAACTGAATGATGCGACAGCAGAATTCAGGGGTTGGGGCGGAGATTTGATGGAGCGGCAGGGTGTTGCTTTAGTGAAACATTATCGCGACCTTGCTTTTATGGGCTTTGCGGAAGTTATTCAACATCTTCCGGAAATACTCAGAAACATAAAATTTTGCAAAAGCGATATTCTCGCATATAATCCGGATGTATTGATTTTAGTGGATTATCCGGGGTTTAATTTGCGAATTGCAAAGTTTGCGAAAAAAGCCGGATTTAAAGTTGTATATTACGTATCGCCCGCAGGTGTGGGCATGGAAATCGTCCCGGGTTCATTTAATAAAAGAGGTGGTGGATAAAATGCTTGTCATATTTCCTTTTGAAAAAAGTTTTTATGCGAAATATAATTACGATGTAGAATTTGTAGGACACCCTTTACTGGATGTAATAAGCCAATCGCCCTATTCTTCATTGGAACGATTTTTTAAAAACAAATAATCTGCCCGATAAGCCCATAGTTGCCTTGCTTCCCGGCAGCCGGCAGCAGGAAATATTAAAACATGCTGCCTGTAATGCGCGATACGGCCCTTGCGTTTTCCGGATTACCAATTTATTATTGCCGGAGCACCATCGGCACATAAAGAATGGTATGAAGGTTTTCTACATTATCCGAATATCAACATCATTTACGATAAAACGTATGAATTCCTTTCCCATTCTGCTGCAGCCCTGGTAACATCGGGGACAGCCACTATGGAGACAGCCCTTTGGGGGGTTCCGGAAGTAATTTGCTATCGGGCGAAGGGGATTACAGGTAACATATCTTATCATCTTGCCAAAAGACTGATAGGAAAAAAACTTAAATTTATCGGCATTGTTAATTTGGTAATGGAGAAAGAAGTGGTTAAGGAATTAATACAGCATGAATTGACCGTGGAAAATCTTACAGAATGAATTAAAAAAATTGGTGGAAGATACGGAGTATACCGTGGAACGAATAATAAAAGATTACAAACAAATAAATGAAAAACTGGGCGGGGCGGGCGCTTCAGCGAGGGCAGCGGCTATAATTTCCGATTTTCTTAATAAGGATAAAAACTAAACCGGGGCTATATGAAAAAATTCTTGTCCCTGTTTTGTTTTTTGCTTCCTTTATATGCATTCCCTATCAATATCAGTGTCCGTATTTATTCGTTGGACAATATTAAAGCCATTATTTTAGCGCCTAAAACCGGGAAATATATGTTGCTTGGAGACGGGAACCCTATTGATTCTGTGAACTCCTCGAGTGTGTATGAAATAAAAGCGGGCGATGATAATTTCCTTGAAATTAAAACCCTCAGGCGCGCGCTCGGGAAATTTACTTCTATACGATTAAAAGAATTGACCGCCGATTGCAGCTTTAATATCAAGCATGTTACAGAAAAATCTACGCGGTTATATAATGATGATATACTTATTTCGTGTACTAACGGATATCTGAAAATGTTGAATATAGTGCAGTTTGAGCATTACCTTGCCGGAGTAGTGGAATGTGAAGCAGGGCAAAAACGGACGGTAGAGTTTTACAAAGCCCAGGCGGTGATATGCCGCACCTATAGTCTTAATAATATTGCAAGGCACCTGACAGATGAGTATGAATTATGCGACAATGTGCATTGCCAGGTTTACAGGGGTACTGCCGATGTGCCTGAAATACTACAGGCGGTGGTAGCCACTAAAGGGCTGGTGATAGTGGATGGGGAAAATCACCTTATCAATGCTGCGTATCATTCTAATTGCGGGGGATATACCGAAAACTCAGAAGATGCATGGACCCTTAGGCTTCCTTATTTGCGGGCAGTGCAGGATACCTTCTGCCTGCACCAGTTTCATGCTACATGGGAAAGGCATTTTAGCCTGAATGAATGGATGAACTACCTTAAAAAGAAAGAAGCTACCCTTACTAAAAAAGATACCCGGGGCGAAGGCTATTGGGATTCAATACCGGAGGGGCTACGGGTTTACTTTTATGATAAAGGCTATTTAATTCCGTTAAAGGATATGCGAACAGAGTTAAGCCTCCGCTCTACCTATTTTACGGTTCAAATGGATGGTGAAAATGTTACATTGTACGGCAGAGGAAATGGTCACCGGGTGGGGCTTTGCCAGGAAGGCGCTATACACATGGCGCAGCTTGGCTATACCTACCAGCAGATACTGCATTTTTATTATCGGGGGATTCAATTGATTGATTCTTCTGCATTGCCGCTTACAGAGGAGACAAATTAAGATTTTTCAGTATGCGTGTAAAGCTTGCCCAACTGCCCTTTGTCCGCCTGCTCATTCCTTTTGCACTGGGTATAATAGCAGAGCTTTATTTTACAGCTCATTCCCTATTTCTTTATGTTGCACTATTTTCAGTATTCTTTTTATTTCTATGGAATTGGAGGGAGAAAAGTAAGGGAGCCGTCTATTCTCTGCGTTGGATTAGCGGGGCATTAGCTGCTATTGTTCTTTTTGTTTCGGGATATTGTATGACGCTCTTACATACGCCTTCGGAAAATAAAGCGTATGTGGGGCATAGCGTTGGGGAAGAGAAAGACAGTATGATGGTTACGCTGGTTTCGATTCCACAGGAAAAACAAAAAACATATAAAGCAACTGGGGAAATTACAGCCCTTATTAAAAATGGTATTTCCTGTAAAACTACCGGCAAAGCATTATTTTATTTTCATAAAGATTCCATTGCAGAAAAATTAAATTATGGGGATGAATTGCTTATCTGTTCTCAATTGCAGGAGATTGAAGCCCCCTCTAATCCCGATGAGTTTGACTACAAACAATTCCTGAAATATCACGGCATAAATTATGAATGTTATGCCCAGAGCTATAGTTACAGGCTGGTAGCGCCAAACCAATCCGATTTTCTATTTCGGTTCGCAAATAACAGCCGCAAAAAATTAGCCGCAGTATTACATGATAGAGTAGGGGGGAATGAAGCCGATATAGCCTCTGCCATTTTACTCGGGTACCGTGAAGACCTTTCCCGATCCGTGTTACAAAACTTTGTAGATAGTGGAGTGGTACATGTAATATGTGTGGCGGGCTTGCATGTCGGTATCATATTTCTTCTCCTGAATTACATTATTGTTTTTCCTGCAAAATTCAAACATGGAAAGTTAATGAGTGTGTTACTTATATTGATACTACTGTGGCTTTATGCGCTGCTTACGGGCTTAGCCACCCCGGTATTAAGGGCTACTATTATGTTCAGCTTCCTGGAAGTTGGAAAGTATTTTAAAAAATATACCAATACCATTAATACCCTTGCTGCTTCAGCTTTTCTGTTATTAGTATCTGACCCGTTCTCTATTGCTGAAACCGGTTTTCAACTCTCCTATCTTTCTGTACTTGGCATTTTAGTAATATATAAGCCGCTTTTATCCCTCTATAATCCGGCATCGGGAATTGTTTATAAAATATGGGAGCTGGCTTGTGTCTCCATTTCAGCACAAGTAGCCGTATTTCCGCTATCACTTTTATATTTTCATCAATTCCCGAATTACTTTATTTTTACCAATATATTGGTTGTTCCCCTCCTTACTATAGTAGTTTTCTCCGGTATTTTTTTCTTTATTGTCTGCTGGATTCCATTTATTTCAACTGCCGCCGCATGGGTGCTTCAAAAGCTCCTGATGCTTATGAATGTTATTGTTTCAGGGGCATCTCATCTGCCTTGTTCTGTATCTAAAGGAATCGGCATTTCTATTTTTGAAACGGTCCTTTTATTTCTCGTAATTATATGTATTTTGATTTTCTGTTCTTCTAAAAAATTTTCTTTTCTTTTAACGGGATTGTCCGCATTGGCAATATTTACAGGCATACGTGCAGCAAATACAATAGTTCATTCGCGCCAACAGATATTTACCGTTTATAATATTCCCGGGAAATCAGCTGTAGCATTCATTTCAGGCACACACAGTCTGATGCCATTCAGCAAAATAGATTCCAATGACATCAGTTATCACCTGCAATATAACTGGTGGAAATTGGGAGTGAAAGAGGATAATATTATCCACCATGATACAGACGCCATATTGCTTTCGGGTACATTAATGCTCCAAGAGCAATTTGCTCAATTTAATAATCATAAAATAGTTTTTATTAAAAGCAATTCTGGCTTACCTTCTAATTCCAAAAAGTTAGATATTCATTGTATTGTTATTTCCGGGGGATATGATATGGATATGCTTAGCGTGAAAAATGCTTTTAATTTTGATACCTTGATATTCGATTCATCCATACCGGGTAATAAATTAAAGAAATGGGAGACAGAATGCAAACAGCTGAATTTGCACTATTACAGCGTGAAAACACAAGGGGCGTATATTGAAAATGGGTAATTAAAAAGCATTCTATAGGGGCTGGGTAAGCCATACCCCTATAGAATAGCTTGAAAATAAATACAAAAGAACTGTTTAGTTCTGAGCGTGCAATGCCATCCTGTTACCTTCTGTATCGGTAAAGAATGCCATATAGCCAATTTCGGGGCTGATTTGTGTTTTTGGCATCATCATTTTTCCGCCTGCTGCCTCTATTTTATTGATAACAGTATCAATAGAAGGATTGGCATTGAGGTAAACCACAGCACCATCCATAGAAGGTTTGTGCATAGGGCTTTCAACTAATGCGCCACTTGCTTTGCCATTGCCCATATCACTGGGGAAAGCTACCATTTTCATGCCCATCATCTCTCCCATTGAGGTCATTTTGTGGTCGAAAATAGTTTCGTAAAACTTCGTTGCCCTTGAAATATCCGTTGCAGGAATTTCAAACCAGTTTAGTGAATTCGCGTTTTTGTCCATTTTGTAAGGTTTTAAAATTGTTTTTATTTCGTTCTCAAAACAAAGGTACTACAATTTCCTGACCCCGATTTTACCATTGTGTTAAATTATTGTCAGGATTTTGAAAATGCAATTCATAGCGTTTGACGTATTTTAAGTGCTGTTTATCTTCTAAAATTAGCCACCCCTTAAATTGACCAAACTTTTGCGAAGGTTATAAATGAGAGCATCGTCTAATGACTTGAAACACGTTTAAAAACAAACTCAATATAGAGGTATTGAAAATTGTTACAGTGTGTTTAGTGTGTGGTTAATTTATATGCATGTAAGCGGGGGTGGCCGTTCAGGGGAAGGCGCCTCCGCCGAAATGCATCAATTCAACCTTATTTTAAAGTATAAGGCGTTTTCTTTTAGAAGGTTTTTTTAACTTGTTCCAGTGATTTTTGCTGGTGTATTTTGCCTTTCGGCACAGTTGGAACAAAACTTCCATTCATAGCTATATATTGAAGGCATTTGAGGAAAAGTCCATTTCTTTTCCGCATTACCAATAGTCTGTTTTCATTTCAAAGGCTATGGTAATAGCTGTAAGCCAGTAAGTTTATAAGTAGCTTAGCCATACCTTTTCCGGGTGGGCAGATTTGTATTTACCATACCAAACACAGGGCAAATAAAGAATAATTATTATCCCGATCCAAACAAGATACACCCCCCACAGGTGCAGTTTGTTTCCTGCCCCGCTAAGGGCAGCCGCTATGTGAATTAAATATAGATGGGCGATATAATAAAACATGGGTACTTTGCCAATGGTGGCCAGGAAGTTGGTAACCCGGTTTTGAACCGCCTCAAAAAAGCAGAGTAATAAAATAGAGGGACCCAATGTCATTAAGGCAAATAATAATGACACGGGGTATTTATTACAATTGATAAAGGACGCGAATGTATATCTGTATGGTCTTTGATAGGTCCAGGGGTGTGGGTCGCCATATAGATTTGTAAAACGCAGCACCAGGAACAATATAATACAGGAAGAACCTATCCATAATAATGCTTTTTTTCTTTTTTGGGAATCTATATCGGGGCCGAAAAGTTTACCAAAAGCATATCCGGCACAAATTAAACCTAAGTAAGGCAGGATAGGATAAAGTACAAATACAGTTATGCCCCCGGCAATTTTAAAACCTCCTTCCTGGTGCAATAATGTCCATATATCATTGGCAAAAGTCCCATCGGTGAAATGGATACTATCTGTCATATTATGCAGAAAAACGATAGCCAATCCGGTAATTAAAATAATTGTATAAGGTAGCCTTACAATTATTGATAAAAATACCATGCTTATTCCGATTGCCCATATAACCTGTAGAATTACGGTATTGAACCGGGAAGCAAAAAGCCAGCCGAAGTGCATCACGGTTAGTTCCAGTAAAATGAGCCATAAGCCACGGGTTAAAAGGAATTTACTTAATTGACCTGGAGTATGTTTTAACCCATAAAGGTAAGCTGCTGCACCAGTTAGAAATATAAATGTGGGGGCGCAAAAGTGGGTTATCCAACGGGTTAAGAACAAGGGATAGGGAGAATACATAAGATCGAGGGGGTCGTGTACAAAGGCGTCAAAGTGAAAAAAATCCCGGGTATGGTCTAATGCCATGATTATCATTATCAATCCCCGAAGGGCATCAATGGATTGGATACGCTTAGACTTCATGTTATCTACATTAAAAAGCCTTTAAAAATACGATATTTAAGAGTAGGTTAAACCCTGCAAGGTAATTTATATCTAAATAATACATATTTTTGCAGATATTCCGCCTATTGAGAATTTTACTTTAACAATTTAATTTATTTTTTAAAATTACAACATTATGAAAAAAGCATACTTACTATTCCTGCCTTTTGCCTTATTATTAAATATTGAAATAAATGCCCAGCCAGGAACCATTTATACCGTTGCCGGTAATGGGATAGCAGGATTTGCAGGTGATGGGCAATCTGCCTTAAATGCAAAATTTGATACTATGGGTTTTCTTGCCGTCGATGATTCTGCTAATATTTATATTGCCGATGCTCAGAATAACCGCATCCGCAAAGTATATAAACAAACCGGGATTATAGCAACTATTGCAGGAAATGGCATTGCCGGGTTTAATGGTAATAACATAACGGCTGTAAATGCTGAAATTTATTATCCTTTCGGCATAGCGGTAGATCATTCCTATAATGTTTATTTTTCCGATAACGGGAATGGTATGATACGAAGAATAGACCATTCAACCAATATCATTACCACCATAGCGGGCAATGGTAACACTGGCTTTACCGGAGATGATTCCTTAGCTGTTAATGCCACTTTCGAAGACCCGGTTGGTGTTGCTGTAGATGGTTCGGACAATGTTTATATTGCCGATGATTTAACCCAAACTGTTCGTATGGTAAGCGCTGCCGACAATAATATTTATTTATATGCCGGCAACGGAGCAGCAGGGTTCAGCGGAGACGGTGGCGCTGCAACCAATGCACAGCTAAATGCTCCTATAGGTATTGCAGTAGATAATTCAGGAAACCTTTTTATTGCCGATTCTAAGAATAATATAATACGCGAGGTTTCCCCATCCGGAACAATAAATACCGTTGCAGGAATCCAGGGTGATTCTGCAGGACTTATTGCGAATGGACCTGCTAATGGTATGGCTATAAGCGAACCTATTGATGTAGCCTGCGACAATTTCAGAAACATTTATATAGCCGATGTGGGTACTAATATTATACGCCTGGTAAATGTACCCGGTAACACGGAAGAAGTGGTTGCCGGAGACACCGGTTTCGGATTCGGTGGGGACGGGGGAGCTGCTATTAATGCTGAGTTACAATACCCGATTGGTATTGCTGTAGATACCCTGGCTAATTTTTACATCGGCGATTTGCTCAATTTCAGAATCAGGGAAGTTAGCGCTGTAGCTACTACAGTGCCGCAAATTTCAGATTTGGGCAATCTTGGTATATACCCTAACCCGGCTACTACTACTATAAATATTCTATTCCCTCCGGCTTATACTTCGGGTATAAACACTATTGAAATTTTAGATATTACAGGCAGAACAGTCTCATCTTTTGAGAAAGAAGTGAGACCAAATACTATTATCCCTATTGATATAGCAACGCTTTCTACCGGGATGTACTTTGTAAAAATTGCAGATAACAATGCTGACCGGCAGGTATATAAGTTTATTAAGGAATAAAAAGAATTTAAGAAGTTTCATTTAAGATATACTTGGTATTGAACATATCAGGTATATCTTAAATGTTTTGAATTGATTCCTATTATCTATTTCTTTTAGTTAATTATTTTCTTGTTTGTGTACTCTTTAAGCTATCTTCCAACACCACCCGGATCAGTAGTAAAACAATGAGTGCCCACCATTTCCTGCATTGGTAATAATTCAACAGTCCTATTCTGTATAATAGTTGCCCCCGGATTATTTTTTGAGGCTGTTTAAATTGAGTTATTCGGGTGTTTTAAATTGTATATACCTATACTTAAGTGCAATAAGTTACCCCCCTGAAATCCAATAGGGATAACGGCGACCAGGGTGCAATCTGACAACCAAATACGTAACTATGGGAATAATAGCCCCGTCCGAATGCCGGCCGGAAAGATTCCTGCCCGAAAGGAATGGTCAGGCGGGCGTTTTTAGCCGTTTTTTTAGTGGTCAGTAAAATGCCAATTATATTTTATCTCCTGGACTAAATAGAAAAGGAGGCTGTTAAACCTCTCTTCACATTTCTATAACAATAGATCCTAAAACCTCTTTAGGGAGTTAAAGGTTGATATATAAAGAAATATAAATAGCCTGTAAATACCTGTCCTAAGGTCGGGATTTGTTACTTATAAACTTCCCTGATGCGGTTGTTCCAATAATCTGCTATATAGATGTTGCCTGAACCATCCACCGTTACTGCAGTGGGTGACCATAATTGAGCGTTAGTAGCCGCTCCGCCATCCCCGGAATAACCCTGAACCCCGATTCCTGCGTAAGTATTAATTGTACCGCCGCTTACTATGCGGATAACATCATTTATTTCTTCAGCAATGTAAACATTCCCCGAGCCATCTACTGTTACCCCTGCTGGTTGTGCTAATTCAGCTGAAATAGCTGCGGCTCCATCCCCAGCCCAGCCTTGCACTCCATTCCCTGCTAAGGTTGAAATAACACCACTGCCATTAACCATACGCACCCGGTTGTTGATGAGGTCAGCAATATAGAGATTGCGGGAGCCATCTAATGCCAGACCCCAGGGCTGCCATAGCTCTGCCGCAGCAGCTTGTCCACCATCTCCGGAAAACCCGGAAGCCCCATTTCCGGCAAAGGTTGTAATATTACCACCGGCCGTTACCTCACGGACGCGGTTGTTATTACCATCAGCAATATACAGGTTACCCGAACCGTCCATAACAATTCCCTGGGAGCCTGCTAATTCAGCCGTTGTAGCCGAACCGCCATCCCCGGAAAATCCGGATGTCCCATTTCCCGCAATAGTAGAAATAATACCTCCCGCAGATACTTCCCGGATAACGTAATTACCGTAATCGGAAATAAGAATCTCCCCGGAAATACCGATGACTACTTCACTGGGACTATTTAGATCTGCCGCGTTGGCATTTGCTCCGTCCCCGGAATACCCCCTGGTTCCGGTTCCGGCAAAGGTTGAAATAGTGCCGTTAGCATTTACTTCGCGAATACGATTATTGTCTTGATCAGCAATATAGATGTTACCCGAGCCATCCACAGCTACTCCTTCCGGACCGTTTAATTCTGCTGATGTTGCGTTAGCTCCGTCACCGGAATACCCCTTGGTACCATCTCCGGCAACTGTGGCAATGTTGCCGCTATTGCTGATTTTAGGTTTTGTAGTAGTGCTGTCTTTTTTACATGATGTAAATGCTGCAACAGCAAAAAAAGGTAATAAATAAATTAGTTTTCTCATAGTTGTTCTTTGTTTAGGCGGCATAAATATAGGTAAAATTAGTGAAATTGGATGTTGATAGTTTATGAGCTATGCACTTACTGCCTGAACTTGCAAAAAAGAAAGTAAGGTAACTTACACAAACTTTTCCCCTTTACGGGCTTTCACTTCGTTCACAAAGTTGCGGATTTGTTGCTCGTCCTGTTTTTTGCATATCAACAAAATATCTTCCGATTCTACTACAATGTAGTCTTCTAATCCTTCTATAACCACCAGTTTGTTTTTGGGTACATGCACTATGCATTTCTTCGATTGGAAGAGCATTACATTTTTCCCGACTACGGCATTTTTTTCTTTATCCTTATCCATCTGCTGGTAAAGGGAGCCCCAGGTACCTAAGTCAGACCAGCCTATAGCCGAACTGCGTACATATACATTGGGGGCTTTTTCCATCACGGCATAGTCAATGGAAATATTTTTGCACTGGCTATATATTTTTTCTATCTGTTTGGCTTCTTCACCGGTGTAATAATATTTTTGGGCATCTTTAAAAAGGTCAGCCACATCCTGTGCGTAGGTCTCTAATGCTTTAATAATGCTGCTAACACTCCACACAAAAATTCCGGAGTTCCAGAGGAAGTCACCGCTTTGCAAAAAGAACTGGGCCATTTCCAGGTCAGGCTTCTCAGTAAAAGTTTTTACTTTTTTTATTCTTTTATCTTTCTCTTTCACAGGAGATTCATTAAACTGGATATAGCCATAGCCCGTATCGGGCCACAAGGGGCGGATGCCGAGGGTAATCAGACAATCTTCGGAAGCCGCTTTATCATAGCAGGCTTTCAGCGCCTTAATAAAGGTTTTATCTTTCTTGATAAGGTGGTCAGATGGGGCCACTAATACAAGAGCCTTAGGGTCCTTCAATGCAATTTTATAAGAAGCATACGCAACGCATGGAGCCGTATTTTTCCGGGCAGGTTCGCAAAGGATATTGTCAGCCGGTATATCAGGTAATTGCTGTTTAATCAGGTCCTTATAAGACTCATGGGTAACAACAAAAATATTTTCTTTCGGCACTAAAGGAGCCAGGCGGGAATAGGTATCCTGTATAAGGGTAATGCCTTTTCCTAAAATATCTATAAATTGCTTGGGATGAGTAGCGCGGCTCATGGGCCAGAAACGGCTGCCCACTCCGCCAGCCATAATTACACAATAGTGGTGCTTGTTCATGCTTTTAATTTTTGCAGGGCATTTTTTAAGCGGTTAAGTACATCGGGAATTTCATTTATTTTAGAAGTGCCCACCGATAGCCTGAACCAGGGTGAATTGGTGGATGCTCCAAAGGCATAAAATGGCACGAGGGCAACCCCGGCTTCATCTAAAATATAGCGCATAATACTTTCGCTATCCGATAAAACTTTACCGGCAGGGGTTTTCATTCCCGATAGTTCGAGATTGGCAGTAAGGTACATAGCGCCCTGGGGCTTGATGGCATTCACCTTGTAGCCTTCTTCTTTTAATTTTATAAAGCCTTCATAAAAAGTTTCCAACCGTTGGTAAATACTGTCTTTAAATCCATCGAGAAATTTGGTTACAGCAGGAATATGGTCGAGGTATTTGGCAACGGCAACCTGCTCGGCTTTAGGCGCCCAGGCTCCCACATGCCCTATTATAGATTTCATCTTTTCAATAATCTTTTTATTTCCCATAGACCAGCCCACACGGACACCTGTAGCCGATAAAAATTTTGAAATACCATCTACAAACACGGTATAATTCCTCATTTCAGGAAATATGGTAACAGGGTCGTAATGCTTTATTCCTCCAAACGTAAGCTGGCAATATATTTGGTCAAACAATAAATAAACAGGTTTGCGGCCTGATTCTCCTCTGCGGTAGTTTTCTTCCAGAATAAGTGGCATATATCGTGCAGACCTTTATGTGTGAATACCGTACCGGTGGGGTTTTGAGGGGAACAAAGTGAAATGAGTGTGACTTTGCCAATATGGGGTTTAATATCATCTACGGTTGGCATAAAATTATTTTCCGGGCTGGCTTCTATTTCAATAGGATTAGCAGCAGTGAGATGGATGTAATGATTGTTATTCCATGAGGGAACGGGATACAATACATAATCTCCCGGGTCAACCAAAGCACGGTAAGCAGAATAGATAATAGGCCGGGCACCGCCGGCAATAATTATTTCATCGGAAGGGGAATATTGAAGTTCTGATGTAGCAAATAAATAGCGTGATACTGCCTGCCTGAGAGCTAATACTCCGTCAGACGGAGGATAATTCGTTTGGTTGTGCTGGTAGGCATCAATAATAAATGCCTTGAGTTCATCGGGTATGGGAAAGATATTAGAATCAAAATCACCTATGGTGAAGTTATATATCTTTTCCCCTTTGCGTATCCTCTCATTAACTTCCGCGCCGATTTTTAGAATTTCAGAGCCAATCAAGTGCTCTGCCATTTCCGATACCTTTATTTCTGCTGCCTTAGGCTTTGCTATTACTGACTCCATAGGGTATATTTTTAGAGGCACAAAGGTATAAAAATCAATATAAAAATAATGTTAAGAAATTTAACATTTCAGGCGAATAGAATGACATTCATAAAACCGGTAACCCCATTGAATCAGCTTAATATCCAATCTCTTCCCGGCTATTAACAATTAGTTAACATTCAAAGTCATAAAAGCAAGCGTACTGATTGCCTGCATTTTCATAGTTTTGTAATCCCCTCAGAAAAACTAACTTTCAGTATGACGAAAACAAGGGTACTTTTTGTATGCAGCCATAATGCAGCACGCAGCCAGATGGCAGAGGCGTTGCTTAATAAACTCGGCAGCGAAAAATTTGAAGCCGAGAGTGCAGGGCTGGAACCGGGGATATTAAACCCTTTTGCTGTGCATGTGCTGAAAGAAGAGGGAATTGATATTTCCCAACATAAAACCAAAGACGTTTTTGACTTCTACAAGCAAGGCAAACACTTTGACTATGTAATTACAGTGTGTGATTTATCCAAAGAGAAATGTCCTTTTTTCCCATCGCAAAAGGGGGGAATGCATTGGAAGTTTAATGACCCCTCGCAATTCACCGGAACACTCGAGGAAATAACTGCACAGGTAAGGACTGTGAAGGATGATATTAAGAAAGAAATTATGGAGTTTATTGATGTAGTGCAGGTTTAAAATCCTCATACAGATTTTCCGCTTCGTCTGCCGAAAAATTAAGCCCCTTCGACTGAGCGGCAAATTCCCTAATGCTATATTCTTCGATGGCTTCTTTTACTTCCTTAAAAATATCTTTTCGTCTTGTGCTCCTTTAGTGGATTGCTTTCTACATAGATATGGATTTCTTCATTCCCTTTTATTATACTTTCGAAGGTTACAATTATTTTTGAAGACTTCTAAAATGTAAGACCAATAAACTCACCCCTACACTTACCATTAATATATTCAGCATATATAAATAAAAACTATGTATATCAGGCAAAACAATTATAGAAATCCAACACGTTGAAACTCCTAAAAAACCAGCATATATAAATTCAATAGAATTCATTTTTGAAATAGCCCCGATAATTATTACCCACAATAAACCTATATAAAACCCAGTTTTTATAAGGTTTACCCGATCAGGAGTCCATTCTATAAAATGAGTATATAAATAATATGAATAGAAGGCTATTACATAAGTACCTGCAACAAATAATAACGAAATAAGATATTTAGGCCATTTATGTTCCATAACAAAAGTGAGTTACAGTGAGTTTCTAAGAAAAACTCCTTCAAGTTTCGCTTAAAACCCGAATCGAATTCCTAAAAGAACATTAAATTTTTGCATCTCGTAATTGTCCCAAGTATAATAAGCTACATTGGCGATATTATTCAGGTTGAGGAATGCCGTAAATGATTTATTGAACTTATAATCTAATCCGAGGTTAAGGTCTGGATAGCCTAATAATGTTTTAGCAGTAACTATTCCGTTCTCCACTTCAGGGGCGTATTGGGAACCAACCACAAAAAATTCTGCTTTCAAAGTATATTTATCTTCAATCATATATTTCCCGGCAGCGCTGATTTTCATGGCAGGGTGATACCATGCTTTTAGCTGACTTGTGGTGGTGTACATATTATAATCGCCCGCCAGCATAATGCTGAAATTGTTTTGTAATTTATAATCTAAATCTAAATGAATATTGAATATTCTAACATTATCATACACTACCCCAAAAGTATTTTTTAAAGCCGCCAATGTATCGGTTATAAACAAAGGCATATTTTTCAGCATGGACTGAGCCGCATTAATATTGTAAGTCAGTTGCGATGTTATACTTCCAGTTAAGCCACCATAAAGGTGATACTGGGTATAGGTATAATTCAAAGGAAGAAATGGGTCTGCAAAAGGGTTTTCATCTGTCAGTGATTTGTAGCTATTCAATTTTTGATTGCCATCAATACCCGCATAAATCATCACCACATCCTCAGCTATGTGAAAGCGGGCAAGTAAATCGGGATAAAGATTAAAATTATTTGAATTATTAATTTGGTTAGTGGCGTAGTAAACATTTAGCCCGATATGTGCATCCCAGGTTTTTTCATTGGTACTGAAAAAGGGGTTTAATAAAATATTTGTTGTGCTATAGGTCAGGGTTACCGCACTTAAAGGAGGCGTGAGTAAGGGATTTACAAAGGAATAACTGTTATAATCTATCCCTGCTCTCAAATCAATTCTCTGCTGATTGAAGTAGGTAAAGAATTTCATTTCGCCATCTACATTATTTTCAGCGGGATTGAAATTATAATAATCATGTCCTCCGAAATTGTATAAGCTAAGTTTAAATTCATGGCTGATTTGAGATGAATCACGATAAGCACTGGCATAGTCAAGTGAACCTTTATATAAGTCATATCTTTCTCTTGTTTCGCTATTATCTATCTCAGGAAAATCAGTAATGTTATAGCCATAATCATGTACTACATGGTTTTCAAATCCTGCATTTAGTGTTAGGGTATGTTGGGAAAAAAACCGTTCCGCAAAGCCATCAATATTATTAAAGGCAAAGGCGCTATACCCATAATTATTAGTTGTGTAGTCAGATGAGAAATGATTCAAATGGATTCCATAATCCCAATCATGCGAGCGCAAATTATTGAAGAAATATTCCGCATAAAGCGTATTGTAATTACCACCTCCCACATTCAGTAGAGAGTGATAAAGAGGTTCCTGCTTTTCTCCCTTTATTTGCAGTGCAGGAATTTGAGGCGGAGTATAAGAAGTCGGGAATTGTGTATTAATAAAATCATATTTCACATTCCGTGGAAGGCTTATGGTGTCTGCGCTTGCAGGGTTGCTGTTTACTTTAATAGCATCGTGAATAGTTGGCTTATACCGGGTAATTACATTTACCTGTATAGTGTCCATTGCTTTTTGCTGCCCTGCCAAATTGGAATAAAAAAGCACAGCCATAGTGGCTATAAGAGCGACATATATATGTTTATTTTGCCTGCTCATTTATTGTTAAGTTTTGCGTCTGTACTGTCAGAATGTATTATCAACACGGTATCCTGCTTAGGCTTTTGCATGGCTTTTTGTTCACTTGCATTAATCTGATTCAATTTTAGTTTCGCCATATTAACTACAGCCGTATCCGATGCGTTTTCTATCACCGTATTCAGAGTATGTTTTGCCTGGAAATTATCTTTCACCGAAACATAATCATCTGCTAATACCACCAGTCCCTTTGCCATCCATTGCGGATAAGAGGGTTCCTGGTTTACCAGGTCAAATACCGTTTTCTCGGAAGACAGAAAATCGCCTTTGGAATATTGTATATTGGCAATATTATATTTTGCTTCTGCTTCCATTTCGCTTTTAGTCATTTCAGTAACCTTAGTGAAACCAACGAGCGCAGAATCATTTTGCTGTTTTTGTAAAAATGCTTTGGCTTTCAAAAACCAGGCTTCAGCATGTACTTCGGTGTTAATTTTCGGGGTCAAAATTACTGTATCAGCGGCCCCAATCAGGGCATCATACCTGTTGAGGAAATTATCGCAACGCATTTTCCCTGTCCGAGCCTGAATCATTTGTGTTTCGTCCTGATACATAGTTTCCAATTCATTGTAGTACCCCAGTGCTTCAGCATAATTCTGCTTGCTGTAATCTATCTGCGAGGCACGCATCAAACTGTTAACCGTATAAAAGCTTTTAGGTGTTTTGAGTACATACCTGTAATCTTCAATAGCGTTATCATAGTTTTTTTGCTGGTAATAACTTTCGGCTCTATAAAAGTTTGCTTCACCGGAAAATATGCCATCAGGAAATTTTTGGATATAATCATTTGCATCGGGCTGTAGTTTATCAAAATCTTGTTTCAAATAATCTGACTTCACTATAGAAAAAGTAGCAGAATCAAGGGCAGAATGACCAAGAGTAATTCCTAATTTAGAAAAATAGTCCTGCATATTTCCCACTTGTCCTTCTGAAACATAGAGCATCTTTATGTGAGATAATGCCTCATTCCCTTCACTGGAGTTTTTATTTTTCTCAGCTACCTCCTGCCATGATTTCAGCGCCAAATCATTTTGTCCTTCGTTATAATAAATCATACCTATTTGAAGCAACGATTGATTGGTATTCGGTCCCGAAGGATATTCATCAATCACACGTTGATAAGCGGTTGCCGCTTCCTTAGGCTGGTTATTTGACAGGTATGCATTTGCAATTTCATACATAGCTGAGGAACGATAGCTGCTTTTAGGAAAGTTCGCTAAAAATGCATTGAGTGATTTAACCTGTTCATCAAACTTGTGTAGCACACCAAGCCCCTGTGCTACCTGGTAGCTGGCATAGTCGGCATCGCGGGAACTCAGGTCTATTGTTTTTTCATAAAAGGGGATAGCAGCATCATAATCACCTTGCACAAAATAACAATCTGCAATACGATTATTAGCATCACTAAGCCTATTCTTATCCTGGGTTTCCGTAGCCACATATTTCCTGAACCATGTTCCGGCATTATCATAATCTTTCATCTGGAAATAAGAATAACCGCTGCCATATTCAGAAAGATTATACTCCGGGTTTCCATAAGCTCCTGCCTGGTTCAGGTAATCATTATATGCATAAACTGCATCATTGTATTTTTTTTCACGGTAAAAAGCTTCCGCTTTCCAATAATATGCAAGGAGATGCAGCTTCCGGTCAAAATTATAGGTGAGTGATTTTTCAAAATAACCTATCGCCGGCTCCGGTTGATTATTATTAAATAAATCTACCCCTTTGAAATAGCATAAATGCTGGTATGCCGCCTGCAGGTGCGAATCCCAGGTTTTTATTTGCGCAAGCGTGCTTAAAGCAGCATCGTAATTTTTAGTGGTGGAATAAATATTCACCAGGAATAAATATGCTTCTTCCCTGTGCGATGAATTGGGATAATTATTCAGGTATTGGGTAAGCGCATTTACCGCAACATCAAACGGGTCAGTAGAGGTTTCATACGAAATTTTAGCAAAATTAAATAAGGCGTTTTCTTTTAGTTCCCGGTTGTAATTTAATTTGCAGGCATCGCTAAAGGCATTTGCAGCATATTGCTTTTGCCCTGTCTTAAGATAACACTCACCGAGGTGATAATAAGCATCCTGGTTAATAGAATCATTATCGCGGGTGGCATTTTGAAAATAAGGAATAGCTTCCTCATATTGTCCTGCCACAAAATAACAATAGGCAAGTTCATAAGCTACTGTTACCTCTACCGAACTACCTTTTGCATAGCGGGTAAAGTAAGGAATAGCCTCCTTATACTTCTGGAGATGATAATAGGACTCCGCCACAATTTTGGCTATTTCATCAGCGTTTAACAGGTGACTTTCAGAGGTAGAATCTATCAGCGGAATGCAGAATTCTATCGCCTTAGTATAATCTCCTTCCATATAGTAACACTCTGCTATATAATAAGGAACTGCCTTTTTAAAACTCCTGTCGTTACGTATTTTAGTGAAACTATTGATGGCAGTCTGGTAGTTTTTTTGAGTATATGCTATATATCCGCAATAATATACTGCACGGGGATAGTATATAGAGGCAGGGTCATTGACCGCAGAAAAACATTTCAAGGCAGCATCCATCTGTTTTCTCGAAAAGTAACTATACCCCATTTTATAATGGTATTCCGATAGTTCTTTGAGATCGAGGTTATCTACATCGGTTTTGTTATACCAAGCCAATGCCTCTTTAAACTTGTGTTTGCCAAATTCATAATTACCCAATAAAAAATATATCCGGTGGACTTCGGGGCTTTGAGGGTGCTTGTAAATAAAGCCTGTCATTTGCTGCTCGGCATCGTTATGGTCAAGTTCCATAGCACAAACCGCAGCGTAATAATCGGAATTTACTTTTAAGGAAGATTGTTCATCTTTTATGGTTTGTGATACCTGTTCAAAAAGATGTTTGGCAGCCGAGTACCTATGCGCATCATACAAAACAACCGCTTTGTTATATGTTGCATTAGGGTCTGCATACGTGAGAGTCTGCTGGCAGAAAGCAGCAAAAGGAAAAAATAATAAACAAAAAAATGACAGAGTGCATTTCAACATACCTACCAGCCCTTATTAAGAGTAACAAAATTAAGATTCGGCTATGTAGGGCTATTTCATCTCTCTCAAAGTTTTCAACTTGTTTATGTTGATACACGGCTGTTTCTTCAGCCTGATTAATTATTTACTTTTGAAACGTAATACAAATTGAAATGTTACGGAAGATTTTTTTATTGATCTCACTGACCTTTTTTGTTGCTGTAGTATCTGCCCAATATAAAGTGAAGATGCTTGTGAAGCAGCCTCCTGGTTTCGGACAATACAGGTTAAAAATTATTCCAATTGCTTATGACAGCACTGTTACTGATTCAAGTATCATGAATTGTATGGATACGCTGCCTTCTTATCTCTTCGGAGCGAGAACCTATCATCTCATGTATAGAGATGATTCTATGAAACTTGCTGTTATGGCAAATGAGCATGGTCCGTTCAGGGGAAAGTTTAGGATTACAGAATACTGGAAAAATGGCAATATGAAACGTGTGGCAGTTTATAAAAAACACTCGAAACATTATTTGTGCCACACATATTATGCAAATGAAATTTTAGCATCTACAGGAAAGTACAGAAACAAGAAAAAAATAGGGCGATGGGTTTATATAAACACCGGTAAGAAAAAAATACGGGTGGAACACTATTCAACAGATGGAACCCTGAAAAAAACGAAACAGTTTAAACCTGCCCGTGGAACTTTTGCTACATTCTTTATGGTTGCTGAACCGGAGGGAACCCCCTATACTGTGAGGTGAACAATATTTATTTATAAATATTGTTATATGAGTTGCATATATTCTATTAATTGTTATCTTTGATTTTGTTTTTAATCTTAAAATGGTATTGTCATGAAAAAAATTTTACGAAAATCGTGTGTGAATATTTCCCTGAAAGCCTTACTAATATTAATCTTTTGGGGATGCATTTCAATAAATTCAAATGCACAAACTTATGTTAGCGGAGGGATATACACAAATACCACGTGGACAACTGCTAGCAGCCCCTATATTGTGACCGGGAACATAACTCTATTTACAGGAGCAAATCTTACTATTCAACCCGGGGTTTTAGTCAAGTTTGGTAGGGGTTTCAGTATTGCTGTTGGTACAAGTTCAATCATTGCTCAAGGAACACCCACCGACTCAATTACTTTTACTAGTGACTCTTCTTCCCCCTATCAAGGAATTTATTCTGGAATCGATCTTTCAGGTGTCGCTAGTTCTGCAATTTTCACCTATTGCAACTTTTTTTATGCTAACAATGGAATTAATTCATATGCTACTACTGAAGTAGTCAAGCACTGTGCATTCAAGTCAAATTATTCTGGAATAACTTTATCTAGCTCGATAAATATTGATAGTTGTTATTTTAGCGAAAATAGATATGGTATATGGGCTCCAAATAGCGACACTATTGGAAACTGTACATTTATTCATAATTCTTTTGGATTATTGACTGTCAGCTTCTGTCTTGTTCAAAATTGCCAGATTAGTTCCAACAATTTTGGAGTGAGCAATTATTGGGGAGAATATTCAAACTTTAAAAACTGCCAAATTTTGTCCAATATTAGTTATGGAATTTTAACCGCCGGAGAAGATACAATAGAGAATTGTCAAATTAATAATAATGGTATAGGATTTGTGGATAGTTTAAATTCTTACCATCCCGCATTTGTGTATTATAATTCTATTTCAAATAATAATATCGGTATAGAATATTATAATGACTCCCTGTTTTGTAACAGTATCTGCAACAATACTGTTTATAATATTGTAAATGAAAATTCCTTTAGTACAAACAGGTTTATCACAAATAACTATTGGTGTACTTCTGATTCTACAATGATTTCAAATAGTATCTACGACGGGTACGATAACCCAAGTCTTGGATTGTTGCTTTTTTACCCTTTTGACCTGACGCCCTGTAATCCGGGGTGCAATCTTACAGTTACTACATCTGCCACTCATACCATAGTATGCAGCGGTAGTACTGTGGTATTAACTGCTCATGTTTCAGACGGAAATCCTGTTTATACTGCCGTTTGGAACCCCGGTAGTTATACGGGATTATCCTACACCGTTACCCCTACTTCTGATATTACTTATACCGTTGTAGTTACTGATAGCAGCGGATGCACAGCGAGCGCTTCCATCACGATTGATACAGCTTGTGTCCCACCGCCCTCATGCAACCTATCGGTAACAGCTTCTGCTACTCATACGTTGGTTTGCAGCGGCAGCTCAAATGCCCTTACTGCAACTATTGTTGATACTGTGTCTATCTCTACTGTCATTTGGAATCCTGGTGGTTTTTCCGGAAATCCCTATAATATAATTACTTCCTCGGCAGATATAACTTATACTGTTACAGTAACTGATAGAGACGGATGCTCGAGCAGTGCCACAGTTACTGTTGACACTGCATGTGCTCCCGCACCATGCGGAGGAGCATTCCCCCCTTCTATATGTTATGTTTCAACTGACACCACCTCTACTTATAATACCGTAGTTTGGCAGAAAGTAGGAATGGACACACTTGCAATTGATAGTGTAGTTATTTACCGACAAAATATTCTTGATAACTATGTGCCAATTGGCGAGGTTTCGGTTCATGCTCCTACCATTTATAATGACCATACCGCCCGTCCTCTTGTGGAGCCTTATTTCTACGCATTGGGATTAATAGATACTTGCGGAGGCGATACCTCTTTGAGTAATGTTAATGAGACCGTTTTCCTACAGTCTTCGGTTGCAATTGGAGGAACTACGGTAGCTAATCTAAGTTGGAATTTTTACCAGGGTAATCCCGTTGTATATTACAGGATATTAAGGGATGATTCTGGCACAGGTAATTGGCATGCCATTGATTCTGTGCAAGGAACTATCAATGCCTATTCAGACCGGAACGCTCCATCATGCCCGGGTCTCCGTTATATGATTAGTATTGACTGGAATGTTGTCTGTATGCCTACTTTTTCCGCATTTAGACCAGGTCATTACCTTTTTAACAGCAGTGAGTCTTATTCCAATATGACTTATTTATATCCTACCGGAATAATGAACCTGTTCAATAATAATTCCGTAAATGTGTACCCTGACCCGGTAAGTAACCTCTTATCTTTTTCCTTTAGTCAGTTTTTTCAGGGTTCTATTAGAATAACAGATGTATTGGGGCAACAGGTTTATAGTAATAATAGTTTCACAGTTGAAAAAGGAAATACCTCGCAACTAAATTTAAGTGGTTTCCGAAGTGGTGTTTATTTCGTCACATTTCAATCCGGGCACTCAATAGTAAGAAAGAAAATTGTGAAAATCTAACGATAATAAGGGTATTTTAATTGCCAGTCGGGCTCCGACTAAAAATGCAACTCATCCGCCCTTAGCCTTAAATAGCGACGTAAAGCAAAATAAGTGCTTAGCCAGGAAATGAAAATACCGAGCAACAGAACTGTTCCGGTTAGAGTAAGATAAGTATCCATATCATTCATTTCACTTAGGTCGGGCAGTTGAGATTGTACCATGCGTATCACCCCAAAAATCATTAGTAAGGCGATAAAAGATGCAATTATGCCATTGCTGACACCTTTCCATAAAAAGGGACGGCGAATAAAAGGTTGTGTGGCTCCGACAAGTTGCATGGTTTTAATTAAAAACCGCTTGGAATACACAGTGAGGCGGATCGTATTATTGATAAGCGTGAGCGACACCAATAGAAGCAATGCACTGAACCCAACCATAAGCAATGTAATTTTTCTCAGGTTTTCATTCATCATTTTAATAAATGGTTTTTGATAAACCACTTCCTTCACTTCGGGGTAATGAGACAACCTTGTTTCTATTATAGCAAGGCTATCCAGGTTGGCATATTCCGCTTTTACGTGGATATTAATGGAAGCAGGCAGGGGATTATAACCCGATTAATCCAATATAAATCTTCCTTATCAACCGACTGTAACTGCTTGGCAGCAGAGTCTTTAGAAATATACGCAGTGGACTTTACATAATCTGATGCATCAAGCATTTTTTGCAGTTTGGCTACATCGGCATCTTTTGCTCCGTTGTATAAAAACACCTCCACATCAGCGTTCTCTTTTACATCGCGGGTAATTTTTTGCGCATCAATTATAATCAGGGCAAGCAAGCCAAGTATAAACAACACCAGTGAAATGCTGACTATCGTTATCAACGAAGTTGACCTGAATTTTTGTGCCATAGATGTAGCTACGAAAAAAATAAATTATGTCACGAAATTATAAAAAGTTTAGATTTTAAAGACAATGGAACGCAGATGACACGGATGATTATGATGAACCCAGATAAAATCATTATTAGTCTTAAGCAATCAGCGTCATACGCGTTCCATCACTTTTTCCTATTTTCGTCCATTCATATCATGGATTACAAACCAGAAGAAATAGAAAAGAATGGCAGTAAAATTTGGGATGATGAGGATATTTACAAAGTATCTAATGATTCTCCTAAGCCCAAGTATTATGTGCTTGATATGTTTCCATACCCTTCCGGTTCTGGCTTGCATGTGGGGCATCCATTGGGATATATTGCTTCCGATATTTTTTCCCGTTATAAAAGATTGAAAGGCTTTAATGTATTGCATCCTATGGGTTGGGATGCCTTTGGCTTACCTGCCGAACAATATGCCATACAGACGGGTCAGCACCCTGCCATTACTACCGAACAAAATATTGCCCGTTACCGGAAACAGATGGATATGCTTGGCTTATCTTACGATTGGAGCCGTGAGTTGAAAACATCTGACCCTGCATTTTACAAATGGACTCAGTGGATTTTTTTGAAACTTTTCAAGTCCTGGTTCAATACTAAAACCAACAAAGCTGAGCCAATAGAAAGTCTTATACATCAGTTAGAGCAATCGGGTACAAGTGACATTCATGCCGCTTGTGGAGAGCAATTGAATTTTTCGGCTGAAGAGTGGAACTCTTATCCTGAAAAGAAAAAATCAGATGTTTTGTTTAACTACCGTTTGGCTTACCTCAGCGAAGCATGGGTAAACTGGTGCCCTGCTTTGGGAACGGTTCTTGCCAATGATGAAGTGAAAGACGGAGTATCGGAGCGAGGAGGCTACCCGGTAGAGCGCAAACTGATGCCCCAATGGAGTTTGAGAATGACGGCGTATGCCGACAGGTTATTAAACGACCTTGATACCATTGACTGGAGCGAAAGTATGAAAGAAGCCCAGCGCAACTGGATTGGCCGCTCAGAAGGCTGCTCACTTGATTTAAAGTTGAAAGTGTAAAGTTGAAAGTTTTGGTGTTTACAACGAGACCTGATACGGTATTTGGTGTAACATTCATTACCCTTGCTCCGGAAAATGAATTAGTACAAAAGATTACTACCGCTGAACAAAAAAATAATGTTGATGAGTATGTTAAGGTATCTAAAAATAAAACGGAAAGAGAAAGGCAGGCAGAGGTAAAAAAAGTAACCGGGGAATTTACCGGGGCTTATGCCATTCATCCATTTTCGGGAAATAAAATACCAATATGGGTTGGAGATTATGTGCTGGCAGGATATGGCACCGGGGCTGTAATGGGCGTTCCGGCCCACGATTCGCGTGACCATGCCTTTGCAACACATTTTGGATTAGATATTAAACAGGTCATAGCCCCCCCGTCCCCCGAAGGGGGGAACTCCCCTCACGACGACCGAAGTGGGGAAAATGAAGAAGGCTATGGATATGAAACAGCAGACCCTACAGTATATGGACTCTTAAAAGAGTTTTCAAAGAAACACAGAAGCGTTCCTACTGAATCTGAAAATATTTTTTGGCAATTAGTGCGGGGAAAATCCTTAGGAGGATATAAATTCCGCAGGCAGCATATTATAGGTCCATACATTGCAGATTTTGTTTGCCTGCAATGTAAACTTGTTATAGAAATAGATGGATTGATTCATGAATTACCGGAACATAAAACCAGCGATGAGGAGCGAACGCATTTTTTTAATAAAAATGGCTTTCGTGTTCTTCGGTTTACAAATAATGAAGTTATTGGTAATCCTAATGATGTTCTCAAAAGAGTAGAGATTGAATTAAAAACCCTAACTAAGCAACTCCCCCCTTTGGGGGGCGGGGGGGCTTTTGATTTGAAAGAAGGCAAATGCATCAACTCCGATTTTCTGAATGGGCTGGAAGTAAAAGATGCCACCAAGCGCGCTATTGAAGAAATTGAAAAAAGAAACCTGGGAAAAGGAAAAGTAAATTTCCGTTTGAGAGATGCAGCTTTTGGAAGACAGCGCTATTGGGGGGAACCGATACCTATTTATTATAAAGATGGAATTCCCACTCCAATAGAGGAAAGCGAGTTGCCATTAATTTTACCTGAAATAGACAACTTCAAACCGACTGAAACCGGAGACCCGCCACTGGCAAGGGCTAAAGATTGGAGATATAAAGCCCCCCCACCCCCCGAAGGGGGGAATACCGCGGCGAATGATGGGACAGCAAACCAACTCCCCCCTTCGGGGGGCGGGGGGGCTTACGAATACACCACCATGCCCCCCGAAGGGGGGAATACCGCGGCGAATGATGGGACAGCTAACCAACTCCCCCCTTCGGGAGGCGGAGGGGCTTACGAATACACCACCATGCCCGGCTGGGCAGGCAGTTCATGGTATTACCTGCGCTATATGGACCCGAATAATAATGCAGCATTTGCCTCAAAAGATGCGATAAATTATTGGCAGAATATTGACCTCTATATAGGTGGAGCAGAGCACGCCACAGGGCACTTACTCTATTTCCGTTTTTGGACAAAATTTTTGAATGATTATGGCTTGGTGCCTTTTGTTGAACCGGCTAAAAAGTTAGTGAATCAGGGGATGATACAGGGGATGTCGGAGAAGATTTATTTTAAAACTATGCGCTCAAATGTTAGCGGTCTCTATAATAATGGCGGTATTATCAGTAATCCCATTCATCCTATATCAGACCATCCTGTTGTAATTTTTCTTTCTGCAGATATTTATGAAAATGTTATTTCAAATAGCGAACAAAAGTCTTTTTATACTGCTGTAAATGTCCCTATTGAAATGGTTGAGAAGAATATTTTAGACATTGTGGCATTCAGTAAGCAACTGCGCGAGGGTGATTCTGATGCTGTCTTTTTAGTAAATGGAACATACTGGACTCAGGGTAAACTTTACGATTTAAAGAATGATAGATTTAATGAGTGTTCAGATAAAACTAAAATTGGCTTTAAAACTTTTACAGAAGTTGAAAAAATGTCTAAATCCAAATGGAATGTAGTAAACCCCGATGATGTTATTGCGCAATACGGAGCCGATACCATGCGTATGTATGAAATGTTTTTGGGTCCCTTGGAATTGAGCAAACCCTGGAGTACGCAGGGTATTAGCGGAGTATATGGCTTTTTGAAAAGGTTTTGGAGAATGTTTTTCGTAGAAAATAAATTGCCACAGATTCACAGATTAGAAGAAAATGAAAGGGAGGGTTTTTTTGTATCGGATGAAAAGCCTACTGCTGCTGAATTAAAAACCTTACATAAGCTCATTAAAAAAGTGGATGAGGATATTGAGCGGCTTTCATTCAATACGGCAGTCAGCGCCTTTATGATTTGCCTGAATGAATTGTATGACTTGAAATGTAACAAGCGGGCAATTTTAGAGCCTTTGGTAATTGTTCTTTCACCCCTTGCCCCATTTATATGTGAAGAGCTTTGGAGTAAATTAGGGCATACGGAATCTGTTTTGAAAGCGGAGTTTCCAAAATTTGAAGAGTCGTATTTAATTGAAAATACTTTTTCGTACCCGGTTTCCTTTAACGGCAAAACCCGATTTATGCTGGAACTGCCCGTCAATCTTACTAAAGAACAAATTGAAAAAGAAGTATTGGCTTCAGAATTTACCCTAAAATGGACCAGAGACACGCCTGTTAAAAAGGTAATCGTGGTTCCGAATAAAATAGTGAATGTGGTGATTTGAATACTCACCCCTTCCATTCCCCTCTCTATTTATAGGGAGGAGGAAACATGGGCAAAGCTCAGTATATGAATCACCAACTATTAACAAATTTTATGAACCAAACTCCCTTCAGGGCTTTTGTAAAAGGAGTATATTTGCTTTTTATAAATTGAAAATAAAAGATGAGAAAGACGAGGGTTGCCTTTATTGTTTTACTATTACTTACTTCGGGGTTGTTATTATGCGCTGTTATTCACCCGTTTAACCAATCGGAAAAGCGCAGGGCAATACTACAGCTAATGGTTACAGGTATTGAATCTGAACATTTTGACCCTGTGCCGGTTAATGACTCTCTGTCAGACAGGATATATAAACTTTACCTGAAGCGTGTAAACTGGGATAAACTCTATTTTACGCAGGAAGATATGGACAAATTTAAACCCTATGAGTTTAAACTTGACAGCGCTATAGCTAAGGGGTCGTTTGAATTTTATGACCTTGTCATTAAAACATTAAATGAACGAATGGGTGAAGATTCCACTTATACCAAAGATTTACTTTCCAAACCGTTTGATTTTACTGTGAAAGAGGACGTGGAATTAAACCCTGATAAGGCTACTATCCCTAAAAACATGGATGAACTCCATGAACGCTGGAGAAAAATAGTAAAATACGAAACACTTACCAAATTGGTGGACATGATAAATGAACAGGAGAAGGCTGTTGAAAAAAAGGATAGCTCTGTGAAACCTACTTTTATTAACATGGATGAAAAGGCGGCATGGGACAAGGTGATTAGGGTGTATGGTAAGGATACTTCATTAAAATTAAAACCGTATGATGAATTGGAGAAAGATGCCAGGGCTAAAACGCTGAAGGTTTATGAGAGCGAATTTCATGATGATGCCACAGTGACTGATACGGACAGGTTAAATGATTTTTTTGATGTAATTGCCAATGTATTTGACCCGCATACCGAATATTTTGCACCCGAAGAAAGGAAAGCTTTTGATATATCTATGAGTGGGCAATTAGAGGGCATTGGCGCACAACTGCTTGATAAAAATGGCAGTATCACTATAGAAAAAATAATACCCGGGAGCCCGGCATGGAAAAGCGGGGAACTGAAAGAAGGAGATGTTTTTCTGAAAGTAGGGCAGGGCAAAGCAGAGCCTGTGGATATTGAAGGAATGAGACTCAGTAAGGCTGTTCAGCTTATCCGTGGGAAAAAAGGTACGGAAGTACGCCTGACCGTTAAGTCCGGAAGCGCTACTAAAGTGGTTTCTCTTATCCGTGATGTAATTCACCTCGAAGATACTTATGCGCATGCTGCCGTTATTGATAATAACGGTCAAAAAATGGGGTATATACGTCTGCCGGAATTTTATACCGATTTTACAGGCAATGGGGGCAGAAGATGTTCAGATGATGTAAGAGAATTGGTGAAGGAATTAGAAGCCGAAAATGTAAATGGCATTATTATAGACTTACGTGATAACGGAGGGGGCTCCTTACAGGATGTGGTAAGGATGGCAGGGATTTTTGTACCCAAAGGCCCTATTGTGCAAGTTAAAAGCCGGAATTCAAGCCCGCAAATGCTTAACAGTTCTGATACAGGTGCCTTATATAGGGGGCCTTTACTTGTAATGGTAAACGGGGCAAGTGCATCAGCCTCTGAAATATTTGCTGCTGCTATACAGGATTATAAAAGAGGTGTAATAATGGGTTCTCAAACGTATGGCAAAGGAACCGTGCAACAAATATTTACACTGGATGATAAAATTTCCCCTTCTTTCAATAACCTGAAACCACTCGGTTCGGTAAAAATAACCATCAGCAAATTCTACCGGATTAATGGGGGAACAACCCAAAAAGATGGCGTTACTCCCGATGTGCAAATGCCCGACCCTTATCAGTACGTATATTCAAAAGAAAAAGAAGCTGATTACCCGCTTAGTTGGGACAAAATACCTGCGGCAGATTACAAAGTATGGACTCATGCTCCCAATGTGTCTTACTTGTCAGAGCAAAGTTTTAAACGTACAAGCAACGATTCAGTTTTTAATCTCGTACGCGAAGAAGCCCAGAACTTTAAGAAAGACCGGGATAATGAAGTATATTCTTTAAACCTGGATGAATATAAGAAAAAGGAAAAGGAAAGAACAGATGAGAATAAGCGTTTTGCCGCCATCAATAAGCCCTTGCCATTTGAAAAAGTTTCCGGGTTACCATTGAACTTGCCTGCAACACCGGGTAAAAAGGACACAACATCTGCCACCGGCAACCATTTAGATAACCTGATAGCTATGGAGATGGACGAGCAACCCAACGCAGATGCGGGAAGATTTGCAGGTAATTATAATGTATTAATTTCCGCAACCAGCCCCGAGAAAGATAAAATGCGGTCGGATACCAATGAAGCCAATTCAGAAAATAATTTCCTTAAAAGACTTACCCGGGACCCTGAATTATTTGAGGCTACGCGTGTGATAGGCGATATGAAATAATTTAGTAGAGCGTATTTGTCCCTGATGTTTAAAAACGAGAACATTCCCCTTCACGTAAGACTTCTCGCCGACCGGTTAGTTATTCTACTTATCCCTTACGAGTTATGCCGGATTATTTTCCGCATTTATAACGCTGCCTATTTTTCCGGGCTGCCATTTACAAGGCTTTGTTATTACCTATGGACAGGACTCCGGTTTGATATTTCAGCTATCCTGATAACCAATGTTCTTTTTATCTCCTTAAGCCTGATGCCCTGGGGGAGCGAACAGAGTTTTTACCGTAAGATTGTACTGAAAATGGTATATATGCTTACCAATAGTGTAGCCTTTTTTTTCCAGGTTGGCGATACCGTATTTTTCCCCTTTGTATATAAACGCTCCACCGGCGACATTTTTAAATTTCTCGGCTTAGGCGGAGGCGATGATACCACCGATGTAATACCTTCTGTTATCAGAGACTATTGGTACATGATACTGGTATGGATTCTGCTGATAGTAATTACTTACATTATGTACAGCATTGTGGGAAGAAAAGTGATTAAAGATTCCTTAGTGGAACAAAAACATCCTATCACTTCTTTCACGGTTGCTTCGTATGTTCTATTTATTGGGTTAATAGTAATGGGGTGCCGGGGAGGGTGGCAACTTCAGTCAGTGAGTACCCTTGATGCAGCAGACTATGCCCCTCCACGCGATATGCCGTTGGTAATGAATAGCCCCTTTAGTATTATTACTACCTATTACAGACCTGTATTGGACGATAGAAATACCATACCCGATGCACAAAAATATTATTCAGCCACACACATACCCTCCGGTGGAAGCATGAGGAAACTGAATGTGGTTACTATTATTATGGAGAGCATGTCGAAGGAATATATCGGTGCGCTCAATAACCGTCATCACACCTATACTCCTTTTCTGGATTCGCTTATTTCACAATCGCTGGTTTTTGATAATGCCTTTTCTAATGGTAAAAAATCGGTGGAGGGTATTCCTGCCATTGTCGCCAGTCTCCCCTCATGGATGAATACCGCTTTTATAACCTCTCCTTATTCGGCTGACAGTGTAGTATGCTTAGCCGGTTTACTGGATAAACAAGGCTACAGCACTGCTTTTTTTCATGGAGGGCATAATGGGTCAATGGGATTTGATGCCTTTTGCAAAAAAGGCGGCTTCCGCTACTATTATGGGATGAAGGAATATAATAATAATGCTGACTATGATGGCAACTGGGGAATATGGGATGAACTTTATTTTCAATATTTCGCCCGTAATCTCGATACCCTGCATCAGCCCTTTTACGCTGCCATTTTTTCTATTTCTTCCCATCACCCATTTTCTATACCTAAAAAATATAAGGATAGATTTGTACAGAAACCCGGCGAGATACCTATAATGAAATGCATAGAATATAGTGACTTATCATTAAAAGAATTTTTTCAGGCTGCTTCAAAGATGCCCTGGTTCGACAGCACTTTATTTGTAATAACAGGTGACCACACCGGTCCAAGCAACGATCCGTATTATTCTAACCGCCTCGGGATGTATGAAATTCCTATTATCTATTATATGCCCCATTCCAACCTGAAAGGAGAATCGCATCTCACCACCCAGCATATAGATATAATGCCTTCCATACTTGATTACCTCCATTATCCTTCGCCATACTTTTCTTATGGCTCCAGTGTATTTGATACATCCAGTTCCGTTAATCACTACGCCATTAATTACCTGAATGACGTTTACCAGGTAGAAAAAAATCCGTATTGCCTGCAAATGGTAGGCGACAAACTGATAGGCTTGTATAATTACCAAAAAGATAGTATGCTCCGTGATAACTTGTTGAATAAATCTTTGAAAGTACAGGACTCACTTTTCAATTTACTGAAAGCGGTAAAAAGAACTTATAACTATTCAGTTATTCACAACCAGATGGAATTAAAAAAGGGAGGCATTTAAATGCACCTTTCAGCACCAAATCCCTAAGGGGGCTTTAGTCAGGCCTATCTTCAAAACCCCTTTAGGGGCTTGTGGCAATGCAGGTATTAATAAAAAACTAAATTGTAGTGGGCTTTACGAGGTACGTATTACTGCCCCCGCTTTTTCAGTAAAAGCCCTCGCAAGTTTCTCCATTACCTTATCAATCTCTTTGTCATTAAGTGTTTTGGTATCACTCTGCAAAATAAATCTTATGGCATACGATTTCTTGTTTTCTTCGATTCCCTTTCCCTGGTAAACATCAAAAACAGAAACATCTTTTAACAGTTCTCTTTCTGTTTTATTGGCAATATCTTTCAGGGCCGAGAATTGCACGCTCTTATCAATAATTAATGCAAGGTCTCTTGTCACTGCGGGAAGCCGGTTTATTTCCTCCACTTTCATCCCATGTGGAATCTGCCCAGGTAAAAGCTTCCAGTTGAAATCAGCAAAAAATACATTTTCCTTTATTTCAAGTTTATTAAGTATTTCTTGTTTTACTTTGCCAAGTTTTGCCACCTCATTTGATTTTATCGAAACGCTGATTCCATGAGAGAAAATCGCATCATTATCTATATTACTTTCCACCGGGTTAGAAACTCCTGTCATTTTTTCAATAAGCCTGTTAACATAAGATTTTAATACATAGAAATCAGCGGGTTGTTGTTTGCTGTTCCATGATACAGGATTCTTATTGCCACAAATCCATAGTGAAAGATGTTCCGTTTCTTTATACTTTTTGTTTTCGCTTTTATGATAACTTCTCCCGAATTCATAAAGCTTTAAATCCGGTTGCTTATTATTTTGATTGAGGGCAATATTGGTTAGCCCGTTATATAATAAGGTGCTCCTCAGTATATCTAAATCAGAACTCAAGGGGTTAGCAATTTTCACAGAATTTACATTTTCTTCCAACTTTGATGAGGACAATGATGTATTCATTACCTCTGAAAAACCTAATGAGGATAGAAAATTACCAATGCTATAAATAATTTCATCTGATTTTCTTTGCCCGGAACTTATCAGGGGGATAGTGAGCTTAGCCGGTATGGGAATATTATTGTAGCCATAAAACCTAAGTATCTCCTCCACAATATCGGCAGGATAAGTAATATCCATTCTATGCGTGGGCACTGAAAGCATCCACACATCCTGATTTTTTGACAGTATTTTTATACCTACTGCTTCCAATATATTTTCAACCTTCACTTCGGTAATATTATGCCCCGACAGCCTATGCAGATAAGAAAGTGAAAACTCGATTTTCTTTTCTTCCACCTTAACCGGGTACACATCCTGAATTTTCGAAACAGTAATTGTTCGATTTTCCTCCTGCATCAAATTGACTGCTCTCAGTAGCGCATAGGTTGTGATATTGGCATCTGTTCCCCTTTCAAATCGAAACGATGCATCTGTATGCAGTCCATGGGCCCTTGCCGTGCGCCGTATATGCGTAGCCTCAAAACAAGCGCTTTCCAGGAAAATAGCTGTGGTGTTTTCGGTCACTCCCGATTCTTTTCCTCCATACACGCCGGCTATGCACATGGCTTCGCTATCATTACAAATAAGCAGGTCATCCGGTTTCAGTTTCCTTTCTGTACCGTCTAACGTTACAATGGCTTCACCCTGTTTTGCTTTACGCACGACTACCCTGTTGCCTTTTATTTTATCGGTATTAAAGGCATGAAGAGGCTGCCCTGTTTCAAGCATTACAAAATTGGTAATATCTACTATGTTATTTATAGGTCGCAAACCCACAGCTGACAAATAATTCTTTAGCCATACAGGTGATTCTTTCACTTTAACACCTCGTATCTCGATACCTGTATATCGTTTACAGGCTTCGGGGTTATCTACCGTTAGCTTCATCTGGGCTTCTAAACCTGATATTTCTTTTATTTCAGGAATATCAAGTTTTACTTTTGCTTCATTGGTTAGGCTAAGATTAATAGCCGCCACTAAATCTCTTGCCACTCCTATGTGACAAAGTGCATCTGCCCGGTTTGGAGTAACACCTATTTCATAAACGGAATCTGTATAAACTTTAAAGTATTCGGAAGCTGGCAATCCAATTGGGGTATCGGCAGGCAATATCATAATACCTGCATGAGAAATACCCAATCCTATTTCATCTTCAGCACAAATCATACCTTCAGAAGTTTCGCCTCTTATCTTGCTTTTCTTTATCATAAAAGGTTCACCTGAGGCCGGGTAAAGCATAGTTCCTTCTACTGCCACCACTACCTTTTGTCCGGCAGCTACATTGGGCGCTCCGCAAACTATGTTTAATATTTTATCACCACCCATATCAACTTTAGTGAGAGAAAGTTTATCAGCATTAGGGTGTTTAATACACGTTTTAACTTCTCCTACTACCAATCCCTTCAAGCCACCTTTAAGAGACTCAAAAGGCTCAATATGTTCCACCTCCAGGCCTGAGCCGGTAAGAAGTTTTCCGGCTTCACCAGGTGAAAGCTCAGTGGCTGCATATTTTTTTAACCAGTTATAGGATATGTTCATGGATGTTTAATTCGGGATACAAAAGTAGAAGTTAAAAGGAATTTAAAAAGGAAAGATGAAAAATGCAGTCAAACCGTCTTAACCTCCCCAACCACTTCACCGCTTGTTTCTATATAGTTGGTTTTGGTGAACATCAATCCAAGCATCATTATCAGGCTTGTAACTATAATGACAAAATAGACCACCCCATCGTTAAATAAAGAAGGAGAAAGAAAATGCGCCGGTATAGCATAAAACAATACAACGGTTACTAACCCCCTCGGTGCAATGAATAGTTCCGGTATAACATGCGTCCTTGAAATAAAGAGCAGGAAAACAAGCCGCGCTATAAGGATACATGCAATTATGACAGAACCTGTGAGTATCACTTCCGGCATTATCAGCGCTTTTATATTCATGGCATAGCCAAATAGAATAAAGAAAAAAGTACGCAGCAGGAAAGAAGATTCGGCGGTAAGGAGCTTAAGTTCCGCTGTAACAGAAGATATTTTTTCAAGGTGGAGGACTTTTGCCACTTTCCCTCGAATCAGGTATTTATTATTGTTTAACGTGACCCCAACCACAAGTATCAGAAGCAGCGAGGGAAGGTGAAATACTCTTCCAATACAATAAATTAAAATGAGTATGGCAAAAATAAGGAATGATTTTATGTGCGAAGTAATTCCGTTTAACATAAGCACCAGCAGGGCGGAACTAACAAGTGAAATGAGAATGATATATATAAATTTCAGGAAAAAATCCATAAATGAATCGGACGACATCGCATTATCAAGAATAGCAAAGTTGAAAACCATGATGCCCACAATATCAGAGAAAGTGGACTCGTAAATAATAAATTCCCTTTTAAGCTCACTGAGCGTTTTTACAGAGGGAATAGCAATAGCGCTGCTGATTACCCCCATAGGTATAGAATAAATGATAGCATTATGGATAGGCATTCCAATATAACGATTAAGAAAGAGATAAATCAACCCGCATGTAGCGGCAAATATCAGGATAGCTGCGAGAATTGATTTCCCAACTAACGAAAGCTTTTTCCGGGTCACTTCCAGGTCGAGTGTGCCTTCCAGAACTATCAAAATAAGCCCCATATCCCCGAAAAGATTAAGAAGGAAAGGAACCGCCGGAATCTGGATAGCAAACCTATCGCCCAGGAACCTCAAACCCGCACCTGTAGCAAGTAGCAAGATAACAGTAGGAATTCTTACATACTTGGAAACTATATTAAACAGGTATGAAAGTATAACTAATGAACAAAGGGTAATAAGTATGTTATTGCTGTCAGTCATTGCTGCAAATGTACAAAAGGCAATAACAAATCAGATTTTAAGAGGAATTGGATATGTTAAAGAAATGTTACTTTTGAAATTATAAGCACCAACGTAAAGCCTATTAAGTTTACCTCATCCATAGTTTATCGTTCATAATTCATCGCTAAAATGAGAACCCATACCAAAGAAACCCAGGATAGCCTGACTCCTGAACATGCCCTTGAAATATTAAAAGAAGGCAATGAAAGGTTCATTAATAATATCAAAGCCCATCGTAACCTGTTACAACAGGCAAATGAAACTTCTTCGGGGCAGTTTCCCTTTGCGGCTATTTTAAGTTGTATTGATTCAAGAACCTCAGCCGAACTCATTTTTGACCAGGGGTTGGGAGATATTTTCAGTATCCGCATAGCCGGAAATATTTTAAATGATGATATTTTAGGCAGTATGGAGTTTGCCTGTAAAATGGCAGGCTCTAAGCTTATTGTGGTACTGGGGCATACCAAGTGCGGGGCAATAGAAGGCGCTTGCAACAATATTGAATTAGGACATATTACTACCCTTCTCCAGAAAATAAAACCCGCTATTGCAATCGAGACAGAGACCAAATCGGAAAGAAATGCAGGCAATAAAAAGTTTGTGGAGAATGTTACCAAGTATAACGTCACACTTACTGTTCAGCAAGTAAAGGAACAAAGCGGCTTGTTGCGTGAATTAGAACAATCGGGAAAAATAAAAATCATTGGAGCGCTATATGATTTGGATACCGGTAAGGTCACGTTTTATGAGTAAGTAGTATTTTTGTATTAAATTCATGAGGTATGATTTTAGAGATTAATATGGAACACTCTATTATAGTGCCGGTCCTTTCGGAGGTAGTAGTCTCGCTTTTCCTTTTTGCAGGAGGCTATTTTATTGGGAAATACCGGGAGAAAAAAAGAGAAAGAGGCAAAAACCTGGATGAATATGATTTTTACCCTTTTGAAACCGACCGCGATAATTTCCCCCAGTTTAATCTGAATGATTTCAGACTTGCGGTTCATTACTTTTTAAAAAACAAGGACTATAACGCTTCCAGACAGTTAATTTTTATCGGGGAACAAAATAATGTCCGCTTCCAGCTTGAGCCTGCCGAATTGCGTAATTACGAAACTCTTTTCCGCCAATGTAATGGAGATAAAATAATAGACGACACAACAGAATATCTTGAAAATTACGGGCGTATTGTCAGGCTTCTTGGGCAAACATTTAAGAACATGGGCATAGAGATTTTGCTTCATAACCTGATGAACCCCTCCCGTTCCATTGTTGAAATTGAGAATGGAGAAGTTACGGGCAGAAAGACAGGATTAGGAACAACCGTGCTTGTACTCGACCTGAAAAAGAGAAAAGCCCTCAACGAGGACAAACTCAATTATGAACTGACTATCGGAGCCAGAAAATTCAAATGCACAACTATCCCTGTTTTCAGGAAGGATTACGGGCTGATTGGGGCTGTTTGTATAAATATTGATATTAACTTTATTTCTGAAGAAGTTATAAAAACAAAAGAAAAGTTAGATGAGTTTTTCACTAACTACTGCAAGACCGATATGGTGCTGAATGAAAACATACTCGGAAAAGATGAATATGAAAAGGCGTTGAAAGGCAAAAGCCATTGGAGGGCATAATGGGTTAGATTCCGATTTTCTGATCGGCCCCAAACCCCTAAAGGGGCTTTAAGTAACCCCAATTCAAAGCCCCTTTAGGGATTTGGGGCATTCAGCTTTATCAGGAATTTAAACAGATTCTAAGTCGGCACATCCTTAGTTTTTCACTTAATACACCCTTCCTTCTCTCCACAAATCTACGGCATTGTACCATAGGTTGCGATAGGTAGCAGCCCTTTGCAGGGCATAGTCGTTATCACTGAAAGGATTATCCAATTTAACAAAAGTAAAAGTGAGTGCCATATAGTTTCTTCCTTCGCCATAATTCCAAATTTCATCTATGGAAGTGCGGTAAATGGTAGTAGGGGGGCCAAAAATAAGGTAAATCATGCCCCGGTCTGTTTTCCAGCCTTCTTCAAAAGAAGTAAAGTAACTGTTTGCATCCTGCACCCTGCTATAATAATTTTTAATTATTTCTTTTGCCCTTTCCTTCGTTCCACCGGAAGCTGTAAGCCAGAAATTATCCACGTCGGGTTTTGGGTTTTTCGAGCTGAGTAGCTTCTGGAATTCATCATTAGAGGATATGTACCTCAGGGGGCTTACCATTTGATAGGCTTCGGTAATAAAAGGATAGCTATCATCAAAACGGAAAAGTGTTAGCCCTTCCAGGTCAGTAGAATCAATCATTATGTGGTACATACCTTTCGACTTCAAACGCAGGGGGAATACCCCATTGCTTTTAGAAATGGAGAAACTGCTGTCGGCAAGCAGCCTCGGAGAGTCGTAATCATCAGCGCTGAAAGGCGGTGATGCAATGGGGAATTTATTACGGTAAAAACGCACATAAAGTTTATTTATATTGTGGAGACATTGAACAAAAACCGCGGTAGTTGTATCAAAATAACTGGTGAAAAGGATATGTCCGTTAGACTGGTCGCGTACTATAAAATTTTGTTTCCCTAAATAATTCATTTTATTCCCTTCCATATAGGTAAGGTCATTTCGCTTGCTTAATAAATCTTCTGTGCTGATAGTAATTAAATATTTTCCGCCCCTGTTCAATCTTAGGGGGATTGAGCCCACCGCAAATTCCTTTTTATTATTGCTCGAACTCTGGAAATTCAATTCTGCGGAATTACTATCCAGGATGATGGGAGATTCATAGTTAAGGGTCACTCTGCACATAATCCTTACGGATGCAGAAAAACTATCAGACAAGGTTTTCCGTGCATATAATAACTCGCTTTCATCTATTTTGAAATAGAGTTGGGAAACCGAATCATTTACATGTTCAAGGGTAAATTCGGGATGCAATGAATGGATGTCGTTCCGGTATATGTCAACAATATTCTGATTGCTTACTTTATTGGCAGTATAACAGGAGAAAAGTGATAATAACGCAGTTAAAACTACGCCTGTAAAAAATATTTTTCTGCTGCTTTTCATATAGAATGATACTAATGCAAAGATAGGCTAATATTGGGTTCGGGCAAATTCACAGCGGCTTATTCTTCAATGGCGCGGTTCACCAAATCCTGTGAAATATTATCCAGTGATTTAGAAGCTTTGGCGCCAAGTTTTTTAATATTTTCAATACGTTTAACTATATTTCCCGAGCCTGTAGATGCTTTTTTCATAGCCTCTTCATAACTTGTTTTTGCTGCATTCATTTTTTTCCCTACATCTAACAGGTCCTCTATCAGACCATAGAACTTGTCATAAAGTTTACCGCTTTCTTCTGCTATTTCAATTACATTTCTGGCTTGTTTTTCCTGTTTCCATAAGGTTGCAACAGTATAAAGCGTAGCGAGCAATGTGGTAGGGCTTACAATTACTATTTTTCTATCCAACGCATAATTGAATAGCTCGTTGTCAGATTGCAATGCAATACTGAAGGAAGATTCAATAGGGATGAACAGCAATACAAAGTCAAGCGTATTTATATCAAGGAGAGATTGATAGTCCTTCCTGCTTAATTCATCAATATGTTTTTTTACAGAAATAAGGTGCTTCAAAAGATGCTGTTTTTTTTCTTCTTCTGACGGAGCGTTTATAAAAGCATCATAAGAAACGAGCGATACTTTAGAATCAATTATAATATGTTTGTTATTTGGTAGAAAAACTACAACATCAGGCTGTAAGCGGCTACCTTCTGCATTTTGCAAACTATACTGTATTTTATACTCCCGGTCTTTTTCAAGTCCCGACCGTTCCAGTATCCTTTCAAGAACCACCTCTCCCCAGTTTCCCTGTTTTTTACTATCTCCTTTTAGGGCGTTTGTAAGGTTATTGGCTTGTTCACTGATTTGTTTATTCAGGCTTACAAGGGTCGTTATTTCTCCTTTTAAAATATTCCGTTCTGCCGATTCAGTTTTATAAACGGTATCTACTTTCGTTTGAAATTCCACTATCCTGTCTCTCAGGGGAGTTAATATAGCGTCAATGTTTTCCTTGTTTTGAGTAGTGAATTTTTGGCTTTTTTCTTCCAGAATTTCATTTGCAAGGTTCTTGAATTGTTCCCTGGACTGGCTGTGCAGGTTTTCAATTTCAGTTTTAACCGTTGTTAGTTTTTCAAACAAATTTTCTTTTTCGGTTTTCAGGGTTGCAAGTTGGGCATTCAATTCTATAATCTTGCTGTTGGATTGATTGAATTCTGATTCTTTTTCCTGCAATCTTTTCGCGGTGTCCATGTAAAGCTCTTTACTCACATAAAGTTCTTTAATTTCAGTATTTGGGGTGCTGTTTTTATGCAGCGTAGTTTTAAGGAACAGGTAGCCGGTGAAAAACCCTAAAATCAATCCTATTAATAAGCCTGAAAGCATAATTTATTTTCCTTTGTAACAGTTTACAAGTTTCTGCAAAATAAGAAAATATTCTTGAAAACTATTTAAATCGCCGAAACATCTGAAGAGTGAAGCCATCCCTGGTTGCCATTGAAAAGCCGTATCTCTGTCCATTCCCCTTCGGTTTTGACAATCGAAATTTTGGTTCCTTCATGCAGGGCGAATAGTTGCAGGGCTTTTTCTTCGGGCGCTCCTTTTACCATTACGGTGGGTGTCATTACAATGGCGGTATCGTGGGTATTCAATAGTTCGTATTGCTGGTGGGCCATATAAAAAGTAAAAAAGCATGCAAATATTACAATGAGAGCAGCCCAAAAGTTTATTTGCTTTAACAGGATTTGGCTGGCGATAAGATAGAATGAAAAAAGCAAAAGACTAAAGCACAAGAGGGCTATACAAATTAATGCCCATTGTTTTTCAGTATATTTATTTTCAAATTTTTTCCAGTCATTATAAATAAAAATAGGGGCTTCAGCAGAAACCTTATCGGTGATTTTCTGGTTGGCAAGTTGCAGGTTGAATTGTATGTCGGGGTCACCGGGGGTTAGTCTTTCAGCCTTTTCATAATAGAGTATTGACTGACCGATTTCGTTGGTACGGAAATAGCAATTCCCCAAATTAAAATACGCCTGGGCTGATTCTATTCCTTCGCCTAAAAATTTATTATAGAAGGTGATGGCTTTGGCATAATTAGCTTTATTGTATGCAGCATTGGCGCTATCTAATAGCAGGTAAGAATCATTTCCGGCAAATGCTTTGTATGAGCACAACAAAAGAATACCAAGAATATGGAGGTTACGCAATTTCATCTTCTAAAAGTGTAATAAGGTTCACAGCCGATGAATATACATCGCCCAGGTTTCCGGCTACAGTGGCGGGTGCATACCTGGCAAATTCACAATCATCCAGTGTTTGGTTAACCATTTTCAAGGTCTCCGGCTTCACATTTTTTTTAGTGAGGTTAGATGAAATGGTGTCCCTTGAAAGGTCTGCCGGGGGAATGGAAAACTTATCGCTGAAATATCCATTTAGCGCATTTAGCAACTCAGCATAAAATACTTCTTTATTCCCCGAAGCAATACTCTGATGGGCTATTTTCAATCTTTTTTTGGCCATGCGGGTAGCCCCTCTTTTCTTTAACGCAATAGTATCCTTATGCAGTTCAATATATCTTCTTCTCACCAGAATAAAACCTATAAAAGTTAATATGGGGATAAGAATTCCGGCAAAAAATGGAAAGGAATAAAGGAAGAAATCATTACTACTGTAATAATGTTCATGCCCTGTGTGGATATACCGTATATCGGAGCCTATCACTTTTACATCCTCTTTATTCACCGTTCCCGATAGGGTTACAGATGAGGTTGTGTTGTTATCTCCTTTCTCCACTTCCAGCTTCATTTCCGGCAATGAAAGTGTTACATATTCTTTCTTTTTCGGATTAAAATAAGTAAACTCCACGGGAGGGATACTGAAATTTCCCGGGTGCCTTGGGATAAGCAAATAGCTGAAAGTACGGGTGCCGGATACCCCGGTAGCATTAACTGTCAGGTGGTCGGAAATTTTCGGGTCATACTTATCAAAGTCAGGCGGGAACTGAATAGGTAAGGTATCAATAAGTTTAATGTTTCCATTGCCCGATATAGTAATGGTGAGGTTGACAGCTTCATTCGCCTTTACCTTATTTTTATCTATATCCCCTTTGATTGTTAAATCACCAACAGCCCCTGAAAAGATTTTTTCTACCTTGGGTAAGGGCATTACTTCTATAGTAACCGGCTCGCTTTTCACGGTGTAAGGCACCCTTTTGTAAGAACCGCCAAAAAACTGTTCGAAAATATTATTTGATTTCACGGGCTGGTCAACCAGGCACTGAGCCGTAAGAGGAGAAATTTTTATCTTCCCGGTATGCTGTGGAAAAAGAATATTTTGTTTTATAGTTGCCACAGTATAAGGCACCCCATCAACCACTTCTTTGGATGGGGCTAATTGCGTTTTTGGGTTTTGGGTCACGTCTTCAGAATAAAACCCCGAATAGTCAGGGGCATCCTGCACCTGCACCGATTCTACACTCAGGCGGGTATAAATCTTTATAGTGGCGGTTACTTCCTCGCCTTCATAAACTTTTGTTTTGCTGGGTATAATGCGAATAAACAAGTTGCCCGTTTGCCCGGAAGCATCCGCTGGTGATGAATTATTATTACCCTGTTGTGCAGAAGCAGGGGCAGATTGGGAAGGAGGGGTGCCCCCCGATTTGAAGACCTTTATGCTAAGCGAATTAGATGAAAAAGTTTTACCGCCGGCTTTTATAGTAGCTGGTCCCAGTGTAAATGTCCCTTCTGCTGTTGGAACAAGATAATATGTGAAGGTGATAGATTGTGAATAACTCCCATTAACAATATTTACACTGGTGCTTTGAGCAGGCCCGGAAGCATTAAACCCGGCAAAAGATGGAGGGGTAAAATTAGTTCCATTGGCATTAAGTGAATAATCCACCTGGAATTCCTGTCCAACGGCAACAAGGTTTGATTCTGCCCGTGCAGTAAAAGTTTGAGCCTTTAAAGAGGATAAGAAGCCTCCGCCTAAAAGACAACATGCAATAAATATGTTTTTCAGTCTATGCATTATTACCAGTCTTTATCTATTTGCATTTTTTCCGCAGGCTTAGGTGGCGGGTGATGATTGTTTTTCTCATCATTATCCAGCGCATCTAACATTCGCTGTGCATTTTGCTTGGTTATATCTTGTGGCTGTGGCTGCGCCTGTTGGGGTTGCTGCTGCTGGTTTTGTTGTTGCTGCTGTTGTTGTTGCTTTTGTTGTTTTTTTGGATCTGCCATAGCTTCTGCATACGCCAGGTTATAGCGTGTGTCATCGTCTTTGCAATCGGAACGTAAGGCGCTTTTGAAATTCTTTATACTCTCATCATATTTTTTCTGGGCTAAGTACGAGTTGCCAATGTTGTGGTAAGCATGTGCCGATAAGGCTTTATCTTTTGTTAAAGATAAAGCGCTTTTATATTGGTCAATAGCCTGGTCGTACTGTCCCTGTTTATAATAGGCATCTCCCATATTGAACTTTGCCTTCAGCTCATCTGATTTATCTATCAGTGCTTTCTGGTATTCATCCGAAGCTTTTTTGAAATCATTATCAGCATAGGCTTTGTTTCCATTGCGGATATGCAGGTTACCCATCTGGGCATAGCTTTTGAAAGCCCAGGAAAGGGAACAGAACAGAAATGCGGATATAAATAATCTATTTTTCATCTTGTTTTCCGAATAGGTTTAATCGCTGGTACCATTTGGTTTTATTCTCCGTTACAAAAATATCAATCACTAGTAAGGCAAGGGCAATGAAAACAAAAGGTAAAAAGTGTTCGTTGTAATCGCTGTACCTTTTCAGGCTTATTTTGCCTTTTTTCATTTTATTTATTTGTTCAACAACTTTATTAAGTCCTATATCCGAGGAGTTGCCCTGCACACATATCCCACCTGAACTTTGAGCCACAGCTTCCAGCAGGTTCAGATTAAGTTTAGTAACAACGGTGTTTCCTTCCTTATCTTTTTTATAGCCTGAAAGTTTTCCGTTTGTTAATACGGGAATAGGTACCCCATCCGGCGAACCTATCCCAATAGTGTGAATAGTTATTCCCCTGTTTCCCGCTTCTTTAGCTGCTAAAACGGCATCATCTTCAAAGTTTTCGCCATCGGTTATCAGGATAATAGATTTGCTTCTTTTGGAAAATGTACTGTCGCCTTCATCCAGCAAAAGAGTTGCCGACCTGTCAATAGCTGCGCCAATAGCTGTCCCCTGCATGGGTATCAGCCCGCTGTTTATTTCATCTAAAAACATTTTAGCTGCGCTGTAATCAGTAGTAATAGGGAGCTGTACCAGGGGCTGTGCAGCAAAAACTACTATTCCAATCCGGTCGCCCTGCAATTTATTTATCAGTTGTTCTATAGCTTCTTTTGCCCGTTCGAGGCGGCTTGGAGAAATATCCTGGGCATTCATACTATTTGAAATATCCAGCGCTATTACAATATCAGAGCCTGTATTGGTAACATTTTCAAAATGCGCTCCTGTTTCCGGGTCAATTACCGCAACCATCAGGAAGAAAAGGGCGACCAAAGCAAGAATAAATTTCAGATTTTTCTTGGAAAGAGAGCTTTCGTTAGCCAGTCTTTTGAATAGTAAAGTTTCTCCAAATCGTTCAATAGCTTTTTTACGAAGGTAGAGTGTAGCAAAATAAATAGCCACCAGTGCCGGTAAAAGCGCCAGTGCATAAAAAAACTCTTTATGTGCAAACTCAAGCATATCAGGGTATGGTTCTTAACAGGGTGTTTCTGAAAAGTAATTCAAGCAATAATAAAAGGCCTGCAATTTCGGCAAGCGGAAGAAATTCTTCAGGCCGTTCAGTAAAACTCTTCACTTCAATTTTAGATTTCTCCATCTTATCAATTTCCGTATATATTTTCTGCAGGCTTTCATTATCTGTCGCTCTGAAATATTTTCCACCGGTGGTGGTAGCAATTTGGTTTAATAAATCTTCATCTATTTCCACCGGTTCATAATCATAAGTATATTGATCCCCTATAACCTGGGCTGGTCCATAAGCCTTGCCCTTGGTACCAACGCCAATAGTGTAAACCCGTATGTTAAAAACTTTTGCTATTTCAGCAGCAGTTTGGGGAGCCACAGAACCGGTATTATTTACTCCATCGGTAAGGAGAATAACCACCTTGCTTTTATTATTATCTCCGTTTAAGCGGTTCACGGCTGTGGCTAATCCATCGCCAATGGCGGTGCCATCGTCAATAGGGCGCATACTTGGTCTGTCAATACGAATGTCTTCAAACAGGTTTTTAATAACCGAGTGGTCCGTAGTGAGAGGGGCTTCCGTCAAGGCTTCACGACTGAATATTACGAGACCGATTTTATCTTCCGGCCGGGAATCAATAAATTCGGATGCTACTTTCTTTGCTGCATCAACACGGTTCGGAGTAAAATCTTTTGAAAGCATACTGCTTGAAATATCCAATGCGATAACAATATCAATTCCTTCCTTAGTTACATTTTTCCAGCTAACTGATGATTGGGGTCGGGCGAGAATAGCAATCAGTAAGGCAATAACAATCATTCTCACGCCGAAGAAAAAATGATGGAGAATAGTTTTGTAAGAAGTATAAGGTGCGTTTTTTTCTCCGAAAGGGGAAGGCAATACAATTTCGGATGTTAAAGATTTGCGTTTGAAAATATAAAACGCTATCAGGACCGGGATAATAAGCAGGAACCAAAACACCCAGGGATAGGCAAACTGTATGGAATTAAAATAGTTCACGTGGTAAGCGGGGTTTGCTCTATGGGATTAGCTGAACCAGGCGTTTCAACCCGGGTTATGTCATTTCTTTCGGCCGTTTCATTCACAAAGGCAATGGAGGAATTAAAACAAAATTCGTGGTCGCCCGGTAATGGATTTTCCTTGGCAAACTTTACTAAATCAGCTAACACTAAAATTTGCCTTAGTTTTTCCTTCATAGCCTCGCTGATGTCTTTTCTTTTCAACGCAAACAGTAACTCATCCGAAGTCATTTCCAGCGCCCCAATGCCATATCTTTCTTCAATATAAACCCGTATAATATCTGTAATACCGGTATAATAATCCTTTATTTTTCCTTCCTGCCAAAGTTTTTTCAATCCTAATTTCTCCAAATCATCTAATGCTTTAATATGTGGTGGAATTATCACTTTAGGTTGCTCAATAATAACCGGCTTTTGTTTTTTTAATGAGCGGATGAGAAGATAAATCAGTAGCCCAATTACCAACAGACCAAGCGCTCCATACCCTATGTATGGCAATATTTCAAGGATGGTGAAGGGTGCCTGCAAAGGTGCTTTAATATCTTTAAAGGCTTTGGTTGTGTCCACATGCACAGTTTCCACCTGTACCATTAAAGCTTGAGTGAGTAAGGGATTCCCGGTATCGCCATTTACAATGAACCTGAAAGGAGGTATGGCATAATACCCGGAATCAAACCCCGAGATGACAATGTCTTGCGTTTGCTGCTGTACCGTAGGGCGTGTACTATCAAGTATTACCGTGCTTATTTTTGATTTGCTTATAACTTCTACTTTAGAAATAATGGAATCGCCAATTTGCGGGAATTCAATTTTTGGAACCCCGTTTTTGGCATCATAGGCAACCATTAAATGAATTCGCGCCTGGCTGCCGATAAGTATAGAACTGCTGTCTATATTGGCGCTAACCCTTACCTGTTGTGCCTGTAGCGCTAATCCTGAAAAAATCAGGGTAACTAAAAAGAAAATAGTATAAATGGCTTTCGATTTCATCACCTGCCTCTCCTTTTAAATAGCGTTGATAAGGGAGCTATGTAAGATTCATCGGTGGCAATGCTTACTGTATCAACCCCTGTGCGCCTGAAAATTTCATTAAGTGTTTTTTCTTTCTGGTTGATAGCTTCTCCATACGCCATACGCACTTTTTTACTGGATGTATTCATCCATACCGTCTTGCCCGATTCGGGGTCACGGGTTTTTAAGAGACCCACATTGGGCAGTTCTTTTTCCCTTTTGTCGTAAATCCGCAACGCAATCAGGTCATGCTTACGCGAGGCAATTTTCATGGCATCGGTAAAATCACCATCCATAAAATCGGAAATCATAAATGCAATGCTTTTCTTTTTTATAGCATTGGTGAGATACTTCAATGCCTGTGTAATATCAGTCTTCCTATTCTTGGGTTTGAATTCTATCAGCTCGCGGATAATTCGAAGAATATGCGGCTTGCCTTTTTTAGGCGGAATAAATTTTTCAATAATATCTGTAAAGAATATCACCCCGATCTTATCGTTGTTCTGCAAGCCGGAAAAGGCAAGTACCGCGCATAATTCAGTAACCATATCTTCTTTTAATTGCTTGCGTGAACCAAAATTTTCCGAGCCGCTAACATCCACCAATAAAATCACGGTCAGTTCCCTTTCCTCTTCAAATACTTTTACATACGGATGATTGAAACGCGCTGTAACATTCCAGTCAATGGTACGAATATCATCGCCCATCTGGTATTCCCTTACTTCACTGAAAGACATACCCCGTCCTTTAAAAGCGCTGTGGTATTCTCCCGAAAAAAGAGATTGGGTAATACCCCGCGTTTTTATTTCAATTCTTCTTACTTTCTTAATCAGCTCTGTCGCATCCATCAGCAATAAGTATAAAGTTTGTAAAGTTGAAAAAGTATAAGAGTTGATATAGGAAATCTGGTGGTTTTTACTTTCGCACTTTATACCTTTCTACTTTCAACTTCTTTATGGTACTTCAACGGTATTCAGTATTTCAGTAATTATATTTTCTGTAGAAATATTTTCTGCTTCGGCTTCGTAAGTTAGTCCGATACGGTGCCTTAATACATCATGGCATATGGCACGACATCTTCCGGAATTACATATCCCCTGCGTTTAATAAAGGCATAAGCTTTGGCAGCAAATGCCATGCTGATGCTTGCACGTGGAGAACCTCCATAACTAATTAGCGGGGCAAATTTACTCAAGACCATATTCTTTCGGGCTACGGGTTGCAAATACAATATCTAGAATATAATTCTCAATTTTCCCATCCATGTAAACCTCCTTCACCAATTTGCGGGCTTTTATAATATCCGCAGGTTTAAGTATTTGTTGTGCTTTTGGGAAATCCGCAGCTAAGGTTCTGCCGGATAATTTTTTGCTCATCTGCTTTTTGAGGATAAGTAATTACCACCTTCAGCATAAACCTGTCCACCTGTGCTTCCGGGAGCATATAAGTTCCTTCTTGCTCAATCGGGTTTTGGGTGGCAAGCACTAAAAAAGGTTCCGGTAAAGGGTAAGTAGTGTCGCCGATGGTTACCTGCCTTTCCTGCATGGCTTCTAACAAGGCACTTTGAACCTTAGCAGGGGCGCGGTTTATTTCATCTGCCAAAACAAAGTTGGCAAACAAAGGCCCTTTACGCACGGCAAATTCTTCTTTCTTCTGGTTATAAATTAATGTACCTACTAAGTCGGCAGGTAATAAATCGGGGGTGAATTGCAGGCGGCTGAAACTTGCATCAATAGTGGAAGCAAGGGTTTTAATGGCCAGGGTTTTCGCCAAGCCGGGAACACCTTCCAATAGTATGTGTCCGTTGGAAAGCAAGCCAACCATAAGCCTTTCGAGTAAATATTTTTGACCTACGATGACCTTTTCCATTTCAAGGTTCATCAGGTCAACAAATGCGCTTTCTTTCTGAATTCGTTCGTTAAGTTCTTTTATGTCTGCCATAATGGGTTATTTTTTTGGGAGCACAAATTTATATTAGGTGCTAAGAATAGGGGGATAACAGCTTGTTAAAATTTGTTAAGTATTTGGCTGTATCTTTGCACTTTAGAGCAAAATCGATGCCAAAAATTGAAAAAATTATGATACGTGAAGAACATAATAGGTTTATTTTATTCCCGGTGGATTTATTTTTCATACCTTAGCCACATGTTAGCAGAGTATCTCCACGCCAGGGAAGGTCACTTTTTGGAATTATGCAAATCGCATGATGTAAAAAAGCTATATGTTTTCGGTTCTGCACTTACAAAAGATTTCAATCCAGGTAAAAGCGATATAGATATAGTAGTGGAAATTGCAGAAAACGACCCGGTGGAAAAAGGAGAGAAGTTGATGAAACTATGGGAAAAGCTAGAAGACTTCTTTAAACGGAAAGTAGATATGCTAACTGACCAGCCAATAAAGAACTCGTATTTAAAATTAAGCGTTGACCGTACAAAAGTATTAATCTATGACGGAGAAGGACAAAAAATACTTGTCTGATATTCTTATTGCTATTGATTTTATTGAAGAGTTTTTAAAGGGTACCGGTTCTTTTGAAAAATACTCCGGCGATGCAAAGACAAAAAGTGCTGTGGAGCGGCAATTGGTGATTATTGGGGAGGCGGTAAATAATTTTTTAAAATCATCGGCTTCCAATTCGATAAAAAGCGCCCAACAAATTATAAGTTTCCGTAATCACCCCGTGCATGCTTACGATTCAATAGATGACGCTATTGTTTGGGCTATAACTAAAAACCACCTCCACCCTTTAAGGGCTGAAATTATAGAGAAGCTTTCTGTTGCCTCTTAGCATTGTTATGATAAATGAATAGTAATAGATGAACGAAAACCGCCCTTTGCCCCATTCCTTACCTTCCCCAGGCGGGGAAGGCGTTTCATTGTGCATAATGAGAATTAGTGCAGATAATGGCATCTTTCTTTTTAAAGTCCCATTAGGCCCGCCCGTGCCGGTACGGACAGGGGGTTGGGGAGAAATGAAAAAATAACGATATGAACGAAAATCGCCCTTTAGCCGAACGGATGCGCCCACAAACTCTCAATGAGTATATGGGGCAAAAACACCTGGTAGGGGAGGGGAGTATATTACGCAAACTGATTGCTTCGGGTAATTTGCCATCCCTCATTCTTTGGGGGCCACCGGGGGTGGGGAAAACTACGCTGGCGCAAATAATTGCAAATGAATTGCAGCGGGAGTTTTTCTCTTTGAGTGCAATCTCTTCCGGGGTGAAGGATGTAAGGGAGGTGATTGACAAAACGAAAGATAAAGGACTGTTTGCCGGAACACCTATTTTATTTATTGATGAAATACACCGGTTCAGTAAATCGCAACAGGATGCCTTATTGGGGGCTGTGGAGCGGGGTGACATAACCTTGATTGGCGCTACTACCGAGAATCCCTCTTTTGAAGTTATATCCGCATTGCTTTCCCGTTGCCAGGTGTATGTTTTGAAGTTACTGGAGAAGGAAGAATTACTGGAATTGCTTGACAGAGCAATGAAACAGGACAGTATTATCAAAACAAAAAAAATTGAATTAAAAGAAACACAAGCCCTGTTAAGGCTTTCCGGTGGCGATGCGCGGAAACTGCTCAATCTTTTTGAAGCTGTAATAATGTCTTCTGCTGATGCGACAACTATTGTAACCGATGATGGTGTAATTAAAGTCGCCCAGCAGGTAATTCCGCTGTATGATAAAAAAGGAGAATACCACTACGATATTATTTCAGCATTTATAAAATCAATACGGGGCGGAGACCCGAATGCAGCGGTATATTGGCTGGCAAGGATGCTGACAGGAGGCGAAGATATTTTATTTATTGCCACGAAGATTGGTAATTCTTGCTTCGGAAGATATTGGAAATGCCAACCCCAATGCCTTGCTGATGGCTAATAATTGTTTTCAGGCGGTGAATTCCATTGGTATGCCCGAAGCGCAAATTGTATTATCACAAACTGCCATTTATCTTGCCTGTTCACCTAAAAGCAATAGCGCCGTTGCAGCTATTGGTGCTGCAATGAGCTCGGCTGCAGCACTTCACATTTAGGTGTACCCCTGCATTTGCGCAATGCACCTACCAAACTGATGAAAGAATTGGATTATGGCAAAGATTATAAATATGCACACTCTTATGAAGGCAATTTTGTGATACAGGATTTTTTACCGGAAGAAATCAGAGGCACTATGTTTTACGAACCCGGCAAAAACGCGAAAGAAGAAGAGTTTAGGAAATATTTGGAAAAAACCTGGGGGGAGTTTTATAAGTATTAATTTTTGAATTGATTTTTTAGAAAATTAATTATGTTTGTAATATGAAATTCAGATACTATACAATAGTTGCAAGTTTGTTATTTATTTTTAGTAACGGTTATGCGCAAAAAAAAACTTCCAAAACCGCGAAAAGCTGGAATGACAGTATTATGGTTATCCCGATTGGCGAGCCTCTTCCCGATAGTTGTAAGCTAATTGGTCCCTTAAATGTTGGTGATAATGGGTATAATATGGGATGCGATGTGGGGAGCATTGTTGATTTTGCAAAAACAATTGCAGGGAGGGTCAAGGCGAACATTATAAAAATCAACGCATCTAAACCACCCGATAATTGGTGTGAATGTTACCGTATATACGCATCCATGTATTATCGCAAAAATATTTGGAACGCAAAAAAAGGAAAATATGACGACTCCGTTGCTAAAGCAAAGTTTGGTGATACCGCAAAGTTTGCAATTCTATATGTATACAGGGGTAAGAAATCAAAGGAATCATTATTAGGGGGGTATAATGTGCATATTGGTAATTCTGACTCTTCAATTTGCCAGGCAAAAAATAATAGCGCTAATGAAATTAAACTTACTAAAGAAGGGAAAATTTATCTTTCAGCCATGACGGAATCTGAAAGCGGTGTAATTTTAGATGTAAAATTCGGTGAGGAATATTACCTAAAGTGTAGCTCACAGATGGGAGTACTTGTGCGTGAACCCAAACTTGAGTTAATTGATAGGAACGAAGGGCGGGCAGAGTATGATATAGTAAAGAGGGGACAATAAGTAAAATCTGGTATCAACCCAATTAAAATTTAACAATGCACCCCTAATAAAACGCTTCATGCCTATCATGGCAAATCCCGAAGGGATGCTACTATTATAGCAAAAGATTAGTAACAAAATGCAAACCCTGAAAGGGTGGTATTATGTGAATCTAATTTCACCCTTTCAGAGTTCAGTATGGAATGGAAAATCATATCTATAATAATTATATCCCTTCGGGATTTATTATATCCCAGGTATGGAAGCAACCCTTTCCGGTATATACTAAAAAGATATACTTTTATTAAAAATAAGCTATGAAAAACATATCATTAAAATTGGATGATGATATATTTGCCGAGATGGAAAAAATCACAGCTAAACTAAAATTGACGAGGAACAGTTACATTAATGAGGCTGTGAGTATGTACAACCTGGTTAATAAAAGACGCTTTCTAAAAAAGGAACTTAGAAAAGAATCGCTGGATACAACGGCTGACTCCATGGAGGTGCTGGAAGAATTTGAAAGTTTAATGAATCAAGATTAATCCGAATTCTAAAAACCCTTAAAAACAATTTGCGTATTCTTCTTGATTTTTAAAAATGCCTTGTGGTGCTATACCCCAAAGGATTTCCCACATCAAACTACACATTCTCAGCTGCAGCCCATTACATTCTGTGGTAAATAATTACAAGTTGGGTCATTCATCCTCTCGGTAACCGAAGAATTTAATGTTGCTTTGGAAATGGCATCTCCAATAGTAATAGGTCTGTAATAAGGTTCTATTCTATCAACTACAAATACTCCTGTACTCGAGTTGGTCAATACCCCTTTGTAATCCGGGTTGATACTATCCGGCATTTTGATAGAAAGACCTGAGCCACCGGCTTTTTCAATCATCCATTGGAGGGTAATGTCGCTAAGTCCGGTTTGCGGATTTCCCCCGCCTATATCACAGTGGGCGCCTGCAAACCAAACCTGTTCCAATTTCTGATTGGGGTTATATTGTTTGGCATTGGGGCTTTCAGTCCAGATAGATGGTGCAAATTGTTTGCGGTGCTCATCTATGGCAAGAGCCTGAAAAGCGTTGTCAACAGTACTACTAAGGGTTACATCGTGGAATTTATATTTGTCGTCAAGAAATGAAAAGATTCCACTTACCGGAATTCCCAATGCGCCAACGGTATCCCATACTCCAACAAATTTAATGTTTGCGGTAAAACTGTTTTGCAATTTGAATGCAACAGCAGCATCACTGTCAGCCGTATTGGTATCGCGATTTCGGTAAATGGCAAAGGCCTGGTTTATCAATAGAAGATTATATGATTTTACAATTCCGCAACACCTTATCAAACCTGCCAGACTGCGGGCTGTATATGCTCCCCTGCTGAACCCAAATAAATAAAGCTCATCACCAGGCTCGAAATTCCAGACTATAAACTTATAAGCATCTAATATTTTGTCATCAAGCCCTTCACCAATGGCGCCTCCCAGTATTTTTTCAAGTTCGCTGCCTTCTGCGCCAACACCTTCATCATAAAACTTTATTTGTGTAATGTTGTTTTTAGAATCTGACTTGTCAGTTTTATTAATCAACTGAAATATCTTCTGGACATTGGTCTGGATTACTTGTCCGTCTTTATCTACGTTAGGTTTTTCCCAGGTTCCATCGCTACAGGTTATAATTCTTTTCATGGTATGTTTTTATTAAGTGTATAATTTAGCAGTATAAAGAAAATTATATCCTCCCCGATTCAAAATCTCTTTTTAATCTTTCCATATCGGCTGTTAAAGAATCACGCACCTTTCTTTCAAGGAAACCATCAAATAATTTAATAAATCCTTTCAACTCAGCATATACGAAAACGGTTAAGTTGGTAACGCCCTTCATTTCCTCCAGGGTCATTTTATCGCCGGTAACATAAGTGCTTCCCTGGACAGATTGCTTGGCAATGAGTTTATCCTGAACAAATTCTGTTACTACAAAATGTTCTTCCATTTTCATGCCCATAAACCTGGCAATATTCCGCATTGTGGTGCCAACCTGTACCGGACCTTCGCTGGTTTGCTTAGAGTCAATATTTGCCGAAATCATATCTTTATGATTGGAAAAATTACTGATATACGTAAACACGTCTGTAGCCGGCTTAGTGATATAGATGCTTATCTCAAAATTCATAAATTATTGGAATAGAACATTATAAATTACAGTATCTCAACATAAAATGGGTATAAACGTAGGCTTTTTTCGGCATCTAATGAATGCCAGTCTTTCTTGAAATATAAGCTCATAATTCTTATCCCGCAATTTTTGTGTAATTTTGATTCCCGAAACCATTGCTCCAGAGTATGAACGCTTCTAAAGGGAAGCCTGTTCGAACGGATAAACCGGGCGGACGATATAAAATATTTGTACGCATCTTTTGGGCGCTGGTCATTCTTCCCCTTCTCCTTCTGCTATTTCTGACTCTTGGCACCACATCGGGCTTGTTTGGCAAACTCCCCACATTCGACGAACTTGAAAATCCACAGACCTCTTTAGCTACAGAGGTCTATTCATCTGATGGGCAGATATTGGGAAAGTATTATGTTCAAAACCGCTCACAGGCACAGTATAAAGATATAAGCCCGTATGTAATCAAAGGATTAGTAGCGACTGAAGATGCCCGGTTTTTCAGCCATTCCGGGGTTGACTTACGCAGCTTGTTCAGGGTATTTTTTAAAACCTTTTTGGGGCATGAAAGTTCTTCGGGCGGGGGTAGCACCATTACCCAGCAGCTTGCCAAAATGCTTTTTCCGCGGGAAAAGAAAATGTCAAAGTTTCATGTTATAATTCAAAAAATACGGGAATGGGTAATTGCAGCAAGGCTGGAAAGGCAATATACCAAAGAGGAAATAATTACCATGTATCTTAATCGGTTTGATTTTATCAATAATGCCGTAGGGATACAGTCTGCATCGAGGGTATATTTCAGCACCACCCCCGATTCGTTGAAAATGGAACAGGCTGCCGTGTTGGTGGGAATGGAAAAAAACCCCTCTCTTTTTAATCCGGTGAGGAAAAAGCAAAACGCCTTGACAGAAGGAATGTAGTGCTTTACCAAATGAAGACCTATCAACTACATAACCAAGCATATGTATGATTCTTTAAAAACCATTCCGCTTGAATTGGAGTTCAGCCCCGAGAACCCTGATGAAGGACTGGCTTCGTACTTCAGGGAATATTTGCGTGATAATTTTTTGCGTAAATGGTGCGATGAGCATCCCAAAGCCGATGGAACCAAATATGATATTTATAAAGATGGCTTGAAAATTTATACCACCATAGATTCACGTTTGCAGAAATATGCCGAAGATGCTGCCGCTCAAAATTGTGAATTCCTCCAACCTTTATTTTTTAAGGAGTTAAAAATAAGAAGGAACCCTCCCTTTGATTTCAGGATATCTAAAGCCGAAAGCAATGATTTAATCAATGAATCCATCCATCGCTCCGACCGTTATATAAACCTGAAAGAGCAAGGCGCTTCTGAAGATGAGATTATGAAAATATTTAATACCCCCGTGCCTATGACGGTATTTACCTGGAAGAACAGCAGGCATTCTATAGATACTATTATGGCTCCTATTGATTCTATCCGGTATTCTAAAAGTTATTTGCAATGCGGGTTTACCTCTATTGACCCTCATACCGGATACATCAAAGCCTGGGTGGGCGGCATTGACCACCGCTTTTTTAAATACGACCATGTGAAGCAGAGTAAGCGGCAGGTAGGTTCTACTTTTAAACCATTTATTTATACACTTGCCGTACAGAATGGGTACTCACCTTGTTATAAAATGCCCAATGTGCCTATTACCATCGCCATTCCCGGGCAACCCAGCTGGACTCCTAAAAATGCCGATACCGATGATGATGGCAGAATGATGTCGTTGAGTGAAGCCTTAGCCAAATCAGTTGATAGGATTGCTGCCGCGCTAACCCATCAATTTTCTCCGCAGGCAGTAATTGGTGTGGTGCGCCACATGGGTATTGAAGATAATATTGACCCTGTGCCGTCCTTATGTTTAGGTACTTGTGAAATATCGGTGAGTGATATGGTGGGAGCCTATTGTACGTATGCCAATAAAGGTATATGGGTTGAACCCACTTTTGTCACCCGGATTGAAGATAAGAATGGCAAAGTGCTTGACCAGATTAAGCCACAGACCAGCGAAGCCCTGAGCCAGCAGGATGCGTATGTGATGCTTAAAATGATGCAAGGGGTAGTGCAATACGGCACCGGTGTGCGATTGCGAGGGCGAAAGTATAATCTCCAAAACCCCATAGCAGGAAAAACAGGCACCACACAGAATTGTTCCGATGGGTGGTTTATTGGCATTACACCAGACCTTGTCTCCGGCTGCTGGGCTGGCTTTGAGGATAGGGCTATTCACTTTGAAAATATGCAATGGGGGCAGGGGGCAAGCGAAGCCTTACCCGTTTGGGCAGAATATATGATAAAAGCCTATAACGATAAATCGCTGAACATTTCTCAAGGTGATTTTGATAAACCCGATAAGCCTATCTCCATTGAATTAGATTGCGATAAGTACAAAGAAAATAATAGTACGGGTGGGGAGATGTTTAAATGACCCCAAGAGAAACGGCATAAAACGGCATGGAGTTGCCACTCTAATTTGATGATTTTCAACACGTATCGCCTAAAGTATTGCAGTTGAGGTATTTAGGGGAACATTTTTCTGTTATCAAAATTTAATAAAAGTAAAGGATTAATGATGGTTTAAAGTAGATTTTAAAAGGTTACTATGTAAGTAAGCAAAGCATAGAGACTAAGGGATGAATTAATACAGAAACCGCAAAGAACGCCAAGAAACAGCCCGCAAAGAACGCTAAGCTTAGAAACTCTCTTTGCGGGCTTTGCCCGCCCGGATGAACCGTTCGGACGGGCGTAACCCTTTGCGAACTCTGCGTTTAAATGTATTCACAATTACTAAAAGACCGCTTCTATGGAGCTATGATTATCATATAGATTATTTTTGCTACAAACAGGGTGCTCCTATGGAGCCAAAACTACTGTAAATTGAGCCCCATCGGGGCGTTCTGTTTGTAGAAACAAAACAATAAAAAGTTATTAAACCCCATCGGGGTGACCTGTTAAGGTAAAACGAAACAGGTCGCTCCTATGGAGCTATGATTATCATATAGGTTATTTTTGCTACAAACAGGTAGCTCCTACGGAGCCAAATACAAGATGGCTTTAAATATTGAGGGCAGTGTTTAAAAGATTAGTAGGTCAGTAAGTACAGCTTAGCGACTAAGGGGACTTGGCGCAATAAATTTAGACTTTAGTTTTAGGAGTTCGGTTTCAACTTTATCATCTTTTGGGAATAATATTTCTTCGGGCATAGGTTGAAAGTACCTATCCCAAAACTTACCGTTGGTGTTATTTATTAGAAATTTCGCAACTAATCTATTCGACAAATCATCTCCATTCGTTTTAGTTGGCCTTACTGGGTATTTACCAACCAAATAGCCTTCTTGATACCTAGGTCTAATTGCCTTAATCGGACTGATGTTTTGCAATTTTATAAGAACCATTTCCAAGTCTGAATAATATGAAATGCTTTGATTTGGGTATGGCAGACCAAATACATATAGGTATCCTTTTGTAGTGTTTCTTAGAGAAAAAGTCGCAGCTACTCTTAGCGATTGAGTAATGTCAATAAGCGGTGTAGGTAAGATGCTATAGTGTTGGAATAGAGAATAGTAATATTCATCAAAGTGACTTCTTTTTTTACCACGAGCCAATTCAATCATTTTTTCTAATTCTTCGTACCGTTTATTGATTTGTGATTTTTTTATTGAGTATTTCAATGTATTATCACTTTTTCTTTCAGGTCTACAGATTACCGGGTAAATAATAGTCTTTGGGATACCCTTGTTTTTATAAAACGCTCCTTGGTTATTTTTGTAATCATGCGTTTGACCTCTATAATACATTTCATATTTTTTATTCCTTAATGTTACCATGGCAACTTCATCTACGAGTTGCCTGAAGTTTGTAATTGGATAACCTTCACTCGCTCGTATTCTATTTACTGTTGCATCATGTCGCTCCCAAATAATTTCATTTTCATAATCAAAGTCAAATCCCTTTTTTATTATGAATTTTTGTACTTTCTTTTGGAATGGAGAAAATAGTTTACCTTCTATAGGTAGCATTGGAGAATGTGGTACTTTAATGGCATATTAGATATATAGTATATTTATTTCCAACAATTCTTTTCTCTCACACCCTCATCTCCTCCACCTCTCCCTCTATTATCAATGTCCCCGCTGTTTTGGCTTTTATTTCATCCACGCTTACTCCCGGAGCCCGCTCTATTAGTTTAAATCCTTGCGGGGTTACGTCTAATACCGCTATTTCAGTAACAATGCGTTTTACACATTTCACGCCGGTAAGAGGCAGAGTACAGTTGGGCAATAATTTCGATTCTCCTTTAGGGTTAGTGTGCTGCATAGCTACAATAATATTTTTTGCGGCAGCCACCAAGTCCATAGCGCCACCCATGCCTTTCACCATTTTACCCGGAATTTTCCAGTTGGCTATATCGCCTGTCTGGCTTACTTCCATAGCGCCAAGCACGGTAAGGTCAACCTTACCGGCACGAATCATGCCAAAGCTTTCAAATGAATCGAAGTAAGATGCCCCCGGCAGAACAGTTACCGTTTCTTTTCCTGCATTTATAAGGTCAGCATCCACTTCACTTTCTTTTGGATATGGTCCGGTACCTAATATTCCATTCTCCGATTGGAGAATAATAGTCATTCCCTTAGGAATATAATTAGCCACCAGCGTAGGAATACCAATGCCGAGGTTTACATACATTCCGTCTTTTAATTCCTGTGCTATGCGTTTAGCGATTCCGTTTTTGTCTAACATGAGGTGCTGATTTGATAATTTAAAGTTGCCACAGATTCACAGATTAAAAACTTTTCATTATATAAATTATAATCTGTGAATCTGTGGCCATTGAGTTTTACGTTCTAACCTAATACCGTCCTTCTTTCAATCCGTTTTTCATAATTCTTTCCTTCAAAAATCCGATGTACATATATTCCCGGAACATGAACCTGGTCGGGGTCTATCTCTCCGGGCTGTACAAAATGTTCTACTTCGGCAATAGTAATGTTACCTGCTTTTGCCATGGGTACGCTATAGTTGCGGGTCGTTTTTCTGAAAACAAGGTTACCCAAAGTGTCGCCCTTCCATGCTTTTACAATAGCGAAATCGGCATGTAAAGCCATTTCCATCAGGTACATTTTACCATTAAATTCTCGCACTTCTTTTCCTTCCGCCACTTCGGTGCCATATCCAGCCCCGGTAAAAAATGCCGGAATACCCAGCCCTGCCATAGCTATCCGTGTAGCCAATGTACCTTGTGGAAGCAAATCTACCTCTAATTCCCCGTGCAAAAACTGCCTTTCAAATTCAGCGTTCTCTCCTACATACGAGGACATCATTTTTTTTATCTGCCTTGTTTTTAATAACAAGCCTAAGCCAAAATCATCTACCCCGGCATTATTGGAAATACAGGTTAAATTTTTCACTCCTTTTTTCAGCAGCGCTGAAATGCAGTTTTCGGGGATACCGCATAACCCGAATCCGCCTAGCATAAGGGTCATTCCGTCTTTTATATCCGCAATGGCTTCATCGGCATTATTATATACTTTATTCATAACATTATATTTGAGGGCGAATGTAAGGAAATTCTTATTTCAGAGACGTGCACGACTCATGGAGAATAAATGGCATTAGTCTTCTCTGGAAAGTAGAATGTTGGTCGAGACTGTTTCGTTCCTCGCAGTAACGAACATAGCGTCACAACGTCACTGCGGGGAACGAAGCAGTCTCATTTAGCAAGGGATTGCTTCGCAGAGCCTCGCAATGACGTTAGCCGGGTTCAAAGCCCCTTAGCGGTTTGGGGCTATAACCTTAATTTTCACCCTGTCTATATTAATTGAATCAGTATATTTGCACCTTTTTAAAAATATACCCTCTAAAATTATAGTTAATTATGAATGTAATTGTTTATTTAGTTCCTGTTTTTGGTATTATCGCATTGCTCTATACAGCAGTCACTTCCGCATGGGTTACCAAGCAAGATGCCGGTGATGCCAACATGAAAGAATTAGCCGGATTTATAGCCAAAGGGGCTATGGCATTTCTGAAAGCCGAATGGAGAATTTTGGGCATTTTTGTTGCTCTTAGCAGCCTGTTGTATTGGCTTGGGCGGGTACTACGGTGGCCGATTCAAGCCCTATTATTGCCATTGCATTTATTATTGGTGCAGTATGCTCGGCTACAGCGGGATATATTGGTATGCGAATTGCCACCAAAGCCAATGTACGTACCACACAAGCTGCCAGAACCAGCTTAGCTAAAGCATTAAAGTTTCGTTTACGGGCGGTACGGTAATGGGTTTAGGTGTTGCCGGATTGGCTATACTTGGTTTAGGCGGTTTATTTATTGTTTTCTATAAAATGTTTGTCCGGCAGGAGCTATTAGTTACCGGTAATGACATGAAAAAAGCCATTGAAGTATTGGCCGGTTTTTCATTAGGTGCTGAATCTATTGCACTGTTTGCCCGTGTTGGTGGTGGTATTTATACCAAAGCTGCCGACGTAGGCGCTGACTTAGTAGGTAAAGTTGAAGCCGGAATTCCCGAAGATGACGTGCGTAACCCTGCTACCATTGCCGATAACGTAGGTGATAACGTAGGTGATGTAGCCGGTATGGGCGCTGACTTATTCGGTTCGTATGTGGCTACTATGCTGCTACTATGGTACTTGGGACAAGAAATTGATGCTCCAAAGATAATTTCGGAGGATTGTCTCCTATTATTCTTCCTATGTTTATTGCCGGAATAGGATTGCTATTTTCTATAGTAGGAACCTGGTTTGTGAAAATAAAAAATGAGAACTCACAGCGTTCAAAAGGCATTGAATTTAGGTAACTGGTCATCTATTATCTTAACTGCTATTGCTACTTATTTTCTTGTAAACTGGATTGCTGCCTGCACAAATGATACGAGCAGGGGTGTTAGCTTTCACTTCATTGGATGTTTACTATGCCATTATTACCGGATTGGTAGTTGGTACATTAATGAGCATGATTACGGAATATTATACCGCTATGGGCAAACGCCCTGTGCTTTCTATTATCAAGCGTTCAGGAACCGGGCATGCTACCAATATTATTGGTGGTTTATCAGTGGGTATGGAATCTACCGTTGCTTCCTATTATTGTTTTGGCAAGCGGAATTATTACATCTTATTATTTTGCCGGACTTTATGGCGTATCCATTGCTGCCGCAGGTATGATGGCAACCACCGCCATGCAATTATCCATTGATGCCTTCGGACCTATTTCCGATAATGCAGGTGGTATTGCCGAAATGAGCCGTTTACCTGAAGAAGTGCGTCACCGTACCGATAACCTGGATGCTGTTGGTAATACTACTGCTGCCACCGGAAAAGGATTTGCTATTGCTTCTGCTGCATTAACCTCTCTTGCTCTTGTTTGCAGCATTTGTGGGCATTGCAGGTATTTCTGCTATTGATATTTATAAAGCCCATGTATTGGCCGGTTTATTTGTCGGGGGTATGATACCGTTTATATTCTCGTCACTTTGTATTGCAGCGGTTGGTCGTGCTGCTATGGATATGGTGAATGAAGTACGCCGCCAGTTCCGTGAAATACCGGGCATTATGGAATATAAAGCCAAACCTGAATATGAAAAATGTGTGGCTATTTCTACCAAAGCATCTATCCGTGAAATGATTGCTCCGGGAGCTATTGCCTTAATTGTTCCTATTATTGTTGGTTTCTGCTTCGGCCCTGAAGTATTGGGCGGTTTGCTTGGCAGGTGTTACCGTTAGCGGTGTGTTGATGGGTATCTTCCAATCAAATGCCGGCGGTGCATGGGATAATGCCAAAAAATCATTTGAAAAAGGAGTTGCAATCAATGGGGAAATGTTCTATAAAAAATCAGAACCACATAAAGCATCTGTAACAGGAGATACCGTGGGCGATCCATTTAAAGATACTTCCGGCCCTTCTATGAATATCCTGATTAAATTGATGAGTATTGTGTCTCTTATTATTGCTCCGCATATTGCTATTCAAAATTACAAACCCCTGATTAAGATTGGAGGAGACCAGCCAACCACCAAGACTTATGTTGCGAAGCCTGTGCCTATAAATACGGTAGTGTATACTAAAAATTAATTCTTCTTGGATAAACAAGGAACCACTGAGGGACGGAGAGCACGGATTAACACAGATGGTTACACAAAAATATTTAAGTGAGATTTCAATTTGTGTCGCTTGTTACAGAGGAATTTGCGAAATTACCTACAGACTAATCTCCGTGAAAATCTGTGTTCTCCGTGCCTCCGTGGTAAATATTAACTCCCCAAATTTATTCTAAGTATGCAGAAGAAAGATAACTCTGATTTATGGAGAAGAGTGCGCCTCTACATCTTCGGCGTTTGTATCGGGTTGATTGCTGTTTATTTCTTTTTTGGCAGCCGGAATTATAAGCTGCTTACACCGGGTATGCTAAAATTAGACCAGCTTGCGGGGCAAACCATTCAATATTCCGATACAGCTACTTGTGAAATGAAATGCCAAAGTGTTAGTATAGCCGAAGTGAAAGAAGCTATGCTTGTTGGCAAAGTGAATTCCAGGAAAAGCCAGGATTTTAACCAGCATCACCCTTTGTTTAATTTTAACGGAGCAACAGAAAAAGGGAAGCAGTTGAATGTAATTTGTATGCAGTTCGACAGCATTACCCGGATTATTTACGTGCATGATTTAGCCAAGAAGGATACTTGCAAGTGTCCTTAAAATACTTCGCCAACATTAAAGGCAAACCCCCTCGAGCCTCCATCACCCCAGCCATAATCAACACAGAGGTTGGTATCAGAGAATTTATTGAGTTTAATTCGTAAGCCTAACCCTTTGCCCACATGAATCACATCAAAGGTACTGCTCGGGTAATCCGGTACCGACTCTGCATTTACAAATACTACTCCTCCCAAGAGCCCGTTTCGTAATACGTCAAATCTGTATTCCCCTTCCTGGTATAATATGTCTTTCCCCCTGAACCTCCCTTGTATAAATCCTCTTCCAGAATTGGAATAATCATCCCAGCCGGTGCTTGGAAGGTCAAAATAAGGGGTGCCTCCAAATGTAAATTCATTCCAACTCCAAAATGCTAATACATTACTTGGATGTTTGGAAAGTCTTATATACTTTCTGAATTCCACTTCAAGTTCCTGCCAGTTGGAAGTGCTTCCTAAGGCGCTCATATTATCCCGGTAAACAAAATTGGCATAAAAGGCTTCTTTCGGATTATTGATATTAGTCCTATTGTCATACTTTATTCGGGCTACCCATCCGGAAGAAATTGTTTTAGTGGCCCCGTTATTATATAGTTCATATTGGGGATCATTTCCAAATTCCTGGATATTGTAATGATAATCGAGTGCATATCCGGCACCGCCATACACATTATGCGAAATTTCATAAAGGGCTTCCTGCGAAATTTTGATAAAAGAGTAATCTACTGAATCAGATTGGGATAATAGCCTTTTTCCACCAAGCCCATAAGTTAATGACGGATATTGATAAAAGCGATAATCTCCCAACAGGTTAAGTTTATTATCCTTCAGCCATATACTGCTGATAATGGGGACTATTATTTGCTGTTTTAGGGAATAGAGGGGATTCAGGGTAATAACAGAAAGGTTAGTGGTTTTAGGGTCATCGGTATAAAATGAAAAATTAGAGGCAAGTATAAAAGTTACACCATTGGAAAGGGAATAGCCCACGGCAGGAAAAACCGAGATAAGTATTTTACCCGGTCTCATATATTCGCTGTCAGGGGTTTCCTTATTTTTAACCTTGACAACTTTGGTAATCTCGTCCATTACATCTTCTTGCCGGTACCTATTGGTATCCCGGTGCTTTACATGGCTAAGGGTATCTGTTACATGTGAAGGCTGGGAAATAGCATCGGGGATGCTTAGGTAATATAAAACAATAATCAGGGTACCAATCAGCCGGTATTTTCCGATATGGTAAATGCTAATCCACGATGAGTTCCCTGTCAAATTGCTTAAAAATTAAATTTTGATGCAGTGATAACCAGCACTTTATTTTTGCATTACTTAAATACAACTATGCTCATTGGACGATATTGCATATTCAAACTTGCAGGGAAATACCCTAAACGGGGTTGAATACTCTGTGTGGATAGACAGGGTAATGGTAGTTTAGTTTAAGCCCATTAAACTAAAAGCAGTTCCCCCACTGCTGTTACCTGGCAGTTTTAGCAAATGAACGGCGCGGGAATATTAGTTCTCTCCGTTCAAATGCTGGTTACCGATTGATGTATTGGTATATGGATAGCAACCAATATCGCTGCAGGGTATTGATTCATTTGTAGTAAACACCATTGTCATATATTGGTTGTTTAAGTAGGTTACATATCTGAACGTAACCGATGCACAGGCATTCAGCATATACGCTGCGGTCGGGTTGCCAATGCCTATTGCAGGAGAACCGGAAGCAAGATGGAAATCCCAGTTATGGTTTCCATTGTCATTGTTTATATCCAAAAAAGTAGTCATCCCCGGAAAATTGCCCGGGTTTTCCGGCAGGGGGAAACTGACAAACATAGGATTGTTTGCACCATCTAAAGCCACATCATCAGCAAGTTCAGTTCCTGTTGGCTGCGCAGCTCCATTCCCCGGGTCATATACGTATCCGGTAACTGAAGAGTCAGGAACTACATAAGCGCTTGGATGAGTAATGTACCCTACCGGGTAAAACTGGGTGGTGAGGTCAGTAGAATCACCATATATAAAATTATTGCCACAATGTATATGTACAGTATCTGCGAGCGGACTATTGACAACCCGTATGCCAACTTTACAATCAATAACAAGATTGTTATAACAATATCCTTCCGCCCCTTGTTCATAATTAATGCAAGCCCCTTTTTGTCCTGCCGTTTGCCTGTACCCGCCATTAATATAGGTATTGTTGTAAATATTCATATTACACTCCACCGGTTCACTTCCTTTGTTAGAAGCTTTAGAACCATTGGTAGCTGTGCCTAAGTACAAATTATAAGCACAATCGCCCACCGAGCCACTTTTTGTATTATTGCAATCACCCCCGATATACCCCTGCTTTTCGAACATGTTTCGCATAATATCGAAATTTCCATAACTTATTCTTATCGCATCATCCTGTGTTCCATATTCCCAGGAATCTTCCATAATGAAGTGGCCATTGGGGTTTTGAAACCAAATACCATAATTTGTTTGCGTGGCGCCAATAGCTATTCCGTCGCAAAAAGCAGCGCAACTGGCATTATTCGCGCCGGCGCCTACAAATTCAACGTGGGTCCATTTAAGCACCATTAATGTGCAGGACGTATCCCCTTCTATTCCCACCCATATCCCATTTTCCGAACCGCCGCTCCAGGCTGAATCGGTAGCCTGGCTTTGACCAACATTATCTGTTTTAGGTCTGCCGCAGCGTGTGAACCATATCGGATTTTGCTCTGTACCTATTGCCACAAGCGCTCCTTGAACAATAATAGACGCACCATTTTCAACACAAACATTAACACCCGGCTGAACAAATAAAGTATCGCCGGGCAGAATGACGATATTGCCAACTACCGTATAAGTGGTATTGGCAATCAGGGTACCTGTTTTGTACGTTGTAACTATACCTTGATTCGGGTTACCCAATGGGTTTGATATAGCATTTACAGGCGCTTTAACCGCTTTCGACAGATTAATGTTTTCCGTTGTATTTTTTTTACAGGAATAGAGGAAAACGGTCAGCAGTAAAGAGAGATTTATTATTTTTTTCATGGTATTTTAATAGAAAATGGGTAATCGGATGGTGTTAAAATTTATAGCGGATTCCTACTAACCAGGACTGTCCATAGGTTTCTTTTTCCACAACTATGCTGTTCAAGCTACCCGAGTTGGTACTTTGTTCAGGGAGCCACGATGTTTTATTAGTGGAAACATTATTATTATAAGCAGAAGGCGGAAATAATTCAATGAGATAGGGTGTATTTAAAATATTCATCACTTTTGCATACACGCTTATTTTATATTTCTTGGTTAATCTCTGTTCAATAGAAAAATCCATTTTCACCATGGGCATCTGCCAATAGTCAAGCCCATAATATTCAGATGTCTGGGAAATAAGCTTTCCGGTATAAACTCCTGATAGCTGGGCGTCTAACCCAATTTTAGGTTCTTTATAAATCAGGGAAAGATTGGCTATGCTTTTAGCTTGTCCCTGCAAAGGCCTGGTCTCATTTAGCCTGCCATTGGTTACTTCCTGTCCGGCAGCATTATAGTAAAGGGCTGCATCACTAACAGTAATTTGCGACTGGGTAAATGTATAATTACCGGATACTTCAAAAAAGCGGAGGAATTTTTTCATAGCCTGAATTTCAAATCCATAGTTTGTAACCTTATTGGCAGTATCATTTTCAGGTGAAATGGTAGTAGCTGTGGGATTGGTAAATTCATATTCAATGGCATCTGTAAGTACCTTATAAAATGCCCCGGCCAAAAATTCTTCACTTGCCGACGGGAACCATTCATATCGCAAATCAAGGTTATCAATCTGGGTCCTTTTTAAGTTGGGGTTACCTGCATCGGTATATATTCCCGCGGGGTCTGTAATTGAGTAGGGTACTATCTCCGAAAAATTCGGCCTGGTTATGGAAGCATAATAAGCAGCTTTAATATTCATTTTGGGATTGAGGGCATACGATATTTCTACACTTGGAAGATAGTCATGATAGCTTATGGTACCATACGATGCAGCTTCATACAAACTCTGGTTGCTGACATAGTGGTCGGTAGTGTTTTCGTTTCGTATTCCCCCTATCACCTGGAATTTTGGTCCCAGGTTTACTTTGCCCTGAACATACAGGGCATTAATATTTTCCTGCAGGCTATAGCTGTTTGGGTCTTGCTGGCTCGAAGTATTATTTATTCCGCTATACACTAAGGAACTTAGCCCCTGGATGGGATTGAAAGCTGCCGGATCATCTATAGAAGATCCCGTTACAGTTTCATTGGAAGTTACGGAGAACTTGTAATCGTCATACGTTTGATTGCGTTGTTTATCCTGGTTCATAGCGCCCGCAGTCCAAATTACATCTTGTCCGGCAATTTGCATTTTATAATTCAAATTGGCATAGCCTGAATAATCATTATCTGTATTGGAAAACCATCTGCGTGGAAAAGAACTCCAGTATTCCGGTGTTTGAACAGGCTCACCGGCAGTAGAAAAAGCCTGTAAATCTCCCCAGTCCGGGGTGTTTTGCCAGGCCCGTGTATAATTGGCGCTCCAGTCAAAATTCAGGTTTTTAATAAGCGTATCTGTTCCTTTCAGGCTTGCATCATAAATATGTTGTTCATTTACCCTGGTTTCATCTTCGTAATCCACATCTCCGTGACCGGGTCCAACCCTTGCTCCCTTTCCATATAACGTATCAGAAAATATATCGGAACGGTATTGATTCAATCCAAAATAAACCGTATAGAAACTTATTTTGTGTTTCGGGTTTATATCATAGTCCAGTTTCAGGTGCGCTCCTTCTCTCTGATTTTGGGTAGAGTATAATCTTGATTCTACATCTTCAAAGAGGGGGGAGTTCGGCTGGCTGATATTTGGTCCATAGCCGGGTTCAGCCTGCAGCATAATAAACGTGTTCGTACTGGTGTACATGTTTTGATAATCTACCGACAGGATAACCCCCAATTTATCATGAAAATAGCGGTCGCCAAAAGTGAAAGCCCCTAATACATTGGGCAATGGCCTGGAATTGGAATATTGATAATCGGCAATAGGGAAGAGTGCGGTTTGCTGCGCGGTAGTCATAGAACTAAACGCTGCCTGACCTATTTGCTGGGCAGGTGACTGGGAATTAACTACGCTGCTATTGAATTTATAGAAAGGATTGCTGTAGAGCGAAACTTCTTGTCCGGTAGCCAAATCTGCACTGAGTGTAAACCTGTCCGGGGCATCTTTCAACACAATATTAACTATCCCTGCAGTTCCTGAAGCAGGCAAACTGGGAATAAGTGTTTTATAAATTTCAAGGCGTTCCACTATCCCTGCCGGAAATAAATCAAGCGGCACAGAGCGGTTTTTACTATCAGGGCTTGGTATTTCCACACCATTAATGGTAGTCTCAACATACCGTTTTTCCATTCCCCTGATAATAACAAATTTTCCTCCGCCATTAACCGACCTTTCTATGCTAACCCCGGAAACCCGTTGCATTACAGCCGCTACGGTTATATCGGGCAACAATTCTATTGTTTTTGCCGATACCACATTCATAATCACGTTCGATTGTCTTTCCTCACTTATGGCATAGTTGTCGGAGCCGGGTTCATAGGTACCCACTACCTGTACTTCCTTTAAGGTGGTGGAATCGGCCTGCATATCAAAATCTTGTGTAAGTACATCATCTGCACCGGTAACAGTAATGTTTTTTTCCTGTGTTGCATAACTATAGTACTCCACTACCAGGGTATGTGTGCCGGGCTGTACATTTTTTAGTATAAAGCTGCCATCCAATCCTGTGGCTGCGTTTAACTGGTTGTTCTCTTTTAAATATACTACTGCTCCAATAAGGGTTTCACCATTTTTGGCATCTTTAATTACCCCTTTTACAGTGGCAGCAAATACAGGTGAAAATAAAATTAACAGGAGTCCGGCAGCTATAATTTTCAAGGGTAAAAAGGAGGTTTTAATCATGGTATGTTTTATTAAATCGCCGCAAAACTATTTTTATATAACGCCCCTAACTTCATTAGAAACGGGAATTAGCAATAAGATAACAACCTTAATATTTGCTTAATGACGGATGTGCTATTATTAACCTGTAATTACAATTGGGTTAATATTTAGGTAACATAATTTTACGGAACAGGGGAGAAATATTTCCCGGCTTTTATCCCTTCACTACTTTTAAAACAGTGCTGTATCCGCCTGATGTAAAATGGATAAAATATACTCCCGGAATAAGGGGGATGTTTTTACGAATAGTGGTGTTATTAATAATAAAGGAAGACTGATAGAGGCTTCTTCCGCAAACATCTAAAACATTCATTGTTATTTGCTGTCCATTTAAAAACGATTCAAAATGCATTACAAGGGCATCTTCTACAGGATTATTTATTTTAATGCTGCCCGGTTGCGACTGTATGTTTCTCACGGCTAACACAGGATTTACAGTAAGGGTTACTTCGAGGGGATATTTATCGGAGAAATAAAAAAGCCCATTTATCACATTGGCAGGAGCAGAGGTATTGGTTCCTGAATTAACGGATATTCCGGCTCTTGCTCCGTCATTGCCAATCGTTTTATAGGAATTTCTTACATACTTAATATTATTTGTTCCGTTTACAATCCAGGGAGAAAGTAGTATATGGTCGTACCAGTCTTTTGCTCCGCCCGAAGTTCCACAGGAATTAGGATTAGTAGCGCTCGATCTGGTAGTAGTGGTAAACCAGGCCTGGTCTGAATTACCGCTATGCCAAATTTGAGGATAGGTGAGCGCGGCGTCAGGATGAAATGGAGGGTCATTAAAGGTAAAGCCTGTATCGGTGGTTTGGGTAAGGTATTCATACCCGCCTTCATTAGATGCATGGGTATTAAAATCGCCCATATATATCATATTAGGTATATAAGGAAACAGCGTTTTTACTTTATTAAGCACATCCGAATCTTGCCTGCTTCTTCCGGTATCGGTATTATCATCGGATATGGTATGGCAAAGGATAACATACAGAAAGGTAGTATCAGCGCCTCCGTTCAACCACTGTTTATAATAGAATTTCTGCATATCAATATCCTCCGGTCCGTATGACATTACGGTTGTTGATTCATACGCCAGTTTATTCTGGTCGTAAAAGAGGATACTGGAATTTCCGCCTGAACAGCGTGATAAATCGGTAAACGGGCACCAGGAATATCTCCCCGGAAATGCTGCATCCAGGCATTCGGAAATTATTGTATCAGGAAAATAGGGAGTGGAAAGCCCGTTTACATCTGAAATGCTGGTTTTTACACATTGCATTTTATCGAGTCCTAAAATATCCGGATTTCCATATTGAACAATAGCTTTTAAATAAGGATATACAGTAGAAACCTGGTTTGAAGCCGGGGTTTGGCACCCGCCCGGACCAAAGTCAAGGGTATTGTATTCCATTACCCTGAGGGTATCAATACTGTATTGGGCATAACAGGATGGCGAAAAATAAGGGAGTAGAAAGATTATTATTGCAGATAAAAAACGGGGAGTGATTATTTTCATTGACTTATTAAATTAATAATTAGAATTTAACTCGGGGACAAATAATTTCATTAAGCCCGCAAACTTAAAGCACTTATAGTGTTTATTTCCTGTGTTAATATATCGTTAACGAAATGATAACATTTGCGTTCATTTAAATGACTTTGTTTGTATTAAAAAAAATTAATTGGCTTTAAAAGGCTAATTATTCAGGCGGTTTCTGCCCGTATGAATTCATAATATTGGCTTAATCAATACTTAACAATTTGGGGATAGTTTTGTAATGGGTATAAAAGCCATGAAACAATTTCTATCTAACCTTCGTTTAGTTTTTCTTTTCACTTTTGGGCTGCTTCTTGTTGGGCCAACGTGTATGGCCCAAGTCAATTATTTCCCGAAGGTAGGATATGCAAATTTATTAGCAAGGCCTTCGAGTTGGACTACATGTCCCTTTGGAACCGGTTGCGGTAGTACCTGCACGGGTTTTACATCAGGCAGTGCGGTGTTTCATGTTACTAATACGGGAAACGCCACCCCAACGTTAGATTCCAATTGGACCGTAAGTGGCACCGGTTCCCATATTAATATCGGCGAAGGAACTACTCCTGCTGTTAATTTTACCATTCCTGCCGCCTATAAAATTACGGGCCCCATAGACAGTATAACGGCAGGCGCTACATTAACCATTATAAGTACAGCCACCCTTCCCACCATTGTTTGGACGGGTACGGTTGCAAATGTAACCAGCACTATAGATTTTTTAAATATGGGGTCAGTTACAAATATCCCTGTTAGTTTCACCTACGGAAATGTAATTTTTGATGGTACTAAATGCGCTAATACAGCAGGAGGTACTTTTAGCCTTGCCGGAAATTTTACCATGCAAAATGCCGGAGCAGGGTTTGTTCCTGCAGGGGCAGTCGGTATGAACCTTACAGGTACAGCAAATCAACTACTTACAGGAAACAACTATGAATTCCATTGTAATGGTAATTTTCTCGATTCGTTGAAAACAGCAGGAAATGTGACCTTTTCAGCAAATACCCCAATAAACATTACTAACCATATCCTGTTACGACAAACAGGCCCCACTAACTTATTGAGCGACGGGGGCAATAGTGATACAGTGGGAAATAATGTAGATATGGATGGTGTTTCAACCGGGTACAATTTAACCGGCACCATTGTATTGGTGGGTACTTCGGGAACTCAAAAAATATCGAATAATTATAATAATGTTACACCCGGCGCTATTGCAGGGGCATTAAATAACCTGACCATTGACTGCTCCAATACGGTGAGTTTTTATACCAGTAACGCTAACCAGACTATAACTATAAAAGGGAACATATTAATTCTGGCAAACAGCAGCCCGATTAATTTTGTTACCAATAGCCCTGCAACCGGGTTAGACACTTTTAAAATTGGCGGGAATTATACCAATAACATAACTACATCTCCAACCTATAACCCTAAAACTGTTTATGAATTTAACGGGACTGTTCCCCAAACCCTTAAAACCAACGTTGGAGGTGGTGAAACCTACCCAAATATGGAGGTATATAATGCTTCGGGTGTTACCCTTAATTCCCCATTTAATGTGTCGGCAACTTTTATTCTTGCAAGGGGTTTATTAAACACCGCCACCACGGATATTTTGACATTAACAGCTGCGGCGGTATCTACTGCGGGCTCCACTAACTCATACGTGAACGGACCGATGGCGAAAAAAGGAAATACAGCATTTGTATTTCCGGTTGGGGGAAGCGGGACTTTCGCCTCCATCGGAATGTCGGCTCCGCAAACGGCAACAAACGATATTACAGCCCAGTTCTTTTTAGCCAGGCCCGTAAATACTACCTCTATAAACCCGGCGCTTACCAACGTGAGTATTGATGAATACTGGACCATGAGCGAAACTGTGCTTACCGATAGCATCCATAATATTTCCCTTTACTGGCAAAACGGACCCGCCATAGGTATATTTAATTATAACAACACCCTGCGGGTGGCAGAGTATAATACCACCGGAACTATATGGGATGATTTAGGCCAGAGCGCCATTACAGGGACATACCCCGGGGCGGGAAATGTTACTTCCTCAGCCGGTATTAAGAACTTCACTAATTTGCCTGTTACCTTTGGCTCTACCGATATTGTAGTAAATCCCTTGCCTATTATCCTCACTTCGTTTGGGGCTACATACATAGGAGAATCGAATACTGTGTTGGTAAACTGGGTAGTAGCATCCCAACTCAATAATAAAGAGTTTGTAATAGAAAAAACTTCGGATGGGATTAACTATACCGAAGTGACAACTACCGCAGGCGCCGGGACAACCCCTTTTTCTGTAGCCTATTCTGTCATTGATTATTACCCTACCCCGGGAGTTTCATATTACCGTTTAAAGCAGATTGATATGGATGGGTCCCCAACATATTTCTCTCCTGTTAGTGTGATAGATGGAACGGAGCAGAATACTTCTGTCAGCCTGTTCCCTAACCCGGTGGGCGAATTTGCCACTGTAAGCTATATTTCCGAAGACAATACCCCTCTCACCATTAGCATTACTGACCTTAGCGGCAGACTGGTAAATAGTATAACTTATTCACAGGTTTTGGCGGGCGATAATAATTTCATTTTAAATACCTCAGGGCTGAAAAAAGGTATTTATTTATTGAGATGCACCAACGGGCAAAAGGAATATAACCTGAAGTTTATTAAGCTATAAAGACTTCTGTTTCCTGCGCCGGATAACAGAACTACTAACGTAAATTTCTTAACATTCAATTAACAATAAGGTAAGATGGTTAACCTAATCTTGCACTATCAAATCATAAAATAAAACTACCAAACAACATGAAAACACAATTCCGCTATTTATTTATTTTACCACTTGCCCTTGCTTTTTCTGTTCCCAAAGCCAATGCGCAAACCCTCATCCAATATTGGGATTTTAACAACATCCGTCCTATTTCAGGTCTGGGTTTTGGAGATGTAGCTGGTAGCCAGGATAGCTTAGGAACCGCATATAGCTATGCGAATAACCTTGCTACTGATACCACCACCGGTGTTACCTGGCCATTATATGCCAATTATTATGCATCAACTCTCAATCCGGGTACCATTTTGTATTCCCGTCCTTCTATTGAGTATGGTTCAGCAGGTAGAGACAGCGGGTTAGATGGTAACGGCCCGGGTGGCTCTTACATTTTTGATTACAGCGGAAATAGCAGCTATTTCTCAGCAAGTGATAGTGGCTTTGCAGAAGGCAACGCTTTTTTAAAAACGCGTAACCCTTCTGATAGCTGCACATTTACCTTAACTATTCCTACTATGGGGTACAAAAACATTATGTTGCAATACGCTATTTCAGCTTCCAGCAGTAAAGGCGCTATGTACAATATTTTTTCGTACAGCACAAACGGGGGCACCAGTTGGAATAACTTAACTACCGCTATGGATACTTTCAATATCGGTGGGGTGCGTTATCCTGATACATTGCTGGCAACTAACCCTACTACAACTACCAGCGCATGGTACCCGGTTCAAATTGATTTCTCCAGCGATGCCAATGCAAATAATAACAACAATTTTATGGTAAGGTTCCTTCTTACCGGCGGATATTCAGTTGGCGGAAGTGGAAATGACAGGTACGATAATTTTGCCGTATGGGGAACCCCTACTTCTGCAGGCATAAATGAAATATCTGCCGAGGCAGCCGGATATAATGTGTATCCTAATCCGGTAAGCGATTTTGTAAATGTAATTTCTGAACACTTTACGGGAGCCAAAGAAATTACCTTATATGATGTAGTAGGACAAAAAATCAGCACTACGGTAAACAGTAGCTTGAAAACTACCCTTAATACCTCTGCTTTAAATACCGGGGTATATTTTATTGAAATCAGGGAAGTAAGTACCGGTGATAAATACACCATCAAGATAGTAAAGGAATAATAGGATAGATTGATTTATATAGGAAAGTCCGTTTCTTAACTGGAACGGACTTTTTTTATGCCCCTATTTTTCACCCATAACCGCAGATACTGCCTTCAACCCATTAGCTGCATTTGAATTCTTAGGGTCTATTTCAAGGGTTTTGGTCCAGGCGTATTTAGCCGAATCAAATTTATGGGCGGTGTAATAAGCCCCTCCGAGGTTATACCATAAATCGGCATCATCAGAATCATCCGTTATCCCTTTCCACATTTGCCGGATAGCCCCGTTAAAATCTCCCCGTTTTCCCATTGCAAAGCCTACAGATAAATAAACATTCCCGATATATTTTTTCAGGTTCATATCATTGGGGTTAATATTTTTTGCCATATCCAGGTAATAGATTGCCGAATCGGGGATATGGAGCTGGCTATAGGCTATTCCCATCCGGTAATACCCGTCAAAATAATTCTTCATAACATGAACAGCCCGGCTTGCGCAAGCAATTGCTTTTCTCAGATTATCTGCCGAGTGAACGGAATCACCTTTCACATTGGCTAAAAAAATATATGACATGGCGGCATAATCGTTTGCCATAATACTGTTAGGCACCTTGCTTACATCGGTTGTAGTAAGGGTTTGAAAATCATTCCACACCCTGTTTCGCTTCACCGTTTCTGCTCCGCACACTATAATAAGCAAACCGAGAAATACAAAAAGAGCGGGCTGTTTAACCTTAACAGGGATTTTTTTCAGCGCTGCAATAACTCCATAAGAAAGAACCATTGCAAACCCCATAGAGGAGTGGAAAATAAGCCGCTCGCCCATCGTAGCGCCAATGTCTAAAAGGAAGTTGGATACGAGTGCAAGAGATAACAGGAAGAACAAAACAGGAAACGCCAGTATATTTTTTTTAAAGAGCAACCATCCTCCCCACCCAATTATTCCGGCATAAAGAAGAATAGAAACCCACACAGAAATATCAGCGAAATTGCGGTAGAAAATGGCGGCATAGTTATAGTCATACGATAAAGGGTAGGGGATGAACAGCATGTAAAAATATTTCCCCAGTACAAATATTTTGGTGGCGATGGTTTGAGAAAATGTAGCATACAGGTAAGGATTAATGGCAACATCATTATTCACTACATGGGCTGGAAGCCCTACCGCGCTTATCCTTAAAACCACATACAATACAAGGCTGCCCGAATAGGGAAGGCTTGAAAGAATAGCCTCCTTCAGGCGGATATTCAGGGGCTGCTGTTTATTGCCGTTAAGGTAAAACAATACAGGAAGTAAAACGATCAGGGCTACCCCGTATTCTTTGGAAAGAAGAGCGAGGAAATATGTTACCAACCCGAAAATAAGGTCTTTTATTTTTTTATGTTTTATATAATTAAGGCTAAAAATAAACGTAAGTAAAATAAATAGCAGGGATAATATTTCATCAAGGCTTTTTACATTGGCTACCACTTCGGTGTGAATGGGGTGTATGGCAAACAGGAGCACAGAAAGGAAAGCCACATCTCCTCCCTCCATACTTTTGAATACATATTTATCGGCAAACCAAAACATAACAAGCAAAAGCAGACAAAAGCAAAGAATGTGGACTAAGTGCCGCATAAAAGGCGACTCCCCGAAAATGGCATGTTCAATAGCAAAAACTACGATGGAAAGAGGGCGGTACCTTCCCCCGGAAAGCTTATGCCTGTCTAAGCCTGTTTTTTTCATAAAACTGTCGAAGGAATCGGCACTAAGAATTTTAGGGATGCCTGAAAATCCCTGCTGGACATAGTCATTTTCGACTATCACAAGGTTATCATCCAGCAAGTATCCATTTTGCAGGGTATTGGCATAAAACACAAAACCCAGCAGCAGTAGTATTATGCACTTGACATTGAAAGTAAAAGGAAATATAGCAGGGACTTGTTTCTTCGCGGCTACTTTTACCTGGGCCATGCGTGGAATAGTTAGGAGTTATATATTATCAGTTATGGACAAAGATAGTGGATGCCGGAAAATAGAGTGGATATATAAATTATTAAAGCCTGTCGGGTGAATAAAAATAACCATGTCACTATTTAAGAGAAACGGGTAATTTGCCTTTTTGCTCCCTCAGAGCATCCTGTTTATAATATTCCATTCCCTGAAAAATAACAAGTTCCATCAGAGCGGCCTGTTTTATTTTACCTGAACAGGTCACCCCGCCGGGGTTCAATATATCTTTCTTGTTTTGTTTCTATAAATAGTTCGCCCCGAAAGGGGCTATACCATTTATAGATTTGTAGCTACTATTTTTTCAGTATATTTGTAAATAGATAGAACCAACATCCTGAGTTATGCAAAGAACCTATAAAATATTACTCCACAAAGAACCCGAAGGACAATACACTGCCACTGTCCCTGCTTTGCCGGGCTGTGTTACCTTTGGCGAAAACATTGACCATGCTATTGCTATGGCAAAGGAAGCCATAGAACTCTATATAGAACATTTGCAGGAAGAAGGGGAAGAAATCCCCGATGATAGCGCCACGTTGGAATACTCATTAAATCTTTCAGCTTGAGCTATTCAGCTAATGACCTTATAAAAATCCTGGAGAAAAACGGATTTGTTTTTAAGCGTTCTAAAGGAAGTCATTGTCTTTATTATAATTCTTTAACAAGCAAAACAATAACGGTTCCGATGCACGGTAATAAAGATATGCCTAAGGGTACTTACCATGCAATTCTTAAACAGGCAGGCATTGATAAAAACGATTTGTAAATGAAACCGAATGCAGAAAACAATACTCCATAATTTATGCCTCGTGGCTTATACCCCCCCGCCGGGGTTTGATACATCTTTCTTGTTTTGTTCTATAAATAGTTCGCCCCGAAGGGGCTGCTTTGCCAGTATCCCTGATTCTTACTATTTGATTATGTTTTTCATTGATATTTGATGTCATAAAAACACCCCCTGAAACCCTTTAGGGACACAGGTCTCCAGCAATCTACTCAAAATCAATTGCTTACCTATGCTAATTTATGCCCCGCCCGAATGTCAGCCCGAAAGATTCCTGCCCGAAAGGTATGGTAAGGCGGGCATTCTGGCGGGTACCATCCGGTATGGGCGGGCGTTTTATGCCGTTTTTTTTGTTGAAAGAAATTTCAGCAATTAAAATAAATAGCGGAATTAAATATGCTCTTAGCTCAGCCTATATTCCAATCAGGGTATGGATAAACGGATAGTTGCTGGCAAGGAAAATGAGGAACAGTAAAATAGCCGTTACCCCGCAAAGCCATTCTGTAAGCACCAAGCCAAATAAACCCACCCGGAGATTAAAAAAGCTCACCGGCAGTCTTGGGTCCACAAACACCATGCAGCTAAACCAGAAGCAGCGCGAAAAATCGCGGAAACTGTCAAACGTGCGATATACCTTCAGGGTCGGGTAGTTTTTCAGGTCATCATCCTCTTTATTGAATTTGGAATTAAGGTAATCAATCACCGCATCGCGGTGCCTGAAATAATAAATGGAACTGAAAAGCAAAATGACAAATATGACCCATAAGCCGAACTTCCATTCACCCTGGTAGCCTGTGGAAACAGTAATTTCAAGAAACCAGCCCAGCGCCCACTGCAGCAGGCTGCCCATAAAATCTCCCACCCCCCGCGGATGCGCTATATGCGCCCAGTAATACCTTCTTGACCATTGTGCTTTTTCATGCTCAAAACGGGCTTTCAGCGTGGTTACTAAATCTTCGTTGGTAAACTTTTTAGCAGAATAGTCCTTTATCATATTAAAGAAGTTGGAGTTATCCTGGATAAAATCAGTAGTGGTATCAAAATAATTATGCACCAGCGGATGTACTTGTATTTTTTCAAGGTAAAGCCCCAGCTTAAAGGCTTCGGGAGAAAAGGTTTTATAAGAGGCGTAAATGATGCAGTTGGTATTGGGGAAGTTCACATCCTCCAGCGCTTCCTTACCGGTGAAGGTAGAAGAATAATTAAACGTGGAACCCGTAACGTCAATCTTGCTGAGGATAGAAACATCTTCCAATGAGCAGTCCATCATATTGGCATTGGCAACATCAATGTTTTTAGCCCTGCAGTGCGCCATGCATATATTATAAACAGGATGGCTGGTGGGTATAAACGTTTGAATGGTATCATTGCTGGTGTAATATTCATTGGCAAGTTTATGTTGCAGGAAACTGGCGTACGATGTTCCGTAAGTCCAGACAAGGTTTACGTACCCCGCATCGGTATTTACGGCAGAATGGAATTTTTTAAAGATGTTTTGAGGTACGCTTTTCCCCAGTGAAAATACATCTCTGAACTTGCACCTGCCAATATTAATGTGGGTTTTTTCATTATCTACCACCGCAAAAATGCAGGGACTGTCGAACGTGCAGGAACTAAGCTTCAGGTAAGATATTCCCCGGTTATAATCGGGGGAACTGAACATGTAACACACATCATTAAATTCGCAGTTATCAATTACTGAAGGATAGGAACTGGTGATTTGCCCGGTAAGAAAAAATTTCTTCTCGAAAATGCAGTTTGACAGCTCAAGCCCTTTCATAAAGTTGCAGTTGAGAAACATAATATCTTCTTTAAATTTCAACTTTTTATTATCTTTAGAATCGTCTTCATAGAGCTGTTCGGTAGTATCGGCAAGGATGCGGTTAAACACACAATTCAGAAAAACCAGGTTGCGGCTGCATATATTATGAACCCCGTTTTTTTTCTGGGTCTCATCCATAAAGTCATAAAAACTCAGCTTCATTTCACCAAACAGGCAGTTTTGAATGGTGTCCCCTTTTCGTAATTTCTTTATCAGCAAGGGTTTGCTCGATATATAATCTAACGCTATATCGGGTAGGGTGTCGTTAATATTAAGGGGGGTAAAATTAATTTTGCCATCCTCATTGGCTAACCAATGATTGTTTTCGGTTATGGTATAATAAAGCTTATTATGGAGCCTTACAATAATGGTATCATAATCTTTTTTATCATCTGCTTTGGCAGCATCTGCAGGTGCCTGGGCTGAAACCCCGAAGAAGGCTGCAATAACTATTACAGCCGGCAAGATGATTTTAGTAAGGTATTTATTCATGGGGATAGAGTGTGAGTTAGATGGACAAAATTAAAAGAATTTAATAAAAGAACGTAACTATCAATTCCTCCCCTTCCCCGAAAATATTTCCATCCATTTGGCAAATGCAATCAGCTTGAATATGCGTCCGTCATCGGGCTTATTAGGCTGGTTGAATAGCAGGTCGTAATCCCTCACTATTTTTTTAGTGTCAAGATATTCCTCCAGGCCGGGGGTATTAAATACATCCTTCACTTCGTTCCTGATTTCCGCTATCCATTGGCGGTTAGGGGTCAGGTAGCCTTTTTTATCTTTACGTTTTAAAATAGCATCGGGGGTGATGCTGCGCATAGATTTTCGCATAAGCGATTTCAATTCCCCGTTCACTATTTTTACCGATGAAGAAACCGGGAAAACATGTTCAATTAAATTAATATCGTCTGCAAACGGTGTTCTCGATTCCACAGAATGCCACATGGAGCAACGGTCTTCACACTTCAGGTAGCCTTTTAAAAGGGAGTTGTTAAAGTCTTTGTAAAGCGCTTCATTAAGGGTAATGTAATCTCTTTCTTTCTGCACCCTCAATATATTCCGTTTGAGAAAACCGGGGTTGAGATATTTTAATTCCGGGTGTATTCTCTGGTGGAGCTTTAGTTGCCGGGGCATTGTTAAATGGGCAAATTGGTCGTTTAAAACTAATTGGCTGAAATATCTTTTTAGCTGCCCGGTAATTTTTGCCTGTTTCAATACCGCCACTTTGCCCTTCTGCCGGTGTATTTGCCGCAGGTAATAAAAATAATAGCTTCCATAGCCCGCAAACAGTTCATCTCCGCCCTGCCCGTCAAGAGCCACTTTTATTCCATTTTCCTTTACCAGCCGCATCACCCTGAACTGGGCATAGGTACTGGTACTCCAGATGGGTATATCCTGGCAATAGATAAGGTCATTCAAATCAGCGAGCAATTCGCCCGGGGTGGGATACGTATAATGCGCCTGAGAATGGGTATAATCTGAAACCATTTTAGCCCAGTTGCTTTCATCTATCGCAGGTTCCTTAAAGGCTGTAGTAAACGTATTCAATCCTTTCCCCGTGAGTTTGTAAATAGCGCTTACAATGGAAGAACTGTCGAGCCCCCCGCTAAGGCAGGACGCCACTTCAACATCTGACCTCAGCCTTAGTTTCACCGCATCTAAAAAAAGCGCCTGTATTTCTTCCGCCTTTTTTACTACCATCAGCGGAGTATAATGTTCATCGGGAGGCGGGTAAGACAGGCTATAATATTTCCATTTTTCCATTTCGCCTGTCTCCAGGTTGAGTAATAGATTGTGGGCGGGAAATAATTCATAAATTCCTTTAAACATACCTTCCTCCTCCTCTTCCATAGAAGAAAAGAGCCAGTAATCGAAAATCGCTTTTTCGTTGGGAGTAAAATCCACAAGTCCGGAAGCAAGCAATGCCTTTTGCTCGGATGCAAAGGCAAATATATTTTCATTTTTAGTATAATAAAAAGGCTTTACACCAAAGCGGTCGCGGCTGGCAAATAATTGCTTTTTATCTTCATCGTAAATTACAAATGCCCACATGCCATTAAACCTGTTTACGCACCCATAGCCCCATTCTGTATAGGCTGCCAGTATCACTTCGGTATCCGATGCCGTATGGAATTTATGCCCCAGTTCTGTCAACTCCCTTCGCAGTTCCAGGTAATTATATATTTCCCCGTTATAAGTAATCCACAAGGTTTTAGAGGAGTTACACAAAGGCTGGTACCCGGTGGGGCTTATGTCAATAATACTTAGCCTGCGGTGTGCAAGAACGCCCCGGAAATCTCCACTGCTTTCCATTTCCTGCAAAGGCTTATGCAGAATGGATGATTGAATAACAGCTTGCGGAGTATCTTTCCCGTAAGCCGGAACTACACCCTCTTTTTTAAGCAGTAAATAGCCTTCACCATCAGGTCCCCGGTGCCGGATAGCATCATTCATCCGCCGGGCTGCCTTCACCAAATCTGAATGTTTATTATGTAATGTAACTATCCCCGCAATGCCGCACATGTTAGTAAAAAGTTGAAAGTTGAAAGTTGAAAGTTGAAATTACAAAGGGCATTTCACAGCAAAAATATGTACACCTCACTGCGAGGACCGAAGCCCGTCTGAACCCGTTATCCGGGCGGGCAGCCTCTTTAATAACAGATAGTATTGTAAGATTAGTTTTCAATTTATTCATGGGGTTCAAGTACCATTTTGTAAATATCGGTAAATTGCTTTGACACGGCAGCAGGGCTCACTTTATTTACCACCATATTGCGTATCTCTTCGGGGTTATATTTTCCCTTATTTGCAAATACTTTTTCCATTGCTTCAAGCAACTGGGTTTCATTTTTGGCTTCAATAAGAATTCCGTTCTTTTCGTTAATATATTCCGGCACATCGCCCACCCGTGTACCAATAACCGGCAGCCCGCAACTAAAGGATTCGAGCATTACACAGGGCAGATTTTCATAATTGCTGAAAAGAATAAATGCATCCGCCTGCTGAAGTAATTTCACCAACTCTTTCCCGGTTTTCTTCCCAATGATAAAAATGCCCAACTCTTCGGAAAAAGGTTCCTCTTTCAGCTTTTCCAAAAACTCTTTCGATTCCTCATCCCATATAATATTGAGTTTTGTATCAGGATGTATGGCATGAAATTTCTTAAATACCCTCACTATTCCCGGCACATTTTTTTCTTTACCCAGAGAAGACACATGAATGAAATTGAATTCAGAATGTACGCCGGGAGATTTAAGGGCAAACATATCCGGGTCAACTACATTGGGAATATTGAAGTATTTATTTTTAAGACCTAAGGCAGGCATGGTGCGGCATAGCTTAGCAGAATCGGTAATAACTGCTCCGGCATTGGCAACGGCAATGCGGGAAATCAGTTTTTTAGTAAACCCTCTGTAACTTCCGTCTTCGGGAAAGTAGCCCGACCAATGTTCAGTAATTACATAAGGCACGCCCCAACTATACTTTACCAACGTGGCAATAATAGAAACAGGATACACTATATTAGAATTAAGTATATCGGGTTTGCCATTTTTATTTTTATACATTGTCCATACCTTTTTCCACATTAACAGGTAACGGAATAACTTTACCAATTGATAGAAAAGAGGTATTTTAAGCCCGGGGGCTTTGTAATATCCGCGTATGGTATAAACCCCATCCTCCACCGATTCTTCTATGGAATAACTTTTATCGGAGCAAACAAAAATGGCTGAAACGTCGCAATCAATCGCATTTGCAACAGCATGACGTTTTACAAATATCCCGTTCAGCGGTTTTAATTTATGGGGATACCAGAAAGAAATAAATACTACCTTCAGTCTTTTATTATCCATTTTCCATTTTCAGCCAATCGCTTAAATCTCTTTTTAATAGTTCAGCCAGTTTTTCAATACCCTCTTTATAGTTATCAAGGAGGCGTTGCTTTACTTCCATGCTCAATGGGGCGCGTGGTTCCCGTTTTATATTCAAGTCCCAAAGCCTGTCCATCACCCATTCCCTCCTTTTGCTGTGGTGCGGCAGCAGGTATCTCCCTGTTGATTTAATAAGCGGCGGAGGGTTCAGCAGGAAATCGCGGTAGGCTTTGCTACGCGGCACCTTACTGGGATTTACTACCGTTAAAGAGGGGGGCATAATTTCTTCGAGCCCGAGAAATCTTAACACCTTGCGGTACTCCCCTTCCGTATCTGATTTAAAATCGTCGAAGAAAATAATATGGAGGTTCTCTTCTGCAAAAACGGATTTGTAGCGTACCACTTGTTCATAATATTTCGCTACTGTGCTATAATACAAAGCCTCGCGCGGGCAGTTGTGGTGCGGTGGAACAAGTTCACCCTTCCGGCGGGCAGGTTCGGCATTCAGCGCACTTTCAAAATCTTCTATCGTTTCATCTCCATTGGAAAGATGCTCGCGGTGCAGGGCATAAACCATCTGCAAAGGATTGCGCAGCATCATAATTATTTTCGCTTCGCGATTGAAAGCCTTAATTTTTACAGCTGCCCCCGGAGACAGCAGGTTATATACGGCGGCATCGCCAATGGCTTTTTGCTGCCCGGCATCCTTATAATAATTCAGGTAAATACTTTCGGGCAGCGGAGGGGTGCGGAATGTAAGGTCGTAACAGAAATAATATACCCCTTTATTGGGGAAATAAACATCGGGGTGAGGGTTCAGATATTCATACAGGGCGGTAGTTCCCGCCTTGGGCACACCGGCAATAAAAAAATTAGGTTTTACCATGAAATTCTCTCCAGGCGTTGCCCTTTTATTGGTTTCTTTATCCGCTTGTTTTTCTGCATATATACCATGCAAATATAAGGAATATGCAGCAAAGAGAATGAATATTACGGGAGCCGCAGTTCTTTAAGCCAATCACCAAAAAATGGTTATTTTGCAGCATTATTAAGAAAATGTAAGAAGAACTATGGTGTTACAGGTAATCAGGAACAAAATATACGAGATAAGAGGGCAAAAAGTAACGCCTGCCCGGATGAGCAGTTCGGACGGGCTTGACTTCGACCTTGTCCGGTTCTATGAAGTGGAGCCGGAAAGACTGAAAGAAACAGTTAGACGTAATGGTAATCTATTCCCTGGCGATTTTATATTTGAATTGTCAAAAGAGGAATATGATTCTCTGAAGTACCCTTTTGCAACCTTAGAGAAAGACAAGGTAGAGATTCAGCAGCAGAAGCACAAGCGGATAGGATTTAAAACAGGCAATGCTTAATAATATACTGGAAAAATTATTGCGCCCTGTAATAAAAAGCGGGGAAGACCGTACGCGCCTATCCACCGTGATTGTGCCTTCATTCATAGTGAGGTCGGGCTATTTTCTACTGGCATACTTAGTGATGATAGTGCTTACAAGAACAATGGGACCAAACCGCTATGGTATTTACTCCTACTCTTTTGCCATCATTACGTTGCTCACAAGTTTTTCCTCGTATGGGTTTGAAGTAATTATTCTCCGGTTTACATCTTCCTATTTATCTACCGGGAAAAAAGGGTTATGGAAAGGCTTATACTTGTGGTCTTCACAGACGCTCCTTATTATCAGCATTGCTGTGGCAGCCGGAACAGCCCTGTTTATAGGTGTTTTTGTATATATGCTGCACTTTATTCCCCCATCGGCGTATGCCCTTCCTATACTTGTATGCAGCAGCATAATTCCTATATATGCTATGATGAATTTTTATATTAATTTGCTAAGGGGGCAACATAAATCATTAATTTCCTTTTTACCGGATAATATAATAAAGCCGATATTCTTGCTGCTTGCCCTTTTGCTGTGCCGGTTGATGTTTGGCAAAATAAGCCTGCCTGTGGCTATTATAATGAACTTAATATCATTTGTAGTTGCATTTGTATTTGTGTTTCTTGTTGTTAACAGGGTGAATGATACAAAAACCTTAGAAGCCGAATATGATACCCGCGCCTGGAAAAAATTTGTAGGTTCTTTATTTATCCTGACTTGCGTAAGCAGTCTTTACTCCAAGCTCGATTCCATTATGCTGGCATCACTGAAAGATGCTTCACAGGTGGGAATATACAATGCGGCGGAACGGAATGGAAGCTCCCTTTTATTCTTTCTATATGTAATGAACATGATTATTGCCCCCACCATTGCCCGGCTGAATACCCCGGAAGACAAAGAGAATATGCAAAAAATGATTACGCGAACCATACGCTGGGTGATGCTTTTTTCACTTCCTGTATTTATAGCTATCATATTATTCAGTGGTAAAATAATGCAATTTTCCGGACCCCAGTTTGCACCGGGTAAAACAGCCCTTATCATTATTTGCTGCGGTCAATTAATCAATATAGCCTTTGGCCCGGTGAGTAACTTTGCGCTGATGACCGGAAATGAGAAATACAATACCATTTATTGGACCATAGGGATATTTATTAATATTGCCTTAAATTTGATACTTACTCCAGCTATGGGTTATAATGGTACTGCTATTGCCACTACATCTACGCTTGTTTTTTGGAATGTGGCGATGTTTATAACCATCAAACGAAAAACCGGCATACGGACATGGATTTTTGGATAACAGCAAAAATAAATAGAAATGTAAGATGAGAAAAATAGTGGTAACAGGCGGAGCAGGGTACATTGGGTCGCACACGCTTATTGAGATTATAGATACGATGGGCTGTGAAGTTATTTCAGCCGATAATTATTCCTGTTCTGCACCCGGAACTTTTGAGCGCATAAAAAGCATTACCGGTAAAACGGTGAAGAATTATGCCATTGACCTTTGCGACCGTGATGCGGTAAATAAAATGTATAGGGAAAACCCTGATATAGATGGCATCATCCACTTTGCTGCCTTTAAATCGGTACCCGAGTCGGTGGAAAACCCGTTGCTTTATTATCATAATAATATGGAATCGCTCATAAATATGCTGGATGCAATAAAGGAATTTAAAATACCGTATTTTATTTTTTCATCATCATGTTCGGTTTATGGCGATATTGATAAACTCCCTGTGAATGAGGAAACACCCCTTAATCCTATATCACCTTATGGTTCTACAAAAAAAATGGGAGAACAGGTGGTGAAAGATTTTACCCGTTCTTATGCCCATGTGAAAGCCGTTTTATTACGGTATTTTAATCCTGCCGGAGCGCATATTTCAGGTAAAAACGGGGAGGTACCTTATCACAGGCATGCCAATTTAGTGCCTATGATAACTCAAACAGCGGCAGGCAGGCTAAAGGAAACAACCGTGTTTGGAAATGACTATGATACCCGCGACGGGACCTGTATCCGCGATTATGTGCATGTGAGTGATATTGCAAGGGCACATGTGGATGCACTGTCCTATCTGGAGAAAAATAGCGAAGCGCCCCCCTGCTCCATATTTAACCTGGGAACGGGGATGGGAGTAAGTGTAATGGAGATGATAAATGCATTTGAAAAAGTAAGCGGTGTAAAATTGAATTACCGTATCGGGAAAAGAAGAGAAGGGGATGTGGAAGCTATTTATTCCGACAGTGCGAGGGTACAGAAAATACTGGGGTGGGTTCCGAAATATTCGCTGGAAGATATGATGCTTTCGGCATGGAAGTGGGAACAGAACAGAAAAGTGAAAAGTGAATAGTGAAAAACGAAAAGTAAGAATGAGTGTTTTTAAAAATGCGTATATAATAATTTTAATTTTATTTAATTTGGTATTTTTCGCTTAATATTTCAGAATGATAAAAGTGTATGGTTAATCTGAATTTATAAATGTATCTATCTTTAATAATTTATTAAACAGACTTAAATGAAAAAACATTTTTTAATTGCAGCAATCAGTGTGATGACCTTTTCGTCTGTGGGGATAGCACAACAACAGGCTCCGCCGGGGCGGTTTTTGATTGGAACAGATCCAATTAATTTCTATATGTCAAAACAAACTTCCCGAAACCAATATAGTGATGGCGGAAATGTAGAAAGTGACACCAGTACCAGCACTGCTAAAACCATATCTGCACATATAAATTTGTTTGTCGGATATTTTATCACTAAAAATATTTGTGCCGGCTTGCAGTTTGGAAATAATTCAACAGGTACTTATTCAACTTTTATCCGGTATTATTTTAACCATAAGAGACCTGATTCCGCCAAACTAGATTTCTTTATACAGGCAAATACTACGTTTAAATATACCAATACCGACCACCCTTATGTGGATAATGTTGATAATGTAAGTTATAGCTATAACGCTACCACAGATTACAAAAGCAGCGAAACAACATTCGATTTTAGCGTGGGCTTAGCCGCTGCGTATCACCTTAGCAGGCATTGGGCGCTGGAAGCGGAGGTTGGTTATGTGTATGGGAATGATATTCAAAGTAATACTTCTTATGTCAATACAACAGGAACCTTTCAGCCGGCTACTTCAATTTACACCACTGTTTCAAATGTTCCCGCTTTAAAAAGTGTGAGCGTTAGTAACGAAGCAGCCTTGAGATTTATGCTGACCTATCGGTTGTAACAGGGATGTTTCGCTTCGCTCAACATGACAAAGGCAACACGTTCATAATTATTTGCCGACTTCCCGCCACCACTTTTTATCCGGATATTTTTCTCCTAATATCACCGGCTCTCCAATCATGGGGGTGGTGACTTTTACCTTTAGCTCTTCTGCTTTTTTCATCACTCTTTCTATCGGTTCATTCCAGGGGTGAAGCGATAAGCTGAATTTGCCCCAATGCACAGGCATCAGCACTTTTGCCTTCACGTCAAGGCTTGCTTCTACAGTTTCTTCGGGCATCATGTGTATATTTTTCCAGGCTTCGTTATACTGTCCTGATTCAAGAAGAGCGAGGTCGAAAGGCCCGTACATCTCACCAATTTTTTTAAAGTGCGTATCGTAGCCGCTATCTGCGCCGATATAAATGGAATATTCTTTTGTTTTAAGGATGAAAGAAGCCCACAGTGTTTTTGCCCGTACAAATGTTCGGCCGGAGAAATGCCTTGCCGGGGCAGATGTAATGGTAATTCCTTCTACCTTTTCAGTATTGTCGTACCAGTCAAGCTCGGTAATTTTATTCTTGTCAAGTCCCCAATATTCCAGGTGAGACGATACTCCGAGAGAGGTTATAATATGTGTCGTCTTTTGGTTTAATTTCTTTATTGTTTTATAATCGAGGTGGTCGTAATGGTCGTGAGATATAATAAGAATATCTATGGGCGGCATGTCATCTACTGTGTAAACATCGCTGCCATCAAAGCTTTTTGCCGATTTGAATGTAAAGGGAGAAGCATAGCCGCTAAATACAGGGTCAACCAAAATATGTTTCCCATTAATCTTAATAAGATAGGATGAATGCCCAAACCAGACCAGCACAGGATTACCGTCAGGCAAATTTTTCAAATCCGTTTTTATAGATGGGAGCGGGCTGGGCGGGATAGTGTCTTTGGGTTTGTTCAGGAACTTTTTAAATACTTTAAAAAAATCTCCATCTTCAGCCATTACAGCAGTTTTGCTGAGGTTTTGGAATATGCCATCGCGGTAATTGGGAGAATGTTCAATCTTCTCTAATTTTTTTCCGCCCGGTTTTTTTCCTATTGATTTTAAAAATATCATACTGAATGGTATATGCTAACAGGACGGAAATATACTCAGAATGCTTGAAAGGAGATACGGTATCTGTGAATAGCACACAGATGACGAAGATATGACGGATAATACTGATAAAATCCGTAAAAATCTATTCATAAACCCTTAAATACTTAGAGTTTTCCACTTAAATACTCCACAAACTTTTTTACTGCCAGGCTGCGGTGGCTTAGTTTATTTTTCTCTTCCATGCTCATCTGGGCAAAAGTTCTTGCAGAGCCTTCGGGCAAAAACACCGGGTCGTAACCGAAGCCATTGGTGCCTCTCTTTTCTTCGGTAATGGAGCCGGAAATTATTCCTTCAAATAACAGGGGTTCACCTAAGCCTACCAAGGCTATAACGGTTTTAAAATTTGCTTTACGGTTTTTTTCACCCGTTAATTCCTGCAATACTTTTTGAATATTGTCTTCTGCGCTTTTCCCTTCTCCCGAATATCTTGCTGAATAAACACCCGGTCTGCCGCCGAGGGCTTCAATTTCCAGCCCGGTATCATCAGCAAAACAAGGCCTGTTAAATCTATCAAAAATATAGTGGGCTTTTTGCAAAGCGTTCCCCGAAATGGTAGGGGATGTTTCAGGAATTTCTTCGTTGAAATTCAAGTCTGCTAAAGAAACTAATTCTGCCGAGGGAGGTAAGAGCGGTTTTATTTCCTCTAACTTATGCAGGTTTTGCGAGGCGAAAACGAGACGCATGAAATGGATATAGTTATTACTTACTCCTTATGCTGTAGCACTTACGAGAAGTCTTCCTGTTCAAGGCTTTCATCTTCATCATCCACGGTTTCTTCTTCCTCTTCCGCTTCCTCTTCAATGGCTTCTTCTTCCGGGGTTTCCAGCGCTGCATCTTTCACTATGCGGCGGGGAATGGCTTCCTCATCTTCCATAGCATCGTGGTGGGCTGCCACTTCCGGATGCACATAAGCATCTTCCGAATCGTCCACAACATGTGTTTCATCGTCTTCTTCCACGGGAGGGATTTCTAAAGGAGATGTGATTTTATATTGCTGGGGGGCAGTGCCAGTGCTTTTGTTTATGCGGGGATAGGTAACCGAAGATTCCGGAATAATTTTCATCAGTTCGGCGAGTAGCACCCAGTTGCCGCCTTCGGGGTCAAATTCATAAATAAATTTTTGATGCGGGTCTTCCACATAAGCGGCTATTCTGGTTTCGTGCATCCACGTACCTTTAAGCCCATTGCTGTGGGCTTTATGAAGCAGTATTATTTCCTTGCCCCTGCGCCAGGTGTCGGTACTTACAAAAAAAGAGGCAGGATGCGCCCCGTCGAACCCTATGGCGCTTTGAATTGTTTTATGAAAATCCTCAAAGGTTTGCGAGGACTTGATTTCGATTTCACGAATTATGCTCTCATCATCCTCAAAAAATACTTTGAATCTGTATATTGCCATGGTGTGTGTTTCTCTATAAACACAAAATTAGAAAAAATAAAATATACCGCCTGTTAAATTTGAATGAAAAAAATCAGGGTTTATATTTTTGCATGAGGGTAAATGTTTATTCCCTAATTTAGCAGATATATTCTTTTATGACTGTTAACGAATACCTCTCAATGCAAGAGCCGGAAAGAAAGGAACTTCTAACCGCAATTCATGAAATTATCCTGAAGACGAATAAAAAAGTTACGGCGGAAGTAGCGCCAATGATGGGCAAGGAAATGATACAATATAAAGTGAACAAGTATTTTATATATGGACTGGGAAGTGTAAAAAACCACATGAGCCTGCACGTTCTGCCTATGTATGGACACAAGCCCCTGCATGAAAAATTTACGAAACTGCTAAAGAAAGCGAAAGTTCAAAAGGGCTGCATCAATTTTAAAAATATAGAAGAAATGCCACTTGACATGGCAGAGTTACTGCTAACCGACTGCGCGAAAATAGATATGGAAGCGTTGATGAAAAAATTTGGGAAATAATGCAGGGCGTTATTTGCAGAAATGCCATGCATGGCGTCTCTACCGGTTCTTCATCACCACCAGTTTTTTTACCGTAATTCCATCATTGGTTTGCATCCTCAAGGTGTATATCCCCGAAGCCAAATTCGCTAAATTCAATTGTTCCGTATTTAAGCCAATATGATTATTTTTATTTTCAGCATAAACTACCTGTCCCAACTCATCAATCACACTAATTTTAACTTCTGACAACTGATTACTGACGACTGACCACTGTATTGTAAACTGCCCGTTACTTGGATTGGGATAGATATTCAAATTAGCAATAGAGCCAGTTATTGGTTTAATTCCAAGCACTGCTGTGTTAAACCCATTGGAAAAAGAACCTGAAAGTTCCGTTCCTGGCCTGATATGGATATGTGTGGTAGGAATACATACGCCTGTAGGGCTTACCGCTTCTACCGCATAAAAGGAACCTGTGGGAGGCAGGGTATCATGATAGGTTAACGTGGTAGATGGAACAGAATCTATTTGAACAAGTGAATGCATGGAAGCTCCCCTGAAAATGCGGTATTCAGTGGGGATGAAGCCTACATAAGGCGTCCAGCTGAGGATAAATACATTCGTTCCTGCCGTTGTGGTAAGGTAAATTGATGTATGCGGCGGGCTTAATGCGGACTCACCACAGGAATCAAGTGTAGCCAATTGATAACTTACAGGTCCGATAGAGGGATTGGAATTTGGGTCAATATAATCGCTTAAAGTATTCAGCGGTTGGGTATGCACTAATATATTCCATGATGATGTGTCCCTATAAATATAAAAATCACCATAGCCACCTGAATAAGGTGAATTTGTCCTGTTCCAAATTACTTCGTATTTGCCGGTGGCGGTATCTATGGTTACTACACATATAGGCTGGTTATAATTATTGGGGCAATTTGAAACGAATACGGTATCTTGAAAGTCCTCATATTCTCCGCAGGAATCATGCACGGTGCAAGTGTAAATGGTAGTTACAGTAGGCGTTGCAAGAGGATAAGGACAAGTAGAGCAGCTTAGTCCTGCAGAAGGAGCCCACGAATAAAACCTAAAATGATTTGACGTAACCATAAGTAGGCTGGTATCGCCCGCTGCAATAACGGGCGGAGTGGCGGAAACAGAGGTATAGAAAGGATTTTCACTAACATAAGGAGCTGAGCTTCCAGCCATACATCCGGTGGCATCGTGAACAATTACAGTATAATAACCCAAACTTAACCCGGTGGCAGTAGCGGTTGTTTGTCCTCCCGGAGACCATGAATAGGTATAAGGAGGTGAACCCCCCGAAGCTATTGCAGTCACGGTTCCGGCGGTATCGGAACAGTAAACCACATTGGTAGAACTTGTAGTAACGGAAAAACAATTTACCGTAATAAGAATAGAATCAATAATAGTACCGCAAGTTGTGTTTACGGTTACTGTATATTCTGTGGTAACAGGTGGATAGGCATTGGTGCTGTCTGCCGTAGGATTGACAACCGAAGAGGAGGGAGCCCAGGAATAGGTGGCGGGAGTGATGTAACAGTCAATGCTGAGAGTGGTGCTGTCTCCCGGGTTTATAAACATCGGAGTACCCATAATAAAACCATATAGGGGCATGGAATCAATCACAGCAGAATCTACTGCCACACAGCCGGAAAGATCATGCACCGTTACGGTAAATGTTCCGACACCCAGCCCGGTGGCCATCTCAGTCGTTTGACCGGAAGGGCTCCACAGGTAAGTATAGGGAGTGGTACCGCCGGTCACATAAGTGTAAGCTCTGCCATTGTAGCAACTGCTATAGCCACCGTAGGCGGTAGCAACAATACAGTTTGCTGAAATCAAAATAGAATCGGTATACGTTCCGCAGGCGGTGGTGATGGTTACGGTATATTCCGTAGCAACAGTAGGGTGGGCATAGGTAATGGCATCGGTTGGGTTTGTAACGGATGCTGCCGGAGCCCAGGAATAAGTGGCTGGCAGGGTACTGGTAGCTTCGATGTAAGCACTGTCGCCAATTACAATATTACTAGGATAGGCATAAGCAGCAATGGATTCCGTTAAATATGAAACCGAAATTGTATCGGAAGAGCTGCATCCTGAGGCATCCTGAATGGTTACAGAATAATTACCCGCGCTCAATCCTGTAATAATAGCCGTTGTTCCTCCACCGGGAGTCCATGAATAGGTATATGGAGGGGTTCCCCCTAAAGCACTCGCTGTGGCAGTGCCACTGTTGGAAGAACAGGTAGGGGTGGTGCTCAGGCTGTAAGTGAAACAATTTAAGGTAATAAGAACAGAATCGGTATAGGTTCCGCAGGCGGTGGTAATGGTTACGGTATATTCTGTGGCGTAAGAAGGATGGGCATAAGTGCTGGCGGAATTTGGGTTTGTAACTGATGTTGCCGGAGCCCAGGAATAAGTAGCAGGAACATTGCATGTAGCGGTTAAGAGAGTACTGTCTCCTACAGTGATAATGGTAGGATTGCCTGATGCAGAATAAGAAACAGGAATTGAATCATTTAAAACAGCAATGGCGCTTGAGGCGCTGCATCCAGTTGCATCATGGGTGATGACGGAATAAATCCCTGCACTCAATCCTGTAATAGTAGTCGTTGTTTCTCCGCCCGGACTCCATAGATAAGTGTATGGAATAACTCCGCCCGAAGCAGTTATCGTGGCAGTACCATTACTGGAAGAAATACAGGCAAGTGTAGAACTCATGGTAGTGGTGAAACAATTCACCGTAATAAGAACGGAATCGGTATACGTTCCGCAGGCGGTGGTAATGGTCACGGTATATTCCGTAGCAATAGTAGGGTGGGCATAAGTGTGGGCTGAATCGGGATGAGTAACAGATGATGATGGAGACCAGGAATAAGTAGCAGGCAACGCACTTGTAACAGACAGAAGGGTACTATCGCCCGGAATAATAATAGTAGGGGTACCGGAAACAGAAAAAGATTCAGATAAAGTGGGAACAGAAACGGAATTGGTAATGATACATCCGGAGGCATCCTTGATGGTAACCGAATAATTTCCTGCCGGTAAGCCTGTTATAGATGCAGTAGTTTCTCCGCCCGGCGACCATGAATAAGTAAATGGAGGTATTCCGCCTGAAACAGTGGCAGTAGCCGTGCCACTATTAGAAGAAAAACAGGTAGCTGTCGAACTGAGATTGTAGGTAAAGCAATTTATTACAGTAATAAGCACGGAATCGGTATAGGTGGCGCAAGCAGTTGTAATGGTAACAGTATATTCTGTAGTGGTGAGAGGACGGGCATAAGTTCCGGCAAAAGTGGGGTTATCAACCGTCGCAGACGGAGCCCATGAATAGGTGGCAGAACGGCTGCTGGTAGCATACAGATAGGTAGTATCTCCGGGAGTGACGGTAGGAAGGGTGCTTGATATAGTAAATGATTCAGACAGGGAAGAAACTGAAACAGACTCTATGGCGCTGCATCCCGTATGATCGTAAACAGTAACCGAATAACTTCCTCCGGATATGTTCGTAACACTGGCAGTAGTTTCTCCGCCCGGCGACCACGAATAGGTATAGGGTGATGTTCCTCCGGAAGGGCTTACCGAAGCAGAACCTGTGGAAGAAGAAGGACAGGAAGCCGTAGAACTTGTAGTAATAGGGAAACAATTTACGGTAACCAGAACCGAATCGGTAAAAGTTGCACAAGCTGTAGTGATGGTTACTGTGTATTCTGTAGTTGCAGGCGGGTGGGCATACGTAACGGAAGAATCAGGATGGGCGACTGATGCAGACGGCGACCATGAATAAGTGGCCGGAAGGATGCTGTTGATATGAAGTCCGGTACTGTCTCCTGTATTAATAATGGCAGGACTGCATGTGATGGTATATGATTCGGATTGCGGAGAGACAATAACCGTTGCGGAATCTTTACACCCTGTATTATCATGAACCGTTACAGAATAATTGCCCGCAGATAGCCCGGTTGCAGTAGCGGTGGTTTGCCCTCCCGGCAACCATAAGTAAGTATAAGGAGAGGTTCCGCCTAAAAGTGTTATAGTGGAAGTTCCAATATTTGATGAAGAGCAGGTTGGTGTAGAGCTTATACTATATGGGAAACACTGCAAAGTGACATTAGTATCGAGGCTGTAAACACCTCCGTCATTATACCCGCCGCCGCCCCAGGCAGTGATTCCGTATAAAACACCACCCGAAAAATTCACATCTCCATACGGACCTGTAATAGTTGTCCTTTCCCATGGAAAATCCCAGATGTCTCTATACCCGCTGCCATCCGTATCAATGGAAAATATATTACCTGCCGTGTCCCGTCCCAGATCAGTGACACCATATAATAGCCTGCCACTAACAACTACTTTCCCAACCGGGTAGCCCCCATTGGTATAATCGAAATCAAGCAAATCCCGATAATTACGTCCATTCGTATCAATAGAAAAGAGAATACCTAAAGTATCTGCACCACCCAACTCTGTCATACCGTATAAAACCTTTCCCGAAATTGCGAGGTCACCAATAGGGCTTGAACCATTTAGTCCATTAAAATCAAGGAGCTTTTTATAATTATGACCATTGGTATCAACCGTAAATACTACTCCTTTGCCGGTTGTTCCGCCCCGGATAGTCATACCATACAGCTTAGTTCCAGAAACTATCAATGAACCTATCGGTTCTTCGCCATTTGCGCTATCAAACTGAAGCAACTCTGTAAATCCGGTGCCATCTGTATGAATGCTAAAGACAGAACCATAGTCATAACTGCTGGTCCCTCCTCCTTCGTATAACATTCCATACAGTACATTTCCTGAAATGACTAAGGAACCAAATATGGTTGCCGAAGCAGGCGGGGTAAGGTCATATATATCTCTGAAATTGTTGCCGTTTGTGTCAATAGAAAACAGAGTTCCCCAATCATTTGCCCCGCCTTGCCAGGTAGTTCCATAAAGCACTCCTCCCGAAAGAAGTAAGGAACCCGTTGGGTCATACCCCGAGGCATAATCGAAATGATACAGATACTTATATCCGCTTCCATCTTTATGCAATGAGAAAATATAGCCGCCATCTCCCGGACCTCCGGATGATATCATTCCAAATAACACATTTCCCGACGGTATCACATCCCCCCAAAAACTACCATTATTATTCGAGTTAGTATCAGCGAAAGAATGAAGATCAGTAAGTTGCGCATTTGATTGAACTATCCCTACAAAGAATAAGCACGCTATAAAGAAAGAGATTTTTTTCATATTTTTTGTATAATAATAAGTAAAAAGACAGTAGGAATATTTTAAGTGACTTACTGGTTTTAAACTCCACTATCAATATTTTCTATGCCAACCATTACGCATGCATTCTTCCAAAGGTTGGGTATGGAAACAAATTTTATTTTTTTGGACAGATAGTATTTAGCCAAGTAAAAAAATGGCTGATGAAAGAAAAGTGGAAATAATTTTTCACTCCTGCACTATAAAAAAGATGCAGTGAATTATCAACTTTTATTTTTTCATCACCACCACCTTCTTCACAGTAATACTGTTTTCAGTCTGCATCCTCAACGTATAAACCCCCGCTGCCACATTCTCCAAATTTAGCTGTTCGGTATTTAAGCCAATATGATTATTTTTATTTTCGGCATAAACTACCTGCCCCAACTCATCTATCACACTTATCTGCACTGCTGACGACTTACTGTTTACTACTGACCACTGTATTGTAAACAGCCCGTTTCCCGGGTTCGGAAAACTTTTACATTTTCACTTTCTCCTTTTACCTCATTGGTTGCAGTTACAATTGTGCCTGTATTAAATCCATTGGAGAACGAACCCGAAAGAGTTGATGTAAGAGCTCTGCGCGTTGGCACACAGGTTCCTGACGGGTTCACCGCTTCTATAGCATAATATGAACCTATAGGAGGCAACGTATCACGAAAGGTTAGAACAGTATTTGGCACAGAATCAATTTGTACCATCGAACCTAAAGTCGGTCCGCGGAAAATGCGGTAGAGTGTGGGAGTAAAACCCACGTAGGCTGTCCAGTTGAGGATATAGAGATTGGTTCCGGCAGAAGTGGTTAAGTAAATGGTAGTATGTGTTGCACTCAATGCAGACTCACCACAGGAATCTACCGTAGAAATTTCATAACTTTCGGGACCATCCGAAGGAAAAGAAGTAGGGTCAATATACTCGCTTAAAGAATCAAGCGGCTGGCTATGTATCAGGTTGAAAGCAGAAAGAGTATCTTTATAAATATGATAGGAACCATATCCTCCGGCAGGCGGTGAGTTTGTTCTTCCCCAAATTACCTCGGCTTTATTGGTGGCTGTGTCAACCGTGGCAATGCAGACAGGTTCGTTATAGGTGTTAGAACAATTATAGCCGTTCACCATAAAAACATACTGGTCATCAAAATCGGCAATGTATAAATTACCATGCGTGTCAAATTCAATTTGGTAAGGAGAACTTATTTGGGCGGAAGTAGCAGGTTCTCCGTTGGTAAATCCCGTCATTGAGCCCCCGGCAAAGGTGCTGATGATGCCCGATGTGTTTATTTCCCTGACACGTAAATTTCCATAATCGGCTATAAAAAGATTTCCTGAATTATCCACCACTAAGTAATTGGCGCCTCTTATTTCAGCTGCCGTAGCAGGACCGCCGTCTCCATAATACCCGTTAACGCCGTTGCCGGCAATGGTACTTATTATTTGAGAAGTAACTACTTTCCGGACCACTTCGTTATCATCACCGATATAAATGTTTCCGGAAGCATCTAAGCAAACGCCCCAGGGAATTGATAATTCAGCTGCCGTAGCTACGCCTCCATCTCCCGAGTAGCCTCCTACTCCGTTACCCACAACAGTGACTATAACGCCTGATGATGTGTATATTTCTCGTATAACATTGTTAAAAGAATCGGCAAAGTAAAGGTTGCCTGTTGTATCTACCGCCAGTGTGGTGGGATAGTTTAGCGTGGAAGCGGTGGCAGGTCCGCCATCACCCGTATAACTGAAACTACCATTGCCGGCAACTGTATGTATGATGCCTGAAGTGTTTATTATGCGTATCCTGCTGTTTTCATAGTCCGCTATGTAAATATTTCCAACTGCGTCAGTGGCAAGTCCGGTAGCTCCATTTATTTCTGCTGCCGTAGCAGGACCTCCGTCACCCGAATACCCCATAACGCCATTGCCCGCAAAAGTGCTGATGATACCCGAAGTGTTTACCATACGGATCCGGTTTCCTATAGTTTCTAAAATGTATATGTTTCCGGCAGCATCAAACGTGATACCGGCTGGATTTTCAAGTTGCGCAGCTGTTGCCTGACCTCCGTTTCCCGAAAAGCCACTCACACCTGTCCCTGCAACTGTTATAATATTCTGGGAATTGCAGTTTAAGGAAACTACTGAAAAAATGGTAGCAGCTCCTAAAATAAGCAGATTTTTTTTATCATAAATTTTATTCATAATAAGTTTTTTTATGAGGCGTTATATTCCGAAAAGATAGTACAAAGTTAAAATTTATTTTTTCATCACCACCACCTTCTTCACTGTAATTCCATCATTAGTTTGCATCCTCAATGTATAAACCCCAGAAGCAAGGTTCTCCAAATTCAGTTGTTCGGTATTTAAGCCAATATGAGTATTTTTATTTTCGGCATAAACTACCTGCCCCAATTCATCAATCACACTAATTTTAACTTCTGACAACTGATTACTGACGACTGACCACTGTATTGTAAACTGCCCGTTACTTGGATTGGGATAGATATTCAAATTAGCAATAGAGCCAGTTATTGGTTTAATTCCAAGCACTGCTGTGTTAAACCCATTGGAAAAAGAACCTGAAAGTTCCGTTCCTGGCCTGATATGGCTATGTGTGGTAGGAATACATACGCCTGTAGGGCTTACCGCTTCTACCGCATAAAAGGAACCTGCGGGAGGCAGGGTATCGTGAAAGGATAGAGTGGTATTTGAAACGGAGTCAATTTGAACCAGTGTAGTCATACTCGGTCCCCGGAAAATGCGGTAGAGAGTAGGGGTGAAACCTATGTATGCTGTCCAGTTGAGGATATACACATTCACTCCCGATGTAGTGATGAGGTAAATGGACGTATGGGGCGCACTCCTGGCTGATAATCCGCAGGAATCGAACGTAGCCAATTCATAGCTCACAGGTCCGGCAGAAGGGGTGGAAGCAGGGTCAATATAATCGCTCAGCGCATTTAATGGCTGGGTATGTATTAAGTTATATGTAAATGAAGCCGAATCGCGGTAAATATAAAAATCGCCATATCCGCCCGAAGGAGGAGAGTTGGTTCTCCCCCAAATTATCTCGCACAGGTTTGTAGCTGTATCAATGGTTACAACACACAGGGGCTGGTTATAGGCATTGGCGCAGTTGGTGACATATACGGTGATCGTATCTGTAAAGGTACCGCAGAGTGTTGTAGCCTGGCATATATATGTGGTAGTGACGACCGGGGTAACTGTAATAGATGAGTTGGTAGCCCCTGAAGCCCATAAATAGGTGGCAGAAGTATTGCATACGGCATTCAGTATCACAGAATCGCCAAAGGTGACAACCGTATCGGGCGAGGCCGTGATATAGAATGATACGGCTGCTGAGGAAACCGAAACGATGCCTATAGAACTGCACCCGGTAGCATCGTAAACAGTTACCGAATAATTGTCCTGATAGAGTCCCGATATGCTGTCTGTGGTTTGTCCGCCAGGCGACCATGAATAAGTATATGGTGGAGTTCCGCCCGAAGCTGTTACCATAGCACTACCATCATACGAAGAACAATAAACCGATGGGGTGGAACTCATGCTGAGGGAAAAACAATTTACGGAAACAAGTACCGAATCGGTAAAGGTACCGCAGGGAGTGATGATGGTTACGGTATATTCTGTAGTAGCAGTGGGATGGGCATACGAACTGGCAGAATCAGGATAGGTAACCGATGCCGGGGGAGCCCATGAATAGGTTGCCGGAGATGTTGTGCAGGTAGCAGCGAGCAGGCTGCTGTCTCCCGGTGAAAGGATTGTGGGGTTGGCAGAAGCCGAATAAAATATCGAATCGCTCAAATAGGGAGAAGCAGCAGTAACACTGCACCCGGTGGCATCGTAAACGGTTACGGAATAAATTCCGGCTGTAAGGCCGGAGATGGCAGAAGTAGTTTGCCCACCCGGAGCCCAGGAATAAGTATAGGGGGCTGTTCCACCGGAGCAATTGGCGCTTACAGTTCCCGAAGCACAGGAACTGGATGTGGAAGTTAAGCCTACATAAAAGCAATTCACGGTAATCAGCACCGAATCGGTAAAGGTGCCGCAGGCAGTAGTTATAGTTACTGTATATTCAGTAGTAGTAACAGGAGTGGCATTCGAACTGGCAGAATCGGGATAAGTAACGGAAGCCGATGGAGCCCAGGAGTAAGTAGCAGCAAGATTACTGATAAGGGTTAAACGGGTGCTGTCGCCGGCAATAATAGTGGCAGGGTTTCCTGAGATGCTATATAATTCGGAATACGAAGATACCGAAACAGTTGCTACAGAACTACACCCGGTGGCATCGTAAACGGTCACCGAATAAACAGTTGCTCCTAATCCTGTGGCAGTAGCTGTTGTTTGCCCTGCTGCCGACCATGAGTAGGTAAAGGGAGGAGTACCACCGGAGGTTATTATGGTAGCGGTACCATCAAAAGAAGAGGAGCAGGTGGGGGTAGAACTGATACTTACCGGAAAACAATCTACCGTAATAGTAACCGGATCGGTATAGGTGCCACAGGCAGTAATTATGGTTAGTGTATATACGGTTGTGGTAGCGGGATGAGCGTATGTACTGGATGAATCGGGATAGTTGACTGAAGCCGAAGGCGCCCAGGAATAAGTAGCTGCAAGGGTACTTGTAGCCGAAAGCAATGCGCTGTCTCCGGCTATAATGGTAGCAGGGTTTCCCGATACACTAAATGATTCGGAGAATGAAGATACTGAAACAGCGCCTGTAACGCTGCACCCGGTATTGTCATATACGGTTACGGTATAATTACCCGCCGATAACCCGGAAGCCGTGGCTGAGGTTTGTCCGCCCGGAGCCCATAAATAGGTAAATGGAGGGGTTCCTCCGGAAGCAGATACAGTGGCTGTGCCGTCTGATGAAGAGGTACAGGTAGCTGTAGAACTCATATTCAGGCCAAAGCAATTCACGGTAATAAGCACCGAATCGGTAAAGGTGCCGCAGGCGGTGGTTATAGTTACGGTATATAAAGTGGTAGCGGCAGGATGTGCGTAGCTAACAGCCGAATCTGGATTGGTAACAGAAAAAGAAGGGGTCCAGGAGTAGGTGCCGGGAATGCTACAGTTGGCACTGAGTAAAGCACTGTCGCCGGCTGTAATAACAGAGGGGCTTCCTGTTGTAGAGTAGCTCAGGGCGCTATTTGAAACCACAGCAGTATCCATAGAACTGCACCCGGTATTATCCAATACCGTTACAGTATATGTTCCGGCGGAAAGCCCTGAAACAGTAGCAGTAGTGCCGCCCACCGGCGACCAGTTATAGGTATAAGGAGGAGTACCGCCCGAAACGGTAGCTGAAACTACCCCCGAGGAACAATAGCTGGAAGTGGAGGTGATACCTATATTAAAACAATTTAAATTAATAAGCACAGAATCAATAAACGTACCGCAGGCGGTAATAATAGTTACGGTATATTCTGTATTAACCAAAGGGTGGGCATAGGTTTCGGAAGAATCGGGGTTTGTAACCGATAGCGGAGGAGCCCATGAATACGTACCTGGTATGTTGCAAAATGCAGCCAGTAAAGCGCTGTCGCCAGCTATAATGCCGGCAGGGCTCCCGGAAGCCGAAAAGGTTATGGCGCCTGATGAAAGGAATATGGTGTCCATATTACTGCACCCGGTATTATCAAATACTGTAATGGTATAAGTTCCGGCAGATAGGCCCGAAGCTATGGCATTGGTGCCTCCCGTAGGGCTCCACATATAGGTATAAGGGGTAACTCCACCTGATGCAGTTATTGTAATAGTGCCCGAACTACAGTAGCTGGAGGTGGATGTATAAGAAAGCGTTACGCATTGCGATTTAACCAAATTACTGAATATGGTTAATAAGACAAATGAGAGCAGCAGTTTTGTTTTCATTTTATTTTTTAAAAGAAGTTAATAGCAGTTTATTTTATATTTTTATAATTATAAATTTTATTTCTTCATCACTACCAGCTTCTTCATCGTAATTCCACCATTGGTTTGCATCCTCAAGGTATAAACCCCCGATGCCAGATTTTCTAAATTCAGCTGTTCGGTATTTAAACCAATATGATTATTTCTATTTTCAGCATAAACTACCTGCCCCAATTCATCAATCACACTTATCTGTATATCTGAACCCTGACCACTAACCCCGTCCGACCCTGTCATCAGGGCAGGCACTGACCACCGGATATTAAATGTCCCGTTACTTGGGTTGGGGTAAATGCTTACCACTAAATTTTCACTTTTTACCTCATTGGTTGCGGTAACAAGTGTCCCTGTATTAAACCCATTGGAGAAAGAGCCGGAAAGTAAAGGAGAGTGCGTGATGGCGCTATGAGTAGTTGGTGTGCAAACTCCAAAGGGGCTTACAGCTTCTATAGCATAAAAAGAACCAAGAGGAGGCAAGGTATCGTGGAAAGTTAAAACCGTGTTCGCTACAGAATCAATTTGAACCAGAGAATGCATGGAAGCTCCCCGGAAAATGCGGTAAAGGGTAGGAGTGAAGCCTACGTATGCCGTCCAATTGAGGTGATACACATTTAGCCCTGAGGTAATGTCAAGATACATGGTTGTGTTTGGCGAGCTTAGCGCTGACTCACAACAGGAATCAAGCGTAGATAATTGATACCCTACCGGAGCAAGGGAAGGATTCGAAGAAGTATCAATAAATTCACTCAGTGTATTCAAACTCTGGTTATGCAGTAACATATAACCCGAACCTGTGTTTCTGTATATATTGTAAGAGCCTGTTGCCGGAGGTGAATTCGTGTGTCCCCAAATTACCTCTGCTTTACCCGTAGCCGTGTCAACGGTTGCCACACAAAGTGGCTCGTTATAAGTATTCGTGCAATAGCTTGCGTTGCAGGGGTCATATTCGGTACCAATAAACACAATAGTCCCTGAATCACCAACTACAGGGTTTCTTATAATGTTTCCGGATGGCACACTAACAGTAAAAAAATGTTCACTGTCCAGGGTTCTGCTTACAAAAAAATAGTTTGAACTATCCTGGGCGAACCCTGACGTAAAGGCGTAGATAATCTCCTGTCCCGGAATGGTGCTGATAGGGGTAACCACGCCGGTAGTAGGGTTTAAACTATTAAAAAGCACAGTGTAGGGATAACTGCCCGTATCGCTAAGACCATAAATACTTTTAGAAATGGTATCATAACAACATTCAAATATATAGGTTGTAAGGGGAACTTTATAATCCGTATGTCCCGTTGCTTCATCCAGCACATAAAGCCACTTAGAACCTACTCCGTCCACCCCAATTACATAGTATTTCGCGCTATCCATTCCTATCGTACTTGTTTCCGCATATAATGTTCTCATGCCTGCAATACTATCCAGGATATCAAGGCTTCCGTCATACGGATTTACAGTAACAAGCGACCATTGGTATGGAGATACTCCGCGTTGCATTAAAGCATAAATTTTTTTTCGTATTATATCGTAATGCAAATCTGAGAGTTCAGAATCACAGATTGGCTGGTATAACACCTGCCCTGTATTAAAATTAGTAGTATAAATACGCCGGTGAGAAACAGATGAGGTGTCGAACCCGGTTGTAATGTACTGGCTACTGTCAGGTATTATAGCGGAAATTCCATCAATCAGGGTTTTTAGTGAAAAAATAGTGTCCCTGGTTAGTACAGTTCCCGTAAACCTATCAACTGCAACAAGTGAAAAACTGTGGTCCGGAGTATTAGAAGACATTCCATAAATGGATGAACACTGGCTTTTTGCTGTGGCAAAACATATAACCAATAGCGAAAGTAAAGTGATTTTTTTCATAGTGTTTTTTCAGTATAAAATTATCAAATTCAGAATTTTATTTCTTCATCACTACCAGCTTCTTCATCGTAATTCCACCATTGGTTTGCATCCTCAAGGTATATATCCCCGATGCCAGATTCTCTAAATTTAATTGTTCTGTATTTAAACCAATATGAGTATTTTTATTTTCAGCATAAACTACCTGCCCCAATTCATCTAGTACACTTATCTGCACTGCTGACGACTTACTATTAACCCCGTCCGACCCTGTCATCCGGACAGGCACTGACCACTGTATTGTAAACTGCCCGTTACTTGGGTTGGGGTAAATGCTTATCGCAGTGATAGAGCCATTTATAGGCTGGATACCGAGAATGGCTGAATTAAATATATTGGAGAGTGAGCCTGAAGGGAACTCTGACGAAGGGCTTATATGCCCATGTGTTAAAGGCACACAGGTACCTGCCGGATTAACGCCCTCCACCATATATAGTGAACCGGTGGGAGCCAGGGTATCAAGGTAGGTGAGTATGGAAGAGGAGACAGAATCAATTTGAACGAGCGTGCTAACTGTAGCCCCGCGGAAAATGCGATAAAGGGTGGGGGTAAATCCTATGTATGCCGTCCAGTTGAGGATATACCCGGTGGTTCCTGTAGTAGCAGTAAGGTATATAGAGGTGTGTGCTGCGCTTAAAGTAGATTCGCCGCAGGAGTCAACGGTAGATAATTTATAACTCACCGGCCCGGCAGACGGGGTGGAAAAGGGGTCAATAAATTCACTCAACACATTCAATGGCTGCGTATGGGTAGGGGTATATCCCAATGTAGAATCTTTATATATGGTATAGTTGCCACTTCCTCCCGCAGGCGGAGAGTTTGTTCTTCCCCACACCACCTCGCACCTGCCGGTGGCTGTATCTACGGTCACTATGCAAATTGGCTCGTTGTAAGCATCGGCACAGGCATATACCACTACGGTATCGTAAGCTGTCACAGTTCCGCAAAGGGTAAGTGCGCTAACGGTGTACACGGTAGTTACTGCCGGATGGGCATAGGTATTTTGCGAGGTAGGGTTGGTGAGCCCGGTAGTTGGCGACCAGATAAAGGTGCTATATACCCCGATGTTGGCAGAAAGGTAAGAACTGTCTCCGGCAATTATGGCATGGGGGGTAGCCGAGGCAGTAACGGGCGGCGGGCCTACTACCTGTGTAATAGATGCCGTTGCTGTTGCCCCACACCCGGTAGCATCATTTACTATAATGGTAAAAGTGCCCGCAGTAAGCCCTGTAAGGGAAGATACCGTTTGCCCGCCGGGAACCCAGGAATACGTATAGGGGGCTGTTCCTCCCGAAGGATTAACCATAGCAAAACCATCGGCGGAGGAACAATATGCATCAGAAGAAGTAAGGTTTATATTAAAGCAATTTACATAGATAAGTACATTATCTACAAAAGTTCCGCAGGGGGTGGTAATGGTTACGGAATAATTGGTTGTTACCGCAGGGGTAGCATAGGTACTGGCAGAATTGGGATTGGTAACCGATAAGGGCGGAGCCCAGGAATATGTGGCAGGCAGGTTGCTGGTGGCTGAAAGAAGGGTGCTATCGCCTATGGTGATAAAAGATGGGTTACCGCTGATGGTGTACGATTCTGTTTGAGAAGCTACAGAGTCAATAGCCGAAGAACTGCAGCCGGTAGCATCGTAAACGGTTACTGTATAAGTCCCGCCCGATAAACCCGTGACTGTTGGGGTGTTTTGCCCTCCCGGCGCCCACAGGTAGGTATATGGAAGTACCCCGCCCGAAGCGGTTACCGAAGCAGTTCCGGTATTAGCATTGGAGCAGGAAGGGGTGGAGCTTATACTGATAGGGAAACAATCTACCGTAATAAGTATGGTTTCGGTATATGATCCGCACCCGGTAGTAATGGTAACCGTGTAAAGGGTAGTTACCGCAGGGCTGGCATACGTGCTGGCGGAATTGGGGTTGGTAACCCCGGTAGCGGGTGCCCAGGAATAGGTAGCCGGGGTATTGCTGGTGGCGCTAAGCAGGGTACTGTCGCCCAATAAAATAGTAGTAGGGTTACCTGATATGGTGAAAGATTGGGTAACAAAAAATACGGAAGTTAAGCCGGTAGAGATACACCCTGTGGAGTCGTAAACGGTAACCGAATAAACGCCTGTAGATAACCCGGTAATGGTGGCTGTTGTTTGTCCGCCGGGAGACCAAAGATAGGTGTACGGCGGGGTACCGCCGGAAGCGCTTACGGTGGCTGTGCCGTCAAAAGAAGAAGAAGCACATTGGGCAGCGGCGGTGGCAGTTACATGGAGGGAAAAACACTGGATATTGATTAGTATAGAATCTACATAGGTGCCGCAGGAATTGGTAATGGTTACGGTATATTCGGTGGTAGCGGTGGGGCTGGCAAAGGTTCCGGCAGAATCGGGGTTGGTAACGTTTAGCGGCGGGGCCCAGGAGTACGTGGAAGGGATGCTGCACGTAGCATCAAGGTAGGTACTGTCTCCCACTGAAATTGGATTTGGGTTGCCCGCAATGGCATAGGATACGGAGGCTGAAGAAACCGAAATAGTGCCGGTGGCGCTACAGCCTGTATTATCTAAAATGGTAACCATATAACTGCCGGCAGACAGCCCGGTAGCAGTAGCTGTAGTTTGCCCTCCCGGGGTCCAGGAATAGGTGTAGGGGAGCAGGCCTCCTAAAGGGACGGCTGTTGCTGTTCCCGAGGTACAATAACTGGGGCTGGATGATAGCCCGATATTAAAACAATTTACAGAAATAAGCACCGAATCAATAAAGGTTCCGCAGGCGGTGGTAATGGTTACGGTATATTCGGTGGTAACGGCAGGGTGTGCATAGCTGCCTTCTGAAGTAGGGTTAGTGACCGATGCGGCAGGAGCCCAGGAATAAGTAGCCGGGAGGCTGCTATATTCATAAAGATAGGTGCTGTCGCCGGTTAAAATACTAAGGGGGTTACCAGAAATTGAAAAAGATTCGGATTGGGAAGAGACTGAAACGGAACCTGTAGAGCTGCACCCTGTGCTATCATACACGGTTACATTATAAATACCTGCGCTTACGCCGGTGGCAGAGGCAGTGGTTTGTCCCCCTGGGCTCCAGGAATAAGTATAGGGAGGGGTGCCTGTGGAAGGCGCTACAGAAGCTGTTCCATCAGCCGATGAGGCACAGGCAGGCAGGGAACTCAAGCCTATGGCAAAACAATTTACAGAAATTAGTATGGAATCGGTATAAGTGCCGCAGGCGGTGGTAATGGTTACGGTATATTCTGTTGTAACTGTTGGATTGGCATACGTGGTGGCAGAATCCGGGTGAGTAACCGACCCTGCCGGGGCCCAGGAAAAGGTAGCAGCAACAGGGCAGGTGGCGGTAAGCAGGGTACTGTCTCCCATTACTATAGTGATTGGATTGCCTGAGATGGTATAGGATATGGTAGCCGATGAAATGGAAATACCGCTGGAATCAGTACAGCCCGAAGAATCGGAAACAAACAGGGAATAAACACCGGCGCTAAGCCCGCTTATAGTTGCTGTGCTTTGCCCCCCCGGGCTCCACAAATAGGTGTAAGGCGGGGTACCGCTGGCAGTAGCTGTTGCCGTGCCGGGAATAGCAGCACAATAATAAGGGGTGTACGCTATGGTAAGCGGCAGCGTGCAACTGGAAGTGGAGCTGTCAAGTAATGGGGGCCTGCTTATACTGCAGGCTTCGGTATAAGCAGATAAATCAGTGTGTGCAGGAGGTGCAGGGAAATTTGTTTTTTCTTTTCCAATGGCAAAAAGGCTAATGGCATTTGATAAGAAAAAAAAAGCAAGTAATTTTATTTTCATCCGTATAGTTTTTAATCAGCATGCCTGCTGCTTATTTCGTGTAGAATTAAACTGCTAATCTAATAAATTATTGCACTTGATGGATAATTTTTTACCAACAGCAACTATTATTATCTAATTTATTTTGTAAACAACACCTATTCCGCAGGCACCAATGCTTTCAGGCGCTGCTTTATATATTTTTGTGATTGACAGATTAAATGAGATTCTCTTGTTTTACCGGACCTAACCCCGGGCGGCACCTCTTTTACTTTTCTACCACCACTTTTCCTTCGCCCACCGGTTCGCCGTTCTCTCTTAAAACCTTGTACAGATAAACCCCATTGGGTTGGGAGGATAGGTCAAGCTGATAGCTTTTAGCCAATAGCTGATAGCTATTTGAATACACTTGCTCTCCTAAGACATTGTAAACCGCGATACTTGCTTTTTCACAGTTCACATGTATATTGAATTTTCCATTATTAGGATTTGGATATAAACTTATGACTGTTGCAGTTTCGGCAATTTCATGGATACCGGAAGTAACTTCATCGGTATCAAGGCTGAAAACAACCCCAACATTATCTGCTCCTCCATATTCCGTCATGCCATATAATACGTTTCCCGACAGCGTAAGGCTGCCCCAGGGGTTGGCACCATTGGTGGAATTAAAGTTGAGCATCTCTTTATATTTATGTCCATTGGTATCGAACAGAAAGACACGCCCGAAACCATACGCCCCTCCCTGCCCGGTCATTCCATACAGCAGGCTTCCCGACAGGGTTAATGACCCATGCGGATAGGAGCCGAGGGTGTCGTGAAAACCAAATAAGCCGGTAAAAGAGTTTCCTCCGGTATCTTCTGAAAAAATACAGCCCGAATGATAGGCTCCGCCCTTCCAGGTCATTCCATACAGGGTACCCGATACCAGGGTAAGGCTCCCGTAGCCTGCACTACCATCTATACCATTGAAAGAATGAAGAATTTTATAGCTGCTGTCCGCCTGCCGGGTGCGCAGAGAAAAAATGCACCCGCTGTCATAGCTCCCACCGCGGCGGGTCATGCCATATAATGTACTGTCGGCAAGGGTTACAGAGTTTCCCGGATAAGCCCCATCGGTATCATCAAAGGTATGGAGCGTTTTATAATTATTGCCATTTGTGTCAATAGAAAAAATGCATCCGTAGTTATACATCCCTCCCGAATCCGTCATTCCATAGAGTATATTTCCCGAAAGGGTTAGTGAGCCTGATGGATTGGCCCCGGCGCTATCCGTAAAATGATGCAAAACTTTATACCCGATACCAGTAGTATCTATTGAAAAAATACACCCCCTGTTATATTCTCCTCCGCCCGATGCCATGCCATAAAGCGCTTTACCGGCCAGCACTAATGAACCATGAGGCAGGGAGCCAAGCGTATCCTGAAAATCATATATATCTTTATACCCGCTTAAAGCGGTATCTAAGGAAAAAATACAGCCTTTGTTATAAACCCCTCCGTAAGAAGTTATGCCATAAAGGGTTCCGGCGGAACGTGTTAAATTTCCTTCGGGAAAAATACCGTTGGTATCAGCAAAACTGAACAGGTTTATTTCCTGCGCATTGCAGGGAGTGAATAACAAAGGGCTTAGAGCTAAAAGTAAAATGCCTTTTATTTTTTCCAGGGTGCCAAACATAAAATCAAAGATAAGTAAAAATGTTGGGAAGGATTTTGTGCTTGTCAATTAATATCTTTGTTTTTAACAGGTAAAATACAAACGGGGGGGGGAAAGATATAACATCCCCTCTTTATTTATCTTTTTATTAAAAGCTTTCAACTAAGATAAGGAACCGTTCGGCGAAAAATCCTCTTGTTTTTTTATAAAAGGCTGTTAATTTGCTCTTGAAGTTCACTGTAATTATGTACACCTTTTAAATTCAAACCCCATGAAAACTATAAAAATAATAGTAATAGTTGCTTTATCAGGCATATTTACTACAGGGGCATTTGCCCAAATACAACCGAACCCGAATTACCAGAATAATCCGGCTACAAACCCGAACCCGAATACCTATCAGAACAACCCCAACCCACCGGGGTCGGTTAATCCGGCAAATACTCCCGGAACCATTAACCCCGCTAACCCGGTTATTCCGTCCACTCCTGCCAATCCGAATGGTAACATAAACCGGCATATATCGCCCGATACCATGTCTCAGAATGCATTACAGCGTTCTTTAAGTGCCGACAGTATTGGGAAGGGCAGGAGCCACCACAGAACTTTTTCCGGGGGAAAAAGTGATTCCACAAAAAATAAAACCAGGCTGAAATAAGATATTTTAATGGAAATAGGTCGGGGACAGACAGTGTATTAACTTTAAATACACCCGTGTTTCCTGTTTTGGTTTTGCATTGCAGAAAAAAATGGTAAGGTTAATTTCATCTCCCAATATGATTTTATTAATCTTCCAGCCCCTTTCCATTCATAATTTTCTCCCTGTTTTTTTCAATCCTTGCCTCCCGTGTATTCGATAGTTTGGCGGAAGAAAAATACAAAAGGTATCCCCGTTGCCGTCCCGGGGTCAGGGCATAAAAAGCTTTTTTCAAGGCTGGGCTTTTTTCTAATTTCACTTTAAATTCCCCGGGCATCTTGAATTCTGCCACCTTTTTCATAGGCGCTTTCAATCCCTCTTTCTCCACTTTTATAGCTTCTTTAATATAATCTTTCAGCGTGGGTTCCAACTCAATTATCTCCCGGATATTAGTGAACCGCACCTGCCGTCCTACCTGCACATTCTCCGTTTGCTGGATGAGAATACCCTTTGGGTCTTTCAGCAATACGCCTTTATGAAAAAGGATGGCGCAATATTCTTTAAAGCCATGTATCAATACCACATTTTTCTCTTCGTAGGTATAGCAGGGCACGCCCCATTTCAATTCTTCGGTTAAGCCACAATCGAGAATGATGGTTCTTAGCTTCACATATTCATCCTGCCACTTGGTGGCTTTGGTAAAAAACCAATCAACTTTTGGGTTCATTGTATTCATTTTGTTTTTCTTTTATCTCCCTTAAAAATCCACTGGACACCATATTTATCATAAAACTGTCCGTAGGTTCCAAATGGCATATCATGCAATTTTTGCAACCTTTCCTTATCACATCCTTTTGAAAGCTTATCAAAAACTTTTTTCAGTTCGTCATACGAGCGTCCTATCACAAATATAGCAGTGGTATTGCCCTGTTTAGGTTCGAGCCAGGGGGATGCCATCCAATCAGCAGCAGAAATTTCTAAGGCTCCGCTTTTTAAGTTAGCATTAATAATTCTGCTATGCTTTTCCTTGGGAAACTGCTCCTTCATGGGAGTATCTGCGAGTTTGGTAAGTATCAATTTTCCGCCAAGACACTTATGATAAAATGTCATAGCCTTAGCACAATTACCATCAAACAAAAGAAATGGCGTACATCGTAACATGCTTTCTATAAAATTTAACAAGAACGGGACTTAGTAAAGGTACAAAATTATACAGTGATCAAATTGATTTTTCTATCCGCAGGTCTGAAATAATAAGACATCCCAATCAGAATCAGGTACAATATAGAAGGAGCAAAATCTTTAAAGGAATCACCTGATTCGATGTGTGAAAATAATGCTCCCGTTACAGTAAAGAAAATGCCGGCATAAGCCCATTCCTTTAGTATTGGAAATTTGGGAACAAGTATTGCTATTACTCCCAATATTTTCCATATACCCAGTAGTGTCAGCATATAGACCGGATACCCTAAATGTTTTACATTATCAACTCCGCCCACGCCTGTTCCTACATTTATTTTGAGGATTTGCACTATTCCGGTAGATGTCATACCCAGTGCAAGCCAGATAGTAAATATCCAATAGGGTATTTTATTTCTCTTAGACATAATCCACCATTATTTTTTACTCATTATTTCCTGTATCCTGTCATGTGCCATGCTGAGACCCTGGGCAAAAGGCATTTTCAATACCTGGTCCCGTTGGGCTACCGATTCATATATTACATGCATATTGAGTTTGCTGGTGTTATCGGGTAGTTTTTCAAATTCATAAATTTCTAACTGCACACCCATAGGTGCATTTTCCATTTCAAAAGTGCGGGTGATTTTCTTGTTCAGGTATAAATTCATGAATTGTTCCATTGCTGCGGAATACAACCTTTCCGTTTGCATCTTTCGATTCTAATTGATAACTGCCATGCTTCTTAGCTTCAAACTTCAGCGCTTTTGCTGTGGCATAAGGGTTCGACATCCATTGCTCAAGGAGTGCTGGATCGGCATGTGCTTTAAAAAGCAATTCAACGGGCAAATCAAATTCTCTTGTTATATGTAAATCCTGTTTGCCTTCTTCGGCATTTACTTTTGTTTTCAGTTCCATATTAGTTGGTTTTTGTTGGTTTATATTTTTTCATCGTAGTTTCTAATTTATTGAAGCGGTCATCCCATATCTTGCGGAATGGTTCAATGTAGTCTGCTATTTCTTTCATCTTTTTTACATTTAAGTGATAGTAAATTTCCCTGCCCTGCTGTTCTTGTTTCAGCAATTCGCATTCGGTAAGTATTTGCAGGTGTTTTGATACAGTCGGCCTTGCGGTGTCAAAGTTTGAAGCTATAGCGCCTGCTGCCATAGCTTGCGATGCTACCAGCAGGAGTATAGCCCTCCGGGTAGGGTCGGCTATGGCTTGAAATGCATCTCTGCGCAAATTCATAGTGTAGTTATTTGGCTGCAAATATACATGAAGTTATTTAACTACGCATATTTTTTTAAGAAAAAGAGAAAAATACAGGGTTTTAAAATGCTAAAACAGGGATTCCTCCAAGCCCGTTTTTTTTGAAAGGGTTTTCGTATGTAGCTATTTTTCGTAATATTGTAATTGTACAGCCCCAAAGCCTATGAGGATATAAATATGAAAGTTGAAAGAATAGTTATTGCGTTGTTTGCGGGTGCGCTTATAGCTGTAGCGTCTTCGGCGTGGTATGCGCGGGAAAATTTCGATTCGGCGGAAAGCGGCTATTACCTGGGCAGGCACATGCATACGGTTATTGAGAAAGTGTATGAAATAGAGTTCCAGGCATCGCAGGTAGAAAACGCATCGGATATATATGAAATGTCCGGAGAGCCATATTTTGCCGCTCTTACCCGCCAAAATGCCGCACTGCTCGATAAGAGCATCCGGAGCCTCAGCGATTCGGTGAAAGACAACACCGATGAAATGCTGAAAATAGCTGAGCTGGCTACACAGATAAGCAACCTGGAAAAAATACTGCCCGGCATAGCTTCTGAACAAAGCGATAACCCGAAGCAGGGCTTATCGGAAACAGGCCCCCCTAAAAAATTGAACCGCCCCTTAAAGGCTGCCCGGGAAATTACTGCCGGTGGAGATACTGCTTTCCTTAGCCCTTCTGCCAGCGGAGAATATTTAATGGGAAATATTGTAAGCAAAGGCACCCAGATAATCAGCGCCGAAATGCAATTGTTGGTAGAGCGCCGCAAGGTATCTGCCGAAATACGGCGGAACCTTGTGTATGCCACTTATTATACGGCGGGAGCAGCGCTTATATTTATTTTCATCATCTTGCTATGGCTGAACCGCGACATTAGGCGCAGGCGCAGGGCGGAAACTAAAATACGGGATAATGAAGAGAAACTGAGAGAGATGCTGGAAGGCGTGGGCGATGTTATTTTTTCCAGTGATTATAGCGGCAGGTTCACCTTTATTAATGCCCGCCTCGGCTCACTTACCGGGTACTCTACCGAAGAGCTGCTTGGCAAACACTTTACCTTTTTGGTACATCCCGATTGGGCTGAACGGGTGAAAGAATATTATTACCTCCAGTTTAAAAACAAAATGTACGAAACGCGGTACGAATTCCAGATACTTACCAAGCAGGGCGAAATTAAATGGGTGGAACAAAATGTGGTAATGGTGAGTAAAGATAAACTGGTAGATAGTTTTCAATGTGTGGTAAGGGATATTACCCAGCGGAAAAATGCAGAGGAAGAAATACGGAGGACCAACCAGTTTCTTGATTCGGTGCTGGAAAATATCCCCGATATGATTTTTATTAAAGATGCCCTTGACCTGCGGTTTTTACGGTTCAATAAAGCAGGCGAAGAATTGCTTGGCTATCTGCAGGAAGATTTGATGGGCAAAAATGATTATGATTTCTTCCCGAAACAGCAAGCCGACTTCTTTACCCAAAAAGACCGGGAAGTATTGAACAGCCACAAGCGGCTTGATATTGTGGAAGAGCCCATTACCACCAAACGCGGCACCCACTGGCTGCACACCAAAAAAATTCCGGTGTACAATTCCGATGGAAAACCCCGCTACCTGCTTGGTATTTCAGAAGACATTACGGAAAGAAAAAAAACAGAAGATACCATTATAGAACTCAATAAAAGCCTTGCACGCTATGTAGCAGAGTTAGAGGAGAGCCAGCGGTTTTATAAAACCATAGCCCGCAACTTTCCCGATGGCACTATTACCGTGTTAGACCCTGCCCTGAATTATCTTTTTGTAGATGGACTGGAACTGGCTATGGAAGGGCTGAATGCACAGGAACTGCTTGGAACATCGTATTTAAAACGCTTCCCCGGGGAAATAAGCGAAGAGGTGAAAAATAATTTGCTCCCTGTATTTTCAGGGAAAAGCACTGCCTTTGAAGTAGCTTTGTCGGGTAATTATTATGTAATGCACGCTGCCCCGCTGGAAAATGCAGAAGGGATTATTGACGAAATACTGATAGTGAAACAAAACATTACCCGGCTGAAGCAGGCGGAAGAAGATATAAAAGCCGCCCTGGATAAAGAAAAGCTGATTAACGAAATGAAATCGCGGTTTGTTTCCCTTGCTTCGCATGAATTCAGGACCCCTTTAAGCACTATCCTTTCATCTACCGAACTGATAGCCGAATATATAGAACATGAAGAAGAAAACCCGGCAGTGATAAGGGAAAAAAACCTGCACCACCTGAAACGGATTAAAACATCGGTACAGAATATGGTGAACATTTTAAATGGGTTCCTGTCGCTGGAACAACTGGAGCAGGGCAAAACCATAACCACACCTTCCGAATTCGACATGCAGGAATTTTCGACCGAGATAACCGAAGAAATACAGGGAAAGCTAAAGCGGGGGCAGAAGCTGGAAAGCTTATGCGAACCCGATGATGCAACCCTTTTTGCCGACCGCAGCATTTTGAAAAATATGGTGTTGAATTTATTGGCTAATGCGATAAAATATTCCCCCGAAAGCTCCCTGATAAAATATACGGCAATAACCGACACCGAGGGCGTGGAAATAATTATTGAAGACCGGGGCATAGGGATCCCGGAAGTAGAACAATCAAATATGTTTGAACGGTTTTACAGGGCAAAAAATGCCCTGAATATTGAAGGCACAGGATTGGGGCTTAGTATTGTAAAAAAATATATCGACTTGCTCAATGGCAACATATCCTTTATCAGCAATGAAAATGAAGGCACTATATTTAAGATATTGGTGCCCAATGCCCCTCCTGCAAATGAAAACAGTACAATTAAAATAGAAAGCCGATGAAAAAGATTTTAGTAATTGAAGATAACCCTGAAATGCTTGAAAACATTGCTGAAATGCTCGAGCTTTTCAATTATTCGGTACTTAAAGCAGGCAATGGCCTGAAGGGGATTGAAAGCGCCAGGAAAGAACGCCCCGAACTGATAATATGCGATATCATGCTGCCCGATATAGATGGGTATAAAGTGCTGCAGAAGCTGGAGGAAGATGCTTTCACAAACGGCACACCTTTTATTTTTCTTACTGCCAAAGCTGAAAAAAGCGATGTGCGCAAGGGGATGAACCTGGGGGCAGATGATTACCTTACCAAGCCATTTGATAAAGCCGACCTGATAAATGCCGTGGAAGCACGCCTGAAGCGCAATGAGTTTTTAAGGCATAGCTACACACGCGATGTAAACGGGCTGATGCAGTTTATAGGCGATGCCAAAAACTTCCGGTTGCATGAACTTGACTCTACCAAGTATATCATAAAAAAATATACTAAAAGAGCGAATATTTATATGGAAGGCGGTACCCCCGGACCGATATTCCTGGTGAATAAAGGAAAGGTGAAAACATGGAAACTAAGCTCGGAAGGGAAAGAATTTGTTTCAGGGATTTTGAACCAGGGCGATTTTTTTGGCTATATCCCCATACTGGAAAATAGACTTTATACCGATTCGGCAACGGCTACAGAAGATGCCGAACTGTTACTTATTCCGCAGCCCGATTTTATTGCACTCATCAGCCACAACCAGCAAATTTCGGCCGGCTTTGTAAGGATGCTGGCAAACAACATCAGCGAAAAAGAAGAAAGGCTGCTCGGGCTGGCATATAATACGGTGAAGGCGAGAACAGCATCGGCTTTATTTAACCTGCATAATAAACTAAAGCCGGGCGAGACACTAAAAGTTTCGCGCGATAACCTGGCAGGCTTAGTAGGCACCTCCTCCGAATCGCTGATACGCACCCTTTCCGATTTTAAAGCAGAGAAAATTATTGACCTTGATGGAAAGGAAATAAGAATAAACGATGTAAATAAGCTGGAGAGGATTATGAAATTCTCATAAGTAAAGATAAGCGGTAAGTTTTTAGCGACCTAAAATAACGGCATAAAACGCCTGCCCGTACCGGATGGTACCCGCCAGAATGCCCGCCTGACCGCACCTTTGGGGGCAGGAATCTTTCGGGCTGACATTCGGGCGGGGCATAAATCCGACTACCTAACATTCAGAGTATGAGGCTATTCCCCAAGACCTGTGTCCCTATTGGGTTTCAGAGGGTGTTTTTAGTTTAGCAAAGGTTAGTGAAGTTACAAATCAATTTACAATTTTTCATCTTTCTATCACCACTTTTCCTTGTCCCACTAATTCACCGTTCTCAGTTAAAACCCTGTACAGGTAGATTCCATCAGGTTGAGAAGATAAATCTATATTGAATGGTGAACTATTGATATTAAATTGGGAATACACCCGTTCACCCAATATATTATAAACCCCAATGGATACAACATGTTGTATCCCTACAACTGACAACTGAAAGGTGAATACCCCACTACCTGGATTGGGAAAAACTTTTACCTTTTCCCGCCCGACCGAGCCATCCGGGCGGGCATTTTCCCCTGTAGATACCGGGATATTTACGCACACGCTTTCCATGCATCCATTGGCATCGGTAACGGTGCAGCAATAATCTCCCGAGCATTGGTTGGTGATGGTATCAGTAGCAAGACCGCTGGGGTTCCAGCTATAGGTGTAAGGAGAATTGCCTCCATTCACCACAGCCCAAGCAGAGCCATTGCAAGTTCCATTATCTTTTGATGAATCGGCGGATAGGGTGAGGGCTGATATGGGCTGGGTAATGGTAACAGAAGTAGTAGCTGAACAGCCGCTGCTATTGGTAACAGTAAGGCTATACGTTCCGGCGCTTAATCGTGTAGCATTTATAGTAGTTTCTCCATTCGACCATGAATAGGTAAAAGTGGAATCGTAGCCTGTAATGGTATATTCTATTCTCACAAAACCATTTCCTGTTCCACTATCGGTAACTATGGGCAGGGTATCAATAAAGAAAGAACCGCCGCCGCCGCCGTATCCAGCTCCTCCATTATACCCACCGCCACCTCCACCCGGGCATTCACCACTTCCTCCCCTGGCATGGCATGTTCCGCCGCCGCCGCCGCCAAATCCCCCACCTTTAGAAGCATTACGGAAATGATTAATTTCATCCATGCCCCCATCCGTTTCTATCAGGATTCCACTGCCTCCATTACTTAGCCAACCGGCGCCACCACCGCAATATTCGGTAGAGTCTCCTCCATTACCTCCTGTTCCTCCGGCAGCATAGAAAAACGTTCCTATAGTGGTGGCATTGGTTACCAAATTAATTCCTCCGGAACCACCCACATATCCTCCATGAGCCATTCCGTTTCCACCATACCAGTCACTAGCGCCACCCCCACCTGCTGCAACAGCCAAAATACCATTAGTTCCCGATGGACTATGAAGAACGATATTGGAATCATATACCCAACTGGCTCCCCCTCCGCCAGTGCCCATACCTTCCTGTCCGACGACCACTGAAAGAATATGCCCCGGTATGACAGTACATACCCCTATAAAATTTGCACCGTTACCACCCGAAGCAGAATCTTCATAGGACGGCTCGCTTCCACCCCTGGCACCTATCATGGTTAAAGTCACAGTATTTACTCCCAAAGGGACAAGAAAATGCTGTACAACCGTATCCATGGTAAAGTTGGCAATAAGCGGTACGGTAAGGCTTGCCAACGCGCTCCCGTTATTTTCTCCGGAACAGGGAGGACTTGTGGAGACTATACTCACTGAAAAAGGAAAGGGCTGGGCAATGGCTACGGAAGATGTAACCGAACCTCCACAGGCATCGGAGACAACTACGGAATAAACTCCGGCGCTCAACCCGGTAGAAATAGCGGTAGTCTGGCTGTTGGCATCGCTCCATTGATAAGTAAACGGTGAAGTTCCGCCACTGATGGCTGCTATTGCAGAACCATCACTTCCATGTTGGCAACTAACTTGATTAATAACAATTGCCGAATCATTGAAATCGGGAGTCAGACCAATCGTAATTAAAGCCGTTCCTGAATCGGCGCATGCGTCATACACCGTAACAGAATATGTTCCGGCACTTAGTCCACTATTAGAAGCTGTAGTGGCTCCGTTTGACCAGGAATAGGAAAAAGGTGAGTTGCTGCTGCTAACAGAAAAGATGGATATACTCCCATCTGCGCTACCACTGCAAGTTGTATTTGTATAGGTAAAATAAACTACGAATGGCGGGTCATTAAGTACCGTAAAAACCAATGTAAGGCTATCCGATATTGGATCGGTCACCAAAATAGTATAAGTGCCTGTGTTCAAACCGGCAGCGCTGGAACTGTCGCTAACAGGAGGAGTCCAGGTGTAAGTATAAGGCGATATTCCACCGGATGCGGAAATGTTGATTATAGCCTGCATGTCATTAAAGCAGACGGAGCCTGCTTCTGTTGGAGTTGCTTCTAATCCTCCGCTATTGTTACCATTGCGGCACAAATAAGTAAGCGTGTTAAAGAATCCGGGTTGAGTAATACTGGTATCTATGGTAGCTTCCACACGACCGCTATCCCGAAGTGTAATTTGCCCTCCGCTGCTTACCATTCCTCCGCTGCCTACAGTGCCTGTGCTTCCTGACCCTTCACAATTATTTCCGGCAGAATCCAACACCAACAGGTAAATAGTTCCATAATAAGAAACAGGAGAATAGCCGGCTAAAGCAAAGCCCCCTGCTTTTGTTTGTACCGTAGTTGTACTTTGTAAATAGCCGGGTCCGGCATAGGTCCGGGTTTCTTTCAAATTTCCGGCAGAATCAAGTTTAATAAAATATGCAGTGTCTCCTATAGTCCCGTTAAACGCTATAGTTCCGCCTATAACATACTCCCCTTCACCGGTTTGAAATATAGAGTAGCCGGCATCATAATTTATTCCTCCTATAGTCCGGGTCCATTGCAGGTTTCCATTAGAATCAAGCTTTATGGCATAAACGTCTCCATTAACCGTATCGTTAAAAGAGTACGTATTTCCGGTTATGGCATACCCTCCGTCCATGGTTTGAATAATGGAATTACCGGCGTCATTCTTACTTCCGCCAATGGTTTTTGTCCATTGTATATTGCCGCCGGAATCAAGCTTTAGCAAATAAACATCTGAAGCTCCCGCGCCATACATATTCGTTTTCCCGGTAATCGCATATCCGCCATCTTTCGTCTGGATAATGGAATAGCCCTCATTATCGCCTGTCCCTCCGATGGTTTTCGTCCATTGTACCTTCCCTATAGAGTCTAATTTCAGCACATATACCTCTGTATCGGCTAACATGAAAGAGGAAGCGGAACCTGTAATCGCAAAACCCCTGTCAGTAGTTTGAATAATGGAATTGCCAATATCACCCCTTATGCCCCCAATGGTTTCAGACCATAAGGTATTACCCGCCGAATCAAATTTCATAACAAAAACATTAGGCGCACTTTGACCATATAAACCAATGTAACCAGTCATTATATACCCCCCATCGCTACAAGGCTTGATGGAATTACAATAATTAAGAGGCGTAGTATAGAGATAGGGTGGATTTCCAATCATTTTAGTCCACTGCAAATTACCGGTGGAATCAAATTTAAGCAGGCTAGTACGAAATTGAGTAGTAGGAATCCGCAAAATATCGCTTACTAAGAAACCTCCGTCATTGCAGGCGACAATAGCCGTAACAATACCGATCCCTTGTTGTCCTGCAACCTCAACCGCCCATGTTTTCTGCTGGGCATTCAACCGGGTGAAGAGTGAAAAGTGAAAAACAAAAAGTGAAAAATAAAAAAGTATTCTCTTTATTCTCATGGCGTTAATAATAAAAAGTAAAGATAGGGATATTTTTAAAATAACCATCTTCCTGTTTGCCTCTCACTTTACTCTCCCCAAAGTGGGAGAACCCGTCCGAACGGGTCCTGCCCGAAAGACTTGGTCAGGCGGGCATCGGGGGGGTAATCTTATAAATTTTGGACGACTAAATTGAAAGATTGTCAACCCGGTAAGCTATTCGTAAGAGCCTCGCAAAGCCAGTGACTTAGGTGCTTATGGAAAGACATAAAAATGTCCTATCTTTGTATAAAAATTAGCGCCATGAAAAAAAATCCTTTACTAAGTAGTGCTTTATTCTTTTTAGGAATAGTAGCTGCGCAGGCCCAATATACCGACCTGCATGATTTTAATGGACCCCAGGGAAAAATGCCCTTCGGCTCATTAACCCTATCTAAATCGGGTACTGTATTTTATGGAATGACGGCGTATGGAGGCGCCTATAACAGCGGCTGCATTTTTTCTATGGATACCGATGGCACCGCATACAGCGATATTTTTGATTTTTCCGATACCAGCGGACTGGAAACATACGGGTCATTAACCCTGTCGGTTTCCGGAACCGTGTTATATGGTATGACCCAGGAAGGAGGAAACAACTTTGGCAATATATTTTCTATTCACACCGATGGCAGCGGGTTTAAAAACCTATTTAAATTCAACTATACCGATGGAGCTAACCCACAGGGCGACTTAACCCTGCTGGGAAATAAAATGTACGGAATGACTTATGAGGGGGGAGCTCACGGACAGGGCACTATTTTCGAGATTGATACCGATGGAGCCCGGTTTACCGAATTGTATGATTTCTGGGATACATCCACGGCTAATGGCTACTACCCGTCAGGCTCATTAATTCTTTCCGCCGACTCCGGCAAGTTATTCGGGGTAACCTCGGAAGGCGGGTTAAGTTATGGCATTATTTTTTCTATTGATACCGGTGGGGCAGGATACAAAACCCTTTTCATCTTTGGCACCGGTACTCTCGGAGATGCTCCTGTGTATGAGGCATTGGTACTTTCCCCTTCGGGAAGAAAGTTGTATGGCATTACAGGCTATGGCGGACCGGATATGGCAGGCAATATTTTCTCGATAGATACCGATGGCACCGGCTATGCCGATTTGCATGATTTTATTGAAACCGACGGGTACCGTCCCGAAGGCTCTGTAACCCTTTCGGGTGGCACATTATATGGCATGTCGCTGATAGGTGGAGCAGGCATTGGCAACATTTTTTCAGTAGATACCGATGGCAGCGCATTCAGTAACCTGTACAATTTCAGTACCCCTACCGGGGCGTATCCTTATGGTTCATTAATTGCTACCAATGGAGCCGTATATGGAATGACGGAAGGAGGCGGCGCAAATGACTCCGGGCTTATCTTCAGGTACCGCGATGCCAACATTGCAACAGCCGTAAGTAAGGTAAGTGCTATGGGCGATGAGCTAAAAATTTACCCGAACCCAAGCACCGGCATATTTAATTTAGTAGTTAGTGCCCGCCCCGAACGGGGTCAGGGGTTAGCCGGGACACAACAGGCTGTGTCCATTGAGATTTACAACACCCTCGGAGAAAAAGTGTATTCGACTAGCTATCAGCCTTTAGCTAAAAGCTATCAGCTTGAACTGTCAGACCAGCCTGATGGGGTTTACCTCTACCGTGTTTTAGCGGAGGATGGTAGTTTGGTGGGACAAGGAAAAGCAGTGGTAGAAAGGTAGCCCGTTATAGCCGGGCTCCGGGGCAATAACGTTCAGCTATTATTAATTTTTAATTCTTACTTAAATAGCATGATTTACGAGTTTAACGGATACCGTCCTGTAGTGCATAGGTCGAGCTTTGTGCATCCGCAGGCTTGTGTAACAGGCAATGTAATAATTGGCAGAGAAGCCTATATAGGCCCGGGCGCTGCTATTCGCGGCGACTGGGGCGAAATACATATTCACGATGGTTGCAATGTGCAGGAGAACTGCACCATCCACATGTTTCCGGGTGTTACGGTGGTACTCGATGAAAACTCCCACATAGGGCATGGAGCCGTTATTCACGGGGCGCACATAGGTAAAGATGTGCTGGTAGGCATGAATGCCGTAATTATGGACAGGGCCGATATAGGTGAAGGCAGTATAATTGGCGCACTTTGTTTTGTGCCCGAAGATATGATAATTCCGGCGGGTATGTTGGTAGTAGGAGCCCCGGCTAAGATACTGAAAGAGGTAAGCGCCGGGATGAAAGAATGGAAGAAAAAAGGGACCGCTATTTACCGGGAGCTCCCCCGCGATTTATTCACCACCCTGAAACCCTGCGAGCCTTTGCGAACAGCCCCAAAATTCAGGCGTAAGCAAGAGGGTTTTTATAAAACGTGGAAGCAGGGGCGGGAGTAGCACTTACTCTTACAACGTTGTGGTTTTCAATATACATCTTATCGAAAACTGATAAATAATTTGTTTTTACACAATAAAACTGATAATTATCAGTTTTATTGTATTAATTAGTTGTATATTTGCCCCCTTAAAGACCTGTTATAAACTCTACTTTTTATGAATGACTTAATACAATTTTTTGAAACCGAAGTTGCGGGGAAAAGTGCCCGGGAACGGTTATTTATCGTGATGGGCATCCTGCTGTTTTTCACCACACTTACAGCTATTATGTCCTTATCGTAATTTGCCCGGAAACCGGTACTTAAAATACCCGGCATACTAAAAAAGGCACTGACTTAGGGGTGTCGGCACCTTCTATACGAATAGCATAGAAAATTTCTGGTCAATCTTTAAGCGAGCAATTTATGGTATTTATTATAAAGTTAGCCGAAAACACATGCATTGGTATTGTGATGAACTGGGTTATAAATACAATACCCGGCGAATGAAAGGCTGTGATAGATTTATCCTAACTCTGCGGAACAGCGGTGGTGGTAAATTGCCTTACAGAGAACTTATCGCTGATATCTACAAAGCAGCATGAAAAAGAGCCCTCGTAAAAAAAAGATAGTAAAACAACACAAAATGAGGGCAAATAAATACCATACTAAAATTAAAATTGACGCTACTTTTGAAGAAGCGATCAGGATGGCTGTTAAAGGAAATTTTAAGCCGGATAAAAAATAATCTTTTGTGGATGAATTTTATCTGGTTGTTTTTCAGGTTGTTTTTACCAAATTAAGAAAAAAGGAAATTTTACCGATATTTATAAGTAAATTTACCTTATCTTTGTAATATGAATCAAACAGAAGTAGAAACATTAGAAAAAATACCGGGAACAGTTGATAATAACGAAATTTTTCAACTGGTCAATGCCTCCAAGATTAAAAAAACAACCATTTATTTTTTAATACTTAAAGATATTACCGGCGGAGATGACAGAGAAATATCTGATTGGTTAAGTATTAGTGAAAAAACTTATAGAACCTACAAAATAAAGGCACCAAAGGCTAAACGCTCGTTATTGGAAAAAGCGATAATGCTTATTTCTTTATTTAAACATGGGCAGGAAATATACGGAAATCCTGAACAATTTAGAAAGTGGTTAGGAACAAAAAATTTCTATTTTGATAACAAACCTCCCAATAGTTTCCTGGATACAGCCAGTGGAATAAAATTTATCGATGACAGATTAACCGGAATGGAGTACGGAGATAATGCTTAATTATGGAGGTTTTTCGTATTTCTACAACAAAGTATTCAGGAAGTCTGACTGCATCTGGTAAATCTGCCCGTTGGAACAAAGACAATCAACATGCATTATATACAGGCGAGTCTCGTTCGCTTTCCGCGCTTGAATTGGTGGTACATAAAAGTATAGGTAGTGCTCTTATATATAAAGTAATGGTTATATCAATTGCTGACGATGAAGATTTATTTACCAGATTACACATAAAAGATTTACCATCAAACTGGAGAGAAACCGCTGCTTATCCTCGTTTACAAGATATTGGAAGCAATTGGTACACATCCAACAAATCTCTGATTCTTCAGGTGCCTTCTGTAATCGTTTCACAAGAGTTTAACTATATAATTAATACGAAACATTCTGCCTTTTTATCTGAGATTAAATTAATCCGGACGGAGGACTTTATGTGGGATGACCGATTATTAGTATAAGCTTTCACAATACATTAAAATCAAAATTATTTTAGAACATTTTGTTTATTAGATATTAGTTTTGTCCAATACCCTAAGTCAGTGCCCTAAAAAAATACGGGGGAGAATACTGCCTGCCTGGATCGTTAACGCCTATGAGAACAACTTTGGCTGTGAGCTAATACCTCCCCTCCCGTATTAAAGGAAAAGACCTTTTTTTTATAGAATAGAGATAGAGTTTATATTGCTATTTTTTTAGTGTAGTTATTGACTGCTGAATAATTTTTTTTAAAACTTATAAGAAAACTGGGTTTTACGTTCATCTAAAGAATATGCTATTTCTTCCAATTCTTCTATACCTTTGTTAGGAAATATTTTCTTTAATTGTTCCATGTTCAAAAGTTGTGGTTCCGGATGGTGCCTTTTTATAACCCTGTAATAATAGCTAAACCGTATCCAGTTCTTTACATATCCTAAAGGAGCAGATAAAAGAAGGATGGGGAAAGGTGCAAAAATTAAAACAACAAATAAAACCGTCAGGATGTTTTGTATGTTCAGGGTGATATTCATAGTAGCGTTTTTTTGATGATGCAAAGAAAGGTTGCCCGGGTACATTTCCACATGACTTGCAGCACATTTACCCATGAGATTTGTCAGTTTAGCGAATGATTTTAATCAGCCTGTCCCTGGCTTCACACTCTATTATTTCATCCGATTAAATGTATTATTTTTATACGGCAAAAACGGCTTCATGCCTTAAAACCCCTTTACACATAGGGCATCCGGGGGTAGTCAACCGGATTTATAGTGAAACACCCCTTTTTCAAAAGGATTCATTACCCGGTATCGCTATTTCCGGTATTACGTAAAATTTCAAGCAGCGCCCCGGGTTTAAATTTACTATTTGTCGGGGGTATGTGTTTCATGCCTATATTGCTGTAAAATTAACCCGGATTTGAAAGATAAAACCGGCAATCATTTTTTTTTAGTTGATATGGACATACAAGAACAAATTGAAAAGTATATTACCAGCCAGCCTGAACAAAAGCGTAGCGACATGCAAGCCTTGCACCGTATTATTCTGCAGGCAATGCCGGGATGTAAACTATGGTTTTTAGATGGTAAAAACAGTGAAAATAAAATTGTTTCTAATCCGAATATAGGATATGGATTTTACACCATAAAATATGCCGATGGAAAAACCAGGGAGTTCTACCAAATTGGTCTCAGTGCAAATAAAACCGGGATCTCCGTCTATATCATGGGTATTAAAGACAAGGATTATTTGGCCCGGACATTTGGGGAAAAACTCGGCAAAGCGAGCGTCAGCGGGTATTGCATTAAGTTTAAAACACTGCAAGATATACACACTGATGTACTTGAAGCTGCCATACGATATGGCGCTGCCGCCACCGGTGAAAATTAAATATTAAACCGGGATTCTGCTATCGTATTATTATATTATATATACTTGCAATACTAACATACCATACCTATTCTACCATGAACAAATCAGTTCCCCTTATTACCGGATTTTTATTCGCTTGTTTCTTTTCGCTCGATGCGCAGGTAGTGCAATACAATCCCGATGGCTCTGTTTACAGGCAGTGCCTGTATGTAAAAAAAACCAAGCCTCTTACCGAATTAATAGCAGAAAGAGATGCTAAAAGAAAAAATGGCGCCCTTGCGTATCCGCACCCGGCTGCCGATGCAGGTGCCCACGAAAGGCAATTCCGCAACTCCCCTGCTCGCGCCCACAATGCCATAGCCCCCGACGGGGCCCTTCAAACTGAAAACGGCGATGTACAAACCGCCTCCCCTATTGTAAATATTAATGGAGAGACCGGGCAGGGTGGCTACCCCCTCGACCCGAACGGAATGATTGGTTCAAATTATTATGTACAAACGGTAAATAGCTATTACTCCGTTTACACAAAAGCAGGGGTACGGGTGCTGGGCGCCGACTTATATGACTTGTTCGGTTCCATAGGTGATGGCGACTGCGGAGACCCTGTTACCATGTACGATAAAATTGCCGACCGGTGGATTATTACCGAATTTGAAGGCTGTACAAACACTTCCGGTGATATTGATACGCTTTTAATGGCTGTTTCTGTTACCAACGACCCCACCGGGTCCTACTACCTGTATGCCTTTAACCCGGGAACCAACAACTTTGATGATTACCCTAAATATGCTGTTTGGGCCGATGGATATTATATGACCTGCAATTGCCAGAACCCTGACATGGTGGTGGTATATCAACGGGCGCAAATGCTGCTTGGCGCTACCGCAGGCATGATAGCTATCCGCTGGAACGACAACCCCTGGAACTATGTATGCAGCGCCTGCAATGGCCCCGATTTTTTCTGCCCCATGATGTTAGATTGCGATGGCACCCTGCCCCCGTATGGCTCCCCAGAGTTCCTTTTCTACTTTTGGGATAATAACTGGGCTTCCGGGGGCAATGATGAAATATGCATTGACAAAATAGCCGTAAACTGGAATACCCGCACAGGCACCACCGCACACTATGATACTATAGCTACCGCTGCATTCAACTCTACCTTCACGGGGAATTATGCCGCCGACATACCCCAGCCCGGAAACAGCACCACCAACTACCTTGATGCATTAGATGGTTTCTTTTCATACCGCATACCCTATTTGCGCTGGAGCAGCTATAATACAGCATTAATGTGCAATGCTGTAAATATCGGTACTTCATCGGTCCCGGTGAGCGCTATACGGTGGTATGAACTGCACCAGGATACCACCACCAAGGTATGGAGCATATACCAGCAATCTACCTACGGACCAAGTGACGGCATAAGCCGGTGGAACCCTTCCATAGCGATGGACCAAAATGGCAGTATAGGATTAGAATACAATGTTTCCAGCCCTGCTTCGGTATATCCCGGCTGCCGCTATACAGGCCGCAGGTCGTGCGACGCACTTAATACCATGACGGTTGCCGAAGCCTCTGCCGTCAGCGGAAACGCACTTTCCAATACCCCTGAAAATGGCGGCAACCGCTGGGGCGATTATTCCCACCTTTCCGTTGACCCTGTTGATGGAAGAACGTTTTGGGCTACTAGTATGTACACTAACTCTTCTAATTTTCAATATGGCGAATACATTACCTCCCGGATTTATGCTTTTAAAATTACCCAATGCGACACCGGGCTTTCTGTTCCGGGTATTGTTGATACCTATAATGCCTCTCTTTCTGTTTACCAAAAGGGCAGCTTACTCGATATTAAAGGAGTTGATTTTCCTGAAAATGAAAGGTTAGTAATCCAGCTTTTCGATATAAATGGCAAAATGCTGATGCAGAAAGATATAGTTACTACATCGAAAACCATAGAAACCGATTTTAATATTTCTTCCCTTGCCAAAGCTATTTACCTGGTAAGGATAGGGAATGACCATATTCAGCGCGTTATTAAAACACCCATTAACTAACTGAACCAGATAACTTAATGCTGTGAAACGGACTTATCCCAAAAGGAATAAGTAACGTATTGCTCCCGTAAATTAAAAATAACTATTCCCTTACCTACAAGTAATCAGCAGGCATTCAAACCCCCCGTATGAAGAAGGTTAATTTCTTCATCTGCAAAACTATCAAATCACGTAATTAGTTTACCAGCTGGTTCCTTACGGCATACATCACCAGTCCGGCGGTATTATTAATACCCAGCTTGCTCATAATATTCTTACGATGGGTATTAACAGTATGGACGCTTAAAAAGAGCTTATCAGCAATATCCTGGTTCGATAACCCTTCCGATACATAGCGGATAATTTCCATTTCACGTTCACTTATATTCACTCCCCCGCAAACTGAATAAAGGGGACAGCCATCGAATGCCTCAGGGTTTTTAACACTAATGAGTGCATCTACCACCTTGCCGCAAAGGAACCTTTCGCCTTTAGAAGTTTTATTGATAGCTTCGGTAATTTCGGCTTTGTCGCAGCATAGTAAAAGGTAACTCGTTACCCCATTGCCCAAAATAGCCGATACCTTATTTTTTTGCTGAGCGGTATTGAAAGCCAGTATTTTTATATCGGGGCAATATTTTACAATGCGTTTTAGCAGGTCAGCATCCCATTCGATAGATGACAGGTCAACTGCCAGTACATCAGCCCCTTTGTTCGATAACTTATCTATCAGTTCGGGTTCATCCTGAACCGTTGCCGACAGTTCAAAGGATGGAGATTCCTCAATCAGGCACTCCATACCTTTAGTGTATAAATAATTATCTCCCGCTACTATTATTTTTATTCGTTCCATGTTTCTTTTTAGCTTATTACCAATAGCTTTCAGCCATGGCATTTTTTTGAGCGCTGCAAATCTATGAATTTATACCTTACCCCTTCCCTACCTTAAAAAAGGTATTTTGTGAATGGGCGGGTCGAGGGAACCTTAGAACATGCCAAATGCACCGGGCAGGAAATTCAATAGAGCTATCAGCCCGCCCTGTTATTTTATTTGCCTTACGGAGATATTAGCCTTATTACTGCCCCGCACATTTTAAAAATATCCCTATCTTTACTTTTTATTATTAACGCTATGAGAGTAAAGAGAATACTTTTTTGCTTTTCACTTTTTGTTTTTCACTTTTCGCTCTTCACCCGGTTGAATGCCCAGCAGAAAACATGGGCGGTGCAACTTAAAAGCGTTAATTTGGTTGCGCAAGGTTCCGTTATCGCCCAAACCAAAGACGGAGGCTATATAGCAGGTGGAAACACCCAAACTATTTATTCGAATATATGGTATTCTTATATAGTTAAATTAGATTCAAATGGCAATATGCAGTGGTCAAATCCTATTGGAGCAATTTCAAATTATGAATATCCCCCCGGCGGTTATTGTAGTTCTATAATACAAGCCCGTGATGGAGGTTATGCAATTTCCGGGTACCAGGATTTATATGGGGAAAGTTTGCCGAATTTTTATATTATGAAACTTGATTCTGACGGAAATAGTCTGTGGGCTAAAACCATTGGAGGGATAAGGGGTGACATAGGTTATTCTATGGTTCAAGCCATAGACGGGGGGTATGCAATAGCAGGCTCTGCCTCTTCTTTCTTTTTACCCGATACGGAAGTATATGTGGTGAAATTAAACTCTGTGGGAAATGTACAATGGACTAAAACTATAGGAGGAACAAGGGATAACGAGGGATATTCAATTGTTCAAACAAAAGATAAAGGATATGCTATAACCGGTAAAACCAATGCTTATGGTGCCGGAGGGTATGATGTATATGTAGTGAAACTCGATTCAAGCGGGAATCTTCAATGGACGAAAACTATTGGTGGAAGAAAGAATGAACAGGGCAATTCCATAATTGAAAGCAGGGATGGAGGGTATGCCATAACAGGAAATACATATTCGTTTAACGATACAATTTATGGAGATGTGTATATTATCAAATTAGATTCTGCCGGAAGCTTAAAATGGACGAGGACTGTTGGTGGAACTAATCTGGATGTTGGGGAATCTATTGTTCAGACCAAAGAAGGGGATTTTGCAATCGGGGGTTACACCAGCTCTTATGGTAGCGGTGGAAATAATGTATATTTTATAAAGTTCGATTCTTTGGGTAATTTGAAAGCAACCCACACATATAGTGGACCCGGCACGGTGCAGGGAAATTCTCTGATACAAACAAAAAATGGAGGATATGCAATAGGTGGATATTCTTCTGCTTCTTATGGGTATATGTATCTTTTAGGGTTAGATTCTGCCGGTAATAATTGCGAGGCAAGCGGTACCGGGGGAATTATAGATAGCGGAGGAGTGATAAGCAGTGGCGGACGCATTACTACTTCCGATAGCGGAAGAGTGGGTATTGGTGACACAGGGGTGTTAAGTAATAATGGAAAAATAACTTACGATTGCAGCAATAATAGTAACGGATTGACGGTTACACCCACAGTAACCAATCCGGGCTGTCATAATTTTCCCGATGGCAGTATTATCCTTGCTGTTAGCGGGGGAATATCTCCGTACACTTATTCCTGGGTACCCAATGTGAGTGATAGTTCCAGCGCTAATGGTTTAAGCGGGGGGCTTTTTACCATTACGGTCAAGGATTCTATAAATGATAGTATGACCATTGCTATTGCAGTAACTCCTTCGCCAAACATTAGCTTTCTTAATGCTATTACCAATACCACTTGCCGCGGAAATGCAAATGGCAGTATAGCTCTCACCAATATAAGCGGAACATCTCCGTTTACTTATTCATGGTCGAATGGTGCTACTAACGTTTCTAACAGCGGACTAAGCGCCGGAACTTATAGTGTAATAGTAAGTGATACCTGCGGCAATACCGGAACCGCCTCTATAACTATTACCCAAGTTTCGGATTTAAGTGATTCAGCTTTTGTTATTTCAAACGTTAATTGTAACAACGAAAGTAATGGCATCGCGACTGTGAGCGTTAGTGCCGGAACACCCCCATTTACCTATCAATGGAGCGATGCAAGTAGCCAAGCAACAATAAATGCTAGTGGGTTAAGTGCCGGAACATATACAGTAACAGTAAGCGATTCGTGCGGCGGTTCTGCCACATCTTCTGTAACTATTACCCAGCCATTTGCTTTTTCTCTCAATATAATCTCGACGAGCTATTCCTGTTCCGGGCAGAGTAACGGCAGCGCATTAGCCAGTCTTATCGCCCCGCTTATTATTAATTTTCCTGCCGATACAGTAGTGCAACGCTTTCTTGTTCCTTCCAGTGTAAATACAATTACTGTAACCATAGCCGGGGCTAAGGGTGCCGACGGTTTAGGTGTGGGTGGTAATGGAGCAAATTTTATAGGGGTATGCCCCGTAATACCGGGACATACTCTTTCAGTAGTGGTAGGGCAACAAGGCTCAATAAATGGCGGTGGAGGTGCCAGTTGGATATATGATTCTAATGTAGTTCTATATAGCCCATCCGGAACTAACGGTCTTTTAGCTGTGGCAGCAGGTGGGGGTGGTGGAGGTTCCCATTATGGTCCCAATGGATATGACGGCTATATTGGTGGTCCCGGTGGAATTAACCTGGTAACTAATTCTACTACTATTGGCACCGGTGATTTCACCACCGGAGGAACAGGTGGCAATGGGGGAGGGTCTTTTGTTGCCAGCGGTGGTAGTGGCTGGCTAAGTAATGGGGTATCGGGTGGCGGTATGGGTTTGTCAATGGGAGGAAATGATGAGACAAATCATTTTAGTGCAACCAATGAGGGGGGTGGGTTTGGCGGCGGTGGCGGCGGTGGGGTTGGTGTTAATCCGGGTGTATCAGACTTTGGCGGCGGCGGTGGCGGTTATAACGGTGGCGGTGGTTGGGAAGATGGCGGCGGTGGCGGCTCTTTCTTTATTGATACCCTGCCCATAGTTACCGATAGCGGAACAGGAAATGGTTTTGTAAGAATAGAATATACCATTACAGGTTATGATTCGACTTTTACTTATTCTTGGTCAAATGGAGAAACTACTATAAATGCTACACGATTAAGCGCCGGAACGTATAGCCTTACTGTTACCAATAGCAGCGGCTGTTCAGCTACTACATCGGTTACCATTACCCAGCCCATATCAGCCCTCACTTTATCCGCCGATTCATCAAAAGATAATGGAACTTGCAATGGCTCTGCTTGGGCTGTGGTGAACGGAGGAAATTCTCCTTACACCTATAGCTGGAACCCCGGCGGTCTTGCTACTGATACCATCACCAACCAATGCTCGGGAGATTATTGCTGCACCGTTACCGATGCCAACGGCTGTATGGAAAGCGTGTGCGTAAATATCCCGGTATCTACAGGGGAAAATGCCCGCCCGGATGGCTCGGTCGGACGGGAAAAACTATCAGTATTTCCCAATCCAAGTAGTGGGGTGTTCACCTTTCAGTTGTCAGTTGTAGGGATACAACCTGTAGTTTCCGTTGGGGTTTATAATATATTGGGTGAACGGGTATATTCCCAATTTAATATTAATAGTTCACCATTCAATATAGATTTATCTTCTCAACCTGATGGAATCTACCTGTACAGGGTTTTAACTGAGAAGGGTGAATTGGTGGGACAAGGAAAAGTAGTGATAGAAAGGTAGTTTGTCATCGCTATAATGAGGTTTTAAAAATATCCCTATCTTTACTTTTTCTTATAAACGCTATGAGAGTAAAGAGAATACTTTTTTGCTTTTCACTTTTTGTTTTTCACTTTTCGCTTTTCACTTATTTGAATGCTCAGCAGAAAACATGGGCGGTGGCAATGACACCAAAGGTAGCGGTATATTCCATTACCCAGGCGAAGGACAAGGGCTATGTAGTAGGGGGAATTTATAATATGCCACCTTACCCAAGGGACTTTACTAACATGTATGTTGCAAAACTTGATTCATCGGGCAACATGCTATGGGGAGATTATATTGGCGGACCCGCAACTTATGGAGGCCAAACAAATAGTTATGGTACTTCCATTATTAAAACTAATGATGGAGGCTATGTTATGCTTGGATATACCGATCAATTCGGTGCCGGTGGCAATGACGTATATCTGGCAAAGCTTGATTCTGCCGGAAATCTTTTATGGACTAAAACTATTGGCGGAATACAGGATGATGAAGGTTATTCCATTATTCAAACCAAAGACGGGGGTTATGCAATTGCAGGAAGTTCCTCTTCCTATGGTTTAGGATTTGCAACCTCTACTTATTATTTTTTTTATTATACGTATGATGTATATATTATTAAAACCGATTCTACAGGAAACCCTCAATGGACTAAAACGATTGGAGGAACGGGTGATGATAACGGCTATTCCATTATTCAGACTAAAGACGGGGGTTATGCGGTAACAGGCGAGACCAATTCGTATGGAGTTGGAGGCTATGATGTGTATGTAATAAAACTTGATTCTACGGGTAATTTGCAGTGGACTAAAACGGTTGGAGGCACCAAAAATGACATAGGTTATTCTATTATTCAAAGCAGGGATGGAGGATATGCCGTAACCGGAGCTACCTTCTCTTTCAATGATACGCTATATGGAGATTTATATCTGGTAAAACTCGATTCTGCCGGAAACCTGAAATGGACCCGGACTGTTGGAGGTGTGAGTCCGGATGCAGGTCAATCTATTGTCCAATCGGATGCGGGAGATTACACCATTGGGGGGTATACAGGTTCTTACGGAAGCGTTGGTGCCAATTATTATTTTACTGTGTTTGATTCGGTTGGCAATTTGAAGCAAACCCGCACTTTTGCCGGAGGGGATGAATTACAGGGCAAATCTATGATACAAACAAAAAATGGAGGGTTTGCAATGGCTGATTATGGAACTGTATTGGTTTTGGATTCGTCCGGAAATAATTGTGAAATGTCCGGCAGTGGTGGAATCATAGATAGCGGTGGGACTGTCAGCAGCGGGGGAACAATAACAAGTTCAGACAGCGGAAGGGTAAATAGCGGCGGTATCGCTACAAGTTTCGGAAGCATCACTTACCTTTGTAGTAACAACAGCGGTGGATTATATATTGCACCTACTACTGTGAACCCTTCCTGCCATAACTTTCCCAATGGAAGCATAAGCCTTGCCGTGAGCGGTGGAATGGTACCCTATACTTATTCATGGTCTCCCAATGTAAGTGATAGTTCCAGTGCCACCGGATTAAGTGCAGGTTCTTATACCATCACGGTAAGTGATTCCATCAATAATAACACGACTATTACATTAATTCTTATTTCAACTCCTCTTACTTTCAATGACAGCGTTACCAATATTACTTGCCGTGGAAACGCTAACGGGAGTGCGAGTGTAACTATTACAAATGGAACATCACCCTACATATATTCCTGGTCAAATGGAGCCACCACAGCCATTGATAATGGATTAAGCGCCGGAACATACAACGTAAGCATGAGTGACTCATGCGGCAACACAGCTACTGATACCATTACTGTCAGCCAAACTTCTGATTTGAGTGATTCTGCAATTGTTGTTTCCAACATTAGTTGCAATGGTGAAAGTAATGGCATTGCAACCGTGAGTATAAGCGTGGGGACACCTCCATTTACCTATCTATGGAGCGATGCAAATAGTCAAACAACCATATACGCTACAGGGTTAAGCGTTGGAATTTATACTATCTCAATCACCGATGCCTGCGGAGGTTCTGCCACATCATCTGTTGCCATTACTCAGCCCTTTGCATTTACTGTCAATATAGCCTCAACAACCCTTGCCTGTAATGGCGAGAGTAATGGGAGCGCCTTAGCCAGCCTTACGGTTCCTCTTATTGCCAATTATATGGCAGATACTGTAGTGCAGCATTTTCTCGTCCCTGCAAGTGTGAATACTGTAACCTTAACCATTGAAGGGGCAAAAGGCGGAGGACCATTAGGGGGTAATGGGGCTAATTTTATTGGGATTAGCCCGGTAACTCCCGGACATGTTCTATCTATTGCGGTGGGACAACAGGGCGGCTTCTTTGACGCCGGTGGTGCCGGTGGCGGGGCAAGTTGGGTCTATGATTCTATTGTAGTGCTCTATAGTCCTGTAGGAACAACCGGACTTATTGCAGTAGCTGCAGGCGGTGGCGGGGAAGGTTACAATGGCAGCGGTTTTGGTGGTGGCGGTGCAGGCGGTATTAATCTTTTAACAGACTCAACTACTATTGGTACCGGTGGTAATTATCCTGGTGGAACTGGAGGTAATGGCGGTTCTTCCGGTTTTAGAGGGGGAGGAGGAGCAGGATGGCTTAGCAATGGGATAGCAGGAGGACCCGATTTGGGTGGCAATGATGAAGCTAATCATTTTGCTGCAGTCAGAGGTTATATTTCAGGTTCAGCTGGGTTTGGCGGCGGTGGTAGCGGCGGATATGGCACTAATCCGGGTGTAGCATGGTTAGGCGGCGGCGGCGGCGGGTATAATGGTGGTAGTGGTGGGGCTTATGGCGGCGGCGGCGGCGGTGGCGGCTCTTTCTTTATTGATACCCTGCCCATAGTTACCGATAGCGGAACAGGAAATGGTTTTGTAAGAATAGAATATACCATTACAGGTTATGATTCCACTTTCACCTACTCATGGTCAAATGGAGAAAGTACTTATACTGCAACTGGGCTTAGCGCCGGAACGTATAGCCTTACTGTTACCAATAGCAGCGGCTGTTCAGCTACTACTTCTGTTACCATTACCCAGCCCATATCAGCCCTCACCCTATCCGCCGATTCATCAAAAGATAATGGAACTTGCAATGGCTCTGCTTGGGCTGTGGTGAACGGAGGAAATTCTCCTTACACCTATAGCTGGAACCCCAGCGGTCTTGCTACTGATACCATCACCAACCAATGCACCGGAGATTATTGCTGCACCGTTACCGATGCCAACGGATGCATGGAAAGCGTGTGCGTAAATATCCCGGTATATACAGGGGAAAATGCCCGCCCGGATGGCTCGGTCGGACGGGAAAAGGTAAAAGTTTTTCCCAATCCAGGTAGTGGGGTGTTCACCTTTCAGTTGCCAGTTATAGGGATACAACATGTTGTATCCATTGGGGTTTATAATGTATTGGGTGAACAAGTATATTCCCAATTTAATATCAATAGTTCAACATTCAATATAGATTTATCTTCTCAACCTGATGGAATCTACCTGTACAGGGTTTTAACTGAGAACGGTGAATTGGTGGGACAAGGGAAGATAGTGATAGAAAAATAACCTTTCTTTTTGCTTATACTAATATTCAAAATCTAAAAGGTCTTTGATATGAATATCTAATACCTTTGCAATCGCCAAGACATGCGCAATGCTTGTATTTATTTCTCCGCGTTCAATTCGGGAAATTTGTTTTTGAGTAGTGCCAATCTCAAACGCAAGCTGGTCTTGGGAGATTTTCTGTTTAATTCGTATTTCCCGAATTCTCTTTCCCAATGCTTTAACCGCCTTTTTGCTATAATGGATTTTCACATATGCAAAAGTCCACATCAAATAAAATTATTTAGGTCAAATTTGACCTTATATTATATTAATCCCTATCTTTACCCCCAATAAAAACCATCCCCATGAAAAAACTACTTTTCGTTCTCACTCTTAGCTTTTCACTCATAGCTCTTAGCTTTAGTGTGAAAGCCCAATTTACCGATTTACTTGACTTTAATTCCGGCAACGGGTCAAGCCCATATTCCGATTTAACATTCTCCCATAATAAAGATACCTTGTTTGGGATGACAGAAACAGGCGGAGCCAACGGGGTTGGCTGTGTTTTTTCCATTTTGCCAAACGGAACAGGTTATTCCGACCTGATAGATTTTAATACTACCAACGGAGCTAATCCTTATGGGGCATTAACGCTTTCGGGATATAGGCTATATGGAATGACAGAAGCTGGCGGAGCCAATAACATGGGCTGTGTTTTCTCTGTTCAAACCAATGGAAGCGGTTATACTGACCTGCTGGATTTCAACGGTGAAAATGGCTCATATCCTTATGGGGCGTTAGCCTTTTCCTATACGGGCGATAGTTTATTTGGCATGACTTCTGCGGGAGGGATATATAGCTACGGCACTATTTTTTCTGTAGATAACAACGGAAGTAATTATACCGATTTGCATGATTTTAATAGTACCGACGGGACTACGCCCTATGGTTCATTAACACTGGCACATACTACCCATCGACTATATGGTATGACCAGCACCGGGGGAACCTCAAGTTACGGAGATATTTTTACCATTAACACCGATGGCAGCGGGTTTACCGACCTATTGAATTTTAATAATGAAAATGGAGCAGCCCCGATTGGCTCCCTTATTCCTTCTGTTTCGGGAGATACTTTGTATGGCTTCACATCACAGGGCGGTCCCGGGGGCTATGGTTCGCTGTTTTCGCTGGTTGACGGAGATGTATTCACCGACCTTTATACTTTCGCAGGTGCCGATGGCTACTCTCCTGATGGGGATGTAACGCTTGCGAATGGCTTGTTATACGGAATGACCTTACAAGGTGGATATGGTGGAGGTAATGTATTTTCCGTTTATAATGATGGAAGTAACTTTACCAATTTGCTGAATTTTAATTCTGCAAATGGAGCCTACCCTTATGGCTCGTTAACGTTTTTGAATACTACATTATATGGAATGACCTCGCAGGGTGGGGCGAACAATGACGGGCTTATTTTTAGCTTCAATATTTTAGCAGTAGATAGTTTTCAGGTTGCAGGGGTAAGCTGTGCCGATAGCTACCTCGGCAGCGCTACGGCTTACCCTGCGGGAGGAACTTCGCCGTACACCTATTCATGGAGCGACGGCGGCACCACCCAAACGGAAAGCGGGCTTACGGCAGGGGCTTATACTGTAACGGTTACCGATGGACTGGGTAGCACCGCTACCTCGGTAACCATAATAAGCGGCTTATCAGTTGCTATAAGTGAAGTGGGCAATGTAAGCTGCAACAGAGGCTCTGATGGCTCAATAACCGTGAGCGCTTCAGGCGGAACAGGCACGTATGTTTACTCGTGGGATGGGCTGCCCCCGGGAATTGTAAGCAGCTATACAGGACCCCGGATAGAACTACCGGGCTATACGGGTCTGCCTGCCGGAACTTATACCATTACCGTGAAAGATTGGTGCGGCGATAGCGTGTTTGTTTTGGGTACTATTACCCAGCCTGACCCTTTAGTTGTCTCAACCACTCCTTCACTTTCCAATATATGTGCAGGGGCTTCCGCTACCCTGACTACAAGCCTAAGCGGGGGAACATCGCCTTATACTTATTCTTGGTCTCCTTCAACGTATTTAAGTTGCAGCGATTGCCCAAACCCTGTTGCCACACCACCGCACTCTATTATAGATACCGTAACCGTTACCGATAATAACGGTTGCACAAATTTTACGGTTGATACTATTGTAGTGCATAGTTTGCCAACGGCACCAAGTATTGTGGCAATAGGGACGGATAGCATTAACTTTACCGTAACAAAACCCGATAGTACACTTAGGTACTCATGGAGATTACATGATATTACTGGCAACTACAGCGATACCGGAGATACGGCCCATTTACCTGTATGGCCCCGCAATGCCTTTTTGACTTATTACAATACCTCGATTGCCGGTTGTATTGCTTCAGATTCTATCAGGATTACTCATAGTGCACCTTTGCCTGTATGGGGAGACCCTTATCCAAGATGGTCGAAAAGGGGTGTTGATTTGGAATTTGCCTGTCATTACTTCACACCATTTGGTACAGGTGGGAATATTGGTGCAGCCGATTCTATGGCTGTAAATGGTACACCGTTTGTTACTTATTGCAGAAACAACCACATAACTTATGTACTTATGGATGGGGTAGATTATCACCCTGGTGGTCCCCCATATGGAAACAGCTGCGGCGTTTTTTATCAGGATTCCTCTAATTATGATACCACCAATGCCCGGTATTTTGAAAACTTCATTGACTCCCTGAAAACCCGTGGTGGCGTTCAAGAAATTGGAGTATATTGCTATAAAAGCGACACTGCCTACCCGAACGATAATTCTTACTCTGTTTTACATTGTGCTAATGTTGTAGCAGGAATACATAGCCATAATTTAGGATTACCCTGGGAGAAAAAAGTAGATGTGTTAGACATGGATTATGAATTTTGGAATGCAGATTCAGCTATAGGTGTGAATGCATTTCATAATACGGTTATGCCTATGCTTAGGTCTATGTCGGCAGCTGCCAAAGAATGTGATACCGGTTTTTTGAGAGTGGAATGTTATGTAGGGGAACCTTTGTGCCATGCTAATGCTTCCAGTTTTGATATTAATTATTCCATTGATACAATGGAGGCAGATTCCATGTCTCTCTATGTGGACAGGATATTAAATTCCTCCTATTCAGTATGGAATGTCGCCTTATGGAATGAGGCTGATTTCAGGCTGGCATATCCCAACTTCGGAGACCACAGGAATAAAAATATGGAAATCTGGCCCATATTTTCAGCGGAAAATTATGATTCGGGTACTTGCCAAAAATGCTATTACCAGATTGGCAATGACTTTTCAGGCGCTGACCTGTGTCCGATGGGGTTAGTGAATAAAGCGGAATGGATAGAAGCACAGTATTGGGACAGTCTTAATTTCAGTGCCAAGCATAAAGAATTTACCTCATCAATTACCAACCCTGCTCCTATGGGAGCAGATACTAATTTTAGAATTTTGGGAGATATGTGGTACGATTATAATGCCCTGAAAACCGAAGGCATAAGTTTCGATACCCTTAGCAGTGGGTATTTGAAATGGTATGTAACCGTAGGTCACGATATACAATGGCTGCATATCAGTGTTCCTTTTCCCATTACTGTAACGGCTACCGTTCACGGTGGAGTGGGTCCATTTACCTATACCTGGTATAATATGAGCAATGGGCTTCCGCTTTTGCATGGGGTTGGCAGCGCCTACCAAAGCTATACAGATTATTATAGCGTTAGAAATAATTACTACAATGTATCAAGGGTAGCGGTAATAGTAGGAAATGCAGCCAATGATTCTGCGGTAACTGACTATATGAACATTTACCAGATTTGCAGCCAACCAATATACGATAAGCCCATCCGCAAAAGTACCCCACCGATAGATAGCAATATTGTGCGGACGAGTAGCATAGAGGTTTACCCTAACCCGACAAACTCGCAATTAAACATACAATTTCTGTCAGCTCAGCTTCAACCATGCTACTTTGAAATGTTTAATATCATGGGGCAAAAAGTTAAAAGCGTTGAATTAACAAATAGGAACATGCTAATGGATGTTAGTTCATTATCTCCGGGGGTTTATTTTTACAGAGGAACAAATTTGGATGGCAGTCTCATTAAATCGGATAAAGTGGCAATAATACATTAAAGTTAAAGTTTATTTATATATTTGAAAAGTAAATCACATGAAAAAGGGTCTTATTTTACTTCTTACAATATTAAAATTATTACCTTTAGTAAAAAATAAAAGTATTAAAAAAACCTCTTTTTTAATACTTTCTTTATTTTGCTTATTAACAGGCACAGCAAAAGCGCAATATACCGTGTTGCATAGTTTTAATGATACCCTTGGATCAGGTCCTTTTGGTTCACTAACTCCTTCTGCTTCCGGGGGTATATTATATGGGATGACAGACTTTGGAGGGGTGGATAATATTGGTTTCATTTTTTCTATGGATACCGACGGAACCCGCTTCACAGACCTTCTTGATTTCAATGACACCAATGGTGCATATCCATCCGGCACAGTTACACTATCGGTATCAGGGAAATTATTGTATGGGCTGACATCCGGCGGTGGGGTGCATGATAGCGGCTGTGTTTTTTCCATTGATACCGATGGAAGCAACTTTAAGCGCCTGTTTGATTTTGGTAGTATTTATGGGGCACACCCTTATGGGAACTTAACCCTTTTGGGAAATAAATTATACGGGACTACATGGGAAGGAGGGGCGAATGGAATGGGTACTGTTTTTTCCATGGATACCGATGGAACCCGGTTTACCGTCCTGCTTGATTTCAATGGTACAAACGGCTCAAAACCCCTCTGTTCATTAACCCTTTCTGCTGATAAGAGTACGCTGTATGGGTTTACTTATGCAGGTGGGGCGTTTGGACTTGGGCTTATTTTTTCTATTGATACAAACGGAATGAGATACAGGGACCTGCTTAATTTCAACAATACAAATGGATCTCGCGCTTATTACGGACCATTAACACTCTCTACTTCAGGCAGTGTATTGTATGGAATGACATCTAATGGAGGAATTCATGGCTCCGGTTGTATATTTTCTATTGATACAGATGGAACTGCGTACCATGACCTGCTTGATTTCAACGGCACCAATGGGGATTATCCTGAAGGGGCAGTAATTCTTTCAGATAGTTTGTTATATGGGATGAGTTATGATGGAGCAGCAGGGTACGGCAATGTTTTTGCCATTGATACCGATGGCAGCGGATTTAATAGTCTGCTGAATTTTAATTATGCTAACGGTGCCAATCCTGGAGGCTCCTTAATACTTATCCGGGGAGTATGGTATGGTATGACAGCGGGAGGCGGCACCAACGATGATGGTGTTATTTTCAGATATAAACTTGACACAAATAGAGTAACGGCAAATAAACTAATAGCTAAAAGGGAAAAACTGACAGTTTATCCAAACCCTTCCGATGGAAATTTTATTTTATATTTATCAAATATAAATGAAAAATGTAATGTTGAAATACTCAATTATTTGGGTGAAAAAGTGTATTCTCAACTTGCAACTTTTAATTCTCAACTTGCAATTGATTTATTTTCCCAGCCCAATGGGATTTACCTATACAGAGTGCTTAAAGAGAACGGAAGCTTAATAGCAAGTGGTAAAATAGTTATTGGGAAATAATTTGCATCCTTGAATTTAATGTTATGAGAAAAATAATAGTTTTATTACTCTTACCTCTTACCTCTTACCTCTTCGTTAATTCGAGCAACGCTCAGATAATCTCTACGGTTGTTGGTAATGGAGTACTTGGTTTTAGCGGCGATGGTGGTCCGGATACGGCTGCTGAACTTCATTCCCCTGAAGGGATAAGACTTGATGATTCAGGCAATATCTATTTTGCGGATGCAGGAAGCAATCGAATTCGTAAAGTTATCGCCTCCACAGGTATCATTAGTACAGTTGCAGGTGGGGGAACTGGGTTAGGTTATGGGGATGGGGGACCAGCTACCGACGCGGCATTGGATTTACCAACCGATATAGCTATTGATGATTCAGGTAATATTTATATAGCAGATATGGAGGATTATGTAATTCGTAAAGTTACAACTTCCACGGGAATCATTACTTCAATTGTAGGAATACCAGGCTCCTTAAATTTTGGATATGCAGGAGATGGAGGACAAGCAGCAACCGCAGTATTAGATTATCCTGATGGACTAGCACTTGATGATTCCGGCAATATTTATATCGCCGATTATTTTAATAATGCAATCCGCAAGGTCACCATTTCAACCGGAATTATTACTACAGTAGCAGGAAATGGATATGGACACTTTGTTACTGGCGGGGGGTATCAAGGAGGCTACACAGGAAATGGTGGACCTGCTACGACAGCCGAACTACATGGTCCTACGGGAGTTGCCCTTGACGATTCCGGTAATATCTATATTAGTGATATTTGGAATAATTGCATACGGAAGGTTATAGCTTCTACGGGAATTATTACTACTGTAGCAGGGAGACACACGGGAGGCTATAGTGGAGACGGAGGACCCGCAAGATTAGCTGAATTATCAGAGCCTGTAGGAGTATCGGTAGATAAATATGGTAATATCTATATTGGAGATTATAACAACAATAGAATAAGAAAAGTCACCTATTCGACAGGCATTATTAATACTATAGCAGGAATCGATACTTTCGGCTATAGTGGGGATGGAGGATTAGCTAGTGCTGCGGAACTTTCAGCTCCGTATGGCTTAACTGTCGATAAATTAGCCAGTGTATATATTTCTGATGCCGGAAATAATCGTATTCGCAAAGTAACTTATGATACAAATACAGTAACAGTGACAAATCAGTTAAAAGTTGAAAGTGAAAAGGTGAAAGTGTTTCCAAATCCAAGTAACGGGAAATTTGTTTTATCATTATCAAATATTAATCAGAATTATAGCATAGAGATATTTAATTATCTTAGTGAAGAAGTCTTTTCCCAATTTAACATTCAACACCCAACATTCGACATTGATATTTCCTCCCAACCTAATGGGGTTTATCTTTATAGGGTTTTAAAAGAAACAGGGGAACTTGTGGGAGAGGGGAAGGTGGTTGTTGAGAGGTAAACTATCTTCCATTCCTATAGCAATTAAAGATAACATAATTATTGAAAAATAATTCGTATCTTTGAATTTAATAATATGAGAAAAGTATCTGGTATTTTATTCTTCATTCTTCATTCTTCATTCTTCATTTATTGCCCTGCTCAAATAATCACTACCATAGCGGGAAATGGGCTGAATGGCTTAAGTGGAGACGGAGGACCTGCCACTATGGCGGAATTTTATTCTACTTCCGGTATTGCTCTTGATGATTCCGGCAATATATATGTCGCTGATTTATTTAATAACCGCATCCGTAAAATTACTGCATCTACCGGAATTATAAATACCATTGCAGGTGCAGGTGCGGGTTACCAGGGGGATGGAGGACCTGCCACTGCTGCACTATTGAATGGACCTCGCTACATTGCCCTTGATGGTGCGGGGGATGTTTGTTTTTCGGATGCAGGAAACTGCGTGATTCGGAAAGTTACAATATCCACTGGAATCATTAGCACTATAGTAGGCAATGGGTATATTCATCGTATGGTCGGACTTCCAAGCGGTTGGGGAGGTTATGCGGGGGATGGAGGGCAGGCTACTGATGCAGAATTGAATACACCTCAAGGACTTACATTTGATGATTCGGATAATATGTTTATTGCTGATGCAAACAATAATGTAGTACGAAAGGTTACGACTTCTACCGGAATTATTACCACCATAGTGGGGAATGGATATAATGCCAGCGCTTATGGCAGTCAAGGAGGGTACAGCGGAGACGGTGGGCTTGCCATTGAGGCAGAATTGAATTTCCCCTCCGGGGTAGCTGTGGACTCCGTTGGCAATATTTATGTTGCAGATTGTCTTAATAGCAAAATCCGGGAAGTTTTTTCTTCCACAGGAATAATTAATACAATGGCGGGAAATGGGTATGGAGAGGGTTTAATGTATGGAGGCTATAGTGGAGATGGAGGACAGGCTACATTGGCAGAATTATATTATCCGACTACGGTATCTTTTGATGGTTCAGGCAATATGTTAATATCTGATAGTTGGAATAATGTAATACGGATAGTACAAAAATCTACAGGCATTATCAGCACCATAGCAGGGAACGGGTATCTTGCCGGATCGGGTTTTGGAGTTTCCAGCGGAGATGGTGGACCTGCTACTGCTGCCGAATTAAACGGTCCTGTTGAAGCTATAGTTGATGCCCGGGGTAATATGTTTATTTCTGACGGCAGCAGCAGCCGCATCCGCAAAGTAACTTATGATACAAACGCTGTAACAGGAAATAAACTAATAGCTACAAGTGAAGGGCTAAGAGTGTTTCCCAACCCATCAAACGGCACATTTATTATTCAGTCGTCAGTGGTCAGTCGTCAGTGGTCAGTCGAAGTATATAATGTGTTGGGAGAGCAAGTGTATTTAAAAAGCTATCAGCTATCAGCTAATGGCTATCAGCTTGATATTTCTTCTCAACCTGATGGAATCTACCTGTACAGGGTTTTAACTGAGAACGGTGAATTGGTGGGACAAGGAAAAGTGGTGATAGAAAAATAAAGAATTGCAAATTGATTTGTAACTTCACTAAACTTTGCTCAACTAAAAACACCCTCTGAAACCCAATAGGGACACAGGTCTTGGGGAATAGGCTTATACTCTGAATGTTAGGTAGTCGGATTTATGCCTCGCCCGAAATGCCAGCCCGAAAGATTCCTGCCCCCAAAGGTGCGGTCAGGCGGGCATTCCGGCGGGTACCATCCGGTACGGGCAGGCGTTTTATGCCGTTATTTTAGGTCGGGTTGGGTAGTCCACAAAAAATCCTTGTCTGCGCCTCTTTTACTTTTCAACCACTACTTTTCCTTCTCCCTCTAAATTACCATCCTCTCCTAAAACACGGTAGAGGTAAACCCCATCCGGTTGAGAGGATAAATCTATTTCGTTAGTCTTAGTTTGTAGCTCTTCGCTCGCAACTCGTTCTCCTATCAAATTGTAAATTTCAATGGATATGGCATGTTGTGTCGCTACCACTGACAACTGAATTGTAAAAATGCCATTATTCGGGTTGGGATAAATAATTATATTATTTGAATTAATAATTTGAGCTATGCCCGTTGTGTTATTTATTTTACGTATGCGGTTATTGCTGTTATCACTTATGTAAATGTTATTGTATTTATCACAATCTACCTGGCTGGGGAAATCAATTTCACAGGCTGTAGCCAAGCCGCCGTCGCCGCTAAAGCCTGCTACCCCGTTTCCGGCTATGGTAGATATAATGCCGGAAGTATTTACCAGCCTTACCCTTTCATTATGGCTGTCGGCTATTAAAATATCGCCATAGCTGTCTATCCCCATTCCGAAGGCCGTGTTTATTTCTGCATTGGTGGCGGGTGCCCCGTCGCCGCTAAAGCCTGCTACCCCGTTTCCGGCAACAGTGGTTATTATTCCCGAGGCATCCACCCGCCTGATGCGGTTATTGCTAACATCATTTATCACCAGGTTCCGGGCAGGGTCGAAATCAATCCGGATAGGGCTGCTCAATTCGGCTGCTGTGGCTATGCCCCCGTCGCCGCTGTACCCACCCAGGTAGTTACCGGCAATTAAGGAAATTATTCCGAGGGTATTTATTTTCCGTATTACATTGTTGCCCCCGTCAGAAAGGTACACATTGCCTGTGTCATCGGTAATAACACAGGTAGGTAAGTTTAATGTGGCTGCGGTGGCAGCGCCCCCGTCACCGGTACTGCCAGATGAACCGGGTATCCCGGCAAAGGTGGTAATGATGCCGGAGGTATTTATTTTCCGGACAAGGTTATTACCGTAATCGGCTATATACATATTTTGAGAAGAATCGAACACGGCTACGCTGGGGCGGTCTATCTGGGCTGCAGTAGCAGCTCCGTTATCTCCGCCATAGCCCTGATTGCCATTCCCGGCAAAGGTGGTAATAACACCTGACAAATCTACCATCCGGATGCGGTTACCTTCCTGGTCGCATATATACATATTGCCACTGCGATCGAAACATACGGCATTCGGCGCTTTCAATTCGGCAAGGGTGGCTTGTCCCCCGTCGCCGCTATAGCCCGGTGAACCATTTCCGGCAACAGTGTTTATACGTTGCGCATTCAAATAAGTATAAGGTGAAACGAGAAAAGCGATTAGCGATAAAATAATTAGTTTTTTCATAATGCTATAATTTTATACAAAGATACAAAAAGCAATGGTTTTATTTATTTCCTGCGGAGCTAAAACAATGCAACTGTTTTTTTTCTTTGATGGCGATATGGCTATTTGAATCGGCGTGGCTGGATATATGAAGCAAACAATAATACTATATATTTTAAATGCGCAAATCAAGCAGTGCCATATTTGGCAGTATATACCTTAAAACCAATATTTTATCGCGATATGAAAACGGAATTTTGAAAGGGGTAATACCCTAAACGGGGTATATTTAATCTGTTTTTAACTGATATTTAATCACCTGCTGAAATGAAGAAGATACTTTTGCCCCGTCGAAAAAAGTATTAACGCCTATCTAAATTATTTTATGAGGAAAACTACCATTGCCGTTTCGGCAATCGTGACAACTGTGTTATTCTATTCTTGTAAAAAGAATGATTATGTTCAGCCGATAACTGCTACTCCTACCCCGGAATCAATGGTTGATTTGGGGGACCGCTTATTTTTTGATAATTCATTATCCTCACCTGCCGGGCAGTCGTGTGGCAGTTGCCATGCTATGGGTACTGCCTTTTCCGACCCTTCTCATAACATGGTTTCGCCGGGTATTGTGTCGGGCCTTTTCGGAAACAGAAATGCCCCTACAGCCACCTATACCAAATTTAATCCTGTTTTTCATTACAGTCCGCCCGACAGTTCCTATGTAGGCGGTTTGTTTGTTGACGGACGCGTGAATACCCTGGAAGAGCAGGCTCAAAAGCCATTCCTAAATCCTTTGGAAATGGGCAATGTAAGTGTAGCGTCGGTAATTACCAACCTTGAAAATTCACCCAGTTACCCGTATTATGTAAAAGTGTTTGGCGAAGTGGGGGATATTAATACCGCCTATAATAATATGGCTTCTGCCATTGCCGCATTTGAAAGGTCGGATACGCTGAATGCCTTTACATCCAAGTTCGACTATTACATGCAAGGCAAAGCAAGTCTGACCGCTGAAGAACAAACAGGCATGAATTTATTTATGGATACTAACCGGGCCAAATGTGTAAACTGCCACCTGATTACCCCGGATGCTGCCAGCGGAAAAATATTATTTACCGATTTCAGTTATGAAAATGACGGAGTGCCAAAAAATACCTATAACCCTTATTACACTATTCCATCTACTTACAACCCATTAGGCTACAGCTATATTGATTTGGGGCTGGGGGCTATCATAAGCGACAGCAACTATTACGGCACATTCAGGACACCAACACTAAGGAATGTGGCTGTAACAGCTCCTTATTTCCACAACGGTGTTTTTGGGACCTTAGAAGAGGTAGTGCATTTTTATAATACCAGGGATGTAGCTGGCGCCGGATGGCCCGCCCCGGAATATGCATCTACCATTGACCATGTAGAAACCGGGAACCAGGGTTTATCTGCTGCCGAAGAAGCTGACATTGTAGCCTTCCTGAAAACCCTTACCGATGGCTATAACCCTACTATACAATAACCCGTAGTTTTTTTCAGGAAACTCTTTTATGCCCTTTTGCCAACTGGCGAAAGGGCATATTTGTTTTTTTAACATCCTTCTCTCTTACCCTGCTTTGCAGAAAAGGGCGGTGTATTAATTTATTACTCCTCTCGTTAAAAGCCATTAATTATGCAGGGGAATTTCGGCCACTCATTTTCCACCAGGCCTTTTTTCACTTTCTCCTTTTCATATATTTTTCGTGCAGGGTTTTATTCTCTTCCAACATTGATAATACTTTTTTCACTCTCCGGTCGCGGGTTTCATCTTGTTTGGCTTCGGTAACATATTCAGAATATTCGCGCCTGTGCGAAGGGGCTAATTTCTCGAAATACATACTGAGTGATTTATTTTTGCTCAATGCCCGTTGCAACTCTGCCGGAACTTCCACCGTTATTTTTTTCTTTCCCGGTTTGGCTCCCTGTGTATTCAGGGCTGCTGCTTCTTTTACATATTCCATAAGTTGGGTATCATCTATTTTAGTATCTTCCATAAAGTTGATGCTGCGGTTGCCCCGGTTATCTTCGCCCTGGTTAAAAAGGTGGTAAGGGTCTTTCATCAGGCTGCCTTTGAAGAATACCATCTTCACATGGTTTTTGAAACCCCACACGCCGCATACCATACCGTTCACATTAAAGTTAGGCCCCCATTTCCAGTCTTCTTTCACATCCGGCAAAGCTTTGTGTATTAGAGCACGCAGGTGAATGCAGCATTCTTTTTGAAAGCCTGTGAATTGGGCAAAGGCTTGGTCTATTTCTTTAGAGGCATTAGGGTTTATGGAAGACATAGAGATATTTAAGAATTAGAATTTAAGATTTAAGATTTGACAGAGCGATAATTACTTATAAACCATCCGGATGCGGTAGTATTATAGTCAGCAATCAAAATATTACCATACCGGTCAAAAATTATCCCTCCCGGCGCGTTAAGTTCCGATTCAATAGCTGGTCCACCGTCCCCGGAAAAGCCACCCCGATATGAAGTGAAATACCCATTACAGGCAATGGTTGAAATAATACCCGAAGTATTTATTTTGCGGATGCGCCGGTTACCACCATCTGCTATGTAAATATTACCTGTTATGTCTTCTGCAATGCCATTAGCAGAACCCAATTCTGCAGTTATAGCAAGTGCATCGTCTCCTGAGAACCCACCTGTTCCATTTCCCGCAATAGTATAAATATCTCCGCTTATTGGTTCCATTCTCTCCGGCATAACAGTTTTTTTCGCACATGAAATGAAAACCGCTACAGCTAAAAATAAAAATATATGGGGTAGTTTTTTCATCTTCCTTTCACCATGAAATTTTCACAAAGATAAAATATATTTTTTATTTACATTGAAAGATAGTTGGTTTTCCTTAGTGCTTCTTTGTGTCCTTAATGCCTTCCTTGCCTGTTGGCAAACAGGGTGGTGAGGAATTTAATGTCGCAAAAACATAAAAACTCTGACTTCCACTAATTTAAAAATACAATGAAATAATTATCGGGAATTCTTATTTGCGGTTAATCGTTTTCCTGCAAATAAGAAAATTCTTATTTGCAGTTTGGCGCTTTCCTGCGAATAAGGGAATTCTTATTTGCAGTTCAGGTAAAAGTTGGAATGGGAGACTTTTTACTTTATGAATTTTCAAAATTATTTTACCGCCAAAATTCAATGCTCCCAAATACTCGTAATGTAATATCTCAGCAAGTTGGCATTGCCATATAAAGCAGAAATAAGATACATAGCGTACTAAGAAATTGGCATCAATAATGCCAAATGCAATTGAAAATGGGCTTATAACACATATAAAGGCCTGGAGATATATGCCAAAAAATAATATCCATGAAGTAATTTGTAGTATAATACCATCATGAGGATGCCAGGTAAAAAGGATAAGTAAAGTAGTAATATTAAAGCTAAAAGACAGAATATATATTGTCCTGAAATATCTACTTAGAAATACTTTCATTTCTATTTTACTTTATATCTTCGAAGGTGAAAGTTAGCAGAAACAAAAGCTCAAAATCTCACCCTTGCAAAAATAATAATAACCCCTATCTGAAAATTATTACTTTCTGCTCAAATTCCGTGAGGTTGTATAAAACTCACCCGAATATTATATTTTGTGTCAATTTTTTATGCGTTTCGCTAACACAAAATAGTCCTTGTAACCCACTGGTTTGCAACAGTTTACATGGTACACACAGAGAATTAATTAGTTGCAAGGGCAACGCATAGCCGTTTTATGCCGTTTTTTTAAGTGCCCGTATACTTCAGGAATTTTCACTCTTCACTGCCTCAAGCTTTTTCTATCACCACCGCATAGCCCTGCCCCACGCCAATGCACATAGTTATAAGGGCGTAGCGTTTCTGTTGTTCATGCAGTTCAATAGAGGCGGAGAGTAGCAGCCTGGCGCCGCTCATTCCCAGCGGGTGGCCTATGGCAATAGCTCCTCCGTTAGGATTAATACGGGCATCGTCATCAGCGAGGCCCCACTGGCGTATGCAGGCGAGGCTTTGCGCTGCAAAAGCTTCGTTGAGTTCTATAATACCTATATCGGCAAAGGTTAACCCGGCTTTCTTCAGGGCTTTGTTCGATGCTTCCACCGGACCAATGCCCATGATGCGCGGCTCTACACCTACCACTGCCGAGGATACTATCCTTGCCAATGGCTTCAGGGAATATTTTTTTACGGCTTCTTCCGAAGCCAGCAATAAAGCGGCTGCTCCGTCATTCAAGCCGGAGGAGTTGCCTGCCGTAACGCTTCCCGGCTTACGGAAAGCAGTTTTTAGGCCTGCCAGTATTTCAAGCGTAGTAGTTGGTTTTATAAATTCATCTTCGGCGAATAATTTCGGTTCGCCTCGTCCGAACGATTCATCCGGGCGGGCTTTCTTTTGCGGAATTTCAACAGGAATTATTTCTTTATCAAACCGCCCGTTCATCAGTGCTTTGGAGGCTTTGTACTGGGAATTATACGCAAATTTATCCTGGTCTTCGCGGTTTACCTTGTACATCTCCGCAACGTTCTCGGCTGTTTCGCCCATGCTGTCAACGCCGTAGAGCTCCTTCATCTTAGGGTTTATAAATCTCCACCCAAAACTGGAATCGAACATCTGGGCATCTCTCCCGAAGGGCGCTGATGTTTTGGAAATTACCCAGGGACCGCGGGTCATATTCTCCACTCCGCCGGAGATAGCGAGGTCTGAATCGCCGGTTTGTATTGCCCTGGCAGCGGCTATACTTGCTGAGAGACCGGAAGCACAGAGCCTGTTCACCGTCTCTCCCGGAACGGTATATGGAATACCTGCCAGCAACAGAGCCATGCGGGCTACATTGCGGTTATCTTCCCCGCTTTGGTTGGCACAGCCCAGCAGTACATCGTCAATGGCGGCAGGGTCAACGGAGGGGTTTTTCTCCATGAGTTTTTTTATTGCCAGGGCTGCCATGTCGTCGGTGCGGATGGTGGAGAGCGTGCCTCCGAAATTGCCAATAGGTGTGCGGACCCCGTTAATGATATATGCGGTTTTCATAATAGATAATAGGCTATGAATGATAAGTGATAAAAATTGAAGCGCAAAGTTATGAAAAGAAGGGGTGTCTTTTGGGAAAGTAAAAAAACGGCATAGAACGGCATGGAGCGGCGTAGTGAAATGATTGATTATAAGGTAATTACTTGAATTCTGTGTTCCTAAAGGGTTTCAGGGGTTTGTAAAGCAACTACCGCTAAGTGGAGGATTGAAAAATAATTAGCTATACCAACAAATACGAACTATATGAGAAATTCTGTTCCCAGTTTGAATAATAGTTGCAGGTTTTCTTGTATATATGGTAAAAAAACCTTAACATAGCATTTCATTTGCACATCCGAACAAAGTTCGGATGGTCTAAGTTGAATTACCCTATTTCTCTAAATTTAATATTACCCGGTGGGTATTTCATGCCCAGAAACCGGACATGTTTTGGTGATATGTCCAGTTTATTAATCCAAATTGGACATGATAGATAAATAGGTTCAAAAACTGGACATGTTTTGGTGATATGTCCAGTTTATTAATATAAATTGGACATGATAGGTAAATAAGTTCAAAAACCGGACATGTTTTGGTTATATGTTCAATTTATTAATAAAAACTGGACACGAAGTAGCATCTATGTGAAAAAATGGACATATATTTGCATCGTGTCCGGAAAATGATAAATAACTGAACATATAAAATATGCCTAAAAGAGACCGCACTATTCCGTATAATGAACTGCCTTTGCTACCGCCACCAGCCGACATAATAGACGCCGAGGTACTTGGAAAGTGGGGGCTTGCGAGCCGTTATTTAGCCGAACTGAACAAAAATATCCTGCGGCTGCCAAACCCATCCATGCTGGTGAATACCATATCCCTAAGGGAGGCACAAAGTTCTTCTGAAATTGAAAATATATTTACCACGGAAGATGAATTGTATAAAGCCATATCCGATTCTGTAAAAGAGGCTGCCTCAACCCCGGCTACAAAGGAAGTGCTGAGATACAGGGAGGCTTTGTGGGCAGGATATAATACGGTAATGAAGAAAGGGAAAATAGATTTAAAGTCCACCATAACCATCTACCAACAGGTAAAAAACACCAGGCAGGGTATCCGCTCTCCCCAGTCGCAGGTGGTGATAAAAAGGGGGCAGAGTGAATACCGTTCCGGAGAAATTATATACACCCCTCCGAGGGGCAGGGGAATTTTGGAGAAAAAAATGGAGAACCTTATCCGATACATGAATGATACTGAAAAAGATAAAACCGACCCCCTGTTGAAAATGGCTATAGCGCACTACCAGTTTGAAGCGATACATCCCTTTAGCGACGGGAATGGAAGAACCGGGAGAATATTAAATTTACTGTACCTGGTGAATCAAAAATTATTATCGCACCCGGTACTTTATTTAAGCAAATATATTATAGATAATAAAGATGATTATTACTATAGCCTGCAATCGGTTACAGAACGGAAATCGTGGAAAAAGTGGCTTCTATATATGCTTGGGGCGGTGGAATATACCGCCAGGTACACCAATCAGCTTATAGATGAAATAATAGACCAGATGAATGAAACCCTGGCGTATGGAAAGACAAAAACGAAATGGTACACGAAAGAAATAAATGAAGCCCTGTTTACGCAGCCTTATATAAAGCCTAAACTAATTGGAAACATATTGGGGAGGACAAGCAGAACCACGTTATCGGGATATACTTCGCAGATGGTTAAATTAAAAATACTCACACCTAAAGAAGATGGCAGAGAGGTATATTATATTAATAATGACCTGATAAGGATACTGGAAGGAGGGAATGGATGATGTTTTATCACGGAAAAGTAAGTTTCATTTTGAAATAGATTTACCTATATTTGTTGCTTACTAAGTATATATAAATTTACAAATAGATTCCCCTAAAAAGCTATATTATGAAAATATTTAATTCCACCATGTTGTGCATACTTGTAATATTTATCTTGTTTTTTTTGGGGTGCTCCAATTGCGATAAGCCTGCTGAAAAAACGGCTGAGATTACGGCTACGAATGGGATTTCCTATCCTTATAAGGCTACCTATTCCTCTGATATGAGTATGTCAGGAAACCCTGAGAACCTGAGGAAGGTGCTTACGGTATGGAAAATGTTTGAGACCAACAGGTTTGATTCTATGAAGAAATATTATGCCGATACCGTAATTTACGAAAGCGCCGGCGGGCATCGGTTTCATGGCAGTTCTGCTGCCCTTTTAGCTTATGCTAAACAAGATGTGGATGGGCTTGACTCCATGCGGTTTGATATATCTATGTGGCAAAATATTCATGTAAATGATAGGAATGAAGATTGGGTATTTATCTGGGCAGCGGAAAGAAGATACTCCAAAGATGGTACAGCAGATACTTCTTTAATGCATGAGCAATGGAAGTTAAAGGATGGTAAAATTGTGTATTTCAATCAATATCTTTCAAAGCCGGAGAGATGAGAGGATACATCTAAATTGAGGAACTATTCCGACTACTTACACCGCCTCAATATGTGCCCGCATTTTCTTCTTCTTTGCTGAAGATAGCTTGGAATGGCTGATGGATTGCCGGGTTTTTTTCCTTACCAGGTCAAGGTCATATTTCACTTGCAGATTCATCCAGAATTCGGCATCTATAGCTAAAGCGTTTTCTAATAACACGGCAATTTCGGGCGTAATATTCCGGTGACCGTGAATAAGGAGGCTTATTTCAGATTTACTCATCCCCATCTTATCTGCTAAATATTGTTGAGGAAGTTCCCTTGCGTCCAGTTCATCCTTAATGTATTCGCCCGGGTGAAATATATCACCGGGAATAACTTCGTTAGCTGATTTTCTGATTTTAGATTTCATAATGTTTTGATATTTCGGTAATAAGTGTAATTTCAATTTCATGGTTATGTGTAACTCTGAATAGGAGCCTGTATTGATCGTTTAGTCTTATTGAACATCCATCTTTTCTATCTCCTTTCATATATTCAAAATGTAAACCTCTAAATTGCCGCAGTTGCTCCATATTTGTCATACCTATTAGTATCTGTCCTTTTTCTTATACTGCTTAATAACGTCTCTGCTAAATGGTTGTTTGCCTTTTATTTCATTCAAAAGAGTTTCATAAAGTTCCTCTAAATAAGCTGTTTTTAAACTCTACCTCATATACCCTTGCAAGGATATAAAAGTTTACAAAACTATAAACATTTATTTTTGAGGATTACCTTCATAACTGATAAAGAGGCAACTGAAATGGAACTCAAAAATGCACTATCAGCCCGAGCGAAAAATCAATACTGCCGAAAGACATGGTTACCGGGTAATGCTGCGTATAGGGCAGGGGGAGCCCGGTATATGGGCCTGTTATATCGTAGGTTAAAGAGGGATAAGATAATTCGGCACCCAGGTATGTTAGGGTAGTGATAAAGCTTACATTTTGGGAAATGGCTTTTTCGTAACCAATGCTAAGGGAATAGGCTACGGCATTAGCATTGGGAAGGGTGAAGTTCCAGGATATTTGCGGCGGAAATACAGGTAGCCCCAAAATGGAAAACGAAGGAAAATCAGCATTGATAAGCCCTACCATACCCTGCACCCACAGCCACGATTCTTTATCTACCCGGTAATTGACAAATGCTCCGCCCATTATTTGCCAGATATGGTAATTTCCGTTGATGGAATAAGAATAATTTCCGTTGAGGATTGTATTTAATGTATTTTGATCAAAACTATTTTCGTTATACGCTATTTTAACAGCCAGCCCGACATGGGGAGTGAGAAATACGCCGCCATTAATGCTGGCATGGAAGCCAAGATTGGCAAAGCCTTTGGCATGGGAGGAATCGGGTCCGTAAATCATAAAGTTGCGGGATGTATCGCGGCTGCCGTAGTCGCGTACCGGTAGCGAAAGCCCTATACTGAAAGAGAAGAAATAATTTTTGAACCGCAGGGTGTCTTTTGGCTTAGTGTAGTTTGACTGGTGCGGCTGGACGGGCTGATAATAATAATCTTGCGCATGACAAAACGAGGAAAATAAAATAAATAAATAAATAATTTTTTTCATATATCGGGGCTGCGGTAATTACAAATTTAAAAATATTACCCGACAATAGTTCCGGGGCAGTAACAGGTATCTGAATAGATAAAGCAGATATACTTATTAAAATCTATATAAAATTACAAATGAAAACTTACCCCTGCGGTAATGGCCATGCTGCCATAATTCATAAATACCGGGGTATATTGGGTAGCTGTAAACCCGCTGGTGGCAAGGGTAGATGAGGTATAAGTAACCGTGGCTGAGGAATATGAAATATGGGCGACTAACCCCATATATCCTGTTATCATCTTTTCTATCCCGGCGCCAAAGGAATAGCCCGGCACACCTTCCTCGGGAAGGCTGTGGTAGTAAGGCACATTATATACTATGCTGGTAAATGACGGATAGTTAATACTGATGTAGCCGGCCATTACCTGCACGCCGAAAAAAAAGGTGGGTTTCAACGCAACACGATAGCACAAGCCGCCCATATACTGCTGTATTTTGAAATCCCGGGTTGCCTGCCCGCCATTTTCTGCCCTAAACTCAGCCTGGTCAACACTATTAAAATCTACTCCTGCTTTTGCTATAAATGCCAGGGGGGTTGAAAGGAAAATTCCGCCGGTAATATTTATCTGGAACCCTGTTATGGCAAATCCCTGAACTTCATTGGAAAGCAATACCCTGTTAGTAGCATCATAATCTTGAAAAGGAACACTGATGCCGGCATTGAGTGACACAAAAAATAATTCCCTTTTCACCGTATCATAGTTTTTTTTTATTGCTGCAACAGGTTTTCGTACCCGGGGATGGGTGTAATCCTGCGCCTGGCAAAAGGAGGAAAATAAAAGGAATACATAAATAATATTTTTCATAAGTGATATGTATCTTAATACAAATATAAAGATTTATACCATGCAGGGTAATAATCGAAACACTAAATTAAAGAAGGAAACCGGGTTGTTCATACAATAACCTTTAAATAGTTGTACGATAATTTATTTTCTTATCTTTGTTACCAAAGTTCAGCAACAAGATAAACTGATTTCAGCAGGTATAAAATGATATAGTAAAAAATAGAAATATATACGTTGAAAAAACACCTTGCTTCTTTATTCTTCATTATTCCCTTTGGTCTTGTTATACCTTGCTTTGGGCAGTTTAATACCTATCACCCGTTCGCAGATTCGGGTGCATCATGGAGGGAAAATAACTGGTGGTATGTTTACTGCGGGATTGGAGTAGGGTATGACGGGTATTCAAAGGAATTTGCTTATTCTGCAAAGGGAGATACGGTTTTGAATGGTAAAACCTATATTAAAGTTAATATCTCAGGAGGGTTTGAGTATCCAAGTTACAATTGTCCTCCAAGCAATGATACGGCATGGCAGTGCTATAATTTCCTTTCTTTTCTAATGCGGAATGATGCTTCCTCTAAAAAGGTGTATGCCTTGTTTCCGCCCTATTTTGGTGCAGATACATTGCTGTTTGATTTTTCCCTCGGTGTGGGTGATACATTACCGGCAACTTATAATAATAATACAAACTTCGGTTACTATGTAAGTTCAATTGATTCAATTTTGATAGGAGGAAATTACCGGAAACAGTATATTATTAGTAATGGGGCCGATTCTATAATTGAAGGTATTGGCAGTTCCCATGGATTGATTGTGTACCTGGGACCCCCTGACCCAAGTGGTAGCTTGCTTGAATGTTATATGGATTCAAACCTGGAATTTACGTATGATGCTAATGCTTCCTGTAATATGTTTTATTCATGTCCGTCGGCACTGGTGGTGGCAACAATAAAAGTACCGGACCAATCAGTTTCGGTTTACCCAAACCCTTCCACCGGAAAATTTGCCCTTCAATTATCAGTCGTCGGTAATCAGGCATCTGTGGTGAGGGTTTATAATGTATTAGGGGAGGAAGTTGAAAACGAAGAACTAAAAGCTACAAGTAATGAAATTGATTTATCTGCGCAGCCAAATGGAGTTTATTTATACAGAGTAATTTCACAAAGCGGCAGCCTGATCGGAGAAGGTAAAGTGGTGGTAGAAAGGTAAGAGAAATATTCTCCCGCCTGGAGGAGAATAAAAAGAGGGGCAGAGAAGGAAATTGAATCGCAGTAAATAATTATTTTCTGAGATAATTACTTTTGTTTGATAACCTGAGCACTGATTATTTTCTTATCTTTGTTAACAGATATAAGGCAAATAATGTGATATGGAAAGTATAAAAACCAGATAGTTCAACTTCTAATCATTCAACCATGAAAAAAATTTTTACCATTGCAGTATTTACGATTCCCTTATCACTGATTAGCTGCTTCTGCTCTGCTCAAATAATTACTACCGTAGTTGGGAATGGAGTAGGAGGGTATTACGGAGACGGCGGACAGGCTACAGATGCTGAATTGAACGGGCCCAATGCTACGCTGATTGACGGCGGACGGAACATTTATGTGTGCGACCAGCAGGGCAACAGGGTACGCCTTATTAATCGTGCCGGAGTTATCAGCACTTATGCGGGAAATGGAATTGGCGGGTTCAGCGGTGATGGTGGCCCGGCAACGGCTGCCGAATTTAATGAGCCCACGGTTATAAATGCCGATTCGGCAGGCAACCACTATGTGGTTGATTTTAATAATAACCGAATACGGAAAATAGATACCGCAGGCATAGTTACTACCGTTGCCGGAAATGGCTCGCAGAGCTATAGCGGAAACGGTGGCGCTGCCACGGCGGCAGCCTTATTCTGGCCCTGCTGCGTTATTACCGATGATACCGGAAACCTGTATATAGCCGATTCCTGGAACAATGTTATCCGCAAAGTGAATACCGCCGGTATCATAAACTTGTTTGCAGGAAATCAAGTTGGTGGATTTAGCGGCGATAATGGCAATGCCCTGGCGGCAGAGCTGAATAAGCCTTTCCGCATTGCTTTCGACAGGAACTGGAATATGTTGGTCGCCGACTGCTTTAATGACCGGATAAGGGAAATAAATACGGCCGGTATTATAACTACCATAGCCGGTAATGGAATGGCTTCGTATAGCGGAGATGGGGGAGCGGCTTCTGATGCCGAACTTAACAACCCCTATGGAGTTTGTATAGATGCTTCCGGAAATATTTACATTGCCGACACACAAAATAACCGCATCCGGGTAATAAATAGTTCGGGTACCATTTCTACCGTGGCAGGAGTTGGAATGAGCGGGTATAGCGGAGACGGGGGAGCAGCAATAGCAGCAGAAGTAAACGGCCCCACAGGGGTCTCTCTCGGCTATGCCGGAAATTTATACATTGCCGATATTAATAATAACCGTGTCCGGGAAGTAATTATTAATTCAGATGAGTTGTCGGTTAAGGATATTTCTATGGATAAGGGAACACCTGTTTATCCGAACCCATCCAATGGTATTTTTACCTTTCAGTTGCCCATAGCGACACAATCTGTTGTATCCATTGAAATTTATAATACACTTGGGGAGATAGTTAAGAGCGAAGAACTACGGGCTAAGAGTACTGAAATTGATTTATCTGCACAGCCCAATGGGGTTTATCTGTACCGTGTTTTGGGAGAAAGCGATGAATTGATTGGTAAAGGAAAATTACTAATAAATAAATAATATATGAAAAAAATAATTATACTTTTATTTTTCACTCTCCCTTTTTCCCTCCTCACTCTTTTGTGCAAGGCACAAATAATTACTACAGTTGCGGGGAATGGAATTACAGGATATAGCGGGGATGGTGGTCCTGCCACAGCTGCAGAATTTAATTTTGTATTTCGGGGGCTTTTAACCGGCTCCAGCGATCTATATATTGATGATTTAGGAAATAACTGTATCCGTATTGTAAACCCGGCAGGCATTATTGCCTTTTCATAAGAAATCCACTTTATATGTGCAGGAAAATAGCAGTGGAAAAACCGTACTAAACTATAGTTCTATAAATCTATTCCCCAACCCTGCTAACAATCAATTGACCATACAATACCATTTGGACAATAGTATTGAAAGTGCACGTATCGAATTGTTTGAAGTTGGTACTCCAGTGTTAATATGGCAATTGCCACTTTCGCAAACAATAGTTACAAAAAACATCGTAACCCTCCCTATTGGTTTTTACCTCTATCGCATTATTGCTAATTGTAAGGTACTCCAAAGGGGAAAACTAATAATTATTAGGTAAGGAAAATATTAAATAAATACTGTTTCTCAGCCATTTAAATAAATAAAATTTCGATATTACTCCAAATAAAATGATTCTAAATAGATAGTATAAATATCTTTGTGAAAAATTACAATGATAAACATAAGTACCTTATTTGCCACCTTCCTCTTGTTGCAAATTGGAACAGCTAAGGCTCAGTATGCTATTCTCCTTGATTTTAATGGTATAAATGGTGTAGAACCCTATGGTTCATTGACTCTTTTAGGGACGAGATTGTATGGGATGACCAATGATGGGGGGACTTTTGACAATGGGAATATTTTTTCTATAGATACGAATGGGGGTGGGTACCGGGACATATTTGATTTCGACGGGGCAAACGGTTTAGCTCCTAAAGGGTCTTTGACCTATTCTGCAGGAATATTATATGGAATGACAGAACTAGGCGGAGGAAGTCCAGGAGAAGGGAATATTTTTTCCATAGATACAAATGGGAGTAGATATGAGAATTTACTTTATTTTACTGGAGCAAATGGTGCAGGACCATATGGCTCATTAACCCTTTCAGGTAGTATATTATATGGTATGGCAGGAGCAGGGGGAATGTATAATCATGGGATTATTTTTTCTATCGATACGAATGGAAACAGGTACAGGGATCTTTTGGATTTCAACGTTACAAATGGATATAACCCACAAGGTTCATTAACCCTTTTAGGGGGTATGCTATTTGGAATGACTGAAACGAATATTTTCTCGATAGATACGAATGGCTTAAGATATAGAGACCTCCATGATTTTAATGATACTGACGGTACAGCCCCCTTGGGAGACCTAACTCTTTCAGGTGGTAAATTGTATGGAATGACAAGTTTAGGAGGGGAATATAACTACGGTTGTATTTTTTCTATGGACACTGATGGAAACGAATATAAAGACCTGTTCAATTTAAATGATACAAATGGTGCAATACCTCAAGGCTCACTAATGCTATTGGATGGAGTACTCTATGGAATGACCTCGGCGGGTGGAGGCACCCATAATGGTTGTATTTTTTCCATAGATACAAATGGGGATAGATATAAGGCACTACTTGATTTCGATGGTTCGAATGGTGCTCAGCCCTATGGTAACTTAATATCTTCAGGAAGCACATTATTTGGGATGACATTTGGAGGTGGGACAGTCCAGGACGGAGTCGTTTTCAAAATTGACACAAGCAACATTATTACTTCAACTAATAAATTGTTGAAGATGCCAGGAATCGTTAATGTACATCCCAATCCTAATAGTGGCTCTTTTAGTCTATCGCTATCAAATTCTAATGAAAAAGGTGATATTGAAATATACAATACACTTGGGGAGATAGTTAAGAGCGAAGAACTACGGGCTAAGAGTACTGAAATTGATTTATCTGCACAGCCCAATGGGGTTTATCAGTACCGTGTTTTGGGAGAAAGCGGTAGTTTGGTTGGCGAAGGAAAAGTAGTGGTGGAAAAGTAAAATTAGTGTTCTGAATAAAAAGAGGGGCAGAGAAGGAAATTGAATCGCAGTAAATAATTATTTTCTGAGATAATTACTTTTGTTTGATAACCTGAACAATGGTTAATTTCTTATCTGATAACGACAATTAGCAAAAGAAAATGTTTTACCAGAAATTAAAAATACGTATAAAAAATAATACTCTATATTTTTGAAAAAGAAACTTGCCTTTTCAGCCTTCATTATTCTCTTTTCTTTTTTCACTCCCTGCATTGGGCAGTTTAATAGCTATCATCCTATTCCCGATACAAATGCGGCATGGAGGGAAACCACATGGACTGCCTATATGTGTGGCTTGGGATATGATGATATAAGGGAAGAGTTTGACTATTATGCAGCTGGGGATACCATTGTAACTGGAAAAACATATACTAAACTCTATACTTCCGGCGGATATGAACATAACGATGGCGGTTGCGGACCGATTGATACCATTTGGCAATGTTTCAATTCCTTAAAATGTCTTATCCGTAATGATACGCTATCAAAGAAAGTTTATGCATCTTTCCCGCCGAATTTGGGAGTAGATACACTACTGTATGATTTTACCTTACAGGTTGGGGATACCTTACCCGATTCATACATCAGCAGAAAATCGTTGGGTTATTATGTAAGTTCGATTGACTCAATATGGGTGGGTGCTTCCTACCGTAAACAATTTAATATAGCCATTGATACCGGAACAAACCGATTGGTATTTGATTCCATCATTGAAGGTACTGGAAGCGCCCAGGGCCTGTTGGAACAACCTACTCCACCTGCTGAAGGTGGGGGCTGGATAGATTGCTTTGTCGAATCGGGCATGAGTTTCACCTATTCATCATTTTACCCTTGCAATATGTTTTATACTTGTCCGGTAACGCTTGCGTCACTGGTTACTGTAAAACCGGTAGATACGGTTTCAGTTTATCCAACCCCTTCCAGTGGAAAATTTACCTTTCAATTGTCAGTAGCGACACAACCTGTTGTATCCATTGAAATTTATAATACACTTGGAGAAGACGTTAAGAGCGAAGAACTACGGGCTAAGAGTACTGAAATTGATTTATCTGCACAGCCCAATGGGGTTTATCTGTACCGTGTTTTGGGAGAAAGCGGTAGTTTGGTTGGTCAAGGAAAAGTAGTGGTAGAAAAGTAAAAGAAAGAAAGAAGCAAAGAATAGAAAAGAACTTAGTTTCATTTTTAGTTTTAGTTTCATTTACAGTTTCAGTTTCACCTGGGTTATATTTAGGTTAACCCAGAAATAACCTATGGGTTTTTACCTTTTTTAATTGTTAACTAAAATAAAATGAGGGAGAAAGGAACATCTTTTTGGTGCCCTTTTTTTAAAACCCCCAATAAATCTTTCATCTTATATCTCAAATCTTACATCCACTTTGCCCGGCACTTTCAGGCATTGCCCGGCACCGGTCATTGACTTTTTAGCAGCTCCACAAATCGTGCCATATTTTTGCAGAGTGAAACAAGGAGTAAGGGGCAAGTGATAGGGAATAAGTGGTAAGTAATGCCCAAATCGTATATCTCAAATTTTAAATCTTAAATAAATAATATGTCTTTTCTACGTTCCCGCGATTACCTGCCGCAAATACAAACTGCCATCCTCACCCAGCTTACCAAAGGCGATGCGCTGGTGCAAGCCGATGCTGAAGAAAATGCACAGGAAGAAATAAGCGCTTACCTCCGCCAGCGGTTTGATATAACTACCGCTTTTGCAAGTACGGTAGTGTTTAATCCCTCTGCCACGTATTTTGCGGGTCAGCTGGCAGAGCTTAATTACCCGGCTTGGATACCCCAAAACTACACCATTGGTGCGCTGGTTTCTTATACCGATGGCAATGCTTACCTCTGCCATACCAACACGGTGAGCGATGCTATCCCCACCAATGCCACCTATTGGACCTTGCTCGGCATGAACTTCGGCTTGTATAATATCCCATACCCGTACCCGCTTTTTGATGTGAATAATGGCAATTATTCCAAAGGCGATATAGTTTTTTATAAAAATAATGTTTACCAATGCCTTATACCTTCCGGGAGATATGACCATACTAAGCTTATCCAGTTTGAAGCACAGCAAAATATTCCCCTGCTGAATGTCTTTCCCGATGACCCTGCCAATGGCGCTATTTGCTGGGGAACAGGGACCCCTTATAGTGTTACCGCTTTATTGCCCCGGCAAACCTCACTCAATACTTCTGCATGGAGCAATGTAACCACCTATAGCCAACATCAGTTAGTAAGTTATAATAACCAATTATGGCAATCGGTGGGTAATAGTAATACAGCTAATATTCCCGGCGCCGATATACTGAATTGGCAGCCCCTATCATGGCTTTATGGAGATAATCGCGACCGCAGCCTGGTGAAAAATATGATGGATGTGGCACTCTATACGCTTCATTCAAACATAGCTCCCCAAAATATTCCCGCCCTGCGCCAGCGCCGCTATGATAAAGCAATAGAATGGTGCCTGGCTGTTTCCAAAGGCAGCATCACCCCAGACCTCCCACTGTTACAACCCACACAGGGTGGCAGGATACGCATAGGCGGAAATATAAAACTGGAAAATACCTGGTAAAAAACAATTATAAGTTATGAGTTATAAGTTATGATAAAAATATTAAACTATCTATTCACAAAGAACTTGTAACTCATAACCTACATCTAAAAAATAACTCATAATTCATAACTATTTAATGAGCAACATCCGCAAAGTATCATACAATGCCTCGCTTGATAAATCAGGCAAAAAGCCTTACAGCATTATGGTTGGGGGCAAGCCACACTTTTTTCATATTCATGAGGCTACGGTAGTCCCGAAGCTGGGCAGGGGACAGGTGAATATCAAAGGAAAAAATTATTGGTTCCCTACAGAAATGTTCGATCCCTCATCACCCAATTTCGGGCGGTATGGTGAGAACCCCATCAACATGGAATATGATGCCAAGAATGTAAGCCGCACCATTGCCCCCGTTCAGTTTCCCCGTGTGCGTATGGATTTGCGGCTGTGGAGAGAAGCTATCACGGAGGCTGAAATGCCCATCTTTCCATACCGCGTAAAGATGCAGCAGATTTACCAGGATTTAATTTTAAATGGCTATGTATATGCCTGCTGGCAAAAACGCAAAAGACTCACGCTATCAAAACAACCTGCCTTTTTTACTAAAAATAAACAACCGGTAGAGGCGAATGCAGGATTCGATTTTATAAATTCACATTGGTGGAACACCCTTACCGATTACCTGCTCGATGCCCAGGGATATGGCTACCAGCTTATTTCGCTGGGTGATATGGTGGACAACCAATTCCCCGATTTAAGTGTGGTGAGAAGGCAAAATATTTCCCCCGACCGTGAAATAGTCAGCCCCGTAATTTACATGATTGATGGTATCCATTATGCTGACCCGGACTATAAAGATAGAAAGTATTTCTTTGATAAAGAAAGAGAAATTAGCTTTAACACCCCCGGGAATATAAACACGGATGGAGACAGTTATTCCGACTGGCATATCTGGGTGAAAACCCCTAACCAGTTTGGTATGAGCCATTGCGGTTATGGTATCTTTTACCAGGTTGCCATGTATGCCATCCTTATGCGCAACAACCTGAAATTTAATGCCGACTTTGTAGAGATGTTTGGCCAACCCATCCGCTGGCTGAAGACGGATAAAAGTGATGAATCGGAAAGGGCGCTGGCAGAAAAACTATTGCAAAATATGGGTAGTTCCTCTTACCTGATAACCGATAAAGAGGATGAACTTGAATTAGTGCAGAGCGCTAATACCGGCAGTGCATGGCAGAGCTACAACAGCCTGGAGGACCGGTGCAAAAAATCTATTTCAGCCATTATTTTAGGGCATGAAGATTGCATGGGCAGCATACCCGGCAAGCTTGGCTCGGAACAAGGAAACCTGAACAGCCCTATGCAGACAGCATTGCGGGAAGTGGAAAACGAACAAGACAAATGGCTTTGTGCGGTAATAAACGACAATGTAATTCCCAAACTGCGCAATCTCGGTTTCCGCATTCCGGAAGATACAACCTATGGCTATCTCAACAATAATGAATTGAACGAAATTACCGAATTGGAAACCAAACGTAAAAATGATTTTGCAACATTGCTTGAGTCATTAACCCGTGCCGGGTATGAGGTAGATGAAAAAATGGTGGAGCAGCAGACGGGTATGAAGGTGAGGAAGAAATCATAAATGTTAAATTTTGAATGCTTAATGTTTAATGAAAAGTCACTTATGAAGCAATCTATTCAAAAAGATAATAGTGAAGATAAATCCATTTTAGTGCCTGAAATATCAAAGCTATAATGCCAAAAATTGCCCCAGCAGCAAGTATCATTTCATTCCTCTTTGACACCCGCTGCTCGTTTTTTAGATGAATTCGCTGAAGAGCTTTATCCTCTTGCATTTGAAAATAACCACCTGTAGAATTGAAATATCTGCCTTCAAATGAAATGTAATACATTTGATAACTACCTACCTTTTCGAAATGCCCATCTTTATTAAGCTGTTCCGAATATTGCGGTATGGTTTTTTCTAAAAGATAGCCATCTTTTATTAATTTATCAACAATGATGTTGAGTTCTTTGCTTATTGTATTATTATAAATATCCCAGCCTAATCTTTCCATCATTTTTTCAATTCCTTCTAAAAGGGGTTCCTGGTGGTCAAAAAAATCAAGTATGTAATCTAACTTTTCAATTGGAGAAAAGGTATTGAATGTATCAAATAATAGTTCTTTGTATTTTATTCTCATAGCACAAAAATACTTAAATAAATCTCTATATATTATAGCTTATATAATATCTTTGCCTCCTATTCCTAAATAATATTATTTCGTATTTTGCCACACTTAAAAAATGCAGATGACTACCTCAATAAAAATAACAGATGATACAATCGTAAACAAGATATATCTTGTGCGAGGGAAAAAAGTTATGCTTGACCGGGACCTTGCTAAAATGTACAGGGTAACTACCGGAAACTTAAATAAAGGAGTAAAGCGTAATAGTAAAAGATTCCCAGAAGATTTTATGTTTCAGCTTACATATCAGGAATATACGAACTTGATATTCCAAAATGGAATATCAAAACAAGGTGGTATAAGAAAACTACCGTATGCTTTTACAGAGCAAGGTGTTGCAATGCTTTCGGGCATTCTAAATAGTAAAATTGCCATTGAAGTGAATATTCAGATTATGCGCATTTTTACGAAGATGCGTGAGATGCTTTCTACCCATAAAGATATACTACTGAAACTTGAAAACATTGAGAAAAAAATGTACATGTACGACAATCACTTAAAGAAGCACGAGGAAGAAATCCAGGTAATATTTCACGCATTAAAGGAACTATTGAATCCTGTGCTGCCCCCAAGAAAAAAAATTGGGTATCGCCAAAAGGGTGATAAAGAATAAGTTGTTTTTGAGGTGGTTGAAACTTTGATATTCCAATTTGGAATATCAAAATAAACCTTTATTTCTTCCTGTCTCCGCCTTGTCTTTCCATCATCCAGCCCGGATATTCGCGGGGCAGTTTGCTTATCTCATCTAACTTCTGCAATTCTTCCGCTGTAAATTTTATATCTATTGATTTCAGGTTATCTTCCAGCTGCCCCATTTTATTGGCGCCGATAATTACCGTTGTCACTACCGGCTGATGCAGCAGCCATGCCAGCGAAAGCTGGGCTATGGTAGCGTTTTTTTCTTTTGCCATAGGTTCTAACACATCTATAATATCGAATGCCCGGTCTTTATCTACGTGCGGAAAATCGAAATTTATGCGGCGGGAGCCTGCTTCCGCTTCTCCGTTGCGCTTGTACTTTCCGCTGAGTAAGCCTCCTGCCAGCGGGCTCCATACCATCAGTCCTATTTGCTGGTCGTGCAGCAGTGGCACTATTTCCCTTTCCAAATCTCTGCCGGCAATGGTGTAGTAGGCTTGCAGCGAAACAAACTTAGCCAGGTGATGGTAACGTGAATAATCTGCCGCTTTCATAATGTGCCAGGCAGCCAGGTTGCTGCAACCTATGTAGCGCACCTTACCACTCTTAACCAGCGAATCGAGGGCATCAATGGTTTCTTCAATCGGGGTGAGGGCATCGAAGCCGTGAATTTGGTAAAGGTCAATATAATCCATATTCAGGCGCTTCAGGCTGGCTTCTGCAGCCTGAAGGATATGCTTGCGGGTAAGCCCGCTGCCATTAGGTCCTTCGTGCATCCTGCCGCGCACTTTAGTAGCTATTACCAGGTCGTCTCTGTGTATGTTAAGGTTGCGGATGGCTTGCCCGGTTATTTCTTCTGATAGCCCTTCGGAATATACATTGGCTGTATCTATAAAATTAATTCCTCCCTCGATAGACTTGGCTACTAATTCATCTGCCGCCTGCTGGCCCAGCTTGCCTATATGGGCGAAGTAGCCTTTGCCGCCAAAGGTCATGGTGCCGAGGCATAGTTCCGATACTTTGAGTCCTGTATTTCCTAATAAGTTATATTTCATAAAGAGGGTTGGTTTGCCGTAAAGACGTAAAGTTAGGGAATTTATTTTTTACAGATTTTTTAGGGCTCTTTAATCTGATTTGTGAACAACGGCTAAAAAGCCCGCCCGTACCGGATGGTACCCGCCAGAATGTCCGCCTGACCATACCTTTCGGGCAGGAATCTTTCGGGCTGGCATTCGGGCGGGGCAAATATACCCCTACCTAAGTTGCTGATTGCAAGGTGATTCCTCAAGACCTGTGTCCCTAAAGGGTTTCGAGGGTATAAAAAGTATAGCTAATATAGTAAAAAGTTTTCTTATTTTATTACATTTAGGTGAATATAAATTAAACTTATGTGGAAATCATACGACTGATTTTATTCCTTTGTAAATTTTGGACTATACTTCAGTTCCCCATTTTCAAAATTTACAACACCGGAGATATTTAATCTTCCAAGCCAGGGATTTTCACGACGGCTATCTAAGCTTTGCTTCTCTCCTAAAACTGTCCAAAATATGTTTAATCCATTTTCCTTGAGTACTTTTAGTAGGTCAGCCTTTCTAACCAATAAACAAGAACGTGTTGGATGTGAAACACAAGGATCAAAACATATTAGTTCTCCCTTTCTATTTAAAAGCTGCCCTTCCGTTTTCGAATATTTTAAATCTAATAATTTAAAAAGAATTTCTGTCGGTCTACAATACCGGATAGGAGTCTCAAGAGAACTATCTTCATCTACTGACCATAAATAATCAATGGCAGTAACAGCTACCTTGCCATACAGTTCTTTATTCTTTCTGTCAACTACTTTTATCCAATCACTTCCACCATAATATTCCCTCTTAAATGTTTTACTGGAAGGAGCCCAATAATATTCTCGTGCAAACATTTCATATCTGTCAACAGATTCAGGCATCCATCTACTTGTAAACTTCTTCTCTTTTGCCCATTTAATAATTTTTTCATATTCTTTTTCAAGGGTAATATAACTTCGAATGTGATACCATATTTCCTTCCGGGGATGATCCCATTTTTCTTCCCCTATAACCTGCGGCTCATTCCATGACGTCAAAATTTGCAGATCTACCCACTCAATACCTTTATCATCAGTCATATTGATAAGTTGAATTGGATTTGGTAAGTCTGTTTTCTTATAAATCCATTTTTTGCTTTCTGTTTCCCAATTTTTGTACTGTATTGGATACCACCAATACGTATTGTATTTGTTTTCCTCTTTTCCTTTTATTATAATTGTTGGGTCAATATCTCTTATTAAAGGTTCCCAGGGTCCTTCATAATTATCCTTTTCTTCATCCATAGAATAATCAGCAAAAAAAGTACTATTATCCGCTACTAATGCTAATAATCTATGCATCGCAATCCATTGATATTTTTTACCAATTCTTTCCATATTTTTATTGCCTCTCCCTCTTCCACTCCCGATTCTTTCATCAAACTCACCATGTTTATGTACATCATATCCATATTCTTCAATTATCCATTTAACTGCTAAATTGCTTAAATTTTTAATGTTAACATCTTTCCAGCGTGTAAATGCACTTGCAAAAACATATCTCCCAAAATCGCCATACCAGCCTTCTACAGCCATTGAGCTGAAAATATGGTCTAACCCCCAGTATTTACGACGAATGTCATTCTCTTTAATGACTGGCTTATATCTTTGAATTTCCTCATTCGATGGGAAAACGGTAGGCAATTCGCTTTTGTATGGTGGTCTTATTTTCTTCAAATCAAAATTAAAACAATGACCAATATAGACGGAGTATTCAATTATACCCCTTGCATAGTCTCTTAGTAAAATATCGGGTACTACTTTATCTCTATTAAAAACAGAGTGAAAAATATATTCTGCAAGTTCTTTCAAGTCTTTTGTATTTGAGGTTCTTACAGCACACCCATAAGCAACTGCATAAAGTCGTTGAACCAAATAAGGGTCGTTAACGTTTTCAAATGTTTTGATTAAAGATATAAGAATATTAATCCTTTCCTCTAATAAACATATTAACGCTTTTGTTGCCGAATCCCTTAATGTTCTGTTAGTGCTTGTCAAAAACCATATCATGGTTTGAGACATTAAACGAATTGAGTCATCTGAAATATGCATCCTATTTTCATCTGTCCATGCCCAATCAATTAATCGCCTTATTGGAGTAGCTTCATCTTTATAACCAGGATACATGTGATGAATATATGTTGTCCACCACTCATCTCGATCTGCCATAGAAAATCTTAAAAGATATCGATGTAAGAAATCACTATTAAATGGATGATTGGGGGTTGCAGTAATTTGAAGTATGGTATTTAAAAAATAGGTATCTAAATCATACGCTTTCGTTACAACATTATTAATATAATCAAGCACTCCAGCACCAAAAAATTCTTTCTTTCTCCAAATGATAGTTCCAACAAGTGCAGCAGCAATTGGGTAGAAATCTTTCGCATGCTCAGCAACTTCATATAATTCACATTTTACTCGTTCAGGTATTTGGATAGATAGTGCTTCAATTAATCCCTCATTAAAATAACATTGATTGGAGTCCTTTGTTAATTCAAATAATTTTTGCCCTTCTTTAAAGGCATCCTTCGGGCTTTTTGGATCTAAATAGGTATCAAGTAAATATGAAGCTCGTAGGTGATCACTAAATCTTTCGTAGACTATATATACTATTTCATAGTATTTCCCATCTCCGCTCCAGTACATATTTTGGGTAAGTACCCCTTCTGAAATCAAGTCTTTAAAGAATTCTGATTTATCATTTACATGTTTAGTTTCTGCCAGACCAGTAAGGAAATCATATGCTTCCTTAAAAGGCATTGAGTTTTCCATATTATCTGCAATCTTTGCTGCCAAATGCTTAACAATACTTGAAATAACATTTAGTTCAGGAGGCAAATTATGTTTTTGGGAGATTCTCAAATTTATTGATTCAAGGAAAAAACTCATAATTGTTGTTATTCCTTCAAACCCATCAGGAATTTTATGCAACCTTCTTTTTTGTAATCCATCGCAAAATAACTTCAGGAAAAGGGGATTTGAAAACTCTGGATGCAACAGAGGAATACTTGGCTGTTCTATTTCGTAGGCATTAAAAAATAGTTTACTTGCTTCGTATTCGTGACCTTGAAATCCATAATGGGTAACTTTTATTAATTCATTATTTTCCAAAAGAGATTCCTTAATTATAGCTTTTTCGTATGAGGTCCGGATACTAAACACGACACCTAAGTGAGGATATTTCCTGATTGCTGTAATAAATCCTGCGAGGCAATTGGACCAAAGCCTTTTCCCGTCCCCTTCATTTATGGCATCTATGAAAAATAATATTCTTGAGCCTGAAGATTCTGCTTTAGCATCTAACGATGATAAGAAAGTATCGTTATTACAGCTTAATTGAAGCTGATTTTTTATTTGTAGCCATGGCTCATCATTATTAAAGTTTTGACCAAGTAATAATATTGTGTATTGATGTTGCTTTAATCTTTTTTCAGCAATATCGGCAAGAAGATGAGACTTTCCCTTACCTGCTTCAGCCGATAATAATAGGCAGGGATTATTAGATAGGGCTACTGTTTTTCCTTTAAGTAGTTCTTGAAACGTACTGATGGAATTATTTAATTTTCTTAGATATTCCCTCTCAGAACTATAATAATCTGCTTCATAATAATCTTTCTTATCCTTAACCTCCTTTCTTTTTTCTTCCTTCTTTTTTAAATTAAGCTCATATAATTTCTCAATTGCGTTATCAATTTTTAAACTAGCATCACCCAGTATATCTGAAAGTTGAGTATGCTTAATAACTTCTATTCCAACAAAGTCAATATTATTAAAAAGATTTCTGAAGTTTAATATTTGGTTTTCAATTTCATCTATTTGCGGCTTTAGCTCAACTTCTTTTATAGAAATTACTCTCTTGGTTTTTTTAAGGAAATCATCAAATACATCTATGCACTGTTGCTTGAAATAGATATCTCTTGAAAGACCATCGAATATTTTTGCAATAGGCAATTCAAAATTTAAATCCGGGGTGTATCTCTTATCTAAATTTCTAATTGATACTTCAAGTTTTTCCTTAAACCAATTTTCAGTAAATTCTTCATTATTGAACCAATAATGCTGTCTTCCTATATTTTCTGGCTTTGAAAGCCTCTCAAAGATTTCAGAATCTCCCCAATATTCAATTTCAATTTTTAAGGCTTTTGCGTGAGTAGTCCACTCTATAACCTTTTCTGACCATATATCCATTGCATATTTTACTTTCTTCCCCTTTTTGTTTCTTATTCTCGGGTCTGGTCTATCCAACGGAATACAAATAATATATTTTTTCAGATTTGGATGTTTTGCAATAGCAGTTTTAAAAGATTTATCCAATTGCGCCCATTGTGCCTTACCCATTGATTGGAAAAACTTCGCTTGCCACCCAATTTCATCACCATTTGTTAATTCACAATAACATTCAACTCCGGCGTCCGGTGCTCCAACTCTAATAAACTTCTTTGTATTTAGTATTTTCTCACTTTTTGCGAGTTGGCAGATCATCTCTTCAAAAGCCTTTTCCTGGCTGCCATCGTAAGTTCTAAGTTTTAACCACTCTTTTTTCATTTACGAAAAATAATTATGAAATTCTCTTCATTCAACAAAAATAAATTAAATAATCATATTATTTCTAATTCACCTATCTTGATTTTATTCAAGTAAGTGACTTTTCGCGTGAGGGATAGCAGTGGAAAGCCCGCAGGCTTTGCGAGGACTTGTAACGGATACCCCGGCTCTTGCCTGCCCGGTCGTGAAGGTGGGCGAGGCTTGAGGCACGCCCTAAAGAAGTAAATATTACTTCACAAAGCATAGCCATGACAAACCGGAGCGTAAGAGTTATAATGAAATGCCCTGCCGATGGCAAAGATTAATTGTAACATAAATTCCCTTATCTTTGTAAAAAATAATAACGCCATGAAAAAAACGACCATATTAATTTGTTCCATCTTCGGTTTCGGAATTGGGGCAATGCAAGCTCAGTACACCAACTTGCTTAATTTTAATTTCAATAATGGCGGTAAGCCGCTGGGTTCGGTAACCCTGTCGGCTGCCGGAGATAAGCTTTTCGGAATGACCCTGGTGGGTGGTCAGGGTTACGGGAATGTTTTTTCGGTAGATACCGACGGAACAAACTATTTAGATATGCATGATTTTTATGATACCAATGCATCGGGCTCCCAGCCTTATGGTTCCCTGGTTCTTTCTGCTTCTGCCAACCTTTTATATGGTATGACAACGGGACTTGGCGGAACAGGTTCCGGAAATATTTTTTGCATTAATACCAACGGGTCGGGATACCGCGACCTGAGAGATTTTGGGGATACTACTGATGGCGGACGCCCTTATGGTTCACTGGTTCTGTCGGCTGACGGGAAAAAATTATATGGTATGACTTTTGAAGGAGGCGTAGGTAATTTGGGCAATGTATTTTCGGTAGATACTGACGGAACAGGATTTAAAGACCTGCTCGATTTCAACCAGACTAATGGCGAAGAGCCAATGGGTGCATTAATCCTTTCTACCGATGGCAAAAAGCTGTTTGGTATGGCTGGGGGGGGCTTTCATCTTGCCGGAATAATATTCTCGATAGATACCGGAGGAGCGGAATACCACGACCTGCTTGATTTTGACGGTACCAATGGGTCGTACCCTGCTTACGGCGCTTTAACGCTATCTGCTTCGGGTACTGTATTGTATGGCATGACAGACCAGGGTGGAGTGGATGCTGTAGGCAATGTATTTTCTATAGATACCGATGGAACCAACTATCACGACCTGATTGATTTTAATAATATAACAGGGGAATATGCCGAAGGTACATTGACCCTTTCTGATAGTGTGTTATATGGAATGACCCTGGAAGGTGGCGCTGCCGAAGGAAATATTTTCTCTATAGATACCAATGGCAATAATTTCAGTAATTTATTCAGTTTTAATACTGCTGACGGATCCAACCCGCATGGGGCTGTAACCCTGAACAGGGGCTCTATGTATGGTATGTGCGAAAATGGAGGCGCCAATGGCGATGGAGTGGTATTTAAATGGAGGCCTACAGTAACAGGCACCAGTGAGCTAACAGCTAATAGTGAAGGGGTAAATGTTTATCCCAACCCAAGCAATGGGAAATTTACAATGCAGTTGTCAGCAGGGACACAACATGTTGTGTCCATTGAAATTTACAATATGCTGGGAGAGAAAGTGCATTCAAATAGCTATCAGCTATTAGCTAAAAGCTATCAGCTTGACCTATCCTCCCAACCCAATGGAGTTTATCTATATAGGGTTATTGCTGAAAGCGGCAGCCTGGTGGGAGAAGGGAAAATAGAAATAGAAAGGTAAGGATGTGCCCGCCCTGCTAAGCCCCGCCTGACCATGCCTTTCGGGCAGGAATCTTTCGGGCCGGCGTTCGGACGGGTTCTCCCTCGCGGGGGAGAATAAAAAGAGGGGTATAGAAGTGAAAGTGATGGTTGAAAAGTAACACAATTTTGAAATAATTATTTGCAATTCTGTACTATTATTATCTTTGTAGAAAATTAACGCCATGAAAAAAACCTCCTTACTATTTTGTTCTTTATTCTGTTTGGGAATGGGAACTATACATGCTCAATACACCGACCTGCACGATTTTTCAGGTCTTATCAGCAAAAACCCATACGGCTCACTCACCCTATCGTCTTCGGGAGGAGAATTGTATGGAATGGCCTCGGGCGGCGGGTCAACAAGCGCCGGCTGTATTTTTTCTATAGATACCGGCGGAGCAGTATATAACGAGCTGTTTGATTTTAATGACACCGATGGGGCAGCTCCTTTTGGCAGTCTTGTTCTTTCCATGTCAGGAAACGTTTTATATGGTATGACGTCAGGAGATGGCGGCACAGGCGGGGATGGTACTGTTTTTTCCATTCATACCGACGGAAGCCGGTTCGAACTTTTACATAAGTTTAATGATACCACAGGATTAGAACCATTTGGCTCGTTAGTGTTATCGGTTTCCGGAAAAACATTGTTTGGGATGACATTTGGCGGAGGGGCAAACGGATATGGATTAATTTTTTCACTGGATACCGATGGTACCCGGTTTACCGACTTGTATGATTTTAGTCCCGCAAGTGGTTATGAGCCCGAGGGTTCCTTAATACTATCTGCCGATGGAAACAAACTGTATGGAATGACAAGATCGGGAGGAACAGCCCTAAATCCCCTGGGTACCCTTTTTGTGATAGATACCAATGGGGCAGGGTATAGGGTGTTGCTTAATTTTGACGGAACCAACGGTTCAGAGCCGGGCTATGGACAACTAACTCTTTCCGCATCGGGGAGTGTATTGTATGGCATGACTCAATTGGGTGGTGTGAATGCCATCGGGAATATTTTTTCCATGGATACCGATGGAACTGCCTATCGCGACCTCCTTGATTTTGACATCACCACCGGACAATATGCCTGGGGTTCATTAATTCTTTCTGATAGCTTGTTATACGGAATGACAGAGTGGGGAGGCACTGCCCAATTAGGAAATATTTTTTCCGTTGATACCAATGGAACCCATTTCACTAATCTGCACCTTTTTAATCATACCGATGGTTCAGATCCCTTTGGCGCTTTAACACTATATAAAGGAGCCTTATATGGCATGTGCCGCGATGGAGGACTGAATGAAACTGGAGATATTTTTAAAACGAGGTCAACCGTTTCTTCGACTGATAATTTAAGAGATAAGAGTGAAGAATTAAGTGTATATCCGAATCCTAATAATGGCAATTTTACCTTTCAGTGGGTAGGGACACAACATGTTGTGTCGATTGAAATTTACAATATGCTGGGAGAGAAAGTGCATTCAAATAGCTATCAGCTATTAGCTAAAAGCTATCAGCTTGACCTATCCTCCCAGCCTAACGGGGTTTATCTGTACAGGGTTTTAGGAGAGGATGGTAGTTTGGTGGGCGAAGGAAAAGTGGTGGTAGAAAGATAAACCATTTGTGGCTTACTGCTATTAATTTTAATTTACCGGATATAAAATTATTTACTTGAAGCAAATACGCGATTGTACAATACATTGCGGACACTGCGCTGTTTTTAATACAAATCTTATTTTTCAGGGTTTATTTTCACAAATACAAAAATATCAGTTTAGCCGGAATAGTGAATCTTTTTACAATTTAATTAAATTTCAGGATTAACTCTGTCTAACAGGTTTCTACTTATTTAGTTTTAAGTAGCTAAAAAGTCAATGACTTTCCAGCAACCCTCTTTTTCGTACTCTACTTTTACGGGTATGGAAAAAGATGAATCGGTACTCTCCATTCCGGGAACAGATAAAGCCCGTTTTATAAATCAGGTAGTGCTTACGGGTAACAAAGTTGTGGACTGCATACAGGCTGCCATTAAGTTTCACCAGGATAATTTTATCCCCCTGCGCACCATTTCGCTTGTGCCTTCCTGGTATCAAAAATTTTTTGAATATATGGATAAAGCCAACCACAGGCACACGGGGGAACACCTGCAGGAAGATGCCATACTTTGCCTGTTTGATGTGGATATAAAAAAAGGCAGCCGCCTTCAAAAAACAGAAATGTATTTCGAGCATTACTTTACTACCCGCCATGAAGATGCTGTGGCTTATTTCGGACCCGAGGCGAAAGCGTGAATGTAGATATAAGTTATGAGTTATCAGGAAAATAATTTATATACTAATATGCAAATAACGTATAACTCATAACTATTTTTATATGAGAAAGTATTTATCTTCCGGTGCCATGATGGAGATAACCACGTTGGATAATGGAGATACCGCTGTAGATATTACCTGCCCGCCGCGAGACTATTACAGCATAGAAGAAGGGCGAAAAGAGAAAGAACAAATAATAAATGAAGCCCTGGGTATGTTAAAAAGAGAGGGCATAATAAAACAGCAAAACCGTTCACCCTTTTATTCTGACCGGCGTTCTATAATTCCGCCAATGGAAGAAATAGAACGTCTCTCGAAACATTTAAGAGATGAACCACATTTTAAATCTGGCTTTTTCGACCGAAATCTTAATTTCGAAAATACTATTGCAGGAAGAGAAAGCCCGATAAACTATAAAGCAACACAAGCTAAGCAGCAGAAAAAAGGGAAAAAAGCAGCAAAGGTTGTGCAGAAAAGTCCTGCTCCAAAACCACCTGGATATACATGGCAACCAAAAGAAGAAAATAACGAACAGATACCAAAGACTGTTTCAACTTATGGGGTAACGCCAACAAAACCAATGCAAGACAAAATGTCCGAGCCTAAAATAGGCTCAGTTAGTAAAATTAAGCCTCCTCCAAAACAAAGCAATAATAATGAGAAATTTGGCGTTACAACTTTAAGCCCAAACAATGAATTAATAACTTGGATGAAAGAGGAAGAAGGGACCCCTATTTTAAATGAACCAAAAAATGTAAAAGGCGATGCTACAATTGGGTGGGGGCACTTAATACATCGGGGTCCAGTCACAAAATCCGACCGTAAGAAATATAAAGGTTATTCCTTAGGCGATGCTGAGCGGGATTTTAAGAAGGACCTTCAAGAGCAAGGGGTGGAGCCCGTTCAGAGGGATATAAAAGTTAAGTTAACACAATATCAATTCAATGCTTTAGTTGATTTTGCATATAATTCGGGCAGAAATACCTTTTATAAGTCCTACCTGTTAAACGCCACCAATAACAGTGAAAGCAACCCCGGCTTAATAACCCCTGAAAAAGTAGTAGAGTATTTGGGGGTATATAAGAGAGCATTTAATAGAAAGATGGATGAAGCCACATTGTTTAATACCGGGAAATACGTTGTAACAAGAACAAAAAAAATGAGTAAAAAAATAAAAAAAGCAAAATGATGGAAAGAGCAAAAAACATTCTTCTTATATCAATCTGTTTCTTATATCCATTTTTAGTGGCTGGACAAAAACAGAAAGATGCTTACCCATTTTCGGCTGACAATGTTCTGCAAAAAGATATTTATGGAACTTGGATGGTGGTTAACTATACTCATTCTCAGTTGATTCCTGGCGCGACGAAAGAAGCGTGGAGGAAATTCCGGAAAAAAACAATTTCCCTTAATCCTAATCTGGCAACCCTTTTTAAAGATTCCTGTAAATCTCCAACTTATAAAGTCTCACGACAAAACACCTGGTACTATTTTTATAATGGGTACAGAGAACATTCGACCATGGGAATTATGGATGACACAGTTACCTTAGTAGAATTGGGATGTAAAGAAGAACCCATCTATGAAAATAAGAATACTACACCCTTCAACTCCGACTTTATTATTACATCAACACCTGGACTTATTTGGTTCAATGGTGGACTATTTTTAAAGCTGATACGGGTTAAGTAGAATCCACCCCTTTATTCTGACCGGCGTTCTATAATTCCGCCAATGGAAGAAATAGAACGTCTCTCGAAACATTTAAGAGATGAGTCACATTTCAAATCTGGCTTTTTCAACCAAAATCTTAATTCCGAAATAACTTTGCCCGCGGTGAAAAGCTTAAAAACTATAATGCAGCCCGGGCTACAGAGAAAATAAGATTTCTCAAAAGTCATTGACTTTTTCCCAACCCGCTTTTTCACACTCTATTTTTGCAAGGTAAGAAATAAGTTTACTTCTAAAGCGAATAACTTATAACTCATAACTTATAATTCATACCTATTCCCGTGCCCACCGCTTCGCTTTTTAATGCCATAAAAACCCAACTGCTCAATCTTTCTTCTGATGGAAGTACGGTTCAGTTTGTTCAACTGTGGAATAACCAGTTACAGAGCCTGAAAGCAGCCGATACCGAAGCCAATATTATGTATTCCTTTTCGCTGCCGGCCCTGTTTGTCGAGTTTCTGAATTTAGATACCATGCAGCTTGGCAATGGAATACAACTCTATAGCAGCCTCACTATTCGCATACATATATTGCACAGGCAAGAAGATGCCGGCGACGGAACAATGGAACAAAACCTTGCCGTACTTGACCTGCGGGATGCTGTACAGGTGGCATTGCAAAATTTCAAAACCACAGGAGCTTCCGAATTTATCCGCAAGGAACAGAAAATGGATTATAACCATAATAACATGTATCATTATATTATGGATTATGAATGTACTTACGTGGATGTACTTACCGACCAGCCTGTAAATGGTATAACTACCGATGAAACCATAACCCCCGAAATTGAAAGTTCTTATGACCCGCATCCATATATAAAAACAATTTGACGATTTGGTAATTTGATGATTTGATAATTACTAAACAAACACAAAATTTTGATGAGTAAATTCAATCATTAACAAATTATCAAATTATCAAATCATCAAATCATCAAATCAAAATTCATGGCACGCAGCATACCTGTAATATATAACCAGCTTTTAACGGCAAAAAATGCCCAATCAAACCTAAGTAACCTGAATTCCACTTCGCAGGTTTCCAAATGGAATTTATGGCTGTGGATTATAGCCGTGGGACAATCTATTTTAGAGCAGTTGCAAGATGCCAACATAGCCCAAATGGAAACCAATATATCCAACACGCCTGCTCTTACCGCTCAGTGGATAGCTCAAATGTGCAAAAACTTCCAGTATTCAGTTTCTTCTCCGCAAACTCTGCAGCTTACTGTTACCGATACATTTCCCTATGTAAGTATAAGTTACCCGGTTATTAATCCTTTCCTTTGTCCGGTGGCGCAATGTTCCGTAACTTCCAATAACAACGGGCAAATCATTATTAAAGTAGCAACGTTATCAGGAAGCCCGCCTGCGCTTGGTCCGCTGGATGGTACAGCAGGAAGCACCAGTGGCGCTACCTGTATGGCATTACAAAGTTATTTGAATACTATTTTGCCACCCAATATTCACTATGTTTTAATAAATGATAATCCGGACAGGCTGTATATAGAAGCAAATGTATTTTTCAATGCTTCCTATTCCGGGGTTGTTCAGGTGAATATGAACTCAGCCATCAATGCCTATCTCGCGGGTATCCCATTTAATGGCACAGTAACGGTAAGTGCATTAGAGGAAGCTATGTTAGCCGTTCCGGGAGTGAATGATGTAGTGCTAAACAATGTGTTCTGGAGACAGGCTATCCAAACCGGATTGACCGGTGGTCCACCTCCTTCCAATAGCTTTTATTCAGCCCAGTTGCTGGTTACAGGTAGTATGGTGAGGTCGCGCAATTATCAAACCTATGCCGGCTATGTAATAGCTGAAGATACTACAGGCTATACCCCTGCTGATGCAGTAACTTATATCCCGTCATAATATAAATATATAAAAAATATATAATTTACAATTGATACATGAGTAACCCATCTCCTATAGGAATTAATTCTCTGAGTTATTCAGATACTGTGTGGGGTTTGCTTGTGCCACCTCCGTACCGGTTAACTAAATGGCTTGCCTGGGGCTCGGCCCTCACTGCTGCTCTGCAATGGTTTAATGATGTGCTTTTCGGCAGTTACCTGTTAGGCGCTGTTCCCGATACTCCTTATTTTGATAATACTTTGGGCTATAGCCAGGGCGATAGGGTAGTATTCGGTATCAATGGTGGCGGTATTTATTATGGCGATAATGCCGTTTATGAGGCATTGACAACCGTACCTTCCGGCATCCAGCCTAATGGAACAAATGTAGTTCCTGGTACTGCACCTGCCTGGGTAGTTGATAGCGTTTCAGCAGTAGACTGGCTTACTACAGGCAATAACAGCAACCCTTTTTATTGGGTGAAAGTTCAGCAAAACTTTATTGGAGCAGCGGAGAGGGCCAATTATTCCTGCCAAAAAATAATTTACGAATATGCCCTGAACAAATGGTTTAATACCACTTTCCGCCAACCTGTCAGCGGAACAAGTGATATTTACATTGAAACAAATACTGTAGATGATAACGGGTTTTATTTTTATTCTACCAATTACGAGAGTTATTTTCTGCCTGTTACAGTTCGTACAACTATTTCCCGGACAATGAGCAAATATTTCTATCCGCCCGCTGCCTTTACCCCGCAATATGATTTTTCCATCTTCATTCCTGTTGCAGATTATAATGCGTTAAATAGCGACTTCCCCGTGTCAGCAGGATATAATACTGCAAACAGGGACAGCTTAGTGAGGGGCTTTGCTGACCTTCTTTGCCCGGCAGGGGCTTTTTATAGTATAATAACGTATTAATTTATTTACAACCTTTATTTCACTATTTACAACTATTTATGAAATTAATTGAAACATCCGGAATCTCATCCTCCGCGGGTTACCCCGGTTTAGCAAATGGCAGCGGCGTACTGATAGGACTTGATTTTATGCAACAGGCAGCCCTGGATAATGCCGCTGCTTTAGCCCGGGCTGTGGCATCCAATACTGTTGATGCCACTATCTTAACAGGATGTGTGCTCACCTCCGGAACTATTTCTGCCGGATGGGTTTATTATGGAGGTGAAATATTTGAAGTGCCTTCATCATCGGTTGGCTCCGCTCCTATGGGCAGGCCTTATCTGAATGCAAGCTGGGTGGCAAACCCTACCGATACAGGTTCTGATAATACTATTTTGAGTGATGGTTCTGCCGTATCCATACACAATACCCGGACAATGACTTTCGCATGGACGAATGCCATAGACGATGGGACTTTGCCCGATTTTCAGCATTGGATTCCTACCCGCATGGTGACTGATGAAGCGAATATTTCAGCTAATTCTGCCGGCATTTCTACTATCAATTCTGAAATAACCACCATCAATTCTGAAGTTGCCACCAATACAACCGATATTGCTACCAACACAACTGATATTGCCACTATCAATTCTGAAATAACTACAATTAATTCAGAAATTACCACCATTAATTCCACTGTATCCGCTATTGTTCCCAGTGGTACTATCGTACTATTCGGAAGAACTACGTCCGGGTTATTCACTACCTCAGGTGGCACAACGGGGCTTGGCTTGGGGGCATGGTTAGGATGGGCATTGTGCAATGGGAATAATGGAACCCCGAATTTGAGGGGACAATTTATTGCAGGCTTTGATGATTCAGGCGTAGATACTGATTACACACCTATAGGTAATACAGGCGGTGAAGAAACACATACATTGACTATTGCTGAAATGCCTTCGCATACACATACGGTGGGTCAGGCTGTACATGCTGCTATAGGTACCGATGAGCAAACCATTGATGGGGCAGGTCCCCCATCAGGTGGAATTAATAATGAAGGAGGTGGAGGTGCTCACGAAAACAGGCCGCCTTACTATGTATTGGCTTATATAATGAAACTCTGAAAAATAGCTATTACCGGATTTCGTATGAATGATTTTTTATTAGATAATACTGGAGATTTGCTTATCGTAAACGGAGATTTTTCAGTAGATGACACAACATTGCAAGAAGCAGAGGATATAATTTTAAGCTACCCGGGCTGGTGGAAACAGTTTCCATTAGTGGGATGCGCCGCACCCAATTATCTTAATTCACCGGGGACAGGGCAGCAGCTTAGCAACACTATTAACCAGCAGCTAAAACTGGATGGCAAAACGCTAACCTCTTTTTCCGCTTCAATGAATGCTGATGGCGCTCTCACGATAAATGTTAACGGGCAGGAAATTTTAGTGAAAAGTTAAAAGTTTATAAAGTCAAAAGTAAAGACTTTATAAACTTTCTATGGTTCGTTGCCTATCGAAATAATGGAAGTTCCCGCAGGCACATTAAAATTTCGCATTTCGTGAATGATATTTCTGTTAAGGGCATCGGTAGCAGAAAGTATTTTCCCACCGTCCACCATCAGGTTAGTAATATCTTCCAATGGAATACCGGTATAAGATGAAAAATGCAGGGCAATTGATTCCCTTAACCTTACCAAATTGGTGTACGATTCGTACAATTGCGTTTCCGACATATTGCTATTAAGAGGCTGGCTTACCCCATGAAAAAGAAAACTGGCAGTAGCTGTGGCGTATCTTTTTTTACCGGAAGCAAAAATAACGTTGGCTATAGAGTCTGTTTGCCCTATGTTATGGGTTATCACTTCTATCGGCAGGCTCCTTAATAAAGCAGCTAACGACAACCCTTCGGAAATAAGCCCCCCGCCTGATGATATAGCAATATAAAGTGAGCTTGCCCCGGCATTATACGAATCGGTAATTGCTTTGCGCAACCTCGCAGATGTATGTATTTGCACTTCGGCTGTGAAGAGGATATAGTGGGTCATTTTTATGGGTAATTCTAGTAAGCAAATATAGAAGTAAAGGAATTAATACCTGGGAATTTATGTAAAATTATCTTCGAGGTTGCAAATGGTATCCACCGGCAGAATAGGTTTTTTTTATGCTTATATTTTATAGCACAATTTACACCGCAATTGTTGCTTTAATTCGCGCCGCAATTATTGCCCGTACAGTACACTGATTAAGTTTTTAATGTATAATATAATAATCTGATAATTAAATGTTTAGTGTACATTTACAAACTTTAAATCACACCGCAAATGCCGCCGCAAATAATAAGCACTCATATCCCGGGACAATAGTAACTGAACCATAATTTTTTAAGTATGGTTTTATGATGCAGTTGACCGGAAAGGAATAGGAAATCTTCAAGTTACAATTTTACCCCTCAGGTAAAAAGGGAATAATATCACTCCATCCCCTGCATTACACTTGCATCATCGGGGAAATGCTTTTCGATATAACGCTTAAACATCAGTTTATCGGGCAAGGGCAGCTTGTCAAATTTTTCTTCGATAATAGAACGAATGGCATGGGCTTCGTTGTCTTTCCCTGTTAGGTTGCGGAAAGCAAGCAACAGCAATTTGTACCGGGGACTTAAGCTGGATTGTATTTGTTTGCGGTAACTAAGCGCCATAAGTAGATTTTGAATATCTTATATTGACTTTAACCCTTTTGCAGAAGCCCTTTTCAGATATATGCAAAGGTAAATCATAAGATGTTTTTTTCGGGACCGGTCAATGACTTCTCATTGACTTTTTATGAACACCCTTTTTCACCATTTATTTTTGCAACGTGAATGAAAATAAAATAGTATTCACTATACAAAAATGATATTCTGTAAAAACGAAAACGACGAAATCCCGGTATTGCAACTTTACGATGTAATAGGGGAGGAGCGTAATGAAGATGGTACCATTAGCGGGATTAGCGGGAAAGAGTTTGCGGAATATTTAACGTGTCTTGAAAAGCAAGCTAAAAAAGGGATAGAGGTTCACATCAATAGCCTCGGCGGTTCTATTATAGATGGCATGACTATTTATTCTGCTATCAAATCCTGCACCATTCCGGTAGATACGGTATGTGTGGGTATAGCAGTAAGTATGGCTGGTGTAATTCTCCAGGCAGGCAGAACCCGCAAAATGGTTCCCTGGGGACAGGTAATGCTTCACAACCCCAGCGGAGGCGATAGCAAAGAGTTAGATACCCTGAAAGAAACTCTTATAAAAATGCTTTGCCCGCGTACAGGAATTTCAGAATCGGAGATGAGTGATTTAATGGACAAAACCTCCTGGCTGAACGCTGAAGAATCGTTGGAAAATAAGTTGGTAGATGAGATTGTGGACATTACCACTGATGCCAATTTGCCAAAAATCACCAATAAAACTACTCCACAGGCAGCCCATAAAAAACTGCTGGAAGTGGTAAATAGTATTGAATCAAAACAAACAGAATATATGAAAGGACTTGCAAACCTGCTCGAACTTCCGGAAAATGCTTCGGAAAAGGAATTCATCAAAGCTGTGAAAGCTATTAAGAACAGCATCCCATCTAATGAAGAATTGGATAAACTTTCAGAGACCATTGTAGCTAAAGAAAAAGAATTGACTGAGCTGAGAGAGAAGTATGCAGCGATGGAAGAGGAGTGTAAAGTAACCAAACTGGAAGCTGAAACTTTGAAGAATAAAAGGAAGGAAGCCGAAGCCCTTGTACTAAAAGCAGAGGCTGAAACAGTGGTGAATGAGGCAGTAAAAACGGGCAAGCTAAAAGCTGAAGCTAAAAATGCCTGGGTCGATTTATATGTAGCCGATAAAGACCGCACCCGCTCTCTCATTGATGGGTTATCCTCTTACCGGGCTGCTGCAAAAATTCATATTGAAAATGCCGGAGGGATGGAACAGCCTGTAAATATTGGCTCATTTATGGCAGCAAAGCGCAGGACAATCAGTGAAAAACAGAAACAATAAATCGTAGTTCATAAATTTTAAATCTTAAATAAATTAACATGGCAGACGTACTGAATATTACAGACACAAGCTGGTCGGGTCCCGCACTCGACTATATGATAACCCGCGCTGTTGTTGACGTGGACACAATAGTAAAAGGTTGTGCCAACGTGGTAGATGGAATCCGCAAGCAAGTAACCATACCGCGTGTGGAAGTAAGCGGGCTAATACAGCATTATGCTGCAACTCCCGTAAGCTCAGGGAACATAACGGTGGATGGGCGTGTACTCGATCCCCAAAAGTTTGAAATGTACCAGGAGTTTAATCCTGCCGATTTTGAACAGCATTTTTTCGCTGAACAATTTGAACAAGACAGGCTCATTGACCGCACGCTGCCCCCAACAGCAGAGAACTTCATTATGCTGCAATACATGAAGCGCCTGAACGAATATTTTGAAACAGCATTCTGGAATTCACGATTGATGTTTGACCCCGCAGGAGCTAATGTGGCTCCCACCGGCAAAGGCTATACCGACAATACGTTACAGACCAATGCCGACTATATGTTCGACGGGTTCCTTTACAAGGCATTAAGTGATTCCACGGTACAAACCCTTTCCTGGACATCCTACGATTACACCAATATAAGGGACAGGCTTACTTCCATGCGCCAAACCCTTATGAATAATACCCTCAGCAAAGCTTTATGCTATCGTTACGGTCCATTAGGATTGAGATATTTTATGAGTTATTCCGACCAGGATATTTACGAAGAGGCCTTACGTCAGGATGCGCATAAGAATATTGACTCCACCCAAAGCGGTATCAACCGGTATAAAGGTCACGATATTGTTCCGCTGGCAGGATTGAACCCGGGAACCATGTTCCTTACCGTCGGGCGACCGGATATTCAAAGCAACCTTTGGATTGGTGTAAACAGTACCGATGATGTTCAACTTGAAATGAAAAAAACCAGCAATCCCAGCGACCTGTGGTATGTAAAAGGGATTTTTAAAGTGGATGTAAACCACGGCTGGGGCGACCAAATGGTACTATTCACAAATATTACACATTAATTTTCATAGGGTTGATTAGGGTAAATACCCCGGAGTATTGGAAACAGTCTTCCGGGGGAATACCCCGAAAAGATAAAAAGTATATATTAAAAAAGTTAAAAAAATAAAATCATGAAGAAAAATCAAATAAGAAATAGTATTTCAAAAATTCTGAAATCCGGCGGAGTTATATTTGCTTTCAACTTAATTGCGTTCAGCTGTTTCGCCCAAAACGTATCTCCCCGTTTCGGTATAGTACCCAATGACGACAATACAGGCAGGGTGCTTACTTATTATTATTATACCCCAAAAGATACCGGGTACCACGATACGGCAAAATTTACTCCCCACGGATTTGAAACTTTTATACAGCCGGGCGATAGCATAAAAGACACCTTGTACTTATATGCGAATACTACCCGCAGCAATGTTTGCGATAAAATCGAATTCCAGTGTGTAGGCGCCGATACGCTTTTTCTCAGAAAGCACGTCATCTTCACCAAAGGGTTTAAAGGTTTTAATTTGAATATCCCGGTGGCAGCCAAAAAGTCATATCACATCACTTTCATGTTCGATGGAAATGCCTGGAGGGAAACCTCGTACATGGCAGGAAACTAAAAAGGAAGTAATACACGGTGGAATTAACAGGTGGTTTTCAACTATCTTTTATCTAACATCTTATAGCTAATCAATAATAATCAATCTCTAATAAAATGCCGGTAAAAACCCTTAACCCTATTGTTAAAGTTGAAAAAAGCCTCTTTCAGGGAAACCCAATTCCCGAACTGACCAGCCTGCAGGCGTATAATCTTATCAATGCGCTTGAGCATGCGCTATGCGGGCATGTCAGCCGGGTGTATATCACTTCCGATGGGTATTTCTTCTCCCCCGGGGGCGACCTGCATGAATATGTTGACCTCGACCCTAAAATAGCAACCGAGGCTACGCTGATAAAGCAGGGTAAAAGACAGAAGAAAGTTTTGTTAGCCGGAAAATATATTGCTCGTAAAGCAGTGATAAAGGAATACTCCAGGGACGAGGTACTGGAAAACAAAGATGAAATTATTTCGGCATACAAAGCAGAACAAAGGGCAATGAAGGCAAAACAAAAAGCTGAAACAGATAATGACGAAGACAGCCCCGTGAAAGCAATAACGGAAGCCTTGCAAAAGCTGGTGAAGTAGCGGTGACCTATGAAATAAGAAAATAAAACAGTAAAACATATTTATAATAACTAATAATTAAACTTTAAACACACATGAATAACGTAATAATAAACAGGGGACAGGGCGGGCTTGGACGGCAACCATCAGGGCAGGATTTTATTTCCGGGTTGGTATTTTATGGCACGGCGCCCACTCTGTTTCCTTCCGGGGGAATTGCCAAATTCGGCGGGATACAGGATGCTATCAATGCAGGAATAATACCGGTATCTGCCGGAAACTATTCAGATGAAGATGCAGCTACTGCCGAATATACAATAACCGGATACGGAGCAGCGGGTGATACTATGGTATTCCAGGTGCAGGAGTACACCAATTTAATAACATTGTGTACCTATACCCGTTCAGCGGGCGATACTTCTGTCACTCTTCTGGCAGATAGTATCGTTAAAGCCATCAATACGAATTTAACAGGCTACACTGCAAGTAATACGGCAGGGGCAGTTACTATTAAGGCACGCCCCGGGCTTGGGCTATACCCAAACTCGCCGAATACCCCTTTAAGCGTGAATATCACCGGAACGATTGCAGGAACCATGACGCATAATTTTTCCGGGGGTATAGCTTCGGTTTTAAATACCTGGTATCATATAAACCGGTACTTTACCCAAAGTCCCAATTCCACCTTATATGTTGGAATATTCGATGAATCGCCGGGAGATGCTTATGCTTTCCCCGAAGTAGGGAGCATGCAGGCTTTTGCAGGCGGCGCCATAAGGCAATTAGGCGTATATATACCTACCCCTTTTTCCACGTTAGAGCAAACGTTGGATTATGTAACCGCTATTGAAGCACAAATAAAAACATTGATAGCCAATAATGCCCCGTTAAGCGCCATTGTGGGGACTGATTTTGCAACCCTTACCAACGGCGCCTCCGGTTTAAGTGACCTCTCCATATTAGGTTCAGAGCATGTGAGCCTGGTAATAGGTCAGGATGGGGCGGCTACAGGAGCAGGAATATTTTATGCACAAGGTTTTTCAGTTACCCAGCTTGGCGATGTGTTGGGCCTGGTTTCGGCATCGCAGGTTTCTGACGATATAGCCTGGGTAGCCACTTATACCTTAAGCCCCGATGGAATAGAAAATGCCGTTCCTGCTTTTGCCACTACCATTAGTGGGGCTGGAGTTACACCTGAATTATTAAGTACATTAAGCGCGGGCACTATTAATTCGGTGGATGCATTCCGGTATATCTTCGGGCGGCAGTTTATAAACGACAGTCCGAACGGAACGTATGTAAATGATTCGCATTGCTGCACAGCCTATACCTCCGATTACGCCTATATTGAAAATAACCGCACATTCGATAAAGCTTCACGCCAGTTATATGCAGCCTATATTGAGCAACTCGCTGCCCCATTAACGGTAAATGCCGATGGGACACTGACTAATTCCACCGTTGCTTTTTTTGAAGGAATTGGTGAACAGGCGCTGAGTAATATGGCTCAAACAAACCCCAATACCGGCCGGCCGGAATTAAGTGGCTTTAAAGTGAATATTAATCCGGCGCAAAATGTGTTAAGCACAAGTACGCTGGTAGTAACTGTATTGCTGCAACCGGTGGGCGTAGCAAGGGAAATAGTCATTAACCTTCAATTTGCAGTCAGCTTATAAAGTTCACAGTATTATCAAATCTTCAAATTACCAAATCATCAAATTAATTTAAAAATATGGCAAATCCACTTATAAACGGCATTAATTACAGCTGGGGCGACGTGCAGGTAATGCTTTTCGGCACTACACCACTGGTAGGCATCACATCTATAGAATATGATGAAGAGCAAGCCATGGAAAACAACTATGGCGCCGGCAACTTTCCCATAGGGCAAGGCTATGGTCAGTTTAAATACACCGGCTCCATCGAGCTTTTCAAAGAGGAAATAAACAATATTATTGCGCTGGCTCCATTAGGGAAAATACAGCTTATACCGGCATTCACCATTAAAGTGATATATGGTAACACCAGCCAGGCATTAACCATAGATACCCTGCAAAGCTGCGTATTTATGAAAAACCCTTTTTCAGCAAAAACAAATGATAAAAAACTGGTGATGAAAATTCCCCTGCTGATAGGAAATATTAACTGGAACAGCTAAGGCTGATATAAGAGATACGCGGGAACTTATAGTTCATGTATCTCCTGAGCTGTTCCCATCCACCTGATTGATGCTTGAAATTTTAAAAGGTATGAGAAAACCGGAAAACGAAAAAAGAAATAGTGAACAATTGCGCGCTGATGCCGAAGCAAAAAGGCTGGAACTGGAAGCGAGGTATAAAGGCAAAGTAAATGCCGCAATTTTAAGCATGGGTAAGGAAGATAAACCCTGTGTGGTTTATTTTTCTGCCGCCACTACATTTACTAAAATGCAGTGTATGGATTTGTCTTACCAAAGCCCATCGAAAGCAAGCGCTATGCTGTTTGATGCTACGGTGATAAAAGAAGCGTCAGACGCAAGGGTGTTTGACCGTGATAATGACAACGACGCGTACTATTTGGGCGCTATTGACTATTGTCTGGGGCTTATTATGGTAGCCCGCGATTTGTTAAAAAAAAATTAGATAAGTATTCCGGAGATTTCGAAGCAAGCGAGACCTTAAAATGGGCTGCCTGGATACGGTTCTTTTTTCATATAGATACCGGTAATCTCACCCAGGAACGTATAGGTGAATTATGGATAGAACTGTGCCACTGCCTTAAAAAACTGGGCATCATGGAGGAATAATATACCCGGTAGGGCAATATGTTAACCGTCTCAATAAAGTTAATATTTATTTTTAATAGACGGAGAGATGTATCCGGAAATAATATATCTTTAACTTGAATTTATCTCCCCCTTAGCGGAAGTCATGAAAAGGTTTTTTTATTTCTCTTTTGTTATTCTTGTCGGGTGCCACTGTGCAGTAAAAAAGGATACAGCGCAGGGCTTGCAAAAGAAAGAAGCAGTTAAATATGCGGTACACAAGGAAGCACCCCAAAAATCTTATCCGATCTTTGATGTTTTCGATACCATAATAAAAAAGGATACCATTAAAGTGGTGTTGTATAACCAAACAATGATAAAGTGTTCGCTAAATCAACTGTACGATACTTTCAATGCTGAACATGAAGGCATAGGTTGGGATACGCAATATTATTCATACCATAATATTGCTCCAATTCTGGTGCCGGGTGAAAAGAAACCAGAAAATTGTCTTCTGAATGATTCAATAATGATAATTCCTATTTGCAATTGGAGAGGTAATACGATATTGTTTTTGCTTAATAGAACAAATAAATCTTTGAAATTCGCGAAAGGGAATGGAACTAATCCTATTTATGAAGGTTCGTACTATATTTATGTTGATTTGAAAAATAATATCATTATTGGGCATGGAATGCGGTCAATGTACGATAATAGTAATGGAATCACCGTTTGGACACCATATAAAATAAGCAGGTATAGGATAGAATACAAGCATTTTGTGAGAACCGATTTAGATACTTCATCCTATAAAGAACTTGTTAATGCAGATGGCATAGAATTCTATAAAGGCGCTATGAAATTTTACAATATAGTTTTGCACCATATAAGCTGGGAACGGGATAAATATACGGAGAATAGCAAACTTAACAGGTGAAACAGATAAGTTAATGACCTATTAAGAAAACGCTCTTTTAATGGGTATATTTACTTTGCACGTTTCTTATCGGAATATAAAATGAGTGGTAAAAAGAGAAGTATGGGGAAACCCAAAGAAAAAAAGACGGCTAAACGTATATACCCTGCCCCCACAAAAGATAGTGTGGACCTGACTAATTGGTGGGGGTTTAACAGTAATCGAAAATACCCGATTACACAGAACCATGAATCATACTTTAATGACGTGGGGTATGAAATATATGCTTACGCACGGCGTAAAGGATATAGTGTAATGGGTTCTGCTTTGATGCTTACTTTATCAGCAAATGAATCCGGCTATGGAGATTCTATTCAATATAAAAAGTCTGTTAAACAAAATAACTATTGGGGAATAAAAATACCGGGTACTCAAATCAACCGGATATTTGATAATAAAAGAGAGGGTGAAGAAGCTGGAGTAAATTTAATTGAAACGGATAAGCAGTATATACATTTACGACCTTTATTAAGGCAAGATAGTGCCTCTTTGTCCGCATTAGATTCGGGTTTGTATTCCTATGACCCTGTAAATCATCCCAGGTATGCTACTTATTTACACGATACCCTTATGGAAGGAATTTTAGTTAGGGATATTGAATTAACTAAAGAAAAACTAGCAGATTTGCAGTCTAAGATAAATCCTTACATAAGTGAAGTTGGCGCCCTTTCTATGTCAACGAATACACTTACTCAAAAGCAAGAGCAAAGGGAAAAGAAGGATATAAATACCGTAAATGAATTTTTTGATGAACGGAGCTATATCATTCGTATGCAACAAGAACTTCAAACGGGTCAGTCTGACAAGTATAGTTGGTACATTAAAGGAAATAACCGCACTGCTCCTCCTATTAATGCAACATATACTCCCCCTCCTTTTGTTCCTCAATTTGCGGGGGCTAATTTGAAGCAAGGCATGCAGTATTCAGCCATACGTAGATTGGCAGAGCAGCTTAACCAGGGAGAGCCGAATTACCAATCACTAAAAAATTCGGTATACACACCTTTAAGTAGAAAACCCGTCCATAGCGGCAGCATTGGGCAGATACATCATCATTATTTGAAACCCAAAACTGCGAAAACAAAGAATGGAGTTAAGCCTCACTCTCCGGGTACATCTTTTGAAATACCGGGAACGGGGAATATTTCCCAGCCACGCAGTTCCCGGGGAGGAGGCAGTAGCAGTAATATCTCTGTAAATGTAAATACCAATGATAGTTACCATACACATGCTGTAGATGCTCCTACTGATATTCAGGATGAGCTACTGGCAATTTTAACCTCCGCTGTTTCAGATTCACGGATTAGCACAGACTTGCAATAATCGGGAATAAGTAATACCGTTGAAAGCCCTTGAACCTGTTGGTATTCGAATAACCACCTGCAGCGACCCGCCCTGCAAGCTCGCTTTGAAAATGAGTTGCTGGCAGAAGAAATATTACACAGCCAAAAATATCAATGTACTTTCACACAAACGTTATAGTAGTCTTTATCTTTACCATCTGTAAGAAAGAGGGAATCCCTGGTAATGCGCAAAATTGCCATGTACTCATACTTTCCGGCATCACCTTCGAGGGAAATATAGCAGAGACACGGAAATTCACTTATACGAGAAGGGCGTTCAGATAAGAGCCGGTATTTCAAGGTATCATCTTCACATATTTTAATGTAAGCAGAATCTTTAGAATGATGTTTAATACTGTCATAGCGTTGCCCATCCCTATAAGTTTCATAACAGAAATAAGGTACTGTATCTCCATCGGCCGGGGCCCATGTTCCGGTTAAAAGGTTCCCCACTTCCCCCAATGATAATTGCTGGATGGAAAATGATTTCGGTGCAGCAATCCGTTTACCGGTATCCTTAAAGCCATGTGAAGTATGCTGGGGTTGTACCACCGTCTTTTTTTGCTGAAGGCTATCTTTAGAGGTATCGCCGCCGGTCCATACAATTTGGTCGCACCCGGTTTGCATAAAAAGAATTGAAATTAAAATTATTATGCCCATTCCCGAAACCCCTTTAAACAGGTTCCATATTTTATGTTCTCTCATGTTGCTAAAGTATTAGACACAAAAGTAAGTAAAAAGAAGTGTGCACTACCGTGACTCAATTATAAAGTCAGGTCATTGACTTTTTTTAAAAGCACCTTCCCGGCATCTATTTTTGCAGCGAGAGAGTGGGGATATGGAATAGGAAGTAAGTAGTAAGCCACAAGTAATAATATAGAGCTTAAATAATTTATCTCATATCCCTTACTCCTTACCACAAACAAACAATATGACTGCTTTTACCGAACCTATATCCATTGCCATTTCCAAAGCGGGTATTTCAAATTTTAAAGGAGATACCGGTGGATTATATAAAAGCCCTATCGAAACCCCTGTTTATTCAGATTTAAGCATTGCCGCAGGCTCTTACATGGTGGACGGTAAAACAATAAGTTATACCCCGATAAACCTACCCGATGCTTTATTTGTAGTAAAAAAACAAAAGCGGATAAAAACCACCGGTATAAATGGCGCTGCCAGCAATGTATTTGAATATAATGGGTCTGAGAGCGCAACAATTTCCTGTACGATTAAGATTTACGGAACCAACCTAAACTACCCGAAGGATGAGGTGAATAACTTTTACCTGGTACTTAAAAGCAACCAGCCAATTCAAATAAATAGCTGGTATCTTAACCAGTTGGAAATTCAATATGCTGTGGTAACGGGGTATGAACTTCCGCAACAAATAGGTAACATAAGCAATCAGCAGGTGAAATTTAGTATGCGCCATTTGAATCCCAATCAATATCCCCGGTTACTGAATGCCTGAACTATTAATACTATGACCGCTTTCACAGGGCCTTTATCCGTAGCCCTTTTCGCATCAGCTTTTTCTAATTTTCCGGGGGCTTCACCGGCATTATATAACAGCCCCCTCGGCACGCCGGTATATTCTGATTTAAATATTTCCGCAGGCACTTATTGGAAGGATGGAAAACCCATCAGCTATAATGCCATTCAAATACCTGATGCTATTTTTACAGTAAAAAAAAGAAAACGGATTATTGTTACAAGTATTGATGGAGCGGATGGAGACTTGCTTGAATATACGGGTGAAGACAGCGCTGAAATATCATGTACTGTAAAAATTTATGGCTCTAATTTAAAGTACCCCCTGAATGATATAGATAATTTTTACCTGCTGCTCGAAAGTAACCAGCCCGTTCAAATTAATAGCTGGTACCTTAACCAATTTCAAATAGAATATGCTATAGTAACCGGCTACGAAATTCCGCAACAGGCAGGCAATATAGGCGAACAGCAGATAAAATTTAATATGCGTGAAATAGATACCAATAAATATCCTACCCTGCTAAACGGGTGAAATAGAGTGATAGGCTATGATTCAAATAAATGTGGCTAATTCATGAATAACTCATAACTCCTGACTATTGTAGTATGTTGCAATGTATAGTAAAAATAAAACTTATCCAGGTAACGGCTTATGCCGATGCGAGTGGCAATTCTATTCCCCGAAATGAAATTTTTGACATTGACTCCTGCCATTCCTTTGAGGTTTACAGTTCCTGGAAATCTTTGTCAGATACTGCTACTATCGAGATACCCAAAAATATTTATGTGAAAGATGCCAACAATAACAATATAATGTGGGGTGAATCCACCACTCCTGATAGAACGAAAGGATATATAAGCGCCGGGGGATTTGCCAATCCGCAGGCATCAAAAGCCCCGCTGATTATGAGGGGAGATGAAATAATAATTACCGCAGGATATTCCTATATTTCAAAAGTAAATACCGATGGAACCCTTACTTATGCCTCAACAACCAACAATGTATTTCATGGTTTTGTTTCCTCTCTTGAAAGTAAAAGCACCCTGAAAATTCATTGCGAAGATTTTATGTGGCTGCTTAAGCAAACCACTATGCCATCTAAAATATATACCTCGCCTGAAAATGATATTAACGATGTTTTGAATGATATTGTTAAAGCCTCAAATCTTGTGAATAATGAGTACCTCATAACCGCAGATACAGGTGGCTTCACACTTGGTGTAGAAGGCTTTTCAACAGGTAATGAATCTGCCGCCGTAGCGCTGAACAAACTTAAAAAAATACTCCCTTCGCTGGCTTTTTATTTCAGGGATGGTACCCTTCGCGGCGGCGGTGTGGTGTATTACCCCCGGGACCAGTCTGCGGGAACCGATAATACCGGCAACCCACTATATAGCAGTTTTAACTTTCAGAAAAATATTATTTCCCACCAGCTTCAATATAGCCTTAAAAATGATGTGAAAGTAGCCGCCCTTTGCTATTCCATTTCCAGCCTTGCACAAAACCAGCAACAGACAAATAAAATGGGGGCCACCCAATTCCTGACAAAACGCCTGGAGGCTACAGTCAGCATTCCCGGGAGCAGTAACTTAAGCGATTATGAATATTATATTTTTTATTTTAAAAATGCACCCGATTGTAAAACATTAAAAAGCCGGGGAATAACATATCTCAACCGATACCATTACGATGGTTTCAGGGGAAGCAAAACATTTGGCTTGCCTTTTATTAAGCATGGCAATATTATTTATATCAGCGACAGCCTTTTACCCGAACGTAACGGACATTATATGGTTAAAGCCGTCCACCATTCTTTCAGTATTGATAGTGGATTACGCCAGGATATTGAACTGCATTTCCGTACTGACAATATCCCCTCTGCCGTTTTACAACAAGCAATGTAAAGCAAATACGCAGAAAGGGTTTAGTATAATAAATTTCCGAAATATTATTTATTCTCCGGGTTTCTTCGGTAAATAATAAGGGTGCCGTCGGCTCCGCTTACACGGCTGCTCATATTATCATTTCCATAAAATTTCCACCCGCCATGCTGAAAAAAATCGGCTATGCCGACAATTGTGTAGCCGGTTTTATAGTTTTCCCACCACTGAAATATTGCCTGGGGAGTTCCATCTTCCGCCATCCAGGAAAAGAGTACATCGCTAAATATGACAATAACAGGTTTATTTTTTTCTATTTCCCCTATCATTTGTTCCTGCATTATTTCATTGTAAGGTTGATTTTCCACCAAGGGGTAAGTATAAAGGTATCCGGTAGCAGCAATTCGATTTGCATAAAAATAAATTTCCGGTTCTGAACCCAGAACGGCAATCTTATCAGAATCATTAGTGTTATCTTTAATGTACTTTGATATTTCTTGGGCTATATCAAAAGGATTGCCCCAGTAACTACTATTACAAACCATCAAAGGAGTATAACTAAAATAGTATTTCCTGTTTGTATAGATATTAAAGGAGATAAGCAATGAAAGGAATATAAAAATAACATTCGGGGACTTTAAAATTCCTATTCTTTTTTGTCCTTGTTTAATAACAAACTCTAAAAATATTCCTGAGAGTAATCCAAGTACTGGTAAAATTACAATATAATAATGTTGGCGAAAGTAGAACCCTGCACTTACCATACATGTAGAAGAAATAAGGTATAACAACACAAATAATTTTTGCAAACGTGAGTAAGGGCTCCAAGATAAAGTCAATACTCCACCTGATGCTATTATCCAAATGTAATAAAGAGAATCCCAGGCAGGTATAAAAGTGCTTTTAAAATAAGCACCGATAATTTCCATTACAGTAACATCATGGGTGGCTTTTACCTTTTCGTACTGAGAGGCATATTCAACAGTCCAAAGCAGGAATGTATGAAATTCTCCACTAACGATCACTATTAAAACTACAATACAATATGGAGTAATAACCCCTAAACCAAATGCAAAAATCTTCTTTATTATTCCGGCTAAATTTCGTTTTTTTTCAGTATTCAGGTACATAAATAGAAATATTACGCCAAATAATATCAGGAAAATAGCTTGTTGCTTCATTAGAAATGCCATGCCAAAGAAAAGACCGGAAAGAATAATTTTCCAAATTTTACCGGACTCCATAAAGCTGGCAAGAAACAAAAGTGCGACAGAACTAAAAAAGCAAATAAAATGTGTGGCGTGTGCGGCAAAGCCAATAAATACATTATTGAGTGCCATAAAGCCATAAATAATAGCAGTCGAAAGGCCTAATATGGGATTGAATATTTTTTTAAATGCTTGAAATAGAAAATACATTGTTCCGGCATTTATGAAGAGAAGCCCCAGATGGACTCCCGTATTTGTGTGTCCAAATACGAACATAAAAATTGCATACATAAACGGGGTGCCGGGAAGTTTCATTGTATATCCGTTTTTAAAAGGTGCAATCCCATGTAAAATCAAATTTCCTATATAGCCATATTCACCTTCATCTCTTTCAAATGGAACCGAAATGAGCCTGTACCGGATCATGCTAACAAGAAGGATTATTAGCCAAAGGAAAATGGTAGGAAGTTCAATTTCTATCTTTTTTATCTTACTCAATTCGAATTTACTTATTAATATTCATTATAATATAATCGGAGCAAATTTACTAAAGGATACCAAGATCCCCTTCTAATTTTAAAATACTTGTCTGTAATTGCCACTTGTTGATCTTTGAATAATATTCTTCAAGCTATTCCTTCTTTATTTTGGTCTTGTATTGCCATACATTTTGAAGTATTATCTTGGCATAGTTTTACTACTTATTACTAATGATATAACTCATGTTATAGTCATTGACTTTTTATCTAAACACTATTTTCTATACCTTCTTTGCGGACAAATAAATGTTCTATTGTAATATTAATTCCAATTTCCATACTAAAAATTAAAACATGAATACCCAAACCGATAAGATTCTTGAAAAAGCAATAAATTCAAGTTCAGCTCAGCCCGCTTTTTTATTGATTGCACAACAAATAATTGATCTTAATGTCATTACCGACCAACCGATAATTTTGAAGGGAGGAACTTCATTTATTATTACAGATATAGTTTTATCCAATCCAACAACACCTGTAACAGTAGCTTCAGATGCTCAAATTTGGTCATTAGAAGGTCGAACAGGCATTTCAATAATGTCATCATCTCTTGCAAGCCCAGATGCATTACAACTTCTTAATAGCAACTTGTCATATGTCAATAATGGTGTAGTTACCTCTTTTGCTGCAGGAGCGGTTTTAACACCTTATGGTGGTCCAGATGGTACATATGGTGGAAAATTGGTCGGACAACAATTGTATCTTTCATTAGGCATTCCCGAAGGCAACCCGTTAACCTGTGAAATGTACATCTACGGCACTATCCTCTCCTAATCCTGCCCTATGCCCCTTCCGGTAGCCAATTTTGAAGCTGATAAAACCATAATCCCTGTTGGGGCTTCTGTCACCTTTACTGATTTATCCCTCAACGACCCCGAAGACTGGTCCTGGTTATTTATTGGCGGTACGCCAAGTATAGTTGACTATTATGACTCCTCTCGTATTCCAGTTATTACTTATTATACTCCCGGTGTTTATACGGTTCAGCTTGCAGTATCAAATAAAACAGGACTTAATGATATAATTAAAACAAATTATATTACTGTAAATCCTATTGTTCAGCCTGTTTCAACTGCACCTTATAAAAAGCCAAAAATAAATAAATTCAAGGGCGGCGGCTGGCTGGTGAAGTTTTCCCAAAAATTCGGATTCATTCCTGCCACGTCAAAACCCAAATAAGCTACCTCCCCAAAAAATTATGAGCCACTTAAAAAAAGATGCAGGCTCTGTTCAAAGAGCCGTTCAACTGCTGGCAGGTACTTATGATAAAGACCTGCTCAGCTTTGAAATAGCTAAAGTTGTAAGCGTAGATACAGCAAATTGGCTATGCACCGCCCGGCTAATCAGCGGAAATACCGGCGCTACTGAAGCCCGGATAGCTACCGGTATGGCGAGCGGCTCTGCTAAAAATACCTATACCAATATTCAACTGACAGCTGAAAGGGCGAGTAACGGATTTATTCAGGTACCCAAAGTAAATAGTAATGTAATACTTGCAATAACCCTTAGGAAAGAGGTATATGTATTTATGTGCTCTGAAATAGATGCACTGGTATTTCACCAGAAAAACCTTGATGGCACATACGAAGAATTTGTAATAAACTGCAATTCAACATTCAATTCATCTTTACCATTAGGCATACAAATAATTGACGGGGGCGGAAACGGTGTAGTTATTTCAAGCGGTGGGGGCTCTGTTTCAAACAGCATAGGAAATAATGGCGTAGTAATAAGCAGTGGAACAGGCCCGGTATCAAATACCGGTAATGGGATAGTGATAAACAATAGCACCGCTCCGCCATCAAATAGTGATAATGGAATATTAATAAGTTGCAGCGGAACTATGCAACTTAATGATGGAAGCTATAATGGAATACCCATAGCATCTAACTTGGCACAGAAATTAAATAATTTGGAAAATTTGGTTAATACTCTTGTATCAGCATGGCATAGTTTTGCGGTAGGCTATGTTCCGGGAAGCCCATCCACTACCGGGTTACCACCTGTAGCGGCAGATGTGGCGGGAAGTTTGATACTAACCCGGCCGGGTGATATAGAAAACGGCGCTATAACGCACGGTCCGCAATTAATTTAAAAGTTCATAAAGTAAACAGTAATGAGGTAGCTTTTCAGGCTTGTAACTTTTATAAAACTTGCAAATTTTTTCAATTGATAATATGGCGAACATTATGAATTATAAACTAATCCAAAACCCTTCCGATATTTTTAGCCTCATCATGGATGTTTATGGCTCGTTGGAGAAAAGTGTGGCATTCGTTTCTGACAATAGCGCGCTCATCCCATCTATAGATGCTGATATAAGCCGGATGGCAGGACAGCGTATTTATTATGCCCCTGTGTTGGTAACAGCCTTTTTATCTCCCGGCCCTGTTTTATCAAATACTGCACTGCCTTTAACCCAATATAGCTGGATGGGCATGGACGGACAAAATATATTTGATGTATGCCTGCAGACTTATGGCACATTAGATAAACAGGTAAAGCTGATGATAGATAATAATGTATATTTTAGTACCCGGGCTTATTTGCAACAGTTTAAGTACGACAGCACCCATATACTTAATAGCAGCCTATGGAACCGTACTACGGGTATGGGTGTTATTTTCAGCACGGGCGAAAGTGTTTCAGGCATTGATTTACCGGGCGGGAGTTTTGACCTTCCTTCTTATGATGAAAGTTTTGAATAGGTATTAACCTAAACAAAAAATTCCGGTAACTGGTCAATGACTTTTCAGAAAGGTAATATTCCATACTTTAATTTTGCTTTGTATAAAATCTACAGATAAAAAAGGATAGTTACTTTATCGTTTGAAATATTTTATGAAAAAAAATAAATGCCTGGTAATTATTAATCTTTGTTTGTTCATTGTCACCTTTTGCAGTGCACAGATGAACCGTACAAACCAGGCGGGAAACATTACGTCGAATATTTATCAGAATAGTACCCATGCCATAACGGGGGCAACACTTCAAGGGGTTATGCTCAACCAAAATAATTCGTATGTAAATCTTTTATCAGATACGAACTATTTTCAGGTTTTTCTCCCAAACACCACTTATTATCCCGGTCATTATATTTTGCATGGAACAGACAGTATTTATGCTTGCACTACTTCCAATACCGGAACCTGGAATTTAGCACATTTTAAGTTTGCCAGGTTAATAGGCGCGGGAAATTTCCTGACTTTCAGGGATACGCTATCAAGAGTAAAATCATTGGCTACCCCATTTTATGTAGATTCCGTAGTAAATTATTCAATTGCCAGCACCCCGGCTGATTGGGCGAGCGCAGGGGAAGGAGATGATGCCGTATTCACCGGAACTAATACGTTGCGTTCTGGCCTGGTGCAAGATGTTTTTCAAAACCTGTGGACTAACTCAGGCAAAATTTCTTTAAACTGGAGTTTATATGAATTACTATGGAATGGATACCCTGATAATGTTAACTATCTTACATGGAATAATGGAAAGTTTCCTAAAGCCCCGACTGATATAGCCAGTAAAGATTATGTGGATTCTTTATCCGCATTGTCCGGAGACGGGACTGTTATATCTGTGGGCTCTGGATTTGGGATAAGCGGTGGAGTAATAACTTCAAGTGGCACATTAAAAATTGATACAACACGGAATGCCAAATACGGCATTCCTACCTGGTGGGCAGTAGATAGCCTGTTAGCTAAAAAAGGAGATAGTGGGGATGCAAGAGGTTGGGCTATAAAAATTACAACTGCAAAACCACGGATTATTTCCATTGACTCTACCACCGGTAATAGTTACGGCGCAAGGCTATCTACAGAATATTGGGTTTGGAAAAACTTTTTACCTATCCCTGCTTCCAATCAATTGCTTACTGTTTCAGGTGGTTTGTTTACCTGGAATGTTTTGCAATATCCTAATGCTGACATAGTATTTTCGGGGACAGGAACGAGAGACAGCATTGAAATAACAAACTATACCGGAGGCTTTACCTATAACCTGGCAATTGAGCAGAGTTCGGGCGGCTCAGATTCTCTTGTTATTTATCAAAAAACTCCGTCAAGTTATGAAGCGAATGTAGGGGGGATAAGCGGGGAAGACAAGCAATAACCTTAACTTCCACTGGGAATGCCATTGACCTTTATACTATTTATTACGATAGTTATTTAAATTATTTTATGTGGACCGGCGCCAACAATTATACACACTTGGTACATTGAGAAAGATATTGATTTTCTTTTTATGCCCTTTCGTTTTGAATGCTCAAAGGGCGCATCCTTTGAGTAGCGCCATTCCGAAAACTGTGCAGCAATGGATAATTAAAACCAGCCCCCATGAAGGTGGTTTGGTAATAGGTTCCCTGGCAGGCTTTGTGAATGGGGAATACATGGATGGTAATTTAGCCCAATACGATATCCTGTGGTTCTTTGCAACCTATGCACAGGCAAATTCTACGGTCCCTTTTATAAACTTTGCAGGGGCGGGAAATATAACAAATGTGAATAGTACCACATGGACAGCCCTGAAAGGCTATAAAGGCAACCAGTCCACCATGTATTTGAACACTAATTTTCCGGCATCCGCAGGAAGCCATTTTACACAAAATAACGGATCGTTTGGTGACTATAGGTATTCAGCGCCTGTATCTCCCAATAGTGATAATGATATTGCCTTTGACGGACAGGGGGCGGGGAAAGCTGTTTGCACTATTTATAATAATGGCTCCTCTGCCACTCAGTTGAGTTATTATATTAATGTATATACACCTGCCGCTATAACTAATACACTATCTAATACATTATCATTGAATGCCTGTTGGAGAACTAATTCAGCAAGTGCCGGGTTTTACAATAGGGGCGTAGCGCAGGGGACTACATCTGCAACAACTTCCGCATTGCCTGCCTACAATTGGTTTATCATGGCGAATAACAATAATGGTTCCCCGGTTGGGCAGGGCGGTTTTGGTATCAGTATGGGTTTTGTGGGTAGTGGAGCAATTAATTTAAGCGCACAGTATAATAACTTTCAAAACCGGGTGGCAATTCCAATTGGATTTAATCAATAGAAATTAATCTCAATAGGCTCCTGAATTATAAATATGCCCATTTTTCACAATAATATAGCTCCGCAGGATATAAAAGAACTTTGTATTGCTTTGGTCGGAATTGCTGTTGGCACAACTATAAAGTTGTATCACCAGTTTTCTCAAATTGATTCGGGAAATATTACGCTGGGGTTGCAATGGTTCAGTTATATATCTGCCGCCGCAGCAAGCTGGTACCACATCTGGCGTACAAGCCGGAAGAATATTAATAACCCATAAAAAGAAGGTATTATGGCAAGTGCGTCAAAGCTGGTTCCCTTTATACTTGCTGCCGAAGGCGGGTATGTGAATAACCCCGCAGATAAGGGAGGGGAAACCAATAAAGGTATTACCTGGAATAGCTGGGTTTCGTTTTTTGGAGATGCTTCCGCCAGTCGCCATCGTTTCAGGGCTATGCAGGCCGATGACTGGACACAGCTATTTAAAGCCTGTTATTGGGATAAATGCCTTGCCGACCAGGTTGCCGACCAGTGCATTGCCAACACCATTGCCGACTGGGTATGGTGCAGCGGGCAACATTTTCCTGAACTGGATATACAAAAATTAATCAATACTATTTTCAATAAACACCTGGCAGAAGATAGTGTGTTTGGACCCGCCACTATTGAAACCCTTAATTCATGTGATGCCGGTTCATTATATGAATCACTGATAGAGCGCCGCAGGCAATACTGCTTCGATATAATTTCGTTTGCACAGGCAAAGAACGATCATAGCCAGGATGTTTTTTTAGATGGCTGGTTGAACCGGATTTATAATTTAATTAAATATAATAGTAAACTAATGGCTGAAAGCTGATGGCTTATGTCAAAATGCAACGAGTAATACATAAACTATAAACTATCAACTAATAACTATAAGCTACAAGAATGACCCAAACACTCTGGAACATTATAAAAGGCACCTTGCTGGAAGGAGAGAAAGGCTCCGGAAAGGCTATCTGCGCATTCGCAACTATGGCAACTATTATGTTCACCATAGCCTGGGACACGGTTAAAGATAAGCCCGTTGATATTGGGCTGATATTAGTATTGGTGGGCTTTATAAACGGATTATATGCCGTGAAAGGATGGACGGCAGTACAGATGAATAAATCGAATAACCAGCCCATAGCCAATAGCTGATGGCTTTCAGCTAAAAACGAAAGACGATGAAAAATAATATCATATCTGGAGCTATCACCTATTGGCTAATAGCCATCAGCTTTATCAGCTGTTCCCCCCGGCAGAAACTTCAGCATTTGGAAAATAAGCACCCGGAATTATTTAAGCCAATAGAAAAAGACAGTACGTCAAGCATTACTCAATACCTGACCCGTGACAGCATAATTAATTTCCCCGTTCAATCGGTTACGCTTCATGATACATTCCTTATGGATAAGCCCTGCCCAACGCATTATAATAAAACAGTAAAATCGGGATTAGAAACAGCTACCCTCCATATTGATTCGGGGAAAGTAACCGTTATTTGTAAAGACGACAGCTTGAAACAGGAAATAACGATACGAGATAAAATAATCAGCAATTTTAAGGAACATGTGCAGGTTGGTGTTGCGGAAAATGATGTCTATAAAGCCCATTGGTACGATTATTTCTGCCGCACGGTAGTAGGAATTGCCTTGTTGTTTCTGCTGCTTTGGGTAGTATTGAAAACCTTTTTGAAAGGGACATTTCCCTTGTGATGATATATTAACGAGGTGAGATAATTAAACTTTTGTATTTTCTATAGAAGTCATTGATTTTTAAGAAGACGATATTCTCTATAGTACCTTTAGTGAATTAATTTAAAGAATTATGTTAGCAAATATTATAAAAACGATAAAAGAACTTCAAAATGTGTTAATATTACTTACATTGTCAGCGTTTGCTTCAGCTCTTTGGGCTAATAATTATAATTTAGATTATCAATTGCTTATATTTTTTTTGATTATTGCCGCTTTTTTTAATGTAACCATAGTAATTTTAAGTGTTTCTTTTACTTAGATGTACATTTACTTTCGCAAGAGCCATTATTTCTATCAAATGTTTGCCTAATTTACCGTCAATAATATCAGTATGTATTTGATTGTTTATCTTATCACAATGTTCATACATTTTACGATAATCATCTTCAGTCGGAGAAAATTCATCTTTGAAGCTTCGCATCTTATAGGCATCAACTTTACTCATTGAAATTGCCATTAGATCAGCTGTCTTGGAGTCATAGTTTCTTAGATTTCGTGTATATTTCATCAACAATCCTTTTGTCAAGTAAAAGTTGCCATTAGCTTTTAAGGATATGTTCCCAAATTTCATAAGCTCATTTTTAAAATCAATACTGGCGTATTTAATAGACATCCATTCCTGGAATTTAAAAACAAGTTGATTTTTTTCTGCAGTTATTGCGTGTCTCAATAATTGGTCACAAGTGAATGCTATTTCTGTCAATGTATCATCTTTTCGTCTTCTATCTATTAGCCAATATTGATATCTAACCGCTGCTAAAGCACCCAAAAAAGCCGCCACAATGGGTAATAGATTCTCAAATTGACTCCCTGTTCCCACATAATTATGGACGTCTATGAATATCATACCACAAATGTAATGATTTGCCCTAATTGTTTTAAGTAGAATTATAAATATGTATTACAAATAAAACCGGAACCGTTCGGTTTTTACTGCACCACAACCTTACTTACCCCAATTATATTTTTTTCGTTATCGAATACACGAATAAAATAAATTCCTTTTGCCAAGCCCTGTTCGGTTAGTTCATATTCTGTTCCTGTAAATTCTATGTATTTTATTGTTCTTCCGGTCAGGTCATCTACTTCAAGGATATATTCGCCGCCTTTGCTTAAAGCAATGGTAGTAAAAGCATCAAAGGGGTTGGGATATACATTTATTCCTTCCTTGTTTTTGGCTTTATTAATACCCGATATTATATCGCCGGAGCAGTTTTGCCAGCGGGCTACAAAAGGCAATTCTACACTGTCGGCGCCGAAACCCACTGTATCTGTACCAAGAATAGTTTGAAATTCAGCATCGCCTCCGAAGTAAATATATTTCCCCGTAAGGTCACATGCCACACTGCTATTATCATCACCTCCGCTCCGTAACAAGCCCCCGCATAGCGCTGCGCCCGATGAATCACATTCCATAAAAATGGCTGCATCGCCCGGGTTAATGATACTGAAGGTATCACTCCGGTAGGTAACCGATGTTTTATTTGTATGATTTGGAGTGCAGCTGCCCGAAAAATAAATTCCATTATTAGTATCAGCAGCAATAGCGTATCCACCTACCACAGAGCTATCGGTAGATGAAATGGAACTTGCCCATTTTACATTCCCGTTTGCATCGTATTTGGCAACATACATATTAGGTTGGTAAAGGTTATACCCCGAAGGCAGCGTATCGGCTCCAAACGAAATACTGCTGTTATAAAACCCGGTGATATACGCATTCCCATTAATATCGGCGGCTACCGCACACCAACCGCCATTGGTGATATAGGAATACATAAACCCCGGTGTTTCAGATTGCCTTGCCCACAGTTCATTCCCCGCCGAATCGTATTTCACAAGAAAAATATTATCGGTGCTGCTATTGCAAACCAATGTATCGGAGCCGAATATAGCGCTGCCTTTGAAATAGCCTGTAATATATTCTGCACTGGCGGTTCTTTTGCCCGGCGTGGCTGAAATCCCAAAACATTCGGCATTAGTTGAGAAATTAAGAGCAAAAAGCAAAGTACCGTTAGGGCTGTATTTTAGCAGGTACAAGTCTCCGGCGAAGTACGGAAACCCTTCCGCATCAACCGAAACCGACAACCCCCTGGTGAAATTTTGTCGTTTAGCCCATTTAACGGCGCCATTCCCGTCATATTTCACCATAAATATTCCGGCGCCATTTAGCGTTATGGTATCAAAGGTGATGTGTGACAGAATGGTGCCTGTCATATACACATTGCCCGAATCGTCGGTGGCGAGGGAGTAGGGGAAAGCCCCGTATCCGGCGGTAGATTGCACTGCCCACAATGCATTTCCGCTTGCATCATATTTTACCAGGAAAACATCTCCCGAAGGGGTGGAGATAGTATTGGAACCGAAATGCAGGGTATCGTAAAAATTTCCGGTGAGGAAAGAATTTCCGGTTTTATCGGTTGCCACTGCCATGCCTTCGCCGGAGGCGCCCAGGCCTTGCTTAGCCCATTCCCAGCTTTGTCCTGCTGCAAGCAGGGAGCCGAAGATGAAAAATACTAAAAAGGTAAATGATTTTATCATACAAGTAATTTTATGAGGACCAAGATAGGAAATGTTAATGAACTTTAAGCCATAAAAATAACGGCATAAAACGCCCGCCCATACCGGATGGTACCCGCCAGAATGCCCGCCTGACCATGCCTTTCGGGCAGGAATGTTTCGGGCTGGCGTTTGGGCGAGACATAAATCCGGCTACTTAACATTCAGAGTATGAGGCTATTCCCCAAGACTTGTGTCCCTATTGAGTTTCAGGGGGTGTTTTTAGTTAAGCAAAGGTTAATAAAAAATTATACGATAAATGCATTTTCATTATTTACTGCTCTATTTTAACGCCATAATTTGCGCTAAAATCCCTACTTTTCTATCATCACCTTTCCTTCGCCAATTAAATCACCATTTTCTTTCAGCATCCTATAAAAATAAATTCCGTTGGATTGGGAGGATATGTTTATCTTGTAGTCATGCTGAACTTGGTTCAGCTTTAACTTATATCCCAACCCGAATAACGGGGGCTTCACCCTGACGTATCAATTACTGAAAGGACAAACCGGGGAATTTACCATTTACAATATGTTAGGAGAAAAACTGGCGGAATATACATTAGACGCCAATAGCGATAAAATGAACATTAATGCAAGCAACTTAAGCCAAGGTATTTATTTATACAGAATTTCAGTAAATAATAATATAGTGAAAAGAGATAAAATAGTAATTATAAAATAAACAGTTTCTTATAGCGCAATGTTGTACCTTCGCATTTCTTAATCAGAATTAATGAGAAAGAAAATTGTACTCCTGCTATTTTATTTTTCACTTTTCACTTTTCATTTTTCATTTGCTCAAAGCTGGTTATGGGGTAAGGGTGGTATTGGTTATGGATTCGGTGAATCTGCTGGTTCTGATGGTCTCGGTAACTGTTATTTAAGTGGGTATTATTATAGTGATGATACACTTAGTTTCTTGGATAGTATTTTGATAAATCCCCCTCATAACCAAAATGGATTAAGTTCATTTTTAGTAAAATATAATAATTCCGGAGATATACAATGGGTCAGGCAATCTGTCAATTACGGGAATATTAATTGGGGTAATGGAGGAACAATTACTCTCGATAATGCAGGGAATATTTATATTAATGCAGCATATTTCGATACTGCAATTATTGGTTCTTATACATTTATTTTCCCTATCACAATCGGTACAGAAGATTATTGGGTCGGTAAATATAGTTCTGATGGGAATTTACGTTGGGCAACTTCTCCGACTACCAACAGTTTTGATTCAAGTGGAGTAGCCTCAAACTCCATTTCAGTTGATATTAAAGGTGATGTATTTGTAACAGGTATTTTTTCGGCGGACACAGTCTTTTTTGGTTCTACATTGATGTTTGGAAACAGACATATTCCTCTCCCTTTTCTTGTTAAATATGATTCTATTGGTAATATTCTGTGGGCAAGCGCGGGAACAGGTCATTCTTTTGAATACAATGAGGGAGACGGATTAGGTGTAGTTAATGATGCCAAAGGATATACTTATATTACAGGGGGGTTTTCAGATACAATTTGGTTTGGGGCTTATCAACTGCTATCAATAAATGCAGATGATGCATTTCTTGTAAAATATTCACCTGATGGTATAATTATTTGGGCAAAACAAACATACCAACCAGGTAGTAATTGTCAAAACGAAGGCAATGCCTTAGTATCAGATGCATCAGGAAATATTTATCTTGCAGGGGACTATTTAGATTCGGTAATAATTGGAACTGACACACTGATAGCAGAAAATATTTCTCCGCAATCACAATATAGTTTTTTTCTTACCAAATATGACTCGGGTGGAAATGTTCTTTGGGCAAAAAGTTGTGAAGTTTTGGATAGCAACGAGTGGGTTGTGGGAGGACTTTCAATAGATAATTATAAGCATATTTATCTTTCAGTTGGTGGTGGTTACTATAATTGTAAAGTTGCTTTTGGAGGCGATACCGTGAGTCTTTTCGATACTTCTATGTATGATGAAGCATCTATAGTTTTCAAATTAGATTCAAATGGAAATACATTATGCTCCTCAATAATATCAGGAGGAGGCGGACAAACTAATTCCATTTCCTCTGATACCTCAGGCAATTATATTTATTTTGGAAGTACTACTGCAACCGTAATGTCTTTTGGAGGTGATACAGTTACCCCTTTTACTTACCATAATAACTTTCCAAGTGAAAATCTTTCTCCTTTTATAGCCCGATGGGGAGAATGTGGAGATGTAGTCACAACGGTGCACTCGCCTCCCAAAGAAGACATAGGGGTAATAGTTTTCCCCAATCCGAATAATGGCAATTTTAGTATTCAGTCGTCAGTGGCCAGTCATCAGTCAACGGTGGAGATTTATAATGTATTTGGTCAACAAGTGCATCCCCAATCCAACCTTCAAAACTCAACATTCAACATAAATCTTTCTTCTCAACCCAATGGAATATATCTATACAGGGTTTTAAGTGAGAATGGCGAATTGGTTGGACAAGGGAAATTGATAATTCAGAAATAAACAGAAATAAAAATCAACCTGAATATAATCACACGGAATTGCAAAAATAATAATAGAAAGATAAAGTTATGCTCTCCCCCTTGGGGGATAGTAAAGAACAGGCTAGCAAAAACAGGAAAGTGATGCCTTAGAAATAATTGTATCTTTACCGTCAAATTAAAGTTTTATGAAAACAAAACTTACCTTAAGACTTGTATTTTCACTCTTAGTTCTTGGCTTTTCACTTTTCACTTTTTGCAGTGCTCAAACCATCTCTACTGTTGCAGGTAATTATGCGTTTGGAGCCGGTTATTATGGAGACGGAGGACCCGCCACAGCCGCTCAATTAAATGGACCAAACGGAGTAGCTTTTGATGCTTCCGGCAACCTCTACATTGCAGAGATGTATAATCAAGTGATCCGCAAGGTGAATACCTCCGGAATCATAAGTACAGTAGCGGGTAATCATGCACATGGAGCCGGTTATAGCGGGGACGGAGGACCCGCTACAGCTGCTGAATTAAATTATCCTTACGGAGTAGCTCTTGACGCTTCCGATAACCTCTATATTGCAGATATGAATAATAATATAATCCGTAAGGTGAATACGTCCGGAACCATAAGTACCGTAGCGGGTAATCACATAGGTGGTTACAATGGTGACGGAGGACCCGCCACAGCCGCTGATTTATCTTCTCCTGCAGGAGTAGCTTTAGACGTCTCCGGCAATCTCTGCATTATTGATTGGGGTAATAGCGTAATCCGGATGGTGAATACTTCCGGGATCATAAGCACTGTAGCCGGTAATTATATATTAGGACCAGGCTACAGCGGTGACGGAGGACCCGCCACAGCCGCTGAATTATACTATCCTGAAGGAATAACTTTTGATGCTTCCGGAAACCTCTATATTGCAGATAATGATAATTATATAATCCGTAAGGTGAATACGTCCGGAACCATCAGTACTGTAGCAGGGAATAATGGATACGGTGCTGGTTATAGCGGGGATGGAGGACCCGCCACAGGCGCTGAATTATATGCTCCCTATGGTGTAACTTTCGACCGTTCTGGAAACCTTTATATTGCCGATTTTAATCTTCAAGTAGTCCGCATGGTAAATACCTTCGGAATCATAAGCACTATAGCGGGGAATGTTTCTTTCGGATATGGTTACAGTGGGGACGGAGGACCCGCCACAGCCGCTGAATTGGAAGACCCTAGCGACGTAGCTTGTGATGCTTCCGGAAACCTCTACATTGCCGATTGGGGTAATAATATAATCCGCAAGGTAATCGGGCTGATTGCCACTGATATTAATCACACAAGTTTTGATGGCGCAGGGTTGATAATTTACCCTAATCCAAATAATGGCATTTTCACCATGCAGTCGTCAGTTATTAGTAATCAGTTGTCAGTCGAGATTTATAATGTATTAGGAGAAAAAGTGCTGGCTGAAACCCTTCAGCCCCAAACCCCTAAAGGGGCTTTGAATGAGATTAACCTGACAAATCAACCTAACGGGGTTTATCTTTATAGGGTAACAGGTGAGAACGGTAGTTTAGAAGGGGAAGGGAAAGTGGTGGTGGAGAAGTAAAAGATATGCTCTCCCCCATGGGGGGGAGGAAAGAGCGGGGTTCGGGGAAGGGAAGGTGATTATAGAGCGATAAAACCTCTTTTTATCCCCCAAAACCCACCGTTTAATAAGTCAAACCCGCCATTTAATAAATGTAGCTTGACAAAAAGGATTTGAATAATCATATTTGGTCAAAATTAAATGCTATGAAAAAACTACTCATACTCTCTGGCTTCGTTTTTAGTTTCCTTTTCGTTAATGCTCAAAATTGGGATTCTCTTAACCATGGAATCATATCTTATTCTCCGGGGTCAGCCTTGGGCGGAGTATATGCACAAACTCAATTTCAAAACAATCTCTATGCCGCAGGAGATTTTAATTATGCAGGCGGGAGACGATGTAATGGTATAGCAGAATGGAATGGAACAAGTTGGTCTGTCTTAGATTCAGGGTTAAATAATGAGGTTAATGCGCTATGTGTTTATAATGGTCTTTTATATGCCGGAGGACGATTTGACAGTTCAGGAATTTTGCCTGTTTATACTATTGCTGCGTGGAATGGAATACTTTGGGCGCCGGTTGGCTTAGGAATATCATATACTACGAATGCTGTAATTAATGCCTTATGTATATACAACGGGGAACTTTATGCAGGAGGCTATTTTGATAGTGCCGGGGGAATGAATACTACCAATATTGCCAAATGGAATGGTACGGCATGGGCATCTGTAGGAACAGGCATTCGTAATAGCCGTAATAATTATGTCCCCATTGATGTTCTATGTACTTATAATGGTGAACTCTATGCGGGTGGTACTTTCGATAGTGCAGGTAGTATTGCAGTGAATAATATTGCAAAGTGGAACGGAACGACATGGACTGCGGTAAATGGGGGAATCAGTAAAAACGGCTCTGTTTTAAGTATGGCAGTATTTAATAATCTTCTTTATGTAGGAGGGCAATTTGATAGCGCCGGAGGACAACCGGGCAATAATATCGCTATGTGGAATGGGACCACCTGGGCTCAGTTAGGAACTGGAATACCTTATAATTTGCATCTCAATCATTATGTTTTCGGTTTATGTGTATATGATTCGGCTGTATGTGTTGGAGGAATTTTTGATACAGCAGGAGGCATACCTGCAAAGAATATCGCCTATTGGAATGGAGCAACCTGGGGAACATTCGGTTCGGGAATGAATGGGTATGTTTATTCCTTGTATAATTTTAACGCTGCACTTTTTGCAGCCGGCACTTTCACTAATGCCGGAGGGACTCCAGCCAATAATATTGCTCAATGGAGAACCCCGCTTGGAATTAATAATTTACAGATGGAAAAAGGGCAAGTGTCTGTTTTCCCCAACCCCAATAACGGAGGCTTCACCCTAACGTATCAATTGCAGACGGGACAAACCGGGGAATTTACCATTTACAATATGTTAGGAGAAAAACTGGCGGAATATACATTGGATGCCAATAGTGATAAAATGAACATTAATGCAAGTACGCTAAGTGAGGGCATTTATTTATACAGAATTTCGGTAGATAATAATATAGTGAAAAGAGATAAAATAGTAATTATAAAATAGGTAGGTTATGCCCCAAGCCCCCGTACCCGCTAAGCTGTGCTTAGTGGGTTAATAACAAGTAAGTTGTACTTACAAACAAAGCCAAGCTTAAAAGGATATGCCCCCACTTCCCCCTTCCCCTCTAATTCGCCGTTCTCACTTAAAACCCAGTACAGATATACCCCCATCAGGTCTGGAAAGAAATCTATATTATCGGGCTTTCAGAATCTTTTGTTATAAACCTACCTGGTAATAAAACCTACTTGAAAACAAGATAAACGGAGATGAAATGTCACTGGTTATTAATAAATTACTAATAATTTATGCTTTTTGTTGCACAGAAGCATATTTTTTGTAATATTGCATATTGATTTTTGTAACGCCTTTCAGAGAACCTTGAAACTTAAAAAAAATTAATCATTAAAACTGCTAAATTTATTTTATTATAAAACTATGAAAAAACTACTTGCATTTACATTCGTTGCGCTGGGTTCGTCCCTTGCCATGTTGCATGCCCAATCGGGAATCATATCTACCGTAGCCGGCCGAGCTGCAGCCGGGTATAATGGAGATAATATACAGGCTACGCTTGCCGACCTGGACCAAAACAACAGTGTTGCCGTAGATGCTACCGGCAATATATATATAGCCGATTCTCAAAATAACCGTATCCGTAAGGTAAGCACCACGGGGCTTATAACCACGATAGGCGGACGAGGTGTTGGCGGTTATACCGGCGATGGTGGGCTTGCTACGGCGGCAGAAATAGACTACCCGGTGTGTGTACGTGTTGACCCGACGGGGAATGTTTATTTCTCTGATAACGGAAACGGTGTTATCCGCAAGATAACTGTGGGTACAGGAAGAATAAGCACCATAGCCGGAAACGGTTTTGGAGGATATACCGGCAATGGCGGACAAGCTACGGCGGCTGAATTTGCCGACCCCACGGGAATATGCCTTGATAATGCGCAGAACGTATATATAGCTGACCAAACCAACCATGTAATTCGTAAAGTAACCGTAGGCACCGGAGTTATAACAACAGTAGCGGGAAATGGTTTTGGAGCAGGCACAAATAATGGAGGCTTTTCCGGCGACGGCGCACAGGCTACCCTTGCTGAATTAAACCAACCGGCCGGTGTAGCTATTGACCCTACCGGAAATATGTATATAGCCGAATATAATAGCAATGATGTTCGTAAGGTTACTGCCGCAGGGGTAATCAGCACATTTGCCGGAAACCGGACACCAGGTTTTAACGGGTTTTCAGGCACACCTGATACTACCGAAATTTGGGACCCTACCAATGTAACTACCGATGCTAACGGTAATGTTTTTATTTCCGACCCGGGTAATGCCTTAGTTTGGGAAGTAGTTGCAAGTAATAATACTATGTATGCCATTGCCGGAGATAACACTGCCGGATTTAGCGGCGATGGCGGAGCGGCTTATCTTGCTGAAATAAATTATGCGTTTGATGCGATACCCGATGCGAACGGAAACCTCTTTATATCTGACCTGGGAAACAACAGGATTAGAAAAATCACCCCGGGCTGTGTGGGCGACTCTGCCACTGCGGTATCATATAACTACCCGGAATGTAACGGAGGCACCGATGGTATAATTGTAGCATTCCCGGTTTCTCCTTTTGCTCCTTATACTTACTCCTGGTCGCCAACGGGCAGTACCAATTCTGAAGTTGACAATGTATCTGCCGGAACTTATACGGTTACTATTACCGATGGTATAGGATGTTCCGGTACGGGTACGGTGGTAATTACCCAACCTGCTGCTATTACGATTACGCTGACCCCTCCAAACCCATCAATATGTGCTAATACGGAGGTATTATTGACTGCCGGGGCTTCCGGCGGAATGGGTCCGCTGACTTATACCTGGGATTATAATGGACAAACCGAAGATACCCTTACTGTTCCTGCCGATACAGGTACTATAGGATATTATGTATTTGTAAATGATACCAATGGCTGTTATGATTCAGCGCAAGCGTATGTTACCACGCTGCCTATACCGCTTGTTATTCTGAATGCAGGGATTTATTCTGCTTGCGATTCCTTATTGGCAGACACCCTTTTTGGTATTCCTGCCGGTGGTATGTATGGTGGCCCAAATTTAACAGGGAACGTGTTTAACCCAAATGCTGCCGGACCAGGTACATATAATTTTACGTACTCTTATACCGATTCAGCCGGATGTGGCAGTACCGCCCAGCAGAGTATTATTGTAAGCAGTTGCACGGTAGGTGTCCCCACTATTACCAATAATGCCCGCATAGCAGTATATCCTAATCCTGCCACCGATGAATTTACCGTTCAATTACAAGGGCAGAAAGCGGCTCAGTCTATAGAAGTATATTCTATTACCGGCCAGCAAGTTTATGCCCACCAATTCAATGGTTCAGAAAATTCACAATTATCGGTTATCAATACCAGCCAATTCCCTACCGGAGTTTATATCCTGAAAGTGATTTTGCAAAATGGCAGCACCCTGGTTCAACGGGTGGATGTGGTGAAATAAGCTAAACGCTATAAGTAAACTAAAAAACCCGCCAGATAGTGGCGGGTTTTTTTATTGTTGGTGTAATATTAAGCAGCCCTTACACTTGGCATATCTCCGGGACCACCCCAATCTTGCATTTTCGGTTCTGAAACCATCATACCTTTAGTGGAAATAATTTATATATAATGCAATATCAGGCAAAAAAGATATAATGCTTATAAACTATACACCATTTTTTAACTTTTGTCAGGGAAATTGTTCTTAATACTGGGTCACTATTTCAAGATTCATCACCTTCTGCTCCAGCAGCACCACAATATCCCCTACCAGTTCCTCTCTTTTTACCAGGTGGTTGTTATCGTATTCATCCATAATGAGCAAGGCGTGTTTATCGGCATCGGTAATCCACCCGGTAAAGGTGGTAATGCCTGTTTCCGGCAGGTTTGCTGTTATGGTGCAGTAGCGGTTGAGGAAACTATAAGACATGAAATTCAGGTATGAGCTATAAGTTATGAGTTATAATGAATGATAAATTTGTAATTAACTTATACCTTATCATTCATCTCTATTCCGGTATTGATACACGGTTTGCAGGGGTAGGGCAGGAGCTTAATCAGTAACGTTTCAATCCTTCGTATTTCCGCCCGCATACGGTCTCTCCAGCGGAGGTAGTATTCAGCCACCGGTTCGGTATCGTGCATTTTTGAACGTTTGTGTAAGTGCCTGTACTCCGTTTGAAACACATCATACGTTTCATAAAGCTGTTGAAGGTATTCCTGCATTGCCGCTATTTTTTTCATATTGTTCATTTGTTTTCTTGTTCATCTTTCATAGGTTATAGTTCCTGTAAGCCCACTCTGTAAGCGTTTGCATGGCATATTTCCATTTATGGTGGTAACCCATAGAGCCCCATTCCGGGTGAAGGAGGAGTTTATTTATCCCGGTGAGGTATTCGTAAATAGTTACCCAGTCAGGGTTACCCGGCAGGCTTTTGCCGGTGGTAATATATTTAACAAAAAGTGTAAATTTATTTTCAGGGGTCAAAACAAGCAGTTTATCTTTTACTGTTTTTTTTGCCGGGCTGCTATTGGAATTCCTGTTCGCATATAATTTCATCAGGCTGCTAATAAATAATGGCGATACCTGCGGGCGCAGGGTTTCAGCATTCGGTAATTCAAGCGCTGCATATTTTGAAAATGCTTCATTGAAATCATCCACATATTTCCCTCCCTGGTACTTATATACTTCTCCTAAAAACAGTTTTAATTTATCTGCCGGTAACCGAATATCCTTCCCTATAATGAAAAATGCCGCTGACAAAAGGGCGCCAAGTTCCTTTTCTGTGAGCGATGCTATTTTTGGGCGGTTATTCATACTTTCCTGTTTCCACCAATATTTCAATGGCCGATTTTTTAACCGGTTTATGAGGTTCCGGCAATATCTCATCCATCCAGGCTTTGCGGTTTAAATAGGTGAGCGGGTTCTTCCGGAACTGCCTTTCGGGTGTGGCAGTTACATAAGCAGGCAGGCGCTGAAAGATTTGTTCTTTTTCATTTTCAGTTAACTTTACCCACTTTAATGCACAACTTATTTTTTCGGTAGGTTTGTCATACATCTTCCAGAATTTCTCAAACGGATATTTTTCATTTCCCTGAGATTCAAGTGAAATTATTTTAGGATTTCCAAGTGGTGGCCTCCCCCCTAATTTTCCATTACCACGGCAACGGGTTGAAAATTTTTTACGCCTTGCAATCTCTTGCTCCAGCCGTTCATTATACCATAATCCTTTAGTATCTATTTTAAATTTTATTTTTAGTTTGGCTGAAGTATCTCCCACCAGCGACTTTACTGTTTCTTCAGTTGCCCTGCCCGACTGGTGCATGTAAGACAGCAGGGTGATGTATTTCCCCCTGTCTTCAAACGACAACAGCATAGTTCCCATCAGGAAATCGGAAGTGTAAAACAGGAATGCCGGATCTTTGCCCATATCTCAATTATCATTATCTCTATTGGTCCACCACGCTATAAATTCTTCCCAGGAAAGCAGCACAATAATCCATACGATTATCAGCGCGCCTGCAGCTTCTGTCAACTTAACCGGTTCCATTATTGCTTCCGTAATGAGTTAAAAATCTATGTAGGGGCTGTATTTTCTGCCCGGCATAAAATCTTTCATAGACAGCATTTTCCTGTTTCTTTCTTTTACCTTGTTTCTCTTTTTTTTCACAGGCGGGGTACCGTTAAAAGGGAAATATTTTGTTACCCGTCGGTTGTGTATGCAAATCCGTTCCCTGCTTATTTCGCTGTTGGTAAAAAGCGCACCCAGCATAGTGCGCAGTTGGAGGCGGGTTGTAATGCGCTGAAATTTATTCATCAAATGCGTAAGTGAAATTCCATCGGGGTTCATATCTACTATGGCTTTTACCTCGTTTCTTGTTTCTATCCTTTTCATGGTTTTGTTGATTTAAAATGTAGTTGAATGGTAAATATTTCAGTACCTGTGTTTATGCCGGGTAATAACACGATTGCATTGCATGCCTCACATTTTCCCATCGCCACAAAGGGCAACGGAATAAGGTGAAACAGGGCTCCTTTACAGGTTGAGAATTGTATCATATTAATGGTATAGTAAAGCGATAAGAAGCATTAATAAACCCAGCGCTGCTGCTATCCACAGGGGATTAAAGCCGGGGTTGCTATTTATTTGATAAGAGCCGTTTGTGTAATTAAATTCGTAGTATTTCATTTTGTCAGTTATAAGTTATGATCCATATTGAGTAAATAGTAAGTAGTATTTGTAGATAACTCATAACTCATAAGGTATAACCGATTTGTACTTTTTTCCTTGAAATTCCACCTCTTCAGTCCCCGGTTCCCAGTATTTTACTCCGAAATATTTCAGCACCTTTTGTTCTTCATCAGGCAGCCCGTCATTGCAGGCTGTAAGAGGAGTATTTGCCAGCAGGTAGCGATACAGGTATTCATCGGCAGGAAGCCTTTCCCATTTTTTGCGAAAGCTTTCCGGCGGGGAAGCTGTTATTGTTTGTCCGTTTTGCATGGTTATCATAATTTTTGGCACGGTTTGGTAATTGGCCGGTTGCCGATAGCTATCCGGGTTAGTTAATCTGCAGGTGTTCAAAAATTTTACATAAGGCAAATACTCCATAAGGCCGGGGAGTAATAATTTTTGCATCGTGAATGATGAATGTTTCTTCCGGTTTATCACTTGCTTTTTTCGCCTGGGTAAACTGAATGTCTTTTGTGTTTAAACTCCCCGCCGGAAATTTATCCCCGGGTGTTTGCGCGTGATGAGTAGTATTCATAATAAAAATAATTAAGTATAAAAGATATAAGATTCAGGCCTGAAATATGAACCATGTCAGTAAGCCCAAAACCAGCAGTTCTGTTAGTACAATTAGGATGAGCCATACAGTAATGCTGCTTTTTTGCCTGCGCAGTATGCAGTGTGTTTTGAATTTGTTTAACATGGTGATAGGTTTAATTTTTTGTGAATTGCTGCTTTACTGTTTTTTTGTTTTCCTTCATATATTGAAGAATTACTCTCAACGCTGCCCTGTTCTTTGCAAGCCGTTCGGGATAATATTTTGCCCATTGGTAAATAGTGACTATGGCTATTCCAATTTCCTGGGCAATAGCAATTTGCAGGTCCCGGTCACGTTGTGCCAGGCTGCGCATTTTTTGGGTAAGTGTCGGGTGTGTCATTTTTGTATATATTTGCGTCATAAATTGGACACAAAAGTAGACGATAGATTATATGAATGTCAAATAAATGGACACTAAATTATTAACACTGCTATTAATTGCTTATGCATCAGGGAGAATATTTTAAAAAACTGGTAAATAACAGTAACCTTACCGTTACTGAAGTTGCCGATGGTATGGGAATATCAAGGGCGAATGTGTATCTTCTCTTTAAACGGGAAATACTGGACGACTATTATATAGACAAAATTAGACACATTGGATTTGATTTAGACAACCCCAAGATTCAAAAAGGGCTGTTAAAAGAACCGAAAGTGGCACATACCCCTGAGCCTGAGGTTCAAATTCCTTTTTATGAAGCCAGTGTTACAGGCGGCAACGTAAATAACTTTGGTGAACAGGTGAAAAACGCTTCTTATTTTTTAACTATTCCTCATTTTAAAGACTGCCATATTGCAGTGCGTGTAAATGGACATAGCATGTATCCCAAATATTGCAACGGTGATATTGTAGTTTGTAAAAAAATAAATGACCAAAGCCATATATCTTACGGAGAGCCGCATATAGTGCTGCTTGCCGACTATTCCGTATTGAAATACATACATCCTCATACTTCTAATAAAACCTTATTTATTTTGAAAAGCGCCAACGAAAAGTTTGAGCCTATGGAAATAAAGCGGAAAGATGTATTAGGGGTTTATTTGGTAAGAGGGAAGCTGGAGTTGACCTAAGAAGGAAGAAGTTTTTTTTAAAAGCGTACTATATTTTTCCCGGATACCTGTTCCCGAATTAAATTTTGTGTATCTTCACGTTTCATTACTAACCATAAATTATCCAAACCATGAAAAAGTATTACGTATTATTTTCCGCTTTGTTCTGTTTAGGAACATTTATTACCGATGCCCAATACACTGTTCTCCATTCATTTGATATCACTACGGGGGCATATCCTCTGGGGGCTCTCACGCTTTCCTCTTCCAAATTATATGGAATGGCAAATGGCGGAGGGGTAAATGGAGTGGGGTGTATTTTTTCGATGGATACCAGCGGTGCCAATTACAAAGACATATTTGACTTTGACGGAGAAAACGGGGCATATCCACAGGGAGGTTCATTAAAACTTTCGGGGAATAAGTTGTATGGAATGGTTGCCGGGGGAGGGTTGAACGACAGCGGCTGTGTATTTTCTATTGATACCAGCGGGGCTGATTACCGTGATTTACTCGACTTTAATGGCCCCAACGGGGCTTCTCCTATTGGTTCGTTAGTGCTGTCGGGTAATAAAATGTTTGGTATTACTTTTACCGGCGGAGTAAATATTATGGGAAATATTTTTACGATGGATACCAATGGAAATAATTACAAAGACCTGTTTGATTTTGATGGCACTGACGGGCAAAGCCCTTATGGAGATGTAACCATTATCGGGCATAAATTATATGGCATGGGCGGTTATGGCGGTGCGGATGGTATTGGTAATATTTTTTCTATGGACTCTGATGGAACCGGCTTTGTTGACATGTATGATTTTAGCGGGAACGATGGGGCTTACCCAAATAACCTGTTGACATTAAGCAAATACCAGTTTTTCGGGATGACAAATGGAGGCGGTGTAAACGAAGATGGTAATATTTTCTCTATTGATACCAATGGGGTAGGGTTTGCCGACCTGGTAGATTTAGATGGAACTACATCTCCTTACGGTCAATATCCCGATGGCGATTTGGTTCTTTCCGGAAGTGAATTGTATGGCATGGCCCAGGTGGGTGGCGTGAATGATTCAGGCTGTATTTTTTCGATGGATACAAATTATGTGTACAACGATTTATTTGATTTCAATGGTACCAACGGTGATGACCCCATTAGCAACGTTACCATTTCAGGGCATACCTTGTTTGGGACAACAGCCATAGGCGGAGGGTCAAATTATGCCGGGGTTATTTTTAAATATGTATTGCCTTCTACAGGTATCAATACTATTAAAAATAATGCATCTGTTAAGCTATATCCTAATCCTAATAACGGGCAGTTTATCCTTCATGTATCATCAGGCAGCGGAGCCTCATCTATCGAAATTTACAATATGCTTGGTGAAATGGTATATAGCGCTACTCTTGTGCAGGGGCAGTCCGATAACGCTATCAATATCAGCTCCCGCCCCCCGGGTATGTATCTTTACAGGGTACTGTCTGATACAGGGGCACTGATAGGAGAATATAAATTTGTGGTTCAGTAAAAGAGTAGGGCATACTGCCATTCCAATATTTATTACCTTTGCACCTCATTTTTAAAAAAGGTCCTGTGGCCGAGTGGCTAGGCAGAGGTCTGCAAAACCTTGTACAGCGGTTCGAATCCGCTCGGGACCTCAGGGTAAATAGGAATGGAAACGGAGTTTACAATTCATATTTGCAACTCGAGGGAGAGCGGAAGCTTTAGCAATCCGCTCGGGACCTCAGGGTAAATAGGAATGGAAACGGAGTTTACAATTCATATTTGCAACTCGAGGGAGAGCGGAAGCTTTAGCAATCCGCTCGGGACCTCACAATCTATGTGAAAAAAGATGAGAGAACCTGCATTCGATTTGACTTCACAAACACTTTATCATGGCACCAAAGCCGATTTAAAGGCGGGCGACCTCATTCAACCCGGCTTTACTTCAAACTTTGGGAAGGGTAAAAAGGCATTGTATGTCTATCTCACCGCTACCCTTGATGCTGCTACCTGGGGAGCCGAGCTTGCCCGGGGCGACGGAAGGGGCCGGATTTATATCGTTGAGCCTACCGGCACTATTGAAGACGACCCTAATTTGACAGACAAAAAATTCCCCGGAAATATAACCAAGTCGTACCGCACAAAGGCTGCCCTGCGCGTTACCGGTGAGGTGACGGATTGGCAAGGGCATCCGCCCGGGCAGCTCAAAACGATGATAGACAATGTTGAACGAGCCAGGCAACTGGGCATTGAGGCTATCGAAGACTGAGTTGAACTTCCCCTTACACCAATTTCCAGACCCTAAAGAAACCGCATATAACGCCCGCCCATACCTTTCGGGCTGGCATTAGGGCTGGCATAGGTATGACTGCTTAAATGGTAACTACTGACAATTAGATACAAGGAAGCACACAATATAAAATAACGGAAATTATTTTAACTAAGAATTACGAAACAAAAGTATGCTATTATGAAATGCAAAAACAGCGCTAATTATGCTTCCGACTTTGGTCGGGGAGATGGATCGTAATAAGTTCCCCCTAACTTACCTTCATCAACTTCTTTTATTATATCATTTAACAATCCATCGTGTTCTCTCATATGGTCAGGACACGTAATTCTTACGCTTTTGCATAATGCCACAACAGAAATTGGCATATATGTATTCTCAATACTTATACTACCTTTCTTTCCTGATTTTTTATTCCTGAAAACAAATGTATGGTATCTGGTTGTCTTAAATAATGGACAACCATTGAGATACATATAATCTACAAGTTCCTGCTGTGTCATGCCATCGCGCAATTTTCGTAAACCAATTCTTTCTCACTCATAAGTTCAGCATTGTATGGTGGCATTTCAACAGTTTCTCTATTAGCCTCCATAAGTCCGGCTAAAACAAATGGAAGTTTTTTTACAGCTTCTTCCGGGGTTGTTCCTTGAGAAACCACCCCTTCTAATTCTTTTAGAATAGCTGTGTAATTTTCACTTTTCGTGTCTTTTATGACAAGAACAGTAAATACCAGTTTAGGAGTTTCCATGTGTAACATATTTAATTATTGTGTTGTATTAACGCCGCAAATATAAAATAATTCCATATCGCAAACGTTAGGTTTTCAACAAATATACGTAATAACCTGTGAATTTGTTCCATAAAAATGAAAAAACCTAAATGTTTTTTTTATACTGTTGCCTGTACCAGTCTTTTCCAAGACAAAGTTTTACCTCCTGCCTGTGATAGGAAATTATCAAATCTTTCCACTTCTCCCAAATCCCGGGTATTGTACCGGGCGCAAAACTCATCAAGATAGCGGTCTAAGTGCTTTTTACTGGTATAATGGTAGATACCATAAAGTCCACGTTTTAACACACTCCAAAAATTTTCAATCGTATTAGTGTGTACGTCACCCTGCACATATATTTTCAAATTGTGCTGAATAGATTTATGGCAATATCCTTTCAAATTTAATTCCCCATGTACAAAATACTCATCGGTTAGCATGGTAGAACCGCCCTTTCCGAGTTCCTTACTTTACGCCTTTGCCTGCCTGGTGTGGTCATTCAAGCGGGCGTGAAATGATTTCTTATTATCCTTTTAAGCTTTTCTTACTTCCCCTCTTTCTTTTTCCTTGTTACAGGATTTTCAGGGGCATATAAAAGGAGGTTCAGGTTCATTAATCGGTTGTTTGTGGTGTAGCGACTACCTTGCAGCTATTGGCGGCAGGTATATTGTCAGCCCATTCTCCCATCAATACTGTATTTTCCGGGACCTGCCATAACTATGAATAGCGCCAGCCCAAGATATAGATATACCAGTTCGGCATGGCCATCCATAAACGAGAAATGGTGCATAAAAGTAAATACCACTAACAGGTTAATAACCATGAACAGTGCGGCAAGGCGTGTACCCAGGCCAATGATGATGAGCAGGGGGCAAACAAAGTCGGAGAGCAATGCAAATGACAAGCCTGCCGCAGGACCCACATGTATGGGGTCGGGAAATTTTGCCAGCATATCGGAATAATGAAATACCTTTTCAATGCCATGTTTTACAAAAAGACTGACACAAAACCAAACCCGTATAAATAATAGACCCACGTTAGTATTTATGGGAATAAACTCAAGTTTCAACAGTTTTTTCATAATTGGCTGCCGGTAGCGGTTAATACACAGTTATATTTTGGGTGTTTGTGCCATCGCCCCCTGAACTATGGGCTGTAAGGGTAACGGTGTAAGAACCCAGATTATTGTATGTATGTACGGGAGATGTCTCCGTAGAACTTGATCCGTCGCCAAAGTTCCAGGTATAGCTGGATGCATTGGTGGACGTGTTGGTAAAGGAAATTGTTTTCACTCCATTTTCAGTATATCTGAAATTGGCAATGGCCGTTTTCTGGCAAGAAACGGAAAAGATAGTCAGAAATAAAACGGCAGATAGGGTTCGTAGTGTTTTCATTTTGTTTAAATTTTGCGTTGTTATTCATACGCAAATTAACATCCGGAACATCCTGTTTTATTTAAAATTTCGTTAAAGCCACTATAATGTCAGTTAAAATGGGATCTATCGGGAATCAAGAACCCGGCATAAAGCAGGCTCCCCGTAGCTTATTTCCCCTCTTTCTTTCTTTTTATGGGCTTATAAGGCGCATATAAAGCGGGTTCGGGTTCGTTAGCCGGGTTACTTGTGGTTTTCGGCAAGGCTATATATTTTTTGGAGGGGGAAGAACTTTGATATATTTGTATTCATAAAAAAACAAAAGCGTATGACATTATATGTTTTTAATTGCCCGTTCGATAAGCATGTTTTTGCAATAACACCCGAACAAAATGGGCATAACTTACCTCACTTAAAAGAATGCAAGGGCGAATGGAAGCCTTACCTGACAATAGGGCCAACCATGAGTTTACAACAATTAACGGGTAAAGACCCTGATAAAATTATGGCTGAAATTGAAGAAAAAGGGTATTGCTTAGTAGAGCTTATTTATGAATGGTCGTAAAAAATACTGACCCCGGGGACTATTGACCTCTGCCGAAGCGGGAAGAAAATTTACATGAGCAGGGAGGTATGCCAATCAGTATATTTACTGTAAGCCGGGTTTGGCAACCAACTATAGTTTATTTTAAAAAGTAGTGTATATGTGCTATTATATTTTATTAAAATAAAAATATCAGCCAATAGCTATGCTAAGGTCGTATCGCAGGCGTTCTATTTTTTTAGGATATTGGGCGGCACTATTTTGGGTTTCGCCGGTTTGCTCCACTTCTTTTACGGGAGCAGAATAGTCCGTTGATTTTTCAAGTTCATTTTTTGTGTTGGATTGGATGCATCCGATTTTATGGATTAGCTGGCAAGGCGTTGCTGTACCCGAAACCATAAACCCGGCTGATGAATCTTTTGCGTATAACATATTGTAGATATTAAATTATTAAAGCCACTTACATGTACATAGACGTTGCTTCCTTCATTTTACTTGCGTTAAAGAAAGTTAAGAGTAGTAAATAGCACCGGGTACCTGACCGGGAGTAATTGATTATGTTAAGTTAATGACTTTATAAAAATAAAATATTTCATGGTATATTTTTATCTTTCGCAACAATGTTTTATGTATATTTGACTTTTACACCCTAAAAATAATATATCCTAAAAATATGAAAACGAACAGGCTATCGGAAAAATTAACTGCTGCCTTAAATGCACAAATGTCGCAGGAAGCGCTTGCTTCTCAAACCTACTTATCGTATGCCGCATGGGCATCTAACGAAGGGTTCGAAGGGATAGCCAATTTTCTTTTCAGGCACGCGCAGGAGGAGCGCAACCACATGATGAAATTATTGGAATATATTTTAAAAAGAGGGGCTAAAGCAGCCGTAACGGCAATTCCTGCCCCGGGCAAAAACCCCACGAGTGTAAATAATTGTTTTGAAAAAGTATTTGAGCAGGAGGTTCAGAATACCAGGTCTATTTACAAATTAGTGAAAATGAGTTTTGAAGAAGAAGATTGGGCGACCTGGAATTTTATGCAATGGTTTGTAAAAGAACAAATAGAGGAGGAAAATATGGCTATCAGCTTATTAGATAAAATGAAAATTGCCGGGGGCGAAAAAGCCACCAATGATGCGTTATATTCACTGGATAAGGACATAGAGAATACTCCTGACGATGCCAGGCTGGCAGAGGATGTAACAGCAGATAATCCGTAAAGCAGAAGCCCTGAAGGGCTTCCATCTGAGTAACCCCCGATGATGTCCGGGGTATTGGCTTCATGAATTTACAATCCCATTGGGGAATAAAAGGGTTTCGTAATTTATTACCTTGTTAATTACGTTCAACCCTTCGGGGGTGGATTAATAAATGGGTATAGAGGGACGAAATAAAAACGGAATTAGTAAAAGAACAAGCCATTAAAATGCTGGTGGAAAATGGCTTTGATGGCTTCAGTATGCAAAAGTTAGCTAAGGTTTGTAACATTTCAGTGGCTACGCTTTACATCTATTACCGGCACAAAGAAGATTTAATATTGAAAACCGGACTGGAGGAAAGCACTAAAATGCTGAATGCTTCTTTGAAAAATTTTTCTTCCGGTTTATCTTTTTCCGACGGATTAAAGCTACAGTGGGAGAACAGGGCGAAATTTTACATAAAGAATCCTCTTTCAGCAAAGCTAATGGATATGCTCTGGAATTCACCTTATGGTGAACATATTCTGGCGAATAACGGGAATCAGCAACTCAGACCATTGTTAGAAACATTTTTAAAAAATGCCGTTAAAAATAAACAACTCATTCCTATTAAGTCATTCCCTGTTTATTGGAGTTTGGCTTACGGACCGCTTTATTCACTCATTCATTTTCACCATGAAAAGAAAAGCGCTGACGGAAACAATTTTAAATTCAGCAACCAATTAATGTATCAAACCTTAGAAATTGTTTTAAAAGGTTTAACACCTTAATTTTTTTTCACAATTTAATAAATGAATATTCACTCATTAAAATTAATTCACACCCATGAATAACAATTCCCCTCAACCGATATACGATGTACTTATTTCCGGTGCTGGTCCTGTCGGGCTTTTTCTTGCCTGCGAACTGGCATTAGCTAAATGCTCTGTGCTTGTAATAGAAAAGGCGGAGAACCTTCAATCGCCCTTAAAACAGCTTCCTTTCGGCATACGGGGGCTTTCTGCACCTACTATTGAAGCGCTTTACCGCCGGGGACTCCTGCAAGAACTGGAGATACATAAACGCCTTAAAAATCCGCACCAGAATGCCGTACAAGGTCCGCGCCGGCAAGTAGGGCACTTTGCAGGCATTCCACTTCACGAAGGCGATATTGATACTTCGCAATGGAAGAACCGCTTGCCCGGATCTACCGCCACCAGTTTAATTTCTGAAATGCAGGAACTTGAAACGGTGCTAACTCGTCGGGCAGAAATGCGGGGTGTAGAAATCAAGCGCGGGCTTGCAGTTACCGGCTTTCAGCAGACGGCAGATGGGGTTACTGTTCAGTCGGGTGACCAATTTTTTCAGGGTAAATGGCTTGTGGGTTGCGATGGGGCGCGTAGTATTGTGCGCAAGGCCGGCGGATTTGAATTTGCCGGAACAGAACCGGAATTTACCGGCTACTCTGCTAAAGTAGATATTGCTGACCCGGAGAAGCTAAAGCCCGGCAGAATTATGACACCAAGAGGAATGTACCTGCAATCGCAACCGGGTTACTTAGCAATACAAGATTTTGATGGCGGGGCATTTCATGGCTCTGAAGAGCCAATTACGCTTGAACATATCCGGGAGGTGCTGCGCCGCATCTCGGGCACCGATATAACTATCAGCGCGTTGCATTTTGCAACCACCTGGACTGACCGGGCAAGGCAAGCCACCACGTACCGAAACGGTAGGGTGCTGTTGGCAGGTGATGCAGCACACATTCATGCGCCCTTGGGAGGTCAGGGGCTAAACCTCGGACTGGGCGATGCCATGAACCTCGGCTGGAAACTCGCTGCAACTATCCACGAGAAAGCCCCGCAAGGTTTGCTGGACAGTTATTATACTGAGCGGCACCCCATTGGTGTGCAGGTGCTGGATTGGTCTCGCGCCCAGGCTGCAATTATGGGGCCTGAACCTCATGCCCGTGCCCTGAACGCCATTATCCGCGACCTGATGGATACCCGCGATGGAGCCACCTATATGGCAGGAAGGGTGTGGGGTGTTAATATGCATTATAATTTCGGGGGCACACACCCTTTAACAGGCTATAGCGTACCCAACTTTGAACTGCAAGATGGTACAATGATTGGCGAGCTAATGCAGGATGGCAAGGGTATATTGCTTGACTTCAATAATAATGCTTCCCTAAAAGCACTGGCAGGTGAATATAGCGAACATATAAAATATGTTTCTAATAAAGCGAAAGAGCAATTGGGTTTGAGCGCTGCACTAATACGCCCCGACGGGTTTATCGCCTGGGCTTCTGACAGCGAACCTGGTGAAAAATCAATCAGGCAGGAGGCTGCTCGCTGGTTTGGAAGATAGGGGGGCTTTAACAGGACATTATCTACGGTAGCCCTAAACAGGTGAGGATTGGCGGTTTAGCCTAAATAGTTGTTATAATATTTGCGTATCTTTGTATTAATAAAGTGCTGAAGCATGACATCGCGAGAAGTAAAAACCGAAATTCAGAAAGTATTGGATAAAGTTCCCGATAATTTACTCCGGGATATTTTAGAGTATGTAAAAACTATTCAGTCAAAATCGGCAGATTCCAACCAGCTTTCAAAAAACCTCCGGGAAATTATTAAGGAAGATAAAGCCCTGCTCGAACGATTGGCTAAATGATTACTGTAAAAGAAGCCCTAAAAATCCAGCTTATTTTAATAGAGAAATTTGGTGGAGAAAGTGGGCTTAGAGACTTAGGGGCATTAGAATCTGCAGTTAATAGACCGTATGCCAGTTTTAGCAGGAACGAACTTTATCCAACGCCTATCGGGAAGGCATCTGCGCTTATAGAGAGTATTATTTCAAATCACCCTTTTGTTGACGGAAATAAGCGGACGGGCTATGTATTAATGCGCCTTTTGCTGGTTCAGCATGGGTACGATATCCGGGCAACTGAAGAAGAGAAATATTCTTTTGTTATGAATATAGCTTCCGGACAATTGAATGGAGACAATATCAGAACATGGATGCAAGAACACGTAGTTTCTAAATAAAGATGCTTTTTCCCGAAATTTTTATCCGCGTCAGGCATGGTTAATGCTGGTCGCATAGTGGGTCAATATCTCGGTTTGAAATACAAATAAGATAACATTTGTTTAAAGGGTACATGAAATCTACCCCACCATTTTCAAAATAACAAACAGCTCAATAGCTAAAAATACAGCGGCCGTTATAAACCCCTCGTTTATTTTTTTGAGGGATAAATTTATCAACATAGATTGTATTTCAATCAGAGCCCTTACACCCATCACAATAACAATTGCAAGAGGAGAGCCTACAATACCAATTACCAACACCCCTATTCCGATAGACAGGTTCCTCGAAGCATATTCATAGCCGGCATACCTGGCTCCCTTTCCTTTTACATCTATCCCTTCTGTACTGTTTTCAAATATTTGGGACGTTTTAAAATAACCTACAATTCCGTACCCAATATTGACCAGGGCAAACAGCCAAATAATAATTTTCACATACATCGGTATCATATCAGCGTCAATCATAGGGGTATGTTTGTTAGTTTGAAGGTATTAGAATATAAACGGAATAAGCCTCTTTACCCGTTTTGAGTATGCTGCATATTGAGTTGGAAACTGCGTATTCATTATATCTTCTTCCATGCCAATTTTCCATACATGAGCTGCAAAGACAATAGCCAGCGCTATAAAACCCTTTAGTTGCCCGAAAACAATAGCGGGACCCAGCACCCCCATTTCAAACCCCGTGTAGATGGGGTGTCGAACAATACTGTATGGTCCGTTTTGAATTAATTCATGCCCTTCTTTCAGCGTTACTTTGGCACTCCAGTTGGAGCCTAATGTTTTGCGGGCCCATATTGCAAATCCCATTCCCAACAAGCTGATAAGCGCCCCTATAAAGCCTGATAAATTGCTAACCGGAATAACCTGGTAGCCTGCCCACCCGACCGACAAAGCAGATATATAAACGGAAATTAAACCCGAGAAGAGAAAAAAGAGATAAACCAACCTCGATATTCTACCTTGCGAATAAACTTCTGATTTTACTTTCTTTGCCATCCTGCCCCAATAGGAGAAGAATGTCACCCAGCCAAGTATGGTTATGAGAATGTAATACCTATGCACCTTGCTTATTATTTGTTGCTTTCCGGGAGCAAAGGTAAAAGATTTGGAATGAATGGTGATAACACAGTTTGCACCGGCAGAAAACGCCGGTGATAAAAACATATCATCTCTGCTATCCCTGCTTAACTTCACAAGTCAAGGTCTTCCTATAGGGGGTAAATAAACAATAAAGTTCTGCCTACACTTTACGTGCAGCTTAAAAAGAAGAAAAAAGTCCCGCAGGGGTGGCCTATTTATAGAAAAAGACGTACATTTACGTGTAACAAACAAACTATTCAAACAGATGAAATCATTACTAACGTTTTCGATGGCTGTAGCCGTAGCACTGGTTGTAGTTTTAGCTATAACCTGGTTCTACAAAGGTGGGCAACGCTTCAAGCTTACTGCAGTTTTTGTCGCCGGTTATATAATCGGTTTTATAACGCTTTTAATCAAGGTTATGTTAATTAACCGGGGCGGGAAGGTAACCGGAAGTAGTTTTGCTTTCATAAAGCCCTTTTTTATATGCAAATAAATTGTCCGTTTGGCTTACAATTTAAACCCAGCTAAAGGGCTTAGTGCAACTTGCGGGTATGAGGGAAAACGAGTCATAGCCCCGGCAGGGGCGACCTGTTTGCAGGAATTATTTATTTTCCGACCTTACCTCTCAATCTCTATCTTCCCGTCAACTTCCAATGCCCCGCTACTATCAAGCACACGATAAAAATAAATGCCATTGGGCTCAGCAGATAAATCAATGTTGAAACTTGGTGTTTGAATATTGAATTGAGAATATACTTTTTCACCAAGCACATTATAAATTTCTATTTCCCCACTTTCTCCTTTTCCCTTTTCCCGTCCGAACGGTTCATCCGGACGGTCCGTTTCTACTTGGAACTTAAACACGCCCCCGCTTGGATTGGGATAAACCAGTACACTTATTTTATCTGCAATAACAGTTTGTATGCCTGTTACAGTAGATGTGTCGGTAAGCATATATATCCATAAAGGCAGGTAAAGGAAATTGCCGGAAATAATGGGAGTAAAATGGTCGGTTACAACACAGTTGTGATAACGGATGGGGCTTGGCGGAATTGCAACCGTATCGTAACTGGTAAAGGAATGTGCATGATAATAATTTCCTGAAAGAGTATCAAAGTCAAGGTAGTTGCCGATGCCCAGCGTATCCCAAATTACGGGAGTGGTAGGTAAAGTTCCCCAATACAACTCATCATAGCGGTGGTCGAAGGCATATTTTTTGCCTGGCGGAGTGACGGAATGCCCCTGCATCCATAGTGATACGGAACGCGAACTGTCATTTGCATCGCCCCCGGTGGCAAAAAATACCCCTCTCCACACGGGGTACCAATAGGCAATAAGAGATGCTGTAGCGGCTCCCTGCGAATGCCCCGATATACACACCTGCGACCATATCACACTATCATTCGCATCGAGATATTGCCCCCAGTTATCCAGGGGATGATGCGCCTGCAGGTACTTGAGCATAGCCACCAAACGGGTGCGTATGCTCTCCGAAGTATCTACATTCACCTGCGCCGAATAATTTTTCCCGTAAAATATTTCTGCCCGTACTGCTCCTTCGCACCAGGGTCCAAAGCCGCTGCACAGGCTGGCTACAGTGGAATCATTATTATATCCCAAGCCCAATGAATGATAGCCCAGGTTAGCTGCTGTTTCCAAAATATCGGCATATCCCAGGGGCGTAGCGCCCGAACCCGGCAGAAATACATATAGCTTATTCAGGCGGGTTACCGAATCATTCAGCATGGCTATGTTGGTGTCGTTATCGTGCATCACATTGCTGTCGGCTTGTCTCGATGTAACGATGCGGGTTACTAATTGTGCCCTAACAATTATTGTTGAAAGAATGAGAGCAAATAGAATGTTATAGGTAAGTATTTTGCGCATCAGGATTGATAATGATTCAAAGATAGGAGTTTTTTAGTAAGTTTTATTAACGGGCAAAATGGGTAACGGCTCTTTTTTAATTTTAAAGTGAGTGTTCCTTACTCTGTAAACCCTGATTTGCAATCAGTGTTTACTTAATTTATAATCTACGATTACCTTGTGGCGGAATTATAAAGAATTTAATTGCAAATCAGCGCTTACAGGGGCTGCCTGACTTAATTATTTTAAGTATCTTTGAAGTATGGAAACACCAAAATTAATCACTGCACACGAACAATTCATTGCCGGAAAAAGCGGGAAAGTAGAATATGTTATAGTTCCAGCCGATGAATATGAGATGCTATCGGATATAATTGAAGAATATGGCTTGGGACTGGCTATGAAAAAAGCGATGAAGGACAAAATGTATTCTAAAAAAGAGGCATTAAAGTTTTTAGGTGATGCTTGATGTCAGCTGCCTCCTGAGAAAGATAAGCTCCGGCGGAAGCAGGTACTCAATTGCCCGCATTTATTATTTCCACTGCCTTTTCAAGCACTTCATCATGGTGTTTTCTAATTCCGTTTACGGTAGGATTAACAACCACATCGGGTACGATACCAATTCTTTGTGTTTCTTTTCCGTCGGGATAATAAACCCCGATTCCGCTAATGGCAGTTGTTATATCGCCGGGCAAGGTGAAAAACGATACATTTCCGTCGGCCCCTGCTGTGGTGCTGCCTAACACAGTGGCGTTGGGCGAAACACGGAATGCCATGGTAGTAAACTCTGCCTGGCTTTGGGTCATTTCATTTACCAGTATCACTACTTTGCCCTTGTAATAATAATTCGGATTATAGTAATCTCCAGCCGCAGCCGTGTCGGTAAAGCAAAATAAGCCCGGAGTTTTAATATTGCCCGCCGTAAATCTTGCAAATATTTTTCTCGATGGAAGTAAATACCTGCTTAACTCAGGAAAGATTACTTCTGACGGATAACAGCGCATATCTATAACCATCCCTTTTGTTTTCATGAAATATGCCATCATATCAGCTATATATTTTATTTTAATATTCTCCGGGTAAATGTAACATATATCAGGAGAGAGGTATTTAAAGCAGGTATCCTTCTTAAATAACCCGACCTTTTTCCGTAACTCATTCATGGTATAACACTTTAGTATGGTAGAATCTATCTTATTATCTCTTTCATACGTAATTTTTAACGTAGTATCTTTCGACTCGAAAAGCGAAAAGCTAATATTCCTCAGTTGGGTAGGGTAGTTAGATGCCCCTGAGAATGGCAGCCAATCTTTTATAGCATTTTTTATAGGTTTATTATTAATAGATAAAATAATATCTCCAGTATCTAAACCCGGGGGTTTCTCTCCAGGAAGATTGCGTACTATAGTTACAATAGCAGTGTCTCCGATAAACCTTGCAAGAACAGGAGGTATGTATTTACCGAAATGATTTGCCAAAATAGTATCAGCGTTCATATTTACAGTATCACTGTAAATAACTGCATGAGAATCGTGGATACTGCCTATTAGTTCTAATGCGGTTAACCTGTAATTGATATTCGTTGAATCGCTTAAAAATTTCGGGATAAATTCGGTCAATATACTATCCCAGTTTCCGCCTATGAGATATTTATTGGGATAAAAATAGTTTATGATATTCCAATACCTGTACAAAGCTAACAAACGCAGTCCTGCATCGGGACAGGCAGTGGTTTTATACGGTTTTTCATTGCTAAAAACGGGGTTTCCTATTCCCGATGTTAAATTCACATAATAATTCAGCCCGGTTCTGCTTGCATTTTTGATTTGAATAAGCTGTTTCGACAATGTATTTCCAAGAGTTAGGGTATCATAAATCCAATTCAAATCAGGATACAATTTAGCATGGGCTGTATCCATTTCAGGAGTAGGGTTATTGGGAACTTTACCCAATCCGTCTATCCATGCGGACAACAGATGGTTCCTGCTTTCGGCTGTTTTACAACTACTATATTCCGGAAGAATTTTGAATAACTGTGCATCCCAGTCGTAGCTCCCTTTTGCAATAGCCGGGTGATAATATTTCAGAAAACCCCATACTTTCCCTAGAACAGTAAGGTTTTTAATGGTGGCATCTGATGTGGGTATCGATTTTATTCCGGAACTATTGCCTGCGTTATTACATGAAGAATTACTAATTAGCAGCAGGAATAAAAGCGAGGGAATAGCGAGGTACTTCATGTTCAGTATTTCAGGCGAAAATACAAAACTTCAGAGTGAAATTATGATTTGTATGCATGAAAGGAAGGCGTAAATTTTAATATGATTGTGCAAGTTGCTTTATCCTTAGGTAAGCGATATGCCGTTTTATGCCGTTTTTTTAGTAGTCGGGCGCTGCCCCATTTTTTTAGGTATTTTTACCATACCATTTTTTAAAAATGGAAAATACCTATGAGAATAAAACCAACCATCATTTTATATCTACTGCCTCTCGCGCTGTTTGTCGCATCTTGCAACCGGCACCGTAGAAATGAAAATAGTACAGAGAAATATTTTAACGCCATTAAAAAGGAAGGAGACAATGCAAAGCTGACTTTGTTTATGTCTATGATGCCTAAGGGTGGAGACCTGCATCATCACTATTCCGGCTCCTTGTATGCCGAAACCTACCTTGACTGGGCTAAAAGCAAAAACTTTCATATAGATGCAAGGACGTTCAAACTGTGCCAGGCCGATACCATAAAGTCGCACATCACCATTGACTCATTAATGGAGAATACTATACTCTACCGTGCTGTATTGGAGCAATGGTCTGATGAAGATTTCTCCAATAACTTTCACATCGAGGACCCGCCGGACCAGCATTTTTTCAATACCTTTTCTTTTTTCGGGTATATCAGCAAAGCCCTTTACCGCGCGGGACTTGCAGAAATTAAGCTGGAAGCTGAAAAGCAGAATATCCAGTATGTAGAAACCATGTTAAGCATACCCGATGTGTATATAGATTTCAGGGAAAGACTGGAAGATTCCTTACTTTATTACCAAACCAAAAAAGATACCGCCCACCTCTATCAATTATTTGATTTACTGGTGAATTCTATCAAATCTTCCTCCGGATACGATAAATCAATAGCCAATTATATTGACAGTGTTCATGCTTACCATGCGGGTATTGATGATTCTGGTTTTACTATGCGCTACCAGGCGTATGCCGTAAGGGTAGTTGCACCCGCAAAGGTTTTTTCTATGTTGTATAGCTGTTTCGATGCTGTGAACCGTGATAAGTCTTCGCTGTTAGTGGGAGTAAATATTGTTGCACCCGAGAATAATTACATCTCTATGAGAGATTACTGGCTGCACATGCAGATGTTTAAGTATTTAAAAAATAAATTTCCATCCGTTAAAACCGCTATGCATGCCGGGGAACTAAGCCTAGGGATGGTGAAACCCGAAGATCTGGCGTATCACATTCACGATGCGGTATATATTGCCAAAGCCAACCGTATAGGGCATGGGGTAGATATTCCGTATGAAACCAATTCACTGGAATTGCTGAAAAAAATGAAAACAGATTCCATAGCCGTGGAAATAAATCTGTCAAGCAATGAATTTATTTTAGGTATTAAAGGGAAAAATCATCCTGTAAATCTGTATTACGATGCCGGGGTGCCTGTTGTTATTTGTACCGATGATGCCGGGGTTTCCCGTAGCAGCCTTACCCATGAATATGTTTTACTGGCTTCGCGGTATAAGTTTTCTTATAAGCAAATAAAAAGAATAGTATTTAATAGCATACAATATTCCTTTTTAAGTGAACCTGAAAAACAGGGTGAGGTAAGAAAATTGAAAGAACGGTTTGAATCTTTTGAAGCTGAAATAACTGCACAGGGTAAGGGATATTGATTTTTTCAACTATAAATTAAAGACGGGGAAATGATGCCCTATTCCCTTATGCAACAAGAAAATAACAGGAATGATGGGAAAGTAAGTTCTATGGAAAAAGGCAGCATTGCTGTCTTTTTATCAGGCATCGGTTTTTTTTCGTAAGTGCATATATGCCCCATAAGTTGGAATAATACAGGGCTTGGCTTCGTTTCTTGATATAAGGGAAAGTCAATGACTTTCCCCAAACCCGCTTTTCAAACTATATTTTTGTGTAGATAAAAATCAGGTAAAGAGTAGCCACAAAAAAGAACAGGGAAACAACTTGAAAGAAAGCTGGCAAAGGATACAATTACCGGAAGAAAATCATCCCCCGGGTGTTGAAAGGTTGAAAAGTAAAACGCCAAAAACTACCGGCCTGGCATGGCTTCACAAAGCTATCGTGCCATACGGGTTTCTATACTTTATGAGATTGCTTCGCGAAGCCTCGCAATAACGATAGTATAAAATTATGTCCTCCTTCCACATACTGCCCGGTTATGAAAAAGCTTTTGAAAGCCGGGTGCGTACTATAGCCTGCTGCGGAACTGCGGCAAGCGGCAAAAGTAAATTCTTCGCATTTAAAATCTTGTATCGCACCTTGCATGAAAAAAGCCCTTTCAGGGCCTTGTGTGTGCGCAAGGTGAAGGAAGATATCAGGGAATCTGTTTTTGCTAATTTGATAGAAATAATAGATACGATGGAATGGCAACTCCTGTTTAAAATTACGCAAAGCCCCTTGCGTATCAAGTGTGTACGCAATGGCAACGACATTATTTTCCGGGGTATTGATGAGCCGAATAAATTAAAATCCATCAATGGCATCAGGCATATATGGGTGGAGGAAGCTACCGAACTGGATGAGGTGGATTATAACCAACTGCAATACCGCCTGCGAGGGGTATCGGACACCTACAAGCAGGTATGCCTCACCTTTAACCCTGCTAACCAGCACCACTGGATTAAAGCCCGCTTTTTTGATGCGGCAGAGCCCGACAGCTATATATTTACTACCAGTTTCCACGATAACCCTTATTTGGATGAGAGCGACAAAAACCAGATGCTCATTAATGCAAAAACAAACAAGACTTTGTATGAGAACCTGACTCTTGGAATCTGGTCGCAGGGGCAAACGGGGCATGAATTTTACCATAGCTTTTCCACCACACGCCACGTGAGGGAATATGCTTACGACCGCAACTACCCCCTGCACCTGAGTTTCGATTTTAATGTGCATCCGTACTGCACGCTTGAAATAATGCAGGCGGTGGGTGAGGAGCGGCGCTTTATTCATGAAATATGCCTGCCCTTTCCTGACTCCAACACCTACGAGATTTGCAGGAAGTTTAAAAATTGGTTTAGTATAGACGTTATTCATGACGCCTCTTTATGCGAGGGGATATTTATATATGGTGATCCATCGGGCAACCACCTTGACACACGCAGCCGCAGCCAGGATAATGATTTCGGAATCATCAGGGAGGAACTGAAGGAGTTTAAGCCTGTATTCAGGGTGGCTAAATCGGCACCCTCGGTGAAGAAACGCGGAGAGTGGATTAACCAGGCATTTAGCAATAATGATGAATTGAAAATCAGCATCTCTTCCACCTGCGAAAATCTTATTCAGGATTTGCTGAACCTTAAACAAGATATGAACGGAGCTAAGCAAAAGGAGAAATATAAAATGGATAGCGGCATAGTGTGCGAGAAATATGGTCATGCCAGTGATGCCATGGACTACTTGCTTTGCGAAACAGATAAGAAATCGGTAGAGAAATATTGTGCGCAGGGAAATAAGTTCGCGCCTCTTTACCTGGATCGTAAAGGCGATACGTATTATTTGTAAGGAGGGGGGAATAGGGTAGGTAAGGCAAAGAACAAAGTTTAATACAAAAACCATAATTATTCATAAATTTGTTGCATGAAGCAAATCAAGTAAGAAAAGTTACTTTTCCCGGTATCCCATAACTTGCAGTTGGCGGTGAATAAAATGTATGATAAACTTACAACTAAAATCAGGTAGCGCTTGAAAGGCCATTGTGCCCAAGCATTGCAATGTTAGGGCAATAAACCCCCGTTTCAAAATTGCTTTACATTTGTATATCTACTGCGGTAATAAATGACGGTATCACCCTTTAAAATAACCATTCATATTGTTTCAAGCCTCGACGGAATTATTGCCAAAAAAGACAATAGCGTTTCCTGGTTCGAGACCAATGACCACTTTGATAAAGGACTGGAAATTACGGAGCAACAGACCGGTGAATTTCTTAAAACGATAGATTGCTATGTTATGGGCTCGCATACCTATGAACATGCACTGGAGCTTTCAAAGTTGTATGGCTGGGCTTATGGTGATACACCAACTATTGTAATAAGCAGCAGAAACTTGCCTGTTGAGAAGCGGAACATTACGATTTATTCGGGGGACCTTAATAAGTTGGTGAATGAACACCTGAAAGCCAAATACAAAAATGTGTGGGTGGTAGGCGGAGCCATGCTTGTCCAACATTTCATCAGGCTGCAGCTGGCAGATGAAATAAGAGTATCTGTTATGCCAATATTATTAGGGGAGGGGACGCGGCTTTTTAACCAGCCTGAGCAAGAAGGGGCACTTCACCTGAAAGATATAACAGCCTATAAAAGCGGCATGGTGGAGCTATGGTACGAAATAAAAAAATAATGGAATGCATGGCCTGATAAAGAAGTTTAGTCAGGTATGACCATCACCCCGTTTGAAGTTACAAATAATTAGCGTCCGGAGGAAAAAATCATCTGCTTTCCTGTTTTAAATCATACTTTACTTGTCCGGGTAGTAATAAAATTGCGTCCTCATAATATTTAAAAATGAAAGAACTAATTTTTATAACATTGAATACCCAGGCAATTATAAAATATGCATTCAGTTTTTTGCTTATCGCCCCACTTCTCTTGTTGTGGCTTTCATCAAGCAAGGTTTTTATAAAAAATAAAATGAGACGGAGAGAAAACGACGATACCTTTCTTTCTGAATAAAGAAAACTCTATTTCGCCTTCATTTTATTTCCCTTTGCTTCATGGGTTAACTCAGCAAGCCCCAGCTTTTCCATAAGTGGAGGTACATACATACCAAATCGTCCACGCAAACCTTTCTTTAATCCATACCATCCGCCCACAGGGTTCTTTTCAGAGCGTCCCCAGGCTTCTACCGTACCTTCTTTAGCTGGTTTTTGTTCATCGGCGCTACCGAGTTCCATCCAGTCGCCATGCTTTTTAAGCATAGCATGCAGATCGTTGAGGCACCGTATATCATAATGTAATATGGTTTTGCCGACGGTGCATACCAGCACTTCCTTGCCATCTTTTTCCTCTGTGTGCATGGTATATTCCGAAGAAAGCGGTGGGGTTTTAAGTGGCACGGGTTTGTCTTTAGTGCCGATGTTGTATTTCATAATGAGGTAAAAATAGGGTTGAATAGAATGAATTGCCTGATGCAAATATCGGAATTCCGGGGATTAAAATTGGCGACTTATTACAAGTAATAAAAAGTTTGCAGCAGGTCTCCCTGTTTCAATAATTTTGAACAACAATATAGCCCCTCAAAAGCCGGAGACGTAAAAACAGGATAGAATTTTATAAATATATTTCCAAATTCTATAACATTTAATTTTCCTTTAAGTATTACTTTTGCCTCGACAAATAAAAAAAATTATGAAGATTATTTTTACAACACTGCTTTTTTGCTTGCTTTATTTAACATCCCAATCTCAGCAAACGGTAGGGTTATTTGATGAATCTCCCGGCTCACTGGACGGGTATGTTTTATTTGGTCCTCAATATTCCGACACCACTTATTTGATAGATAAATGTGGCAGAAAAATACATGAGTGGTCAAGCAACAGAACGCCGGGACTTTCAGTGTACTTGCTTCCTGATGGTACTTTATTAAGAACCGAAGCGGTAGCTAATACTGTATTCACCGGTAATGGCTCTACCGGGGGGCTCATTGCCAAATACGACTGGAATAGCAACCTATTGTGGTCCTATACTATTTCTTCGGATACGGAAACCCAAAACCATGATGCATGCCCTATGCCTAATGGCAATGTTATTGCTATAGTTTGGGAATACATTAGTTCAGCAACATCTGTTGCATCGGGAAGAAATCCATTTTTACTTGGTACTTCTATTTGGAGCGCAAAATTAGAGGAGATTCAACCCATCGGAACCGATTCTGGCATTATTGTATGGCAATGGCGTGCCTGGGACCATTTAGTGCAAGACTTTGATAGCACTAAGCCCAATTATGGAGTGGTTGCAAACCATCCTGAATTATTAAACCTGAACTATACGGGAATATTTGGGAATGGATCGGCTGACTGGCTGCACATGAACGGCATTAGCTACGATTCGGTATTGGACCAAGTCTTGTTCAGCTTTCGCAGCCTTTCCGAAATTTATATTATTGACCATAGCACCACTACTGCCCAGGCAGCTTTACACTCCGGAGGAAGATATGGCAAAGGGGGTGATTTTTTATACCGCTGGGGCAATCCGCAGGCTTATGACAGAGGTGCACCCGCAAACAGAATGTTGTTTACCCAGCATAACCCCTCATGGATACCTGCAGGCTACCGCGATGCCGGCAAAATAATGGTATTCAATAATGGACTGGGACGTCCGGGCGGTAATGCCTCCTCGGTAGATATTATTAACCCTCCTATTGATTCCACAGGTAATTATACCCTTGATTCAGGACAAGCGTATGGTCCGGCTGCGGCAGATTGGAGTTACAAGACGCCTGTTCCAACTGATTTCTATTCGCAGGTTATGGGTAGCGGACAAAGGCTGCCTAATGGAAATACCCTTATTTGCCAGGCTACAGCAGGGCGTTTTTTCGAAGTGATAGATACCGCTCAAGATTCTGTGTGGGACTATGTAAACCCTGTAAATGCTTCAGGACCTCTTGCACAATATACGGTGCCGGTTAATAACAATACCTTCCGGTGTGTGTTTTATTTACCTGCTTATAGCGGGCTGGCAGGGCAAACCCTTACTCCCGGCAGCCCTATTGAATTAAACCCTATTCCCAACTCATGCAGCGTAACTACCGGGGTCAATCAAACAATTTCAGATGAAAATAATTCTTTTATTATTACTAATCCATTTACCAATAATATTTTTATTCAGCCCGGTGCCAATTTAAAAAATGCCGTAGTAAGGCTTATTGATATTACCGGGCGGCTGATTCAGCAATGGAATGCTGTAACGGCACAGGAAGGGGGAATGATGAAATTGCCGGTAAATTTGTCTGTAGCTAATGGCGTGTACATCCTGAACATCAAAGATGAAAATGTGAACTTTTCTACTAAGCTTGTTCACGAAAATATCCAATAAGGAGATAAAAGACTTTTCAACACACAGAGCCCACCGGGTGAGCAGAGTTTCACGGAGAAATGCTGAAAGTTCTTAAAAATATCTTGACTAAGTAAGCAGCCACGCAAAGAACACAAAGTATGGGAGAGAAATGCTGTGCTCGAATTCAGATAAGTGATTTGTAGGAAATTACAGATAAGCCTTCCCTTCCGGGGGAAGGAAGGGGTAGGGTCTTACTTCGCCAGCGTAAACACCAGGAAGCTTGCCAGCCATGCCAGTCCGCCCATATAAAAAAACTGGAATACAGGCCATTTAATGCTTTTGGTTTCCCGGTAAACTACCGCCAGCGTACTCATGCACTGCATGGCAAAAGCATAAAAGAGCATCAGCGAAAAACCTACTGCGGCAGTATATTCTTTTTTACCTGTGTCGGGGTTTATGGCAGTAGCCATTTTTTCGCGAATGGAGAGGTTGTTGTCAGCTCCTTCGGCGCTGTAAAGCGTAGCCATAGTACCTACAAACACTTCTCTTGCAGCAAATGAAGTGATAAGCGCTATGCCAATTTTCCAGTCGAAGCCGAGGGGTTTTATAGCCGGTTCAATCCATCTGCCTGCATTTCCGGCATACGATTCCTTTAATTTTCCGGCAGCCACAAAACTCTGTATTTGTTGCGGGCTGTATTTTTTCACTGAATCAGCATTGGTGTACGCAGTTTCGGCGGCTTTCATTTTAGATGGTGGACCATGTGAAGCCATTACCCATAGTATTACCGAAATAGCAATAATTACTTTTCCTGCATCGCGTAAAAAAATAAATGATTTTTGATAAATCGTCAGCCCCACACCCGATAATTTTGGAACCCGGTAAAGAGGCATCTCCATCATAAAATAACTTTTCTCCCTTGATTTGATAAGCATTTTTATTACAAATGCAGCCCCCAGTGCAGATATAAAGCCTAACAGGTAAAGCCCCATCAGCACCAGCCCCTGCAAATTAAAATAGCCATAATTATGGGTAGAAGGAATTACCAGCGCTATAAGCAAAGTATAAACAGGTAACCGGGCAGAGCAACTCATAAGCGGTGTAACCATAATGGTAGTAATCCTTTCCTTCCAGTTGGGGATGGTGCGTGTGCCCATAATTGCCGGCACTGCGCAAGCCATGCCGCTCATCAGGGGAATAACGGAGCGGCCATTTAACCCTAAAGGGCGCATCAGTTTATCCATCAAAAAACTTGCCCTTGCCATATAGCCTGTATCTTCTAATATGGCGATGAATGCAAAGAGTAACGCTATTTGCGGAACGAATACTACTACCCCGCTTAACCCTGCTAAAATTCCATTAATAAGCAGGGAGGAAAGCTCACCGGGTGGCAATACATTCTTCCCGAACTCTGAAATTTTGATGAAGCAAAACTCTATAGCATCCATCGGGTATTTGGCAATAAGAAATATGCTCTGGAAAATGACAAACAGAATGAGTAAAAAGAAAAAGTATCCCCAAACCTTATGCGTAAGGATTTTATCTACCCTTGCCGTAATAGATTTTTTCTTCTCTTCTTCATTAATAGTTACACACTCTTTTATTACCTCATTAATAGCTTTGTATCTCGCTATAGTCTCTTCCGACTGGACTTTGTGCTTTTCAAAGTGATAGGTTTTTATCAACTTTTTTATCTCCTCTTTTTTATACGGTATAGCTTCAAAATGTGAAATTCCTGTTTGATTATTTACCAGTTGAAATGCTCCGTAAGAACTTTCACCGGGAAACATATCCTGCACTGTTTTCAGCATTTCGGGAGAAGTGAAATTCCCTATATTGAGAAATGTCTTCGATGGAATATGTAATTCATTCAGGATAGCTTTTTTCAGTTTGTCCATCCCCACTTTTTTACGGGCATTGGTTGCAACCACCGGTATTCCAAGCAGGTCAGAAAGTTTGGCAGCATCTATTTCAAGTCCCCGTAAACGGGCAAAATCCATCATATTCATCACCAGCACACAGGGAATTCCGAGGTCAATAACCTGGGTGGTGAGGAAAAGGCTCCGGCGTAAATTGGTGGAATCGGCAACCACTAACACCGCATCAGGGTGGTCTTCGTCCGTATTATCACATAACACTTTATAGCAAACCTCCTCATCTAATGTTTTAGGATACATGCTGTAAGTACCCGGCAAATCAAGAAAAGAGACAAAGGCAGTTTTTCCTGTTTCATCTTTCAGGATAGTTTCACCCGTGCGTTTCTCAACAGTAACGCCCGGGTAATTTCCCGTTTGCTGGTTCATCCCGGTAAGCGCATTAAAAAGAGTGGACTTCCCGCTATTCGGGTTACCCATCAGGGCAACCTTTAAGGTTGGCATGGAAGTATCTCTTTTTAATTTTCGCTTCTCGAACATGAAAGAACTAATTGATTAATTTGATAATTTGGTGATTTGATAATGAATTTAACTTTACAAACTTTTGACTGACAACTGATTACTGACAACTAATATTAATATATGCCGCTTCTGACCTGCGGAGGCTTAATTTATATCCCGAAACAATAATGGCAACCGGGTCACCAAGCGGTGCATAGCTGTCCATTAGCACAACCTCTCCGGGGGTGCATCCCATCTCCATGAATTTCAGCGCATTTTCTTCATCATTAAAGGAAACAATACAGCCCGATTCACCGGGTTTTAATTTATCGAGGGTACATACTTTTTCAGCCATCGGGGAAATTTTTGAAAGACAAAGTTAATATCTTGTTGATAAGAGGCACATACCGCGTTTGAGGTATTCGGGCTGTCCTTGTGGAGCAACAGTTTTGGAAATACTGTGTTCGTAGCCCCGGCAGGGGCGACCTGTTTGTAGAAATGTATATTACCCCAACCATTAAAGCTTCATAGGAGCGACCAATTCTTTATTCCATTCAACTCAACAGGTCGCTCCTATGGAGCTGTGGGTTATCTGTACTTTCATGCTTTTCTATAAACAGAACGCTCCGATGGAGCTAACCCTCATGCTGATTTGCAATAATTACCTATGCAATTGGTAAGTTTTGGTTACTTTGCGATATGAATTCAAGTAAAGAGTGATGAAAGGATTTAAGTATAAATTAAACATAAAGCCAGCACTGATTGCAAATCAGGGCTTACGGGGTTTTTACTGATTTTATCAGTGCTAATCATAATCATCTGCGTCATCTGCGTTCCGTTGTATTGGATTCGCTCATCGTTCATAGTTATTCCAAACTCCTTACCTTTGTCCATATTGGTTTTATTAGCTGAGGATAAATATGAGCAGGTATAGATTTGCACTAAGTAAGATAAAGAATGATATGCGGGTTGGGTTCCTTATCCGCCCCCTGTTTATTGCCCTTGCCATCGGGGCATTAGGGATGTATTTGTCTTTCCTCGAAGAAAAATACCCGCATCTTAGAGACTGGATACCCACCCTGCTTTTCCCCACCACCGAAGACCCTGCGGTAGCCCAGTTGATACTAAGCAATATTGCTACCGCAATGATGACGGTAGTCTCTATTGTATTTGCCATTTTATTAATGACCCTAACCCTTGCATCTACCCAGTTTTCACCCCGTATTATTATCAGTTTTGTGCGTGATAAGGTTACCCAGCAGACGCTCGGCATATTCCTCGGAACATTTTTGTATTGCATAGGCTCACTGCCTGCCGCCCGCAATTTACCTACCGCTTTTTGCCCGGTGGTAACTGTTTTCGGGGCTATGATACTTGCATTTTTATGTGTTACCTGGCTGTTGTTTTTCATCATTCATATTTCAAGGGCGGTGAGTGTAACCCACTTGGTTGACCGTATTGCCCGCGAAACAGAAGCCATGATAGTTACCGATTTGCCTGAGTTGCGTAAGGATGGGGAACCCGTACAAAAAACCGTTTCAGCAACCCGCCTTGATAAAGCCGGAACCCCGGTATTAAGCGATACTTCCGGGTATATACTCTCTATGGATACCGACCGCTTGTTTTTGCTTGCAAAGAGCCACGATATTTGTATTCATGTAGTAAGAAGGGTAGGGCATTTTGTTCCGGCGGGCATCCCTCTTTTAGGAATTACCGGAAATGGAAAACTCACGCCTGAGTTAGATAAGTCGCTACTGAAAGCCTTTCATATCGGTCCTACACGCACGCTGGACGAAGACATAGAATTTGGTATTTTGCAGATAGTGGATATAGCGTTGAAAGCAGTATCTCCTGCGGTGAATGACCCAAGCACCGCCATCAATTGTATAGACCAGTTGAGCAGCATACTGATAAAGTTTGCGATGCACCGGGCGCCGCAAACAGAATTTTACTACCCCGAACGGACGCTTAGACTTACCGTGCCCTGGCTTGGGTTTGACAGGATACTGGAATCTGCCTTTGAACAAGTACGCCTGTATGCCCAGGCAGATGTGGCTGTAAGCCTTCGGTTATTAAGGGCATTTTCAGATATTGCTACTACTTTGCCTGACAGGGAATCGAGAAAACTGATTGTTGAACAGGGGGTGCGCCTCGTCTCCGGTTGCTCTGAAAAACTGGCAGATGAAATTTTAAAGGAAATGAGAATTCGCCTGCAAGCACTTGAAAAATTAGCCTGATGGATAATTGCAAATGCTTACTTGTAAATTGTAAATGAATCTCATTTGGCATTTGCCGACTTCTATGAAACAAAACAGGATACAATACATTGATGGCATACGGGGCATGGCAGCCCTGATGGTGGTTTTTTACCATTACCTGTTAAGTTTCTATCCGGGTTTTTTCCAGTTTGAACCACAATATGTGCATACGAATAACAATATAGAGCATACCATAGCCTTAACGCCAGTCAGTATTTTTTATAATGCCAGTTTTGCCATATCACTCTTTTTTGTAATAAGCGGATATGCACTTAGCTATCATTATTTTATTTCAAAAGATACAGAATATCTCCGCTCGTCAGTAATTAGAAGATATTTCAGGCTGGAAGTACCTATTTTGTTTTCGGTACTGGTATCGTACATTCTTCTGAAAACAGGGGCTTATACGAATATTTTTATTGCCAATACCTACACAAAGAGTTCCTGGTTCGGACATCTCTGGAATATGGAGCCCGATTTTTTCGCTGCGCTGAAAGAGGGGCTGTACTCCTCATTATTTACCGGGGGAACGCGCCCCTATAACAATGTACTGTGGACTATGATTATAGAGTTCATAGGCTCCATGTTAGTATTTGCCATACTTGCCCTGTTTGGCAATTCATCGAAAAGGTTCTTGGTATATGGCATTTTAATCATACTACTTCATGCAGATTATATTCCGGCTTTTATTGCAGGTCTCGCCTTATGTGATTATTATCATTCGGAAGAGCGGAAAGTTGCCCCAAAGATTTCAGTATTGTTGGTTTTTCTACTGTCTCTGTACATGGGCAGCTACCAGGCATTTGAACAGCAAAACATCTGGAGTATTTTTAATTTCATTAACTGGGCAGATAAAACCTTTCCGTATATAATAGGCGCATCTTTATTTGTATATACGGTTATTAATAGTGAATGGCTTAAGCGCTTTTTTTCATCGCCCCCATTGCAGTTTTTAGGGAAAATTTCTTTTTCATTATACCTTATCCACCTGCTGATTATCGGTTCTTTGGCTTGCTATTTATTTAATTACTTTATTTCAGATATGCACCTAAGCTATGGAGTAAGTTTTTTGCTGATGTTTATACTTTCCATGAGTATAACTATCAGAGCGTCCTTTGCAATGTACAGGTATGTTGATTTATCGGGAATAAAATTATCTAAATGGGTTTACCATAGGTTTTTTACGGCAAAAACAGCCGGAGGGGAATAAAAATACTGACCGTAATTCCTCATATTACGGGTATAAAAATATTCATACATTTGGCGCTATTCAACAAATTCTTCTTAATTACATTTAAACTATCATGAAAAAGTATTTCCCGAAACTTGTTATTGCAACTATTAGTATCCGGCTGATGGCTATTGGCTGTTTGAATGCCCAAACGGGTACATGGACCAGGGTAACCAACCTTTCGCCCAATGAAAATATGGGTACTATTTTATTATTGACCAATGGCACCATAATGTGCCATAATGCGGTTGGCGGAACAGTTGGGACCGGCTGGGATTTGCTTACACCCAATGCAGCAGGTAATTATGTTAACGGAACCTGGACTACACTGGCATCTATGCACCGCGACCGGTTTGCTTTTGCCTCCCAGGTAATGCCCGATGGAAATGTATGGGTAGGTGGCGGTGAATATGGAGCAGGGGATACTGCTGCCGAAGTATATAACACATTAACCAACACCTGGACAGCATTAGGTGGTATCCCAAGAACGGGCGGTAATGAAGACAATGGGATATGGAACCTGTACGATGCTCCTTCTGAACTGCTTTATAACGGAAAGATAATATGCGGACCCGAAATTGGCTCTGACCCGTCATTTGATTGTTTATTTTATACCCCATCTACCAATGAAATGAGCGTTGCGCCTTCTTCACCTCTTAACCACGATGAAGCCCAATGGCTGAAACTACCCGATAGCAGTGTCCTTTTTGTGGGTATTGCATCACAAAATTCTACCCGCTATATCCCCCAGACCAATACGTGGGTAACAGATGGCAATTTAACCGATGTTATTTATGATACGTATGGCGAAGAGTCAGGATGCGGGTTGAATTTACCCAATGGCAAAGCCATTTTCTTTGGGGCTACCCAGCACAATGCCATTTATACGCCCACCGGCAACCATAGCGCCGGCACCTGGAGCAGTGCAGCCGATTTCCCGATGATACAGGGCAGCTATGTAGGACAGCCCGATGCCCCCGGCGATATGATGGTGAATGGCCATATCCTGCTTGCCTGCTCCCCGGTTGGCACAAGCGCAAGGAATGAATTTCTGGCCCCTACCTATTTTGTAGAGTACGATTATACTACCAACACCTTTACCCAGGTAAGGAGTGTTATTCCCGGAATTGGCGGCGACTCCCTTCCGGGCGTAGTTTCCCAGCTTACCACACTTATTAACCTGCCCGATGGGAATGTGCTTATGTCCCTCGACCAGGATGGCACACTTTCCAAAGACTACTGGATATATTCCCCGGGCAGCGCACCCATTGCACAGGGCAAGCCAACTATTAACAGTATCCTTCCCGACGGCTGCCCGAATTATAAAATTACCGGCAAACTGTTTAATGGCATCTCAGAAGGTTCCTCTTTCGGGGATGATATGCAAAATGCTACCAATTATCCTATTGTACGCCTTACCAATGGTACGAATGTATATTATGCCCGTACCAGTTTATGGAACAGGGTAGGCGCATTGCAAACCGATAGCCTGGAAGATACTGCTGTATTTACGCTTCCTGCCATACCTGCCGGAACCTATTCCTTATATGTGGTGGTGAACGGGTTTGCTTCAAACCCTACCTTGTTTACTGTATTGGGGGTATCTTCTGTAAGCGAAACCGGCATCACCTGCGGAACGCCTGCAGGCAGTGCTGCTGTGAGTGCCTCGGGCGGGTTACAACCACTTACTTATTCCTGGAACCCCGGCGGGGCTTCCGGCGCCTCTGCCTCTAATTTAACAGCCGGAACATATACCGTTACCGTAACCGATAATAATGGCTGCAGTGTAACGGCTACCGCTACTATTACCCAATCGAACGGCACGTTGGCAGTTTCAGCAAATATAACCTCCAATGTACTTTGCAATGGGGGTACTACGGGCAGCGCATCGTCCAATATAAGCGGCGGCAATGCCCCTTTTACTTATAGCTGGACCGGGGGAGCAGGTAACAATGCTTCTGCTAACGGCTTGGCTGCCGGAACATATACACTTGCGGTGAGTGATTCCTGTGGCAGCTCAGGGACAGCCTCCGTTATTATTACCCAGCCTGCAGCGCTTAGCATTACGGCTGATTCAAGTAATGACATGGGAAGCTGTAACGGCTCGGCATGGGCCATAGCTACGGGTGGAACAGCAGCCTATTCTTACTTATGGACAGGCGGGCTTACTACGGATACCATAACCGGCCAATGTTCGGGAGATTATTGTGTGATGGTTACCGATGCCAACGGATGTTTGGATAGTGTTTGTGTAGATATCCCTTTATCTACCGGAACGGGGAATATAGCTGCCGGTATGGGAAAAATTACCATTTACCCCAACCCAAGCAACGGTAAATTCACCCTTGAACTTTCCGGTTCAACAGGGGCTTCCTTACTGGAGATTTATAATGTGTTAGGTGAAAAAATCAGCAATACCAAAGTAGTAAGCAAGAATACGGATATTAATTTATCTGCCCAGCCTTCAGGTATCTATTTCTACCGGGTTTTGAAACAAACTGGCGGCTTAGTGGGACAAGGGAAAATAATAATAGAAAAATAAAGGCTGAACATAGCCTTGCTTTGCAAGTGCTGCTGCCTGAAAATAAGATGCAGGCGGCAGCACTTTTTGTTTAAGCAAATCGGGATGGACAGTAACAGGTAAAAACCGGAATTTAATTAAGGTGACCTGCTTGTACTGTTTGCCGGACCATATTACTATAAATTACTGCTTCTGCATCATCTCCCTTTGCTTTATAGCAGGAGGCAAGCAAATGGTATGCCATTGCATTTTCCGGGGCGAATTTTATAAGTTTTTTCAAATTGACTATGGCATAATCATACTGTTGCAGGGTTATATAGCACCGCGCAATGCACAGGGAGGCATCCTGACCGGCGGGGTTTATTTCAGCCACACGCTTAAAATAACCCAGCGCCTGTTCAGCATCTCCTTTATTGAATAGAATAGCCCCTTTGTCGAAAATTATTTTGGTATCACCGGGGGCATATTTCAGGGCGCTGTCAATGGTTGACAAAGCGATGGGGAAGTTATGCAGGCCGTTATTGTAACAGTCTGCCAGGTCCATGTATGCCTCGCTATATGTATGGTCAAGCTGTATCGCTTTCCTGAACAGCCGCATAGCTTGCAGCGCAAGCCCCCGGCTTTCCAGTGCCAACCCTTTGGTGCAAAGCCCGGCAGGGTACATCGGTTTATAATTTACCCGGTAAACAAAATAGTCTTCTCCCATTACCGAATTTTGGAATGCCTGTAAGGGAGTCCATTCAAAAAATCCATCATTCCTGAACGGGTAGGTAAGGATGGCAATGCAATCAGACTTTTTCAGCTCTGTTAAGCTATCCGTTCTGTTTAATAAATCATCTACCCCGAACTTTACAAAATTACCCCAGTTGGTGTCCAGCAAGGTCCATTGGCCCCATGAGTTGGTCCTGATAAAGTAAATATTTTTATCCATCAGCCCCGCAATACCCGAAACCTCATAATCCCCGTCTCCGAGCAGGGTAAGTTTATCAAGGGAATTTGCTTTCAAATAACCGGCTACAGCCATATCGTTGGAAAAGGTATATTTTACATCCGCCGTATTTGCCCAAACAGAGCCGGCTACCTGCAACAGTAATAGGGTAGTAACAAAATATTTCCTGAGCCATAAGTTTAATTTATTGCCCCCCGTATTTTCCGAAGTATAAAGCCAATAGCATAAAATAAATAAAATATATAAATGCCCGTGGTGCCGTATCCACCCGAAATTTTTAATGTAGCTAAACAGCAATATCCCTATGGTGACGGTGTAAAATAAAACCAGTATTTTCTTATCATCGGCGAACAAAAAGGCAACGACCACGAGAATCAAGATCCCAAGGGCTGCCTGGATATAAATATGCTGTGGCAAATCATACAGAAAACCCATTGCCCAATAATGGGAACTGAACTTGGGAATGGCAACATAGCTGGTGAAAACAGTGGATAGGACATGGATGAAATTAAGGAATGTGAAATCGGTGACCCAGGGCGCCACACCGCTTCCGGGTGGGGGTTTCATACCCATAACAGAAAGGAAAACGCCCGCCAGAAAAATTAAAACCGAAATAAAAAAGGGGCTGCGTTTCAGAGCGTGTGTTTTGTACAGGCTCCAAATTATATAGCCATAAAAAGGGGCACCGATAATTACCCCGTAAACATTGGTCTCGAACAGCAGGAAAAATAAAAGCGATAGGAGTACGAGGTGCCGGCCTTTGTACTGCGTATATACCCCGGCGCAAAGAAACAACAGCAAAATTTCAATAGCGTAGTTGCGGCTGATGATGGAGTATTCATACGCAAAGAAATACCCGCAGGATAGCAGGATATTCTGCTGCAAAGTAAAAGGGGAAAAATAGCAAACCACGAAAACAGTGCAGGCCGCAATAGTAACATGCAGCGCCTGCATACAAAAAATAGCGGAGGTGAATTTTTGTAAAACGTATAACAATACATACCACAATTTCGGGTGCCCCTCGTAACGGGTGTTGTACAGTAACTCCCCGAACGTATGGCTGGTCCTTGCTATAGCCCATGAATGTATCTCATCGCCCCACATTTCATGGTACTGCACCAGGATAAATTCTGCTATAAAAAAAACAACTGAAACAAATAGCGCCCGGGTTAGTTTACTATTCGGGGCAAACGGCAACCGGGCTTTTTGTATTGCTGTTGTATCCATCTGCAAGGCTTGTTATGATTTTTACTTCCCTGCAAAAATAAGAAACAGTATAAAACAATAAATTGATTTTATCTCATACTCACATTAACTTAATAGTATGGCAAAACGGAAGGATAAAGCGGGGTATAACGGGGTCTTTTATTCTAATAATAATCTCCCCTATACCCTCCCTCTTAGTTCTTAGCCCGTAGCTTTCACCAGGCCCATTTCCTCCCCTTTTTTCAGCATGAATTCATGGGCGGCCCCGGGTTGGTTGGGTATGATACCCTCTAAAATAGCTTCGCGTATGGCTGTTTTCAAAAGCCCTACCTGCAGGGAAGGACCAATACCAAAAGCTTTCATAATATCTTCTCCGCTTACGGGTGGTTGCCAGTTGCGCAGGTGGTCACTCTCTTCCACTTCTTTTAATTTCTGCCTTACCAACTGGAAATTGGCAAGGTATTTTTTCATCTTTTTGAAGTCTTTCGTAGTAATGTCTGCTTCGCAAAGCAGCATCAGGTCGTCAATATCGTCGCCGGCATCGGCTAACAGGCGGCGCACAGCCGAATCGGTAACTACTTCCTGTGCCAGCACAATAGGGCGCAGGTGCAGCAACACTAACTTCTGCACGTATTTCATTTTTTCATTCTGGGGCAGCCTCAGTTCAGCAAATATTTTAGGTACCATGCGTGCCCCCTTATCTTCGTGCCCGTGAAATGTCCACCCGCTTTTTTCGTCGAACCGCCGGGTGAGGGGCTTTGCAATATCATGGAGCACGGCAGCCCAGCGCAGCCACAGGTCTTTGGTCCGCAGGGAAAGGTTATCCAATACCTGCAAGGTGTGGTAAAAATTATCTTTATGGCTTTGAGAACCCACCCTGTCCACTCCCTGCAAGGCAGCCATTTCAGGAAAAATGATTGGCAGTAATCCTGCATCAAACAAAAGGCTTAACCCGACGGAAGGAATATCGGAAAGAATAATTTTATTCAGTTCATCGGCAATACGTTCTTTGGAAATAATGTTGATACGTTCTTTATTTCTGGCGATAGATTCGAACGATTTTTTCTCAATTTCAAAACCCAACTGGGAAGCAAAGCGGATAGCGCGCATCATGCGCAAAGGGTCGTCGCTATAGGTAATATCGGGGTCGAGCGGGGTGCGTATAATGCGGTTTTCCAAATCATTAATTCCTCCGAATGAATCTACCAGCCCGCCATAGTTGCCCGAACTTAACCCAATGGCAAGGGCATTGATAGTGAAGTCCCGGCGTTTTTGGTCATCATCCAGCGTGCCGTCTTCCACTATGGGCTTGCGCGAATCATTGCGGTACGATTCTTTTCTCGCTCCTACAAATTCTATATTATAATCTTTATACGCAATTTGAGCAGTGCCGAAATTCTTATATACATTCACGTTCTTGTCACCAAGCAACTTAGCTACTTCCATTGCAAGGTCTATCCCTTTTCCAACGGAAACAATGTCTATATCTTTACAGGGGCGGTATAAAAAGAAATCGCGTACATATCCGCCTACGGCATAAGTTTCCACACCAAGGGTATCTGCCGCTTCGGATATGAGCTTAAAAACAGGCGTGTTTATTGCCTGCCTGCTTATGGCATCTATGTCTTCCTTATTCATCAGCGTATAATTTCAATAGCGCCGTTCATTCCTAATTTTATAATCCGCGATGGAGAATTTTTACTATGTTCCGCCTGCCTCAAAGGTACTATGTAATCTACGTTGCTTTTTATTTTTTCACTAATCTCGTCAAAATATAACGGGGAAGGCTCGCCGCTAATGTTGGCAGATGTAGATACCAAAGGCTTTTTCAGGGTATTGATAAGCATTTTGCAAAATTCGTCTTTTACCACGCGTATGGCAATGCTTCCATCTTCCGGAATTAATGCCTTTGCAATACCTTTAGCATTGGGGTAAACAATGGTTAAAGGGTTTTCGGCATACTCTGCCAAATCCCGGGCTACCTCCGGCACATCGGCATAAAACTCCAGCTGCGATACCTGCGCAACCAATATCACCATCGTTTTTTCAGAAGGACGTTGTTTTATTTCAAAAATCCGTTTTACGGCAAGCTCATTTGTGGCATCGCATCCTATACCCCAAATAGTATCGGTAGGATAAAGAATTGTTCCTCCCTCCCGTATTACCCTGACACAGTGTTTTACTTCCTCTGTCATGCTGCTACCTTGAAGCTGACTTTTGCAACCTGTTTAAATAATCTGCCGGAACGGTGAACTTATTTTGAGCGGCTTTTTGGGCATACGCCAATGCATCTCTCTCATCTGAAAGTTTATCATACGCCACCGAAAGGTTGTACATACATTCCCCGTTAGTTGGCTGCCGGTTTAACAGATAAAGATAATCTTTTATAGCCAATTGAGCATTTCCACCATTCAAATATACATTTCCCCGGTTCATATAAAATGAAAGTTCTTTCGGTTGCCTTGAAATAAGTTTACTGTAATCTTGTGCAGCTTCATTAAAGCGGCCCACCTGTGCCAGCATTCCGGCTCTTTGCCCCAGCAGCCCGTCATTAGCTGTGTCCAATGAATATGCTTTGCTGAAATCTTTCAAGGCAAGGTCGAATTTGCCCATGTTGGCATAAGTAACCCCCCTGTTCGTATAAATGGAAGCATCGGTGCTGTCATACAGCAATGCTTTTGAAAAACAATAAAGAGAAGAATCATACTGCCTGCGCTGCCCGTAAATCATAGCCAGGTTGCGGAAAACTCCCGGCTCTTTTATATCTAACCTCACTAAAAGGGCATATTCCCCATAAGCTTTATCATACTTGCCGCTATCGGCATAATAATTTCCCAGGTTTAAGTATGGTAACTGGGAGTGCATATCGCTTTTTACAATTACATCGCTCCAAAAGGTTTCGGGGTTATGCCAGACTTTTGTACGCGCTTCACAAAGAACAGCGAACATGAGTGAAACCCCTGCTAAAATAGCCATTACAGGGTATTTGAGAGAGGGCTTTGAAGCCAGCAGTTCATGTACCATATAAACGATGATAAAGAATATGCCGGTGTAAGCAACATACGTATATCGGTCGGCTATAACGGCGTCGCCAACAGAAACAAATTGCAGTACAATAGCGATATTAAAAAAATAAAAACTCAACCCGAATAAGGTTATTTTATATAAGTTCTCTTTCTTTTTCCATTTAAAATAAAAAGGGATAAAGGCAATAAGCAGGGTTACAACAGGCATTACATAAAACAGGGGGGGCAAAGCCACTCCGGGGCGAATATCGGGATAGGGATAAAAGGCATTTAGCCGGAAGGGATAAATTAATTTTACGAGGTACATATTAAACCCATAACAGGCAAAAAAGGCCCTGTTGATGAAATTGATAGTATGCAAGTCTGCCACAGCCCCGCTGCCTTTTTGAATAAAAAACGCCATTATGCCGAAGAGTAAGGCACAGAGAAAGAAAGGAACCTTTTCCAGGATAAGTTTTTTGTCCCATTTTCTTCCCAGCAGGAAATCAAACGTAAATAGCATAACCGGAAATGTTACCGCCATAGGCTTGGAAAGACAGGAGGCAATGAATAACAGGAAAGTAATTATATACCATTTAAGCTGTCGCCCATCCATATAGCGGAGATAGGCGAGAAAGCCCGCCAGGTAAAAGAAAGCATACAATACATCTTTCCGTTCTGAAATCCAGGATACCGACTCTACGTGCATGGGATGAACCCCAAACCACAAGGCACAAAAACCTGCCATGAAAAGAGATGCCCCTTGTTCTATTTTCAGCCTTTTGCATAGCGCTGTTATTAAAAAGAAAACGAGGACCATATTGGCGACATGAATAAGGATATTGGTGAAATAATACATTTCGGGCGCCAGTTGAGAAAAGTGATAGTTGACCGCCAACGACAGTATGGCAAAGGGATGATAGTTACTCGGTGTAACCCCGTGAAACAACATCATTCGTAAATTATCAGCCGTAAAACTTTTAATGTATTTATTGTTATAGACATAAAACCCATCATCCCAATTGAGAAACTGGTTATGCAGGGAATAATGGTAACACCAAAAAGTAAGAATAATAATGCCCCCGATTATGCCATAGCTATACCATTCAGGGTATGCAGCTTTAGACATGCCTTTCCCTCTGGCGCCAACCTGCGAACCCTTTTGAACCGGTTTTTTTACCGGCTTAGTATATTTTCGATTCTTATCGCTCATTGAACGGGCGAATTTACATGTTCTTTTAAAACAGTAATTTCTTTTTCATTTCACCTTCAAACTGTCTTTTAATGCCTCGATATAGTTATCTGAAACCGGGTATTGGGCATTTTGTGCCAGTTGTGCATATTTAAAGGCATTGGTAAAATCGTGAATATGGCTGTAGGCGTTCGATAAATAAAACAAGCCCTCCGCATCATTGGGGTTCATCCCGAGGGTCTGTATTAAATCGGTTATCGCGGGCTCCATATCTCCCGAACTAAATTCTACCATGCCCCTATGCCTAAAATAAGATGGATTAGAAGGATTAATCCGTATCACTTTATTGAAATAACTGATGGAACTGTCAAATTGCTGTGCATCCCGGTAGGCAATAGCCATATTATATACTAGTCTTTCAGAGTTCGGAGTTATGAGCAAAGCTTGTTTAAAATCCTTCATAGCCAATTCATACTCACTTAATTTGGAATAAACAATGCCTCTGTTCATGTAGGCAATTCCATAGTTGTTATCTTGCTGTATAGCTTCGGTATAGTAATATAGAGCCGAATCATATTGCTTTCTCAGGTCCATCAGAAGCCCAATATTTCCATACGCTGTGGGGTATTTTTTATCTAACCTGGTGGCTTCTATCAAATTGCTGTAAGCCAGTTCATCATTTCCCATACTTAAGTAATAGACTCCAAGCTCAGTATATGCTTTAGATACTCCTTGGGGATATTGTTCAATTACATTTGTCCAAAGGGTTTCTGAATTATGCCACACAAATGTTCTCTGATAGCAAATCACAGCGAAGAACAAAAGATAGATAGAGACTACAACCGTCAGTATCTTTTTTATCCATTCATCGCTTTGTATTATTTTACCGGTAAAATAAGTCGCCGGAAAAAATATGCCCAGGTAGCAAACATAGCTATACCTGTCTGCCATAATTGTGAGTCCTGCGTTAATAATTTGCGAAACCATTATTATATTTATGAAGTAAAACCCAAGACCGAAAATGACTACACGGAAATTATTTTCTGCTGAAAGGTAAGCAAGATAAAGAGGTATGGCAGCTACTAACAAAGCAATAAAAGGTGATAAGTAATATAAAAGCGGTAAGCCCGAAAGAGCAGGAAAGGGGTAAAATGAACTTTGGTGTAAGGGTATAAATGCCTTTAGAATATACATATAGAAATTATGAGAAGCGAAAAGAAACCGCTGGAAAAAATTATATTTTTCTTGTTCCGGCATAGTGCCTGAAACTTTTTGCAAATGATAGGTTATTACGGCAGATAGAATGGCAACCAATATAAAAGGGAGCTTTTCAAAAACAATATTTTTTACCGTGATGGATTTATCCCGCTTTAATAGCACATCGATAGCCAGCAGGGAGAAAGGAAACACTATTGCCATCGGTTTAGATGCAACTGACAGCAGAAAGCACACAAAAACTATAAACAGCCAGAGATACCTCCTTATGGTGATTTCCGAATAATGAATATATGCAATCATTCCGGCGAAGTAAAAAAAGGTATAAAGAACATCCTTTCGCTCCGCCATCCAGGAAACTGATTCAACATGCATGGGATGAATGGCAAAAGCCATTGTGCAAAAAAAAGCGAGCCATTCCTTCCACCTGAATATGCCATACCCATTTTTCTCCATTGCAGCTAACATCAGTAGCATAAGAAAGAACAAAAGGCAGCAATTCAGTACATGAATGACAATGTTCGTCAGATAATACGACTGAGGAGACAAGCCAGAAAAGTGGTAATTGATGGCGTAGGAAATCATAGTGAGCGGCACATAATTATCTACCTTCACATTATGAAACAATATCATCTTCAGGTTCGCCGGAGACAATGACTTTATAAAATCATTCTGTGTTACAAAGCGGTCATCATCCCAGTTGGTAAATTCATTGCCAAGCGAATAATGATAACACCAGAAAGTAACCATGATAATACCACCCAATAAAGCATATTTTAGCCAAAATGGAGATTCGGATTTTAAAACAGCTTTTGTTTTAAGGGGTTCTTTGCCGCCTTTATGCCCTGTTTTTTTTACCTGCGTAGTATATTTTTTAGAGGCAACACCCATTAAACAGGCAATTTATGTATTCGTTTAAATCCTTTTACCGGGCTTTTATTTGAGTGAGTTCAGGTAGCCATCGGGTAATTTATACCCTGCACTTTGAGCCATAGCCGCATACTTTTGAGCATCGGGCTTACGGTTCATTTTTTGGTATGCTACCGAAAGATTGTACATACCTTCTGCATTGGTAGGTTGCAGTATCAGCAAATGCCGGTAATCTTCAATAGCCATTTCAAAGTTGCCACTGTTCAAATAGGCGTTTCCGCGATTCATATAATACGATGGTTCCTTAGGTTGTTTCTTTATAAGCTTTGTATAGTTGAAAACAGCTTCATTAAAATGACCTACCTGCATTTGGGTACGGGCCACATCTCCTAATACACCATCTTGTGTAGTATCAAGTGAATAGGCTTTTACAAAGTCTTTCAACGCAAGGTCGAACTTGCCGAGATTGGCATAAGTAATCCCCCTGTTATTATAAATGGTGGCATCGGTACTGTCGTATTTCAATGCCATGCCAAAGCAATATAGCGATGAATCGAACTGGTTTCTCATTCCGTAAATATTGCCTAAATCACGATATACGCCCGGTTCTTTGGTATGTAATTTTTCCAGCACTATAAATTCCGGGTAAGCCTTTTCATACTTACCGCTGTCGGTATAATAGCCCCCGAGGTTTAAGTAGGGTGTAGTGGCATCTGTTCCATCTTTTGCTATGGCATCTTTCCATAATGTTTCCGGGTCGTGCCACACTTTTGTCCGTTCCATGCTAAGGTACCAGCAGGCACAGCAAATAATAGCCACTACAGCCGCTATTGCTGCATGGGCGCTTTTCTTTTTCTGCCACAGCCAGTGTACGATATACGTAAATATAAATATCAACCCGAAATAAGATACGTAGCTATACCTTTCAGATATTATAGTAGTTCCGGCAGAAAGAAACTGGAGAATGAAAACAAGATTGGCAAAATAAAAGGCTAACCCGAATAACACCACTCTGAACAGGTCTTTGTTTTTTCTACATAAATAGAGGGGAATAAAAACAATGGCTGCAGCAAAAAACGGGGTGGCATAAAAAATGGTGGGCAGGTAATAGCCCGTAGTAAGATTTGGAAAGGGATAGTAGTTGCAGAGATTAGCCGGATAAAATGCCTTGTACGTGTACATGGAAAACGTGTAGCAGGCTATAAAAAACTTTTGGCGAATGGTATAACCGCCTGTAAGGACAAGGGTATTGTTAACATTCACAATATATGCCGACTGCAAACCCGATAAAAACGAAACAAGAAAAAACATCCATTTTTCAAGCGAAAGTTTAAAGAATGCCCTGCCTTCATTGTATATCCGGTTTTTGCCCTGTATAATATATTTTAAATCGCGTTTCAATAAAATATCCACCGCCAGGATAGACAGGGGAAAGGAAACAGCCATAGGTTTGGAAAATAGAGATAGCAGGAAGAACTCCAGCACATAAAAAAGTTCAAGATGTATCTGCTTGAATTTTAATTCTGCAACTATGGCTGCCGTAATTAAGAGGAAAAAGAACCCCAGCATAGCCCAGTCCCCGATTAAGAAAGTATGGCCTTTTATAGTAAAATCAAGGCTGAAATCCTTTAACCCGATAGCCCCCCAAAGGCATAGCAGGGCTATAAAAATATTAAGGTACAGCATCCAGGGGAATTTAGCCCCTTGTGTATAGCGGACATACATCATCAGCCCGATTAAATAAAAGGTGCAATAGAGTATATCTTTCCGTTCCGAAATCCATGCTACCGATTCCACATGCATGGGGTGGATGCCATGCAATAATGCCCCAATAGCAAGTATCCAGGGAACAGGCTTGATAGCTTTATAGCCTAATTTTACCATAGCCTCCATCAGCATTTTAATAAAATAAAATACCAAAATGGCATTCAGGATGTGGAGCATTATTTCGGTAAAATAATATCCCATAGGGCTTAGTTGCGAAAACTGGTAATTCACCGCATACGTAAGCATAGTTATGGGGTGGTAGTAATTCAGGGTAATGTCACGAAACAGCAGGCTATTTAAATGGGAGGCTGTGAAGGTGGTTATATAAGGGTCTTTCGTCACATAAATCCAGTCATCCCAATTAAGAAACCGGTTGTGCAGCGAATAATGAAAACATAAAAAAATGAGTATGCCGACACCTCCCAGCAAGGCAGCGTTAAACCAGGGTGGTAGCTCAACCGCCACCGCGGGCTTTGCCTTAGGTGCTGCCTGTGCGCCTTTATATTCCGGCTTTTTTCCCGGCTTGTTATATTTCTGGTTGCTTTCGTTCATTGAACGGGCGAATTTACAAGTTCTTTCAAAACCTGATGTACCCGGTTTTCATTGCAGGGTTTTCAGGTAATCATCGGGAACCGCATATCCTGCTTTTTGAGCCATAGTGGCATATTTTACGGCATCGGGCTTGTTATTCATTTCCCGGCAGGCGTAAGAGAGGTAGTACATATATTCCCCATTGCCCGGTTGCAGTTCCAGCAGTTTACGGTAATCAGCAGCAGCCATTGCCGGGTTGCCGGCATGCAGCCATGCTGTACCCCGGCTTACATAGTTGGAAGGTTCCTTAGGTTCCCTTTCTATTAGTTTAGAGTATTCTGTAACAGCTTCATTATAGCGGCCCATTTGTGTGAATGAACTTGCCATTTCTGCCAGTACATCATTTTGGGTAGTGTCGAAACTGTAAGCCTTCTTGAAATCTTTCAGGGCAAGGTCAAACTTCCCGAGGGAAGCATAGGTAATGCCCCTGTTATTATAAACGGAAGAATGCCCGCTATCGTACTTCAACGCCACACCAAAACAATAAAGCGCAGAATCATATTGCTTTTTCATTCCGTAAATTGTGCCCAGCTTGCGGTAAACGAGAGGCTCCTTTGTATTCAGTTTGGTGAGGGTTACAAATTCTGTGTATGCTTTCTCATATTTACCGCTGTCGGCATAGTAAATGCCGAGGTTCAGCATAGGAAGCTGGGCGCTTGTGCCATCTTTGGCAATGGCATCGGTCCAAAGGGTTTCCGGGTTGTGCCATACTTTCGTGCGCTCATAACTCAGGTAAAAGAATATAAGACAGATGACGGCCGCGGCTCCCAGTATCGTATTATGGTACGATTTGTTTTTATACCAATATAAATGGGCCACATAAATAAAGATAAATATCAGCCCGAAGTAAGAAACGTAACTGTATCTTTCCGACATAAGGGTTGTACCGTCTGACAGGAACTGGAGAATAAAAACAAGGTTGACAAAATAAAACCCAAGCCCGAATAAAACCACCCTGAAAAGATCATTATTTTTCCGGGTTAAATACAGCGGAATAATAATAATGGCAGCAGCAAACAAAGGCGCTAAATAAAAAACCGGAGGCAGAAAGTGGTCAGATGTAAGGCTTGGGAAAGGATAAAATGAATTGAGGTTAACAGGGAAAAATGCTTTTACCGTGTACATGGTAAATGTATAGCACGATATAAGAAGTTTTTGAATAATGGAGTACCCGTTTGTGAAAGCAAGGGTATTGGTTTCGCTCTGTAAGAATAATGACTGGATACCCGATAAAACCGAAACGAGGAAGAACATCCATTTTTCTTTGGCAAGGTGGAACAGCACTTTCCCGTAGCGGGAAACAGTACCGCCTCCCGGTGAAATAAATTTCAAATCGCGTTTTAATAAAAAGTCAAGGGCTATTAATGAAAGGGGGAAAGAAACAGCCAGTGGTTTGGATAATAAAGAAAAAAGGAAAAACTCCAGCACATAAAAAAGCTCAACCTTTATTTTCCTGAATTTTAATTCTATAAGGATGGTTGCTGCAAGCAATAAAAAGAAAAAACCAAGCATGGCAGAATCTCCTATTGAAAAGGCTTGACCTTTTAAGGTAAAATCGAGGCTGAAATCTTTTAACGCTATTACCCCCCAAAGACAAAATAATGCAAGGCAGGCATTCACATAAAGCATCCATTTGAATTTTGCCCCTTCTGTATAACGTATATACATCATTAACCCGGCAAGGTAAAATATACTGTACATTACATCTTTCCGCTCTGCAATCCATGCCACCGATTCCACATGCATGGGATGGATGCCATGCAGTAATGCACCAATCGCTACTATCCAGGGGATAGCCGGAATAGATTTGTATCCTGATTTTATCATGGCTTCCATCAGCATCCTGATAAAATAAAACACAATTATGGCATTTAAAATATGAAGTAAAATATTGGTGAAGTAATATCCCTCCGGGTTAAGCTGCGAAAACCGGTAGTTCACAGCCAGCGAAAGCATAGTAAGCGGATGAAAGTAGTTTTCGGTAATATTCCGGAACAATAAACTATTCAGGTGGGAGGCTGTGAACCCGGTAATGGCAGGGTCTTTGGTAATATAAATCCAGTCATCCCAATTCAGGAACTGGTTGTGCAACGTATAATTAAAACAAATAAAAGTAATTACAGAAACCCCGGCTAACAGGGCTATAGTCATGTCGCGGGAATTGAGAGGAGATTTTTTTCCGGCAGCCTGTTGTTTGGGTTTTACAACCGGATTAATCCCTTTGTGTTGAATATTTTTCTTCGGGTTATTCACCTGTTCCGCGAAATCTATTTACCGGTAGCTTTTGCGCCTCTGCCTAATTCATCGAGATAGCCATCTGGCAGTTTAAAGCCTGCCTGCTGTGCTTTTTGGGCATACTCCATAGCCTTGCCAAACGATTTCATTACTTTATAGGCAAAGGAAAAATAATATAAGCACTGGGCATCTTTCGGGGTAGCATTAATAACCTTGTCAAAATCATTCAGCGCTTCTTCGGGCTTGCCGCTGTTTAGCAGTGCTAATCCCCGGTTTTTAAAATAATCTATATTCCTGGGGTCAATAGCTATCAGGCGGTTATAATCGGAAACGGCAGCAGGGTAATCTTTCACATCTTCCAGCAATGCTTTTGCCCTGTTTTGCAATATTCCTTCATTCATCGAATCCATTTTAAAGGCATGGTTATAATCTTTTATAGCCAGTGTATATTGTCCCATTCTCGAATAGGTTATTGCCCGGTCGAGGTAGGTTTCCAGGTTGGTGCTGTCCAGCGACAGGGACTTGGTATATTCTTCCAGCGATTTCTTAAAATTATTTCGGATAGCCCATATATTTCCCAGGTTGCTGTATATCCCCGCATCTTTGCTATTGATATGTTCCAGCACCACATAATACCTGTAGGCACTGTCATAATCGGGCGGGTTTTTATCCTGCACATAGTAATTGCCCAGGTTTTTGTAAGCTGTTTCAACCCCTGTTTTTACATGGACAATGAATTGGGAATGCCCGGCATTGTATGTAGTATCTGCCCCGGCAGGATATTTTGCAATTACATCTTCCCACAGGGTTTTGGTATTATGCCACACTTCGGTACGCGCCTGGCATAAATAGGCAAGCATACATGAAAAACCAGCCACCACTATTATTACCGGGGTTTTGATAGCCGGAATTTTATCTATCAGGCTATATATAAAATATACCAGCATAAACGTGAAGCCGAAATAAGCAGCATAGGTATATCTTTCCGCCATAATGGCAGGTCCTGCCGAAACAAACTGGAGGATAAACATGACATTGAAAAAGTAAAACCCGAAACCGAACAGGGCTACGCGGAAGTAATTTTCACCCATTTTGTAAGCAAGGAAAATCAGCCCTACGGTAATAATGACCGACAATAAGGGCATGAGATAAAAGTAGAAGGGAAGATAATTGTTATCGGTTAATTGGGGGTAGGGGTAGAAGGAGCAGAGATGAAATGGAGCAAACAATTTAGCGAGATACATTAAATAGTTATACCCCACAAACATTACCCGCTGAATAAGGGTAAATACGTGAAAAGAGGTAATAGAGCCCCCTTCGTTTGCCCATTTATAAGCTATATACCCGAAGATAAGTGAAATGGCAAAAAAAGGTATTTTTTCAAACAATAACTTCCAGGCTATTTTGCGTTTCAATAATACATCAATGGCAAAAAGCGAGAGGGGAAAAACCACTGCCAGCGGTTTTGAAAACAGGGACAGGAAATATAAAAGCACTACAAGGGCTAACTGAGATATTTTGTTGTCCATTACATACTTAACATACATAATAAGCCCCGGCAGGTAGAAAAACAGGTAAAGCACATCTTTGCGCTCGGCAATCCATGATACCGATTCTACGTGCATGGGGTGGATGCCATGCCACAAGGCGCACAAGCCTGCCAGGTAAGGGATGCCTTTTATTTTACCATATCCTTTTTTTACCATAGCATGGAATAATGCCATAGCTAAAATGAACACCCATATAGTATTAAATAAATGCAATATAATTTCGGTAGCATAATACGATTCGGGGGCAGCCCCCGAATAATGCCAGTTTAGGGCAAGCGATAACATGGTGATGGGGTGGTAGTAGTTATGCGTAATATCTGGAAAACAAAAGCATCTTCAGGTTTTGGGAAGAAAGGTTTTTTATAAATGGGTTTTCATAAACATATATCCCGTCATCCCAATTGGTAAACTGGTTATACAGCGAATAGTGGTAACACCAGAATGTAACCGCAAGGACACCCGCCAGTAAAGCATAGTTAAGCCATACAGGATATTCCGGCTTAACGAGAGGCTTGGCCTTAGCGGTTTGCAGTGTACCTTTTTTCTCAGGCTTTTTCAGCGGTTTGTTATATTTTTGGGTTTTGTCACTCATCAGGCGGACAAATTTACTCGTTCTGGTAAAATATCGGTTTTCTTTTTTAATGGATAACGGGGCAGGGCAAAAGCGGGCAACTTTATAATACGTTTTAAACATTACATTTGCAGCCTCACAGTTGAAAAGGAAAGGAACAAGTGTTTAAAACATTTATTTATAATAACTTCCCGCTGACCAAGATATATATTGGCATTGCGAGGGTATTGTATTTCTTCACCACCATTTTTTTTGGAAAGAAAAGCCGTATCATCACCCGCAACAAGATTATGTATGAAGTAGATTTATCGGAGGGTATAAACCTCTCTCTTTTTCTCTTCGGAAGTTTCCAGGACCATGTTTCAAAGAGTAAACTGTTGTCTATACCTGCCGATGGTGTTATACTGGACGTTGGCGCTAATTTCGGGCTGATGAGCCTGCCATTCGCACAGTTGGTTCCACAGGGTAAGGTTTTTTCATTTGAACCTACCCACTATGCCCTCGAAAAGCTAAGGCGTAATATTTCACTGAACCCCGAACTGGCAAAACGCATTGAGGTAATTAATACTTTTGTTTCTGCCACGTCTACCGAAACCTCCACTATCAAGGCTTTTGCCAGCTGGAAAGTAAATAATGAAAGAGAAAAGGACTTGCACCCCACTCATTTGGGTGCTATAAAAAATACCGATGGGGTTGGTTCTGTAACCCTCAACGACTTTTGCAAGACCAGGAATTTAACCCGGGTAGATTTTATTAAAATAGATACCGACGGACATGAATACGAAGTGTTGCAGGGTGCCGGTGAAGCAATAGCAAAGTACCGTCCGCAGGTTATTTTTGAAATTGGTATTTATGTAATGACCGAAAAGGGAATTGACTTTTCATTTTATACCAACTACTTCGGAAAGTTAAACTACCGCCTTTACAATGCCAAATCGCAGGTACTTATAACCCCGGAAAACTACCATAAATTTATTCCGCAAAGGGCTACCATTGATATAATAGCTTTGCCCGTGTAAGGGTTTTAGTGCCTTAAAAAATGAAGTAGCAACGCTACATTTTTTTTGCCAGCCCTTTCTTTATTTCAGCCATATACTCATCGGGAACAGCATATTGGGCATTTTGGGCCATTTGGGCATAGTGGTAAGCGCTGTTAAAATCTTTAAGGCGGGTATAAGCCAGGGCAAGGAAAAACATGCATTCCGAATCGTGTGGCGCCATACGTATATTTTGTATAAAATCATCCATAGCAGGCTTTAAAGCGCCCATGTCGAATTCTGCTGCGCCCCGGTAATGAAAGTAGTTGGGGTTCGAGGGGTTCATTTGTATGGCACGGCTGTAATAAGTTACTGCACTGTCAAATTGTTTGGAATTGAGATAAGAAAAAGCAATATCGCCTAATACAACATCGGTAGGTGCAATAACCCTTGCATACCTTTTATAATCTTTTATAGCCAGGGTATAATTGCCTATTATGGAATAGCAAAGCCCCCTGTCGAGGTAAGTTTCCGTAAGGTTGCTGTCTTCCGCCACAGCCACTTTATAACAATATAACGCCGAATCATACTGTTTCCGGCTACACATAATAACCCCCATAACCCGGTATGCACGGGCATCATATATTTTCAAATTAATAGCTTCCCAATAGTTGTAATAGGCATTTATAAGATCATCGTGATGAAAATAGTAATGCCCCAGGTGATGGTAGGCAATATTTATCTTGTGGGGGTATTGGTGTATTACATCTGTCCACAGGGTTTCGGAAGTATGCCATACCAGTGTCCTTTCATAACACCGGAACCCGAGTAATAATATATAAACAGAAGCCAACCCAATGGTTATTTTCTTTATCCATTCGCTCCGGTGCACAATTCCATAAACAAAATAAGTTGCCGGGAAAAATATGCCCAAATAGCATACGTAGCTATACCTGTCTGCCGTTAATGTGGGACCCACATTAATAATTTGGGAAATAAGCATCATATTAAAAAAGTAGAAACTTATGCCGTAAAGCAGTACCCTGAAGTTATTGTTTTCTCCCTTTTCTTCCTTAACAGTATTGCGGAGTGACAAGCGATAGGCAAGATAAAGTGGCAGGGCAATGATAAGCAGTGTGATAAAAGGAGACAGATAAAAAACGAGTGGCAAATTTCCGGAGGGAACTAAAAGCTCCGGAAATGGATAGAAGGGACTTTGAGGAATGGGGATAAATGCTTTCAGAACATAAATATTGAAGTTATAGCAGGCAAAAAGGAACCGCTGGAAAAAATTATAGTTCGATTGTGCTATAAGGGCGCCCGATGTTTTTTGTATATTATAAGTTAGTACCGTAAGTATAATAGAAACCAGTATGAAAGGGGTTTTTTCAAGGATCATGTTTCTCCATGTTATTGTTTTATCCCGCTTTAATAAAACATCTATAGCCAGCAGTGAAAAGGGAAATACAATAGCCATAGGCTTGGAAAAAACAGATAACAGGAAACAACTGAAGACCAGCACAAGCCACCTGTATTTTTTAGTTTTTGTTGCAGTAAAACGGATATATGCAAGCATTCCTGCAAAGTAGAAAAAGGCATACAGCACATCTTTCCGTTCAGCTATCCAGGAAACCGATTCAACGTGCATAGGGTGAATGGCGAAAAGCAAGGTGCAAAAAAATGCCAGCCATTCTTTTCCCGCAAAAGCTCCATACCCGTTTTTTTCCATCGCCCTGAAAAGCTGTAGAACAAGAAAATAAAGAAGGCAGCAGTTCAGTAAATGAATAATGATGTTTGTAAGATAGTATGATTGGGGTGTGAAGACGGAAAAATGATAATTAAGGGCATAGGAAATCAAAGTAACTGGCATATAATTGTCCACATTTACATCATGAAAAAATATCATTTTCAGGTTTTCTGCCGAGAAGGAGCGGATATATATATTATCCATCAGAAACCGGTCATCGTCCCAGTTGGTAAACTCATTATGCAAAGAATAATGGTAACACCAGAATGTAAGGATAAGTATAACAGCTAACAAAGTATATTTAAGGGTAGCTTTTGCCCTGGTTGCCCCTTTCATACCTGTTTTTTCCGGTTTGTCATATTTCCGGCTTTTATCGCTCATTGGCATATCAACTTACAAGTATTAATTTCATTTCGCTTCAAGCCGGGCTTGTAATAATTTGATATAATCTGGCGGAACCGAATACTGTGCATCTTGTGCCATTCGGGCATATTTTACAGCATTCTTAAAATCGCTTTGGCGGTTATATGCCACCGATAAATAAAACATACATTCCGAATCGTGGGGGGCAATGCGCAGGTTTTGCATAAAGTCGTCCATAGCAGGTTTTACAGCGCCTTTATCAAACTCCGCCACCCCGCGGTAATGAAAATATCCCGGGTTAGCGGGGTTTATCAGGATAACACGATTGTAATAGAAAATTGCGCTGTCAAACAGGTGGGCATTCAAATAGGTGAATCCAATGTTGCGCAGCAACACTTCGGAATTAGGATTTAAATACGAAGAGCGGCGATAATCGGATATAGCCAGTTGATAGTTACCCATAGCAGAGTAGGTTATAGCCCGGTCTAAGTAAGTAACCGCATCGTTGCTGTCAATTTTTAACGCCACTGTATAATACCGGAGCGATAGTTGGTATTCTTTTTTAGCTCCCAGTAAGCTGCCCATATTGCAATACACTTGCGGGTCGCCGGTTTTTAAATCAATGGCTTCCTTATAATTGCTATAAGCATTATCCAAATCAGCCTGTTCAAAATAATAATTCCCCAGGTTATTATATGCTTTAACTATTTTATGGGGATATTGTTTTATCACTTCACTCCAGAGAGTTTCGGAATTATGCCACACCAGTGTCCTTTCATAACACAGGAAAGTAAAGCAAAGTAAATAAAGAGAAATGACTACAGTACCAATTTTCCGGACGACTGCATCTTTTGCAACTATCTTATACATAAAATATGTCACCGGGAAAAATATACCGAAGTAACATACATAACTATACCTGTCTGCCATCATAGTAGGTCCTGAGCCTATAATCTGGGAAACAATTATCATATTAAAAAAGTAAAAGCCAAGCCCGAAAAGAACGATCCTGAAATTATTGTTTCCTGAACGGTATGCCAGGTATAGAGGGATGAGAGCCACTATTAATGCTATAAGCGGGGATAAATAAAATAATACAGGCAGGCTGCCCGAGGGTCCCATATCAGGATAGGGATAATAGGAACTTTGGGGTATGGGAATAAATGCTTTAAGCAGATACATAAAAAAGCCGTAAGAGGCAAAAAGGAAGCGCTGGAAAAAGCTGTATTCTGCCTGCTCACGGATAGAGCCGGCTAATTTTTGCAAATGATACGTTGCTATCGCCGATGCTATGGCAATAACCAGAAAAGGCAGCTTTTCAAAAATTATATTTTTTACCGATGTTGTTTTATCTCTTTTCAGTAAAACATCTATAGCGAGTAATGAAAAAGGGAACACTATGGCCATAGGTTTTGAAAACAGGGAAAGCAAAAAGCAAATAAGGACTATAAAAAGCCACGCATACTTTCTCACGTTGACTTCTGTAAAACGTATGTAGGCTATCATACCTGCAAAATAAAAAAAGGCATACAGTACGTCTTTCCGCTCTGCCGCCCAGGATACCGACTCCACATGCATGGGATGAATAGCATACGCCAACGTGCAAAAAAACGCCAGCCATTCTTTCCACTTAAAAATACCATAGCCGTTTTTCTCCATTGCCTTAAATAGCATAAGCGCCAGGAAAAACATTAGGCAGGAATTCAGGATATGAAGAATAATATTGGTGAGGTAATAGGAGGGAGGGTTTATGCCCGAAAAATGGTAATTGACAGCATAAGAAATAATGGTGAGCGGATTATAATAATCTCCGGTTACATCATGGAATAACATCATCTTCAGGTTAGCCGCAGAAAATGATTTGATAAAAATATTCTGGGGAATAAACCGCTCGTCATCCCAGTTGGTAAATTGGTTGCCAAGCGAATAATGGTAACATATAAAAGTGAGCAACGCAATGCCGGGAAGTAATACCCAACGTAGCGTATTACCATACTTACTACCCTTTTTGAGGTTATTTTTCGGAGATACCGCCTGCATAAAAGAATTTCTGTTAAACCGGGACGTGATAATCTCTCAGCACCTCATTCAGCGAGGTTTTGGTATCCGTGCTTTCTTTTCGTTTACCAATAATCAGGGCGCAATTAACATGATACTTTCCGGCAGGAAATTTCTTTTCGTATGAACCGGGAATAACTACCGAGCGTGAGGGAACAATTCCTTTGTATTCCATAGGTTTTTTCCCGCTAACATCAATTATTTTTGTAGATTGGGTTAATACCACATTCGCACCCAGCACGGCTTCCGCTTCTACCCTTACCCCTTCCACCACTATGCAGCGCGAACCGATAAAGCAGTTATCTTCAATAATTACAGGGGCAGCTTGGGCAGGCTCAAGTACCCCTCCAATGCCAACGCCGCCGCTCAAATGCACATTTTTACCAATCTGGGCACACGAACCCACCGTAGCCCAGGTATCTATCATGGTTCCGGTATCTACATAAGCGCCAATATTCACATACGAAGGCATCATAATTACCCCCGGAGCCAGGTAAGACCCATACCTCGCTATGCCATGCGGGGCAACCCGAACACCTCTTTTGCCATACTCTTTTTTCAGGGGTATTTTATCAAAAAACTCTAATTCGCCCGCACTTATTTTTTTTGAAGTTTGAATAAGAAAATACAGGGTGATGGCTTTCTTCACCCATTCATTTACCTTCCATTCTTCTCCTGCTCTTTCCGCTACACGCACTTCGCCCCTGTCTAACTTTTCCAGTACGCCCAGAATAACCTTCTTTGAAACCGTATCTTTCAGTAATTCACGGTTTTCCCATATCTTGTTTATGCTCGCGGTTTCCTTATTCATGGTGCTGCTTATTGGCGCAAAGATAAAAAATCGGTTCCTTACCCTCTCATTTGCAATATTAACTTTGCCTGCCCGAATATAAAATTCAATACACAGAAGGCATTTCAATGGATAGGATAGTAGCAATAGATTACGGAACCAAGCGCACAGGCATTGCTGTTACCGACACCGCACAGATAATTGCTTCGGGCTTAACTACCATCAATACCCAACAGATTTTTACCTTTCTTAATGAATACTTAACGAAGGAAAAAGTGGAATGTATAGTAGTTGGCGACCCTAAAAACCTCGATAATACCCCCGCCCAAAGTGCTGCCAACACTTACGATTTCATAAAAAAGCTGAAAAATACCTTTCCCCATTTACCTGTATATAAGATTGATGAGCGGTTCACTTCTAAAATGGCATTCAGGGCAATGATTGACGGGGGATTGAAAAAGAAAGACAGGCAAAACAAAGCTACTATAGATATGGTAAGCGCCGCCATTATCCTCCAGTCATTCATGGAGATGAAAAAAGGAGGCAACCTGCCTGCGGCTATTTAATGTCTATTTCAAATTACTTAGTAATTTTGACACCTCAATTTATGATACTACCTATTGTAGCATTCGGCAACCCTGTTCTTAAAAAGAAGGCGGTGGATATTAACCCAGATTATCCCGGTCTTCCGAAATTGATTGCCGATATGTTTGAGACTATGAAAAATGCCAAGGGAGTCGGGCTTGCAGCGCCTCAGATAGGCTTATCTATCCGGTTGTTTATTATAGATGCCCGTCCGTATGTGGAGGATGATGACGAAGAGGATAAGGATAAAAAAGACAAAGACTCTGCCCCGGACAAAGAAGACCTGAGAAGCTTCCGGAAAATATTTATTAATGCCCAAATACTAAAAGAAGAGGGCGAGAAGTGGAAATTCAATGAAGGCTGCCTGAGTATCCCTGCCATTCGTGAAGATGTGGAAAGAAAACCCGAGCTGAGGATACGGTATGTAGATGAGAATTTTCTTCCCCACGAGGAAACCTATAATGGGGTGCGGGCAAGAATCATTCAGCATGAGTATGACCATACCGAAGGGATACTGTTTACCGACCGGATAAACCCCCTGCGTAAGCGATTACTGAAACGGAAGCTCACCGATATTTCAAAAGGGATAGTGGATGTGAGTTATAAAATGAAATTCCCGCTAAAAAAATAAGTATGAAAAGAAACCTGAAATCAAATATCAGTTACAGGGGGCTATTAGCCATCAGCTATTGGCTATTAGCCATGGGCTTTTCAAGCTGTGGCGGCGGCGGAAATAAAAATGCGGCAAGTTCAACCATGTCAAAAGAGGCTTGTATTGATTCCATCAGGTCTATCGAATCTAAATTGAAAACCCTGAAGACCCCTGATGCGTATGCTTTTAACCGCGCCATTACTGCCTATACCCGCTTTGCAAGTAATTTTCCCGATGATACTATGGCTCCTTCCTCCCTCTTTAATGCCGCAGGCATTGCCATGAGTCTGAGCCAATACCAGAGAGCGGTAAACCTGTATGATACCATTACCACCAAATACCCGACTTTCAGGAAAGCGGCCGACTGTACTTTTATTCGCGGCTTTATTTATGATGATAAACTGAAAGATACGGCTAAAGCCCGTGCCATGTACCAGCAGGTTATTGATAAATACCCGCACGACAGCCTGGCAGGGCAGGCAAGAGCAGCTATTGCCATACTCGGCAAAAGCTACGATGAGATAATAAAGCAGTTTGAAGAAAAAAATAAGGGGAAGAAATAAGAAGAGGTAGGAATAGCGTTTTTTTTGGGTTATTTATTTTCCTTCACCTCCTCCTGCACCGTTAAGCCACTTTCTTTTAAAAAGGAATAAAGGGAATCTACTGAATTATATGTAGTATAGTCCCATTGTGCTATCGTTTTGCTAATATTGATAGGGTCAGCAGCCCAACCTAATACTATCGCATTATCTGTTACCATTGAATGTATAATACTCGTATCAGTAGGCTTAAAAGTTGTAGGTGCGCCCAAAATAATACAAGTAGATCCCTTACCACTTAGGGTAACCTCTCCTCCATCAGCTATTCTTGTAATAAAACCATTTGATTCATATTCACCATCTGTCAGTACAACTTTTATAGTCCCTAATTTAATTTGGGGGCTGCCTTTGTATATTTTCGTAATCGAAATAATACTACAAGTCATTAGCTCGTGATTTAGTGCTATAAAATGTTTCTGCTCAATTACGGTACCTTCTATAATATAAGATGTATTTTTTATTTCCTTTTTATGCTCCACTACCCATTCTGCGGGGGTGCCAATATCCACCTGTGCTTGCAAAAATGAACTACTGAAAATAATTAATAATGCTGGAATAACATTTTTTATGGTTTTCATGTTCTTGAATTTTATAGTTTAATAAATTTAATTACTTTATATTCTCCATTTATGTTAGCTATAAACAAATAAACTCCTTCTGCAAAATTATTAATATTTATCTCTTTGCTATATTTTCCGGGAGCATATTGCTGTTGGGGTAATGTAATTAATATTCTCCCTATGCAATCGGTTATTTTAAATTGAACGGATGAATTAGTAGTTAATTCATAGTCAATAGTTATATCCCCATTACGTATGGGGTTGGGGTATAAATTCAGATTATACCCATTTGCTGAAATGGCAGATACACTCAGAGAAGGGTCTACGCAATGGGCAGTAGTACTTTCAATAAGGATGCTGTCATTAATACAATTGGGACGATATGACAGGCTGGTGTTTATCATATCATACGCTCCATAAAGGGTTTGGGGACCTCGATACGAACCTCCCGTTATACTATCTCTTTTGCCTGGAGGTCTATACCAGTACATTAAAGATGATGAGTCAGCGATATGCCCTAAGCCATGCGCATGACCAAGCTCGTGTAATATAGCATCGTAAAAATAATCGCTGTCATGCGCCGTATCTGCAGGCGAATAAGTCATGTCATAACTCCAGTGTTTACCAAAAGGTAAATACCGGCTCCTTTTTATTTCTATATCTGCCTCATTATAAAAACCTACGGAATCATGATACGGCGTATAGCAATCTGGAAGTGGCCATGGTCTTGTTGACATTAAAGCAAGTGAAGGTGCAAAATTATAAGGACTAAAATAAATAACCGAAATGCTATCATGCCAGGATGTATCTTTCATAATAGGGGTATTTGATAACTTCCAGTTTACCAATGTATAGCAATTCCATTTAGCAATGGCTTTTTTCACACAGGCTAAGGCTTGGGCATTATTCCATATACTTGTATCACAATGCCACATTATACTCGTTGTATCATTCGTCATAACTATATTATCCCTTGTTTTCTGCGTTCCATAAAATGAGTTTTCTATACTATAATTGATTGTAACATTCCCCTGAGCATAATAGTAACAAGGGTCTACCACTTTGAATAGTCCGGTACCGGGCATAACGGAAGGATTATTAAATATATAAGACGGCATTTTCACCACTATTTTTTCATTTGTCCATGATAAAATATCTACCGTATCTAACAGCACATTTAAGGAATTGCTGCTATTTGCATCGCTAACGTAAATCCAGCCTCTGTTACGCCCAAAGTTATACCCGTTTATGGTAAAAATAGATGAATTAGGAGGTACGCTTTTGCCATTTGTTCCTGCATTTATAATAGGAGTATTGTCGCTTATATAAGGCCAGCATTGTAAATCCTGTGGATAAGCTACAAAACCATAAAATGAAGTAAGACTGTAAGGAACATTATAATAAAAGTAATGGTAAAGCGTATCGATTCCATAGGTATAAATAATACTGTCTCCACAACAGCATAATGAATCTAAGGTGAAAGTACCATCGGAACTGGAACAAGGGTAGAGGGCACAATTTGAACATATTACATTTGCCATAGTATCGGGTGCTGTATAAGGCGTGCTATCTATATTACTATAGTATGATTGCGTACCCGTAATGTTTTGATTAGTATAGGCAACATTTGAAGCAAAACAATTTTCAACTTTCAGATTGACCCAAAGCAGGGTATCGTAACCACGGGGTATAGTTCCATTTATGGAACTATCGGTAGGGGAGCCGAATGCAATTTCTATAACGGTATCCGATAAATTAGTTACGTTTAAAATAGTATAATCATTGCCGGGTCCCGGCTGAAATTGAGGTCCCTGGGTAACCGTTATCCCCCCGTTCGATACACTATCGCCCTCAAATTCAGTCCCAATATCAAGATCTATCACACAACTATTGAACCTGCGCAGTGAATCTTCTATAGCCAAAATAGGAAAGGTAAAGATGGAGGGATGTCCGGTATCACAAGTTTGCGTTGCTTGTTCTTCCGTTGGCATATAAATTAGAAGGGTGGTAGAAAAGGTACTGGGGACAACAATCACGGCAGTATTACTGCATAAATTAGAATCGTTTACCGTGATAGTATATGTTCCCGGAGTAAGCCCTGTAGCAAGCGCACTGGTGCTTACGGGCGGAGTCCATGTGAAGGTATAAGGCAATGTTCCCCCGAGAGCTACTACGTAGGCAGCACTGTCAATAGCAGCAGTTGTAAGCGAAAGATAGGTAGGCTCAAAAACGCGGGTAGTATCCCTAACTATGCAGCCTCCGGCATCGGTAACAATGGAGGTAAAAGTGGCGGCTGATAGACCGCTGGCAGTATCTGTAGTTGCTCCTACAGGCTGCCAGAGATATTGATACGGGGTTTGTCCTCCGCTTGTTTCAGTTGTCGCTTTACCATCAGCCATACCAAAGCAACTTACTTCTTTCAGAGTGCGTGAAATGGTAACCAATAGTGGCGGTTCGGCAATTGTTACACGGGCATACGCCGTATCGGAAATAGAATCGGTTACTACTACTGTATAGGTTCCGGCAGTCAGCCCCGTAGCGGTGTCAGTAGTTTCACCCACCGGAACCCACAAATAAGTATAAGGCATAACGCCTCCGCTCACATTCACGCTTGCACTGCCCGTAGTATCGCCGTAGCAGGAAATATTCGTTTTAGAAGAAATAGTAGCCGCCAGTGGTTGCTGGGTTTGGGCGGTTATATGCCCTTTCAAAAGGCACAGAAGGAAAAACAGAGGTATATATATTTTCATCTTAGAAAAATTTAGTGATGATATTTAAAATATTAATTGGGTGCAAATATATGAATATTTATGTATGATATATATTCCATATTATATTACGTAATATTTTTCATACATTACATTGATTTTCGCCCTCCAAAAAACATGAAAAAGATTGGGGATAAAAAGAATGATGCACGCATTCTAAAAATTGCAGAGAAACTACGAAAAATGCGAATTGAAAAGGGATTTACCAGTTACGAACACTTTGCCTGGGACAATGAAATAGGGAGGCAACAATACTGGCGAATAGAGAAGGGTAAAAACTTTACTATGCAAACACTTTTAAAAATTCTTGACATACATAAAATAACCTTAGAGGAGTTTTTTAAGGGTCTGGATTAAGCAGTTTGTGATGTATTGCATTTGTCAATGCCCCGGTTTTATATTCATTTTCTTCTATTTCTCCGGGTAATCAGCTTCTCGTATTAAGGTATTTCTCCCTAAAACTTATCAACAGGAACTTTATTTGAAGATTTAATAACATTAAGGTAATTGCACTTCGCCTATCTTTACCACCCATTTAAACCAGCTATGGAAACGACAGTAAAAGACATACAGGTAACAGCAGAGACAGCCAAACAACTTGGGCTTTCAGATGAGGAGTTTAACAAAATTATTGCTATTCTCGGCAGAACGCCGAACTATACCGAACTGAGCATTTACTCGGTGATGTGGAGCGAGCATTGCTCGTATAAAAACTCTATTTACTGGATAAAAACCCTGCCGCGCGAAGGAGATAATTTGCTTGCCAAAGCAGGCGAAGAAAATGCGGGCTTGGTGGACATTGGCAACGGCTATGCCTGTGCATTTAAAATAGAATCGCACAACCATCCTTCTGCGCTGGAACCATACCAGGGCGCAGCTACGGGCGTTGGCGGCATTAACCGCGACATATTTACAATGGGCGCCAGACCTATAGCCCAGCTTAATTCGTTGCGTTTCGGCAACATTAATACCGATAAAACCAAGTGGCTGATGAAGGGCGTGGTGAAAGGCATTGGCGATTATGGCAATGCTTTTGGCGTGCCTACCGTGGGCGGAGAAGTTTTTTTTGATGAGTGCTATAATGTGAACCCGCTCGTAAATGCCATGTCAGTAGGTATTTTAAAGATAGGTGAAACCGTGTCGGCAACCTCTCACGGAAAAGGAAACCCGGTTTATATCATTGGTTCCAGCACAGGAAAAGACGGGATACACGGGGCTACCTTTGCTTCGGCAGATATTACCGAAGACTCTGCTGAGTCGCTGCCATCGGTGCAGGTGGGAGACCCGTTCCAGGAAAAATTATTGCTGGAAGCGTCTCTTGAAATTATTAAGACCGGCGCTGTTGTCGGGATGCAAGACATGGGCGCGGCAGGTATTACCTGCTCCACTTCCGAAATGTCTGCCAAAGGAAAGAGTGGCATGATTATCCATCTTGATAAGGTGCCATTGCGCCAGCAAAATATGCAACCTTTTGAAATTTTACTTTCCGAATCACAAGAGCGGATGCTTGTAATCGTAAAAAAAGGAAGAGAAAAGGAAGTGGAAAATATTCTTGAAAAATGGGATTTACATTTCGCTATAATCGGGGAAGTAACCAACGGGGAGCGTTTGCAATATTATGTGGGCGGTGAATTAGTGGCTGATGTTCCGGCAGAATCGCTTGTATTGGGCGGTGGTGCGCCGGTTTATCAGCGGGAATCGAAAGAGCCTGCATATTATAAAGAATTTCAGAAATTTAATATAGAAGATGTAGCCGAACCTGGAGATTATAAAGAAGTGGCTAACTATCTTCTCACTCATCCGAATATAGCATCTAAAAAATGGGTGTCGCAACAGTATGATTCTATGGTGGGTACTATCAATATGAGTACCAATAAGCCTTCGGATGCAGCTATTGTAAATATAAAGAAAACTGATTCAGCGCTTGCCTTGAAAGTGGATTGTAATTCCCGCTATGTATATGCTGACCCTTATAAGGTGCTTCTATAGCCGTTTCCGAAGCTGCCAGAAATATTGTTTGTTCGGGCGGAGAACCTGTGCTATTACCAATTGCCTCAACTTTGGCAATCCCTATAACCCCGAAGTATATTGGCAGTTTGTAGAAGCCATCAAGGGAATTGGGGAAGCTTGCAAAAAGTTTAATACCCCTGTAACAGGCGGTAATGTTAGCTTTTACAACCAGTCTTCTTTTGAAGGTCCGGTATTTCCTACGCCTGTAATCGGGATGCTGGGTATAGTAAAAGATAAAAACAAAATTATGACGCTGGATTTCAAAAAAGAAGGCGACCTGATATATTTAATTGGTGAATCGCGCGACGATATAAGTTCCTCGGAATACCTTTATTCATGGCATAAGGTGAAGGCTTCACCCGCGCCTTATTTTGACCTGGAGGAAGAAAGCGATGTACAGTTTGCAGTGAAAAGACTGATAGAAAAAGGACTGATTGAATCTGCCCACGACTGCTCTGATGGCGGCCTTTTCATTGCGCTTGCTGAATCGGCTATGGCAGGTAAACTGGGCTTTGATATAGATACAGATACAAGTATGCGCAAAGATGCGTTCCTGTTTGGTGAATGCCAATCGAGAATTGTGGTTACCGTTAAACCGGAAAACGAAGATGCTTTTACTGAATTAATACTCGAAACAGATGTGGAGTTTAGTTTCCTTGGAGTGGTAGATGGGGATGAAATGGTTATTGACGGGGAATCTTTCGGCGGTACTGAAAAATTAAAAAATGATTACGAAAATGCGATTGGAAAGATAGTGGAAGCTTAAACACTTTCTTCTATGGATTGACCGAATTGGAGCAAATATCCATTATTATCATAGATTCCAAATTCCCGCATTCCCCATTCAAAATTTTTAATCTCGTAGCGGATACGGGCTGTATCTTTAAGAGTATTCCATAGTTCATCTATATTATCCACCCGCATATATAACGAGCCGGTAAACCTGGGTTTTTTAAACGGGCCATGTTCATTGGGTACTACAATCATTATCCTGACAGCATCTTTCTTTAAACTCGCCCAATCCCGGCTATCATTTTTTGCCTCACAGGTAAACCCAAGGGTTTGGGTATAAAAGTCAATCGTTTCCTGTAGTTGTTTGGTTCTCAGCATGGGTATTAATCCTAAAAACATAATTGTTTGTCTTTTTTAGTTTTTGTTTATATACTTACTTTAGCAATCTTCCGGCTCCCCAGTAATATCGTTTGTAATAATCTTCCCCGAGGTCGTCAATCACTACGCCTGAATGTACACTTGCGTGAACAAACTTGCGGTTTTGCAGGTAAATAGCCACATGCGAGGGAGACCTGCTGTTTATCTTAAAAAAGATAAGGTCACCTTCCTGTAATTCCGATTGCTTTATGGGCTTGCACCGTTTGTAAATATCGGTAACATTTCCGGTAACAGTTATGTTGTAAATATTCTGGAAAAGCAACGATGCAAAGTCAGAGCAGTCAACTCCCGAGTGTGTCCTTCCGGCGTATTTATAGGGTACCCCATACCAGGCATCAATAAAGTTGTATAGCTCGGGGTTGGTTATATCTTTTTTAGAAACCCCTAATTTAGAAGCATATTTAGCCACTATGGCATTTTCCTCCGGCTCATTTTCAGTAGCCGGCGGGTTTTTCGATTTAGATTTCTTTTGTTTTTTAGTAACCGTCTGGCTATCATTCCCCGGTGGGTAGTTACCTTGTGAAGATGCAGCCAGTGAACTCCTCGCAGCCTTTTTACCGGAATGACAAGAATCTAATAAAACAGGGATAACCACTGCCGGTAAAAGGAGATAAAACAGCTTCAGGTAGTTCTTCATTAGTACAAAGTTCGTGAATCTATAAATAGCGCTTATATACAGATAAGACGAATTATGAACGGCTAAGTATGAATTAAAATGGGGGAAAGGTCAGCCCTGCGAGATATAGTACAGCTCTTGAAATATGATACCCTGTAAACAGGTTGGTACGGTAGAGCTATAAACAGTATTTAAGTTTTCCTTTATAAAGAGAAAGTGCCACATCAAACCTTTCCTGCTTGCTTGAAATACTTCCTACTCCTTTATAAACATTGGCTTCAGCGTAAGCCAGCCCAATACAGGAAAAAAGTGCATGGGTATTACCAGCCCGGGGAATAGCTCGGGGGTTTTAACATCGAGAGGGAGATTAGCGGCAAAAGGTCCGATGATGGAGGCGAATGTGAGTATCACAAAAATAAGATTGAAAACAATATCGCCTTTTCCTTTCAACCATTTAATAAATAAGGGATAACATACCGCAGCTAACATGCCTGCAAATAAGCACGTAGCAAAGATACCTATGGGTTTGGCAATTTTAGAAAAATCGCACCCCATAGCAGTATTGTAAACATGGGCATAAATTACGGAAGCTATTCCGGCAAGTATTCCTGAGGCGAACCCCAGGAATACTGACTTTTTAAACATGACGGAAAAATTTACTTGGTAACGGGTACCGATAACTCAATTTTAAGAACAGATTCGGCATGACCTGCTACTCCAACTCCATACTCAATACGGTTTACCGAAAAGCTGCCTTTAAAAGTGTTGTTGGTAAATGTAAAAGGAATGGTAAGCGGTTTTTGAGTGCCATGCATGGTAAGGGTCCCGGTGGCTTCATAGCCGGTAGCCGTTTTCACTACCTTAGTAGAGGTAAAGGCAATAGTAGGATATTTCGCTACATCAAAATACTGTTCGCCTTTAGCTTTAGTATTCTCCATTCCGTTGCCCATATTAATGGTGCTTGCATCTACCGTTACATCAAACTTAGCAGTTGACAGGTCGTTTTCATCAAATGAAATATTGCCCTTTAACCCGGTGAAGACTCCGTTTGGGTCGGCACTGCTAAACTTAATGGAATACCCATCGGCTATTTTCCAATCCATAGAGGTAATAGCTGTAAATGCTGATAATGACATAATGGCTGCAACGGCAACCGGAAGAATAAGTTTTTTCATACTATTGGTTTTTATTTTGGGTGACAAAAGTAATAGTTAACCACATTATGCAATGTTAATATAGGTTAAGAAATGCATAAAGACTATGTACTATATAATAAACGTAATGGCTATCGCATTATTTTTCACCACAGAAAACACAGATTTTCACGGATTTTTTTGCTCGATTTCTGTGTTAATCTGTGTAATCTGTGGTGCTTATTTAGTTGAATACAGGTAATTTATACTGTACACAATACTATTGAAGAAAACACCCATTTCGAGTTCCTTTATCCTATCAATCCCAGTATTGTTAAATTCTCAATTTATTTTCTGCCTGTAAAAATGCCTGACGAACATTCCATTAAATTCAGCATCTGAGTAAGTGTAGTAGGCATATCCTTCCCATATTCTTATTTTTTCAGGAAAGGAGAAGCCTAATTTCTCTGTATTTGTTTTTCCACCTGTATTCAAATCAATTTTTTGAAGATAGGCTGTGCCGTTCAGCAAAAATTTAAAGTAACATTCCGTACCTTCCTCATTAATAATAATGTCCCGGTTTTTATATTTTAAACCACGCACATCAAAAGAGAGGGACATTTTTCTCATTGGCGTATTCTTCAATGTATAGACAAATACAGAGTCGTTATCAAAATTAAAAATGTAGATACTATCTCTCACTATTCTTATTTCACAGAAAATGCTCTTCAAGAACATTTTTGCCTTCAGTATTTCAATTCTTGAAATATTGGCTCTTTTTACATCATCTGCAGAGCCTGACATTGCTGACGGAACAATTTCTGTTTGTTTGGCTGTCACATTATCGCTATCTGATGGATAAAGAACACTGTGAGACAAACCGAGTTCAGAAAAGATAGTATCATTTTGTGCGGATAAAACAGGATTTGTGTAATTATAAAATACGTTAGACTCTTTAGTCAAGTTGTTGAAACACGAAAAATTTATGGTACCGCTGTCAGGCGCTGTATTCAGATAGTAATAATTTGGGTAGCGATATCCTTTTAGTGTTGGGTTAACAAATGAGTTGAATTTTTCTACCGGCATGGATGAACTCGTAAATTTCTTTTCCTTTTCTTCATACCCCTGCAGGAATATAGAATCTTTATGCATTAAATAAAGAATATTATGCGGGGTTTTGTATATAGCTTGAGAACGATGATTCAGCACCAATCGGTTTAAATAATTTAGTTCTTTATCATATAGTTCCAAATGGTCATTTTTTCCATAATCATATAATAACCATAATTTATGTTGATTTATTTCAAAATCTACGAGGGTGCCGGATTCTTTAATAAGCTCCGGTTCATGGGTTGCAGTTACTTCCACTTGCGTGAGTTGTGTATTGTCAATTTCTAAAATAAAGTCAACTTTTATAGTGTCTTTTCCTAATTGGGGTTCTATTTTCTTTTGTATTATTTTATACCCGAGTAAGGAAACTTTTAGTGTGGCGGGTAGTGTGGCTCTAAAAGAATAATGCCCTGAAATATCAGTAATGAAACCTTCCTGTGTTGCCATGTTTTGTATTGTAACAAACTGAACAGGTTTAAGTAAAATGTCTTGTACTTTCCCTTCCACCACAACAGAACTGGTTTGGGCGAAAATAGAGTAGGGGAAAAGAAGCAGCAAAGGGATAATTTTCTTCCTCATAGTTTATGAATAAATGAAATCCAAAGAATTACATAGTTCAAAAATAATACTTTTTATTTTAGGTGGTTTTAAACGATTATTTCCCTCCCTTCCAAAGTATAATTGATAGTTTTGCGTCTTCAACGTATCTCATGGTAGAAACAGGAGCAAGAAAATGGATAGTTACAATAACGGTAATTCTGGCAGCATTGCTGGAATTAATTGACGTTACTATTGTAAACGTATCCATTCCCCAGATAATGGGTAACCTCGGCGCCACCCTCGACGATGTGGGCTGGGTAGTTACTTCATATACGGTTGCCAATGTTATTATTCTACCCATGTCTGGCTGGATAGGGCATAAATTCGGTCGGAAACAATATTTTTTATTTTCCATTATAGCATTCGTTATTGCATCCTTCTTTTGCGGTCATGCCCATACGCTGACTGAACTGATTGTGTTCCGTATTATACAAGGGCTTGCCGGCGGAGGCTTACTTTCACCTGCACAGGCAATTTTGATTGAAACCTGGCCCCCGCATGAAATAGGAATGGCAACGGCCCTATTTGGGTTAGGAGCCGTATTTGGACCAACCGTTGGACCAACCATTGGCGGGTATATAACTGACCACCTCTCATGGCCCTGGATATTTTATGTAAATATTCCCGTAGGCGCTATAGCCGTATTTTTGGCTAACCACCTTTATTACGAGAAACGCCCCAAGTGGGCAAGGACGACAAAATAGACTGGTGGGGAATATTGTTTTTGGCAGTGGCCATTGGTAGCCTGCAAGTGGTATTGGAAAGAGGCGAAAACGAAGACTGGTTTCATACTGCTTATATAGTGGGATTGACAGCCACAGCATTTATTTTCCTTATTTCATTTATCTGGAGAGAATTGAATATTGAATACCCGGTGGTCAATTTCAGCATTATGCGGCACCGGAGTTTTACCATCGGTATGTTCACTTCCTTTATGCTTGGCTTTGCCATGTATGTATCTGTTTTTGTGTTTCCTGTATTCTGCCAGAATATATTAGGGTTTTCAGCGCTTCAAACAGGTGAGTTATTATTTCCGGGTGGTATAGCCACTATTTGCATGATGCCCTTTGTAGGTACTATGCTCAAGCGGGGCATCCCGGCACAAATAATGTCAACGGTGGGGATGATGTTGTTTTTCGTCTTCTCATACATGATGGCAAGCTCCAATGTGTTTTCAGGAACTGAAAACTTTTTCTGGCCACTGATAGTAAGAGGGATAGGAATGTCGCTGCTGTTTGTTCCGCTTACTACACTGGCAGTGCAAGATTTAAAAGGGAAAGAACTGGGTCAGGGCACAGGGCTGAACAATATGATGCGGCAGTTGGGCGGCTCTTTCGGAATAGCCATCAGCACCGTTTTTCTAAACTCCCGGATTGCCCAGCACCGCAATATGCTTATAGAGCATATCAGTACCTATAATGATGCCTTTACCCAAAAATACAATATCATTTATCATGGTTTCATTGCCAAAGGATTTAGCATTACACAAGCAAGGGACATGGCCCTGAAAGCTTTGGACGGCACTATGATGAAACAGGTTTTCCTGCTTTCTTACAATGATGTGTATTTATTTGTAGGGGTATTTTTACTTTGCTGCATCCCATTCCTTTACCTGCAAAAGTTCAAGAAAAAGCCGGTTATAGCCTCCGGGGGGCATTAAAAATGTATCCCCGTTTTATAACTTGATTTGGTGTTGTCGCCAAGCAATAATTTTAGTACAGCTTTGCTATTGAAAATCAAGTTTTAATGGTTTTTTAATTGAAAATAAATTATTATTTTACCCTCTAATCAATAATTCCGTTTAATTTTGCAACGTTCAATATGAGAATATTGTAAACTTGTTCGCCTGGAATTGTAAGTTAACGCCTAATTAATAAACAGTAAATGGCTTTTTTGGGTAATTTTTGGTATCGTGCAGCATCTGGTAATAGCGGGCAGGTTTTTTCAATATTTTATATAATTGAAAAATGTACTTTTAGTAGTGTAATGAACCGGTATTTTTTTAACCCGCGATATTTCTGCCTGATTTATGCCAATAGGCCCCGCGTTAAATCTGACTTTCAATTTTGAATAATTTGAGCAATCATATTGACCTTACTGAGCTTAACAATGTTGCCGATGGTGACCAGGATTTCATGCAGGAAACCATTAGGTTGCTAATGCAGGAAATACCCGACAACCTGGACCATATTAAGCAATATGTAGCCCAAAGAGATGTAGTTTCATTAAAAAGTTTGATTCATAAAATGAAATCATCCTTTATGCTTATAGGGATGAAAGAAGTGTGGCCTTTGGTTGGTACTATTGAAAAATCAGATTCGCCGGATACTATTTTTGAGCAGGTGCCTGAATTTGTCAAAATATGTCAAGAAACAGTAGAAGAACTAAAAATCATGCAAAATATCATATAATTTATTACTTTTGCTGCCCCATAACAGAAAAAATATTTCAGACAACCTATGAAAAAGTATAAAATACTAATTGCGGAAGACGATCCCCTTTTACTTAAAGCCCTTGGGTTTTATTTGGAAAAGAAAGGATACGATCTTTCATTGGTTAATGATGGAAGGGAAGCAATTACCAAAATAAAGGAAACCTTGTTTGACCTGATAGTTACCGATATAAATATGCCATTCAGTAACGGGCTTGAAATTATTTCGATGATAAGAAATGATATGAAGCTGAAAACCCCCATTATCGTATTAACTTCAATGGGGCTTGAAAGTACCGAACTGGAAGCTTTTCACGTTGGGGCTGATGAATTTATTGCCAAGCCTTTCAGCCCGCAGGTGCTGGGTGTAAGAATAGAGAAAATGCTTAACGAAGTAAATCAGCTAAACCCATAATGAAAGGATATCTACTTTGTTTTCTTACTTGCCTGGTTTTTGTTTGCGGCGTTTCTGCCCAAAAACAAAAACGTACTAAGAAACCACCTCCGCAAAACCTCGACTCATTAATAAGCGCAGCTCAAAAGGATGCATATAAAAGCGACTATGCAGGCGCTATGCAGATACTGAAAACAGTATCTCCTCAAAATGATACCAACCCCGATTACCTTACCTTTTATGGCGCAGTCCTTTCATGGATGGGTAAATACGATTCCGCACAAACCGTGTTACGGGGAGTAATAGCAAAACACCCCAATAGTTTAGATGCCTATGATGCATTAACCGATGTTGAATTATGGGCTAAGGAATATTCACAGGTTATTGAAGATTGTAATAAAGCATTGGCTATACCTAAAGTTAAATCGGAAACCTATACCCTTAAAATTGCCGAAGCCGAAATAAACTTAAAAGAATACATAAAGGCGTATGATATAGTAAGACCTATATTGAAAAAGAACCCGAAAGATACTTCTGCTAAAAATATGAACGATGAAATTACGGCTGCTGTAACTCAAAAAACAGCCGATTCTTTGTTTGATTCTGCATTACACTCCTCTTTTAGAAAACAGTTTATCCCGGCCGAAAAAGTAGCGAAGGAATTAACCCTGGAATATCCCGACAATTCAGACTATAAAGTATTATGGTCAAGGCTGCTCGGATACAGGGGCAAAGCAGACACATCGGAAATAATGCTGAGGGAAGTAATTAATAAGGAACCTCAAAACCTGGATGCCTACGATGCCTTTGCCGATGATGAACTTGTAACAGGCAGGTTTAAACATTCCGAACAACTTGCCGATTCAGGAATAAATATTCCCGTAAAAGCCGACCGCACCGCACTCGTAATTACCAAAGCCAGCGCCGAAGATAACCTCGAAGAATATTACCAGGGCGTAATGACCCTTGATACCTTAGTGAAAAAGCACCCGAATAATTCGGAGGCTGTAAACATGTACAAATTACTCAAAGCCCACTATAAAGAATTTAAGGAAAGAAACAGGGAAGATTCTTTATTAACAGTGGCAAAAGCAGAAGCAGGCAGAAAGCATTATGACTCTGCACTCACCAATGTAGATACTATCATTAAATGGGATTCCATTAACAGTGTATATAAAGTATATAAGGCCAACCTTTTTAACATGAAGGAAAAGTACGATACTGCTATTACTATATTAACACCTATTATAAAGAAAGAGCCCCGGAATTTGGATGCCTACGATATTCTGACAGATGCAGAATTAGGTAAAAAGCAATTTGCAGCCATGGTGGCTGATTGTGATAAAGCCCTGCGCGATTCTATATTTATTCATTTCCCCACTATGGTGCCCAGAAATAAGGACTCGGCTGCCATGGACAGTATTAAAAAGGACAGCACCCATTTAAATACTACTGCTGTAGCAGTGAGTAAAAGAGACACTACCATGCGGGATAGCATCAGCATTGTTAAAAAAGATACCTCGAAAGCTGCCGTAGATTCTGACGCCCGCAGGTATTACACTATTTTCATGTTAAAAAGGGCCCGTGCATTGTACTACATGGATAATTTTGCCGGCTACCAGGGGTGTGTAAACACACTTGATACCCTGCGCAAAGTAGATTCTACCAATAAAGAAGCCAATGATTTGCTGGTAGAAGCTAAAATAAAACTCCTGAAAAATATTGTTCAGTTAGGATACCTTGGTAATTACTTTAATCAGTGCCCTTTTGGTCCCTGGCATTATCTGTGGCTGCAATATATGCGCAACTTCGACAGGTGCCCTGTATCGGCACAGGCTATGTATGGCGATATTTATGGCTTCCCTCCTCCTATAAACCACGAAACAGGCTGGCAATACCAGGTGGGGGCATATCCTAAGTTTACCAATAGCACGTATGGCGATGCTACGGTAGCCTATTCACCCGATCATGCCGTGTTCCCCCAATGGGTGATAACAGCTGATGTATATCAAAAACTTCCCCTTAATTTTGAAGTTTCCGTAGGTGGTATGTATATGCACTTTATTGATGTAATAGATAGCCCCGCAACGGCTCCGCAGGATGTTTGGATATTCGACCCCTCCATTGCATGGAATTATGGAGACCATTGGGTATTTATGTACAGGCCGTACATTGCATATAAAAAGCCTGATGTTTTTGTAACGCATACTGTAGACGTAAAATACATATTCAAAAACTCCGATACGTATTTAAGCTTACTTGGCGTAATAGGTAATTCTCCTTTTGTTGACTATTATTTCCCTATCCCTCAAAAAACGGCTATCAGGCAGGTAGGGCTTGAAGGCCAGATGAGGCTACCGCATAACTTCTTGATAGGGGCAATGGTAAGTTATGAATATTTTGAATGGTATCCACCCGATGCCCTGTGGGGTAATATGTATTATTTCCAGGTTGTACTTACTAAACGGTTTTGATGAAATTGAATAAAAGCCTATGAAAATTATAAGGAACATATTTATCATCGTATTACTATTCGGAATAGGGTATTTCCTGTTCCGGGTAAATATTGAAAAGGGTCATTTTATACCCAATGCTACTGCTGCCGACAGCTTGTTTATTTTTCCGGGGGTAAAAGGCCCTATGGATAGCACCGTTATTCCTCCCGTAAAGCGTAGTTCATGGAAAAAATATGCCACCGGAGATAACTTTGGCGTGGCTGTTGTATTGTTAGATACAAGTGTAAATTCTAACTGGATGGGATTGGCACATGCCTTTAAATCATTTGGTATCCCTTTCAAATTCTATTACTATACCGATATTGATGAAGCGCTGAAAAGTGATGTGGTGTATATGTACCCCACTATTGATGCCGGCTTTAGGGGCGACGTGTTAGCTAAACTGGCTAATTACCCCCGCCGGGGCGGTACTCTTATAGGTCAATGTGTTGAATCGGGAATGAATGATGTATTTGGGTTCAGAACCTCCAATGGTACAAGCCAAAACTATGTAATGAGGATTTCCGATTTCGATAACCCTATTGTGAAAGAATTTACCGACCCGCATGAAAGGGAAATTCGCATTGCCGACCCTAAATTATTCACCGAATCAGAAGGGACTTACGATTATGGAGGTGTAACAGGCAAACCCCTGATGGTATATCCTAATGGGAATGCATTTTTAACTGAAAAGGATTACCCGGGTGGTGGAAAAGCGTTTTGCTTTGGAATGGATTTGGGGTATTTTGCATTAACCTGTAACGATGAAAGAGCTATGGAAGCTTACAGGAGTTATGTAAATACTTACGAGCCTTCTATGGATGTGCTTTTCCGTATTGTGAAAAATATTTATACTTCTTCTTCCAAAACAGCCGTAACCCTGGGTACCGTTCAGGATAATAAAAAGCTGACCCTTTGCATTACCCATGATATTGATTACTGGAGGTCAATGTATAACGCATTGAAATATGCTAAGATGGAACACGATAGGAAAGTGCAAACTACCTATTTTGTGCAAGTAAAATATATACAGGACCGGAATGATATAGATTACTTTAATGACTCGGCAGTAATGGCGCTGAAACAATTAGACAGTATGAAAATGGAAATTGCAAGCCATTCCATTTCCCACTCTAAGTTGTTTGATAAATTTCCGATGGGCAAGGGAAATGAAAGATATCCTACCTACCATCCTCTTGTACTTATACCGAATGGTAAATATACCACTATAAATGGTACTATACTGGGAGAATTAAGGGTAAGTAAATTCTTGTTAGACCATTTTGTAACCGATAAACAAGTTGTTTCTTTCCGCCCCGGTCACCTCGCTCTGCCATATTCCCTGCCACAGGCCCTTTTAGCTACGGGATATAAGTATAGTTCCGATGTTACAGCGAATGATGTACTCACACATTTGCCATATCAATTAAATTACGATCGTTCGTACGATCAGGAATTACCTCTTTTTGAATTTCCGCTTACTATAGAAGATGAAGAGCTTCCACAAATGGATAAAAGGCTTGATTCTGCATTGGCTGTGGCTAATAAAATAAGTAAGTACGGGGGATTAATGTGTATCCTGATTCACCCGAACGAAGTAGATTATAAATATAAATTTGAAGTAGGCCTGCTCGATAATATCCAAAGTATATCCCATTGTACTACCATGAGAGATTTTGGCGACTGGTGGGCAGCCCGTAATGAAGTACGGTATAACGTAGTTAAAACTGCCGATGGGTTTGAACTGCACATACATGCCCCTGTAGCCTTGAGCGACCTTACCTTTTTTGTGCCTCCCACCTGGACCTGTTCTGCTCCCGGGGAAAATACCATACAAACAGGTAACTCAGTGCTTGTAAAAAATGTAACTAATGAAATGACCGTTAATTTCAAATCACAATGACCGCCGTAGGTATAGAGAATTCGATTAATTATCCTTTTGCCCAGCACATTGAAACCATTGTGGTGTTTTCAATTCTTGTGTTCACGTATTCCTCGCTGATAGTTTTTTTGGCTGTTATAATTTTGCGCTTGCGTAAAAACCGGTTTGATAAAAAGGCGGAAGCCGTAAAATCATCCCTCACGCCTTTCTTAATGACTTCGGCATTTGCCTCGAACGATGATGAGCTGAATAGTGTGATTGCTGAAGCCAAACCGGAATTTGCCAAACAAATTACCAATTCGGGACTGGGGCTGGTTATGATCCGGGAGGTACTCACCATTCACCGCAGTTTGAGCGGGCAATCGAGAAATAATTTATCGAAACTTTACCAGGAAACCACCCTGATGAAATATACCGAAAGGAACCTCGGCAATGAAAACTGGCACGTTAAAGCTACTGCTATCAGGGACCTGGCACAGATAAATGCAGAAGCCTACGTTTCTAAAATTGAAAAATATGCAGTGCATAAAAATATATACCTGCAACAGGTAGCCCAGATAGCATTGGTAAACCTGAAAGGATATGACGGACTTGATTTTTTAGGAAAAATAAAAAATGCCCTTTCCGAATGGCAGCAAATTAACCTGCTGGATGTGCTTAGAAGGCTCGACCGGGAAAAAGCCCCCGATTTCAGCCAGTGGCTGAACAATAAGGAAGATTCAATAAAACTTTTTTCCATCCGCTTAATTCATTATTTTCAACAGAGCTATAATAGTGACAAGCTGGAACCATTCCTTCACCACGAGAATAAGATATTAAGAAATGAAGCCGTTGCAGCTCTTGAAAAAATTAAGCCCGGTGTTCATTTCCCAACTTCAAATCCTGTTAAACCATGATTCTTACATTAGAGATTATAATATGGATAATATTTGTTTTCTGTCTTATTATTATGACGGCATACCTGATACTTGCTTACCTCTCGTACAAAGCAATGCGGGTGTACTTTACCAAAAATAGCTTTACAAACTATAACATCATCCTCAACTCTCCCCTTGCCCCACCGCTTTCCCTTATTTCACCTGCCTATAATGAAAGCAAATCTATTGTAGATAATGTACGTACACAGCTTGCCCTGCACTATAATAATTTCGAGGTGATATTGGTGAATGACGGAAGCACGGATGATTCCCTGCAAAAGTTAATTTACAACTTCCAGCTTGAAAAAAAGGATATTAAAATACCCCAGCACCTTCCTACCAAAGAAATATTAGGGGTTTATAAATCTTCAAATCCTGCCTATAAAAGATTGACCATTATTGATAAGGCAAACGGTGGTAAGTCCGATGCATTGAATGCAGGATTGAATGCCTCCACTTCCGATTTCGTTACCTGTATTGATGTGGATTGCGTATTGGAACAGGATGCCTTATTAAAAATGATTAAGCCGTTCCTTGAACGTACCGATAAAAAAAGAGTTATTGCCAGCGGGGGAGTTGTGCGGATTGCCAATGGCTGCTTGATTGAAAATGGAAAATTAGTACGCATAGATGTACCCAAAAACTTTTTGCCCCGTGTGCAGGTATTGGAATATATACGTGCATTTTTACTTGGCAGGATGGCATGGAGCCGGTTAGATGGCTTGCTGTTGATTTCCGGAGCTTTTGGGCTATTTGATAAGGACATAGTTATAAAATGCGGTGGCTATACTTTAAAAACCGTGAGTGAGGATATGGAGCTTGTAGTACGTATGCGCCGGTATATGCATGAAAATAAACAGCCTTATATTGCTACCTATATACCCGACCCGCTTTGCTGGACTGAAGTACCCGATTCATATAAGATATTAGGTAACCAGCGCAGCCGTTGGTCACGGGGTAATACGGAAACCTTATGGATACACAAAAAAATATTTTTTAACCCACGCTATGGCAGGTTAGGTATGTTAAGCTATCCATACTGGTTTGTATGCGAATTCCTGGCGCCTATCATTGAAGCTACAGGTATTGTATTTACACTCATTCTCGCGTACCTTAACCTTATTAACTGGAACTTCTTCTTCTTGCTGCTTTTGTTTGTTTACACCTTTGCTATCTTGTTCTCCATGCTTGCTATTATGGCAGAGGAAGAGACCTTCCATGAGTATAAAAAGATGTCTGATTACTTCAAACTAATTTATTCCGTGTTGCTTGAACCTACCTTCTTCCATCCATTTATAACCTTCTCCGCTATCCGTGGATACATAGGTTTGTTATTCGGTAAAAAGAGTTGGGGTAAAATGACCCGCAAAGGCTTTGGGCAGAAAAAAGACGATGTGCTGATTAACAGGGCTCCGGGTACTCCTGCTCCCCGGCCACGTCCTATTTAATATAACGCCCCGGTAGCTCCAACCAACTATAGTTTTTATGCAAGTTGAAAACGTAGCCCTTGAGGAATTCAACGTGGTGGGCATTTCTGTGCGGACTTCCAACAGAGACGGACAATCGAAAAAGGACATTGCTGAATTGTGGGGTAGATTTATGGGAGAACGCATAGGCGACAAAATTCCCCATAAAGTGAACGAAGATATTTATTGTATTTACACCGGTTATGAGAGTGATTACATGGGGCCTTATACCACCATCCTGGGCTATAAGGTAAATTCCTTTGAGAATGTTCCTGCTACTCTTACTACAAAAATTATAGCGGTATCATCCTATAATCTTTTTAAATCAACCGGTAAGTTACCCGACTGTGTGTTGAACACCTGGATGGAAATATGGCAATCGGGAATTAAAAGAAAATACCTTGCCGATTTTGATGTGTATCCCCCCGATGCTTTTTCTTCAGCTAATCCGGTAGTGGAAACATATCTATCCGTTTAATCCCTGTTTTTTTATATTTAGATGTATTTTAAAGTATATTTTGATTAAATAATTATACCCCCTGAAACCCAATAGGGACACATCTTTCCAGGAATCGCCTCATAACCAATTGTTTAAGTAGTCCAATTTATGCTCCGCCCGAATGCCAGCCCGAAAGATTCCAGCCCCAAAGGCATGGTCAGGCGGGCATTCTGGCGGGTACCATCCGGTACGGGCGGGCGTTTTATGCCGTTTCTTTTGAGTAGAAGAAAATGGATAGCATCCTGTTATTTTATCCCGACCCCAGGTCTATAGAAAACTTTCTACCGCCCAAAGTGCAGTAACGCTGATAAAAATCCAAAGTATCATCCCTTGTAGTAAGGGTTTATACCCTACCGATTTCAGCATTTTGTAAGACGAGCCTGCCCCAATAAGGAACAGGGTGAGAGTAAGCCCGCTTTTGGCGGCTGTTGTAAGATAGGGGATTGCAGGAGAGATAAAGGGAACATACGTGCCAAGTATCATGGCAATAATGAAATAGAGTATAAAATAAGGTATCTTAATTTTGGCAGGTCTTTTTCTGAACATAAAAGAAGTGGCTATGGCAAGCGGCACAATCCACAATGCACGGACGAGTTTCACGGTGGTGGCAGTTTGCAATGCTTCCGGTCCATATTTGCTCGACGCTCCAACCACCGAACTGGTATCGTGAATAGCAATAGCGCTCCATATTCCAAACTGGTGCTGGGTTAAATTTAATGCATGTCCTATCGCCGGAAAAATGAATAAAGCAATCGAGTTGAGGATAAACACGGTTCCCAATGCCACCGAGGTTTGCTTTTCTTCCGTTCCTAAAACCTTTGAAATAGCAGCAATAGCGCTTCCTCCGCAAATAGCTGTACCCGATGAAATAAGGTGCGACGTTTTAGGGTCTATCTTAAATGCTCTGCCCAATAAATAACCCAGAAGCAGGGTAGTAAGAATAGATATTGCCGAAAATAAAATACCTTCTTTTCCTGCATGGATGGCGGTAATACAATTCATACCAAAACCTAAACCCACAACAGAAACCTGCAATAAAATCTGCGTGGCTTTATGATTATATTGCCTGTAAGGATGTCCGGTAGTTTGGGCAAGTACTAAGCCAATGAAAAGGGCTATGGGTGGGGTTAGTAAAGGGGTAAGGCATAGAGCAGCAGCAACAATAAATACTATTTTTGAAATAAGCGCCCCCCCGGATGACCCGTTCGGACGGGGGTTCCTTTCAGGAAACGATTTAGTATTTTCTTGGCTGTTTTCCAGAGTTGTGCTTTGGTGACGCAAAAATAGAGGAATTTAGATACGATTTGGTAATTATCAAATCATCAAATTACCAAATCAATGAAATTTGCATCCGTTGGCGAAAACTCTACCTTTGCACTCTAAAAATCAGATACTATGACAATAGACCTTAGAAGCGATACCGTAACCCGCCCAACACCAGGCATGTTAAAGTTTATGTTTAATGCCAAAGTCGGTGACGATGTATTTAAAGAAGACCCCTCTATCAATGAGTTGGAGAAAAAAGCTGCCGCTATATTTGGTAAGGAAGCAGGCATCTATTGCCCTTCCGGAACCATGACCAACCAAACGGCTATTAAAGTGCATACCCAACCCGGTGATGAGCTACTCTGTGATGTTACAGCCCATGTATATAACTACGAAGGGGGAGGAATAGCATTTAATTCAGGTGTGCAAACAAAATTAATACCGGGAGATAATGGAAGATTCACAGCCAAACAATTGGAGCAAACACTCCATCCTTACGCTGATTGGCTGCCTCGCACATCTCTTGTAACCATTGAAAATACAAGCAATAGGGGAGGAGGAGCATATTATACTATTAAAAATGTAAAGGAGATTTCCGCAGTATGCAAAAAAAATAATCTTGGCTTGCATCTCGATGGTGCAAGGATTTTTAATGCACTTACCGAAACAGGCGAGAGCCCCAAAGAATATGGCAAGGCATGCGATTCTATTTCTATTTGTCTTTCCAAAGGGCTTGGAGCCCCGGTAGGCTCTGTATTACTTGGCAGTTCGGAGTTTGTTGGCAAAGCGAGAAGAGTTAGAAAATTATTAGGTGGAGGAATGCGACAAGGCGGATACCTTGCAGCCGCAGGTATTTATGCGCTCGATAATAATATTTCAAGATTGAAGGAAGACCATCAACGGGCGAAACATATTGCTAAAATACTGGCAGGGAAAAGCTACGTAATCAATATGTTGCCGGTAGTTACCAATATTATTATTTTCTCGCTCGATTCCTCAATGGCAGCCGATAAGTTTACAGAAACTTTAAAGAAGGAAAACATACTCGTCTCCATGATTGGCAACAATGCCCTTAGAATAGTTACCCATCTTGATTTTAATGACAAAATGCTGAAAGTGGTGGAGAAGGCCCTAAACCGTATGTAATAGTGAAGCCTGGAAAACCCATTGCCATAAAGACACCAAGTCACCAAGGGCACAAAAAAATTTTGTGTTTTCGTGTCTTAGTGGCTAATTGTATTTAATTGCTATAAATATGCCATATACCTTTTATAATTCTGAAATAGTAGAGATAATTGACGTTAATCCTCTTGTCAAAAAGTATTTCTTTCAAATACCTGAAGTGGAAAATTTCAGTTTTGCACCGGGTCAGTTTGTAATGCTTGATTTACCGATTGATTCCAAAATTAAAACCCGCTCCTATTCTATTGCTTCCGCCCCCGAGGGGAATAATATTATTGAATTGGTAATTTCCCTTAATGAGCAGGGTTTGGGAACCCCTTATTTATTTAATGAAATAAAAGTAGGTTCAAAACTGCCGCTATCACAACCTGCCGGAAAATTTATGAAGCCCCCCGTAGTGGCAGATATAGATATTTGTCTTGTCTGCACAGGCACAGGGATAGCCCCTTTCCGTTCTTTTTTGATTGATTTAGTAAACAAAAAATCCGACCATAAAAATATTGATTTGATTTTCGGAACCCGTTATGAGAAAGATATTCTGTACAAAGAAGAAATGGAGGAACTAAGCCGTACCATTCCCGGTTTCCGTTTTACTACTGCTTTGTCGAGGGAAGATAACCCGTCGTATTTAGGCAAAAAAGGGTATGTACACGAAATTTATAAGGAATTATATGCTGACAAGCGCCCTGCTCACTTCTATCTCTGCGGCTGGAAAGTGATGATTAAAGAAGCCATTCAAATTATACAAGAAATGGGATATGATAAGAAGGCGATTAAGTTTGAGTTGTATGATTGATTAATTCTTTCGTAAATTTGAAATATTAAACCCTATTTATATGCACACCATTCATTTAACCACCGATACTGCCGCAAATACAAAACTTATTGCAGCCCTTTTATCAAGATGAAAAGCGTAAAGTCGGTTTCCATTGGCTCCGCTTAATAGCCGGGCAAGCACAAATTAGCAGCTAAGGGCGTTCAATATATTAATGTATATCATGGTGATACCTGTGGTTCTCGCGCCATTCATGCCCGTGAACATCTTTATAATACCAAATATTCTCTCGTTGATAATATCCACCTACCGGTTCTGCGTATGCCACGCATCCTTGTAGTGAAAGTGCACCCCATAAGCAAACTCCTAAAATTAGTGTTTTCATATTGTTTCATAATTGGTTCGAGTATAAAAGTACACCCGGAAAGAAATATTTTTTTCTTATTTCTATTAACGGCTCAAATCCATAGTTCAATTGCCTGAATTGTTCTTTTAAAATAGGAAAGGGTTTTTAAAAATCACCTATATTTGTAATGTAAATACATAGAATAACCCATAAAAATATGAGGATTACAATAAGCGTTAAGGAAGGTTACTCATCGGTTTTTTTGAATTTTCTGAAGACACTTTCCTATGTAAAATTAGAGGAACAAGAAGAAAAAACACCTGAAATTCTTGAACAACACAAAACTCTCGTCCGTGACAGAATTAAATGTACAAAGCCAAACGATCTTTTAGATTGGGATAAGGTTCAAAAAGAATTTAAGCTTGATTGAAACCTTTGTTTAAACTTAGGATTCAACCTGAAGCATTTGAAGATATTCAACATTCAATCGATTTATATAGACCCCGGTATAAATTGGATTAATAAATAGCTAATTCCCGCGTAGACATTAGTTTAAGAGGGTGGCTTGCTATTAAGTGCAACCTTGCAGCTAAGGGGCATGATGTGATGGTGCGTAAGTGAGGGAAATGAATGTTTTTAACCTTATTGGGAAACAAATATTAATTTTGAGCGTATGAAGACACAAATTTCATCAAGTTCTTTGTTAATAATCAATGGATATAAATAAATAGAAAGTCCACTAATAAAACACAAACAATTGCCTATTTTTGCACAAGAATGTTAATAGTTAATAATAGCACCGATAGTTTGAGGAGTTTATCCCAAATTTTTTCACCTTCAAATTTTGACAAAGTTGTAAGAGGAAAAGACAGTAAATTAACTGAACGAAAACTTAAAAAATACGTTTCTTCTTCTTCCACCTCTACAAGCTACAAAAAATTAATTAGTTCAGTATATTTAACTTTAGAAAAGGAATATAGGAGTGAATATTTTTATAAAAACAGATTAATTACTAGCCTTTTTAAAAAATACAGCTCAAAAACTACTAGGGTACTGAACGAGTTTAAAATAGGTAGTTCCATTGCTGACTTTGTTTTTCTTAATGGTTCTGCTAAAGTTTATGAAATAAAAACAGATTTAGATAGTCTTGATAAGTTGAGAAAACAGTTAAATGATTATCAACAATTTGCTGATTTTGTTTACATTGTCACTTGTTCCAAGCATGTCTCAAGGATTTTATCGGATTATTCCGATTCAACGATTGGAATAATGGAATTTACTAAAAATAATAGATTTAAAATACGTAAAGAGGCCGAAAATAATCGACAAAATTTTAATCATGTTACTATTTTTAAAACTTTAAGGAAAGCAGAGTATTTAAAAATTATTAATAATTATTTTTGTCATGTACCGAATGTTCCAAATACTAAAATCTTTACGGCTTGCCTTGATTTAATAAGTACCGTTGATGTGGTTGAATTCCAGAAGCTTGCATTTAACATTTTGAAGGAAAGAAAAATAAAATGCATAGAATCATGGGAATCAAATAAGACTCCATTTGAGTTGAAACAAATTTGTTATACTCTTGATTTTTCGGAAAATGAATATTGGGATTTATATAAATTCCTAAAGAAAACAATTTAAATGTATTTCCCATATCTCAGAGGTAAACAGTTTGAATTAATCGCTCTAAAGGAGCTTAGCAGTTTATTAGCTAAAAGCAGAGACAAGGTATCTCCGATAATTGAACCCGTAAAGGATTCTTCAACCCTGAAAACAACTATTCATGAGTTGGCAGTTAAAAATATAAACTTTAATGTTGTTATTAACCCTAAAGTGGGAGATATGCAAAAGGATTCAAGTGATATACTAACCATGTTAGGCAAGGGACTGGCAGGGTATACTAATTTCCAAGTTGCAGTTATCATGAATGAAAAGGAAAACCACAAAGCCTTAATTTCCCTATTGGGCAAGCATATTACTAAATCTAAAATTGAACTAACTCTTATTCATAATTCAGAGGATGTCAATATTGGCGAACTTATAAATGAGTATAATGCTGTTACCCCAGTAAAATTTAATATTGTTAATCAAAGTAGAACAGGTAGAAGATACTACCGTAACTTTAAAAATAAAACGGTTGTAGTGCTTGAGGATTGTTTTAATGCTCAATTAAGAAATGTAGATTACAAATCGGTTGCTGAGAGCCCGTTTACTGAAGAGCACTTATATTATAAGGAGGATGGTTTTGCTGGCTTTTCTGACTTTCTTACAATAGGCGATATCTATTCTGAAAGTGGTTTTTTACCATATGCTGTTGCGATTCACCTCTCTTATGTTGATTCATCGAAAAAGATTAAAGTGAAGCATTTTGTATCGGATTCCAACGACGATACTTCAGATATAGCTGGGAAATTTGAAGAGGCATTAGGCCATTTAATCTCTTGGTGTGATACAAAAAAGTTTAAAACACAGGCAATAGAGCAGTTTCGAGAAATGTCTAAATCTGGGCACTTTCCAGGTTTAGGTACTATAAAAAAATTATCAATTATGAATCACATTGAGTTGGTTTTGCAATTGATTTAGTATGAATTGTTGTTCGGAATGCTTTTCGAGTTCTTATCTAAAAGGTATTATTAATAGCAATCCAACTATTGGGGATTGTAATTTTTGTGGATCAAAAGGAGTATCCATCTACAATCCTAAATCTCTTTCTTTGTTTTTTCAAAACATCTTGGACCTATATGAGGTAAACCCTAAAATTGGGGAATCTATAGAGATACAAATAGACGTCGATTTTAAAGGGAAAATATTTTCTTCTAATTTAAAAGATAATAGGAAAAAACTTTTAAATGAAATCATTGCAGACGATGCCAAGCATTATAAAAAAATGTTCGAAGGAAATGTAGTTTTAAAACATTTAAATAATATTGCCAAAAAAAATATAGTTAAACCTTTACAAATTTCATGGGAAAAGTTTGCCAATGAGATTAAATCTACTAATCGTTTTCATATTCAAAATGCATTGGATTTAACAAAGTTAGAACATTTATTAAAACGATACGAAAGGATAATACCTAGAGGTAAAATATATCATAGGGCTAGGATTTGCACAAATATTACTGGTTTTGAGAAGGGAGACATGAGTAATCCACCTGTTGAAAAAGCTAAAGCTGGAAGGGCTAACCCTCTTGGAATTTCTTATCTTTACTTGGCGGATGATATTAAAACTACCCTTTATGAGGCTCGAGCTTCTTTATTTGATTATGTGTCTGTTGGCGATTTCCGGTCAAATAAGCAAATGAAAGTTATTAATTTAAGAGGAGATACATATGACCCAATTTTTCTTGCGGAACAAGGAGAATTAGAGGATTTTTTAATTCATCTTCCTTTTATCACAAAACTTGAAAAGGAATTGTCAAGAACTAGGCGTAGGAATGATAATGAACTTGATTATCTGCCAACACAATATCTTTCTGAATTTATTAAATCAATTGGATTTGATGGTGTGGAGTATCTTAGTTCGTTATATTCAAGTGGTTATAACCTTGCAATATTTAACCCCAAAAAGCTTGACTGTATTAAGGTTAGGGTATATGAAATTGAGAGCATTAACCTCAAACATAAGATGGTTAATTATGAATAAGTCCCAAACTTCACTAAAATAAGTGGGTGATATACCCTTACTACGGTTTGTATTTGTTAATCCAATAGCTTGTAAGTAAGGGTTGACCAAGTGCTTTAATTTTACTAAAATAGTCATTACATGGAATTTGCTTCCCTGTTTCCCTTCCTCCCTTCCGTCATAGAGAAAAAAATCTATGAAAAAACTATCCCCTGTATTTCTGTTTTGCATACTATTAAATTATGCATATAGTCAAAGTTGCAATTGCCCGAATGGCCTAAAATTTCTTGAAAATGAGGTAGAAGAGAACTGGGTAAATATGGTTCTGGCAGATATGGAGAAATAATAAATCCAGCCCCGGCAATAATTGTTTTTTGCTTCAAACTTTTCATTAATTGATATACGTGCAACCCCTTATCCTGCAACGTTTTACGTATATAAAACTATCAACCAATTAGTTGAAAGGACAAATCATAGCCGTTTTATGTCGTTTTTTTCACTTGCCCTAAAACCATCAGAATAATTCATCTTTAAAAACGTCATACGAGCTAAGAGCAATTAGCTAATAGCTGTTAGCCAAACACAAATTAACATACTTTTGGCATTCCTGACAAACCAAAGTAAGTAGGAAATCGTAAATAGTATATATGTCAACAGAAGAAAAGAAAAAATGTATCATCATCGGTTCTGGTCCTGCGGGATACACGGCTGCCATCTATGCCGCCCGCGCCGATTTACAGCCTGTAATGGTGGCAGGCTTGCAACCGGGAGGTCAGCTGACCATTACGACTGATGTAGAAAACTATCCCGGCTATGCTGATGGGGTACAAGGACCGCAGATGATGGAAGATTTCCGCAAGCAGGCTGCCCGCTTTGGAACGGATATTCGCTGGTCGTATGTCAGTTCAGTAGATTTTTCTAAGGCTCCGTTTATGGTGGAAGTAGAGGAAAAAGAAACTCTTGTAGCCGATTCTATCATTATAGCCACAGGAGCATCCGCCAAATGGCTCGGCTTACCTTCCGAACAGAGACTGAATGGCTTTGGAGTGTCTGCCTGTGCTGTGTGTGACGGGTATTTTTTCCGTAAGCAGGACGTGGCAATCGTTGGGGGAGGGGATACCGCCGCCGAAGAAGCTACCTATCTTGCCAAGCTCTGTAACAAAGTATATATGATTGTCCGCCGCAATGAATTAAGGGCGTCAAAAGCTATGCAGCATAGGGTATTCAACACCCCCAATATAGAAGTGCTGTTTAATTCAGAGACATTGGAAATTTTAGGAGAAAAAGGCGTAACCAGCGCTGCCGTGAGGAATGTAATTACCAAAGAAGAAAGGATATTGAATGTTACAGGCTTTTTTGTAGCCATAGGTCATCAACCGAACACGGAGATTTTCAAAGGGTGGATAGATATGGATGAACAAGGCTATCTAAAGACTGTTCCGGGTTCTACCCGCACCAATATTCCCGGTGTGTTTGCCTGCGGCGATGCTCAGGATAAAAACTACCGGCAGGCAGTTACGGCTGCAGGCAGCGGTTGTATGGCCGCAATGGATGCTGAGCGTTACCTTGCTCACGCGGGGTTACATTAAAAAAATGTTTTATAATCTGTGAATCTGTGGCAATATAACAGCTACAAGCTAAATGATTAAAAAACTGGAACCTGATTTTTATTTACGAAATAATGTCCTAAAGATTACGGAAGAATTAATCGGGAAGTTTTTGGTTACTAATATTGACAGGACTCTGACATCTGCTATGATTATAGAAGCAGAAGCATATAGGGGAGTGATAGATAAAGCCTCTCACGCTTACAATAATCGCCGCACCAAAAGAACTGAAACAATGTATGCAGAAGGAGGCTTAGCGTATGTCTATCTTTGTTATGGTATCCACCACATGTTTAATGTAGTTACGAATAATAAAGAGATACCCCATGCAATCCTTATCAGGGCTGGCATACCGAATGATGGGATTTATACTATACTGGAAAGGCGGCGGCAAGATTCTATTACAAAAACAACATCTAATGGACCGGGAACTCTTTCAGCAGCCTTAGGAATTAAAACCCAACATTCAGGCATTTCTTTATCCGGTAATTTAATCTGGCTCGAAGACAGGGGCATAAAATTCAAGAAGAAAGATATAATTACAAGCCCCCGTATTGGGGTAGATTATGCCGCAGAAGATGCGCAGTTGCCCTATAGGTATCGTTTAAAGGAGAATATTATTTCGGAATTATTTCAAAAATGAATCTAAATTATTGGTCTTGCAATTCTTTATCCAGGGAGATAAATTCTCCGGAGCTGTTAAATTTCAGAAGATAAACCAGCGTTCCCGGTTCAAGGTTGCCATCACTGTTTTGCTGATGTGCATATACCTTATAACTCAGCTCTTTTGACTTATTAATGCTCTTAACCAAGTAATCATTATAAGTAAAGCCCGTGGCATAGTTTGATTGCATATAATCTATAATAGGGGCAGGCAAATCTTTTATGGAAATATAAATATCTTTATTAATAATATGTCCCAGGGTATCAAAAGTAATATCTAATTTACCTGTGCCTTCGGGACAGTTGCACATCATAGTCACCGACTGAAAAGGGTCAGTTGTGCGGCTTATTTCAGGGGTAAGGTTAAATGCTTGGGGATATAAGGTGTCTACTGCCGCCTGTATTTTGGGTAATATCAATTTTCGGTTTTGGCTTTGGCAATAACTCACTATGAATAGAGAAAAAGTAAAAGTAGCTAACCAGCATTTATATTTCATACAATTCAAATGTATGTAAAAATAGACCACAGATTCATAGATTTTTTTTCACATTTTTTTAATCTGTGAATCTGTGGCGGAAAAATAACTGTTTAAGCCTCTTTTGTGTAGTTTTGCTGAATGAACGAAATACCTAAGATAGTCCTTCATTCAGGAAAAGACCAATCACCAAAGCGTTTTCACCCCTGGATTTTTTCCGGTGCAGTGAAAAAAGCCCCTGAGATTATTACGAATGGAGATGTGGTGGAAGTCTATTCCAGCAAAGATGAATACCTCGGAACAGGACATTACCAGAAAGGTTCTATTATGGTCAGGCTCTTTTCCTTTGAGAAGATAGTGGCGGATGCCTCTTTTTGGAAATCAAAAATTCAACAAGCTTTCAATTACAGGCATTCCATTGGATTGACAGATGATGAGAATACTAACGTTTACCGCCTAATATATGGAGAAGGTGACGGATTACCCGGATTGATAATTGATTACTATAACGGCACCGCTGTAATACAAGCTCACTCAATAGGGATGTACCGGGAGAGAAATAATATTGTTGAGGCGTTGAAAGAAATTTACGGAAATAAGTTAAAAGCTATATACGATAAAAGCAAAGAGAGTTTAGGTTCTTCCGGAGATAAAATTCCATCTGATGAACAACTAAAAAATGGGTATCTCTTTGGCTCAGATAAGGAAAAGCAAGTACTTGAAAACGGTCACAAATTTCAAATAGATTGGGAAGAAGGACAAAAGACAGGTTTTTTTATTGACCAGAGGGAGAACCGGAAATTGGTCGCTCAATATGCTTCGGGGAGAAAAATGTTAGATTGTTTTTGCTATGCCGGAGGGTTCTCAGTCTATGCCCTGCAAGCAGGCGCTACCGAAGTACATTCCGTTGATAGTTCGAAGACTGCAATTAAACTTACAGATACCAACATAAACCTGAATTTTGGAGACGGAGCAAAACAGTCTTCATTTGTTGCCGATGCATTTGACTTTTTAGGAAGTAAGTCTTCGGAATATGATATGATGGTTATTGACCCTCCAGCCTTTGCCAAACATCGCGATGCAAGGCACCAGGCGGTTATGGGCTATAAAAGATTGAATGCTTTAGCTATACAGGGAATAAAACCCGGCGGAATTATTTTTACTTTTTCATGCTCTCAGGTGGTTGATAAAAACCTTTTTCATGGAGCTATAACCGCAGCAGCTATTGAGGCTGGAAGGAATGTAAGAATCGTAAAATATCTATCCCACCCTGCAGACCATCCTATCAATATTTATCATCCGGAAGGAGAATACCTGAAAGGAATGATTTTGCACGTGGAGTAAAACCTAACTCCTATATTTTCAGGGTTTTGTCGTTGCTATTTTATCGGTTCATAAAATAGTTATACATTAGTAGCTTTAATTTTTGTCTCTGAATAATGAAAAATTTACTTTCTGTTTTATTTTGCCTGGTTTCTGTTTGTCTTTTTGCCCAGCGGGGAAAAGACGGAAGCCCTACTATTACAACTACTGTCGAGGTAAATGAATATACGTACCTTACTGCGAATGCGACGGCGGGAAACACAACTATCACAGTTGCCGGCAGCACCTTAAATGCCCATAACCGCTTTTCGGCTAATCTTGCCCCTGGCGACTTAATAATGATTATTCAAATGCAGGGGGCTACCCTTGATGGTCAAATTTATGCACCCGATGGAAACGTAGGCATTCCCTGATGATAGTTCCTGGGGCGGCGTTTTGAATTATAATAACTGTGGCAATTATGAATTTGCCGAAGTGAACGCAGTTCCAAACGGAACTACCATAACCCTTGATTGTTCTTTACAACATACTTACATAGATACGGGGAATGTTCAGATAGTGCGGGTTCCGAGATATGGGTCCCTTACTATTAATGCGGGAGGTACTATCGGCTGCGACCCCTGGAGTAGCTCTATTGGTGGAATAATTGCCATAGAGGTGGAAAACAATACGGTTATTAATACAGGGGGCTCCATCAATGCAGATTCCACAGGTTTCAGGGGCGGCAGCCTTCTTAATCAGGATAGTATCGGTTGGAATGTAGATTGGTTTTCTTCAACCTCGTGTGTATTAGGGAAAGAAAAAGGAGAAGGAATAGGAGGATATGAATTGATGTACACCCAATATGGCGGAAAAGATGGAATGGGTGCACCCGGTAATGCCGGCGGCGGCGGAAATGCACAAAATGGCGGCGGCGGCGGCGGCGCAAATGGAGGGGTAGTAGCCAATTATATTAATGGATTTGGAAATCCTGATGTTAGCACGGCAGACAATAGAACTGCCTGGGCGCTTGAATTTACCTGGATGCCCACGTTCACCTCTGCAGGAGGAGGCAGGGGCGGATATAGCTATTCATCGGATGCCGGGAACCCATTGACTGATCCTCCCGGAAACGCAACGGACTGGGCTGGCGACTGGAGAAGAAATGTAGGGGGCAGAGGCGGACGCCCTATGGATTATTCTACCGGAAAAATATTTATGGCTGGCGGCGGCGGTGCAGGCGACCAAAATGATGGCTATGGTGGTGCCGGAGGTAAAGGAGGCGGGATAGTATATCTGATGAGTTATGGAACGGTATCAGGTGCCGGACAAATAATAGCGAATGGAGAAAACGGAAAAAATACGCCGGATCCTCTTACAAGTTCTACAACGGGTAAAGATGGCGGCGGCGGCGGCGGCGGCGGCGGAACCATTATTGTCAATTCTGTGGGCACTATTTCAGGCATAGCCCTTACAGCAAATGGTGGAACCGGGGGAGACCAGGTGCTGCGTTTGGTGGGAATAGACCACCAGGCTGAAGGTCCTGGCGGCGGTGGCGGCGGCGGGTATATTGCTACTTCAAATACCGGGCTTACACAGATTACTACAGGGGGTGCCAATGGAACAACCAATGCGGCTGCTATGGCAAATTTTATTCCCAATGGCGCAACAATTGGTGGAGCAGGTACCACGGGTGCAAGCATAGCCAATTTTTATATTACAGCTAAAAATGATACCATTTGCAGCGGGCAAAGCGCTACGCTTAACGCCACCCTTAATGGAACTGTTCCGGGGGGCACGACCATTGAGTGGTACACTGTTTCTGCCGGAGGAACAGCTATAGCTACGGGACCTAATTACACAACTCCTGCCTTAACCACTACCACAACCTATTATGTTGGAAGTTGTCCGGGAACTTATAGAATCCCTGTAACTGCAGTTGTTTCAGGAAGCTCTTCGGTAAGTGTAAGCCCCAATAAAGCAATATGCAATGGAACGAGGGATTCCCTTATGGCATCCGGTGGAACTGCTTATTCCTGGAGCCCCACAACCGGATTGAGTAATGCGAACATTGCCGACCCTATCGCAACTCCAACAGTAACCACAACATACACTGTTTCCATAACCACAGCTTGTGGTGTTATCAGAGATTCTGTTAAGGTAACTGTTTCTGCTGCTCCTAATCCAACTATAAATGCCAATAATAATCCCGTTTGCCCGGGTACACTAACAACCTTAACTGCGGGCGGTGGCAGTAGCTATTCATGGAATACCGGAGCCACAACTTCTTCTATTAATGTAACTGCCAATACCACCACAAACTACTCGGTAATTGTAAGTAATGGCACTTGTAGTAAAGACACCAATATTACTCTTACAGTAGAGGCCTCTCCTACGGTTACTGTAAATCCGCCAACAGCATCGGTTTGCAATAATCAAAGCGTTAACCTCAATGGGCTTGGAGCAACTTCTTATTCCTGGTCTCCGGCTTCGGGGTTAAGTTGCACAAACTGTATTAACCCTATTGCTACACCTACTGCTACTACCACTTATACCGTTATCGGGACGAATGCAACTAATTGTACAGATACTACAACAGTTACTGTAACGGTTAATCCTAAACCAATTATAAGCATTTCTCCCCCCACGCCATCTATTTGTAACGGCGGAAATGTTGCTTTAATAGCAAGCGGAGCGAGTACCTACACCTGGACTCCTGCAACTAATTTAACCTGTACGAATTGCGCTAACCCAACAGCTTCACCTACTATTACGACCACGTACACAGTTATTGGTACCAGTACCCTTGGATGTAATGATACGACTACTGTTACAGTAACGGTATCCTCTTCACTTACAGCAACCATTACTCCTCCGGATGACAGTGTATGTGCCGGAAGTTTTACCACCCTGACAGCAGGAGGCGGAGCAACATATCAATGGAGTACAGGTGCTACCACAGCCGCTATTTCTGTGAACCCTACTGTAAATACCGTATATAGTGTTATAGTATCCAGTAATGGATGCAGAGATAGTGTAGGCGATACAGTCAGGGTGCTTGCAGTTCCTGTTGTCGGAGCAGGAAATAATACTGCAATTTGCGCCGGGGGGTCAGCCCCGCTAACTGCAACCGGTGCATCTTCTTATACCTGGTCGCCGGCGGCAGGATTAAGTTGTACCGGATGTGCAAACCCGAATGCCAGCCCGACCATCACCACAACTTATACAGTTTTTGGTACTAATACTTCAGGATGTAAGGATAGTTCAACCGTTATAGTAACAGTCGCCTCAACGGTAACTGCAACTATAAGTCCTCCAACTGCTACTATTTGTGCGGGAGATTCCACTACATTAACTGCCGGGGGAGGAGGTTCGTATTTATGGAGTAACGGTGCCACTACTTCTACTATAACTATTAATCCCAACCTGACAACTATTTATAAAGTGGTTGTTTCAACAGGCTCCTGTAAAGACAGCACGACTTCCACGGTTACTGTTAATCCTTTGCCATCCGTTTCCATTTCGCATGATACGGCTGTTTGTTCAGGAAATGGTGTAACACTTACTGCAACCGGCGGCGGAACCTACTTATGGAGTAATACCGGGTCATCTACCACAAGCAGCATATCTGTTACCCCCCTTACTACTACCACCTACACGGTAGAAGTAACTGCGGGAGGCTGTTCAAAAGATACCACAGTTACGGTAAGTGTTACTACTACACAAACTATAAGCATTAGCCCATCCATAACTTCTTGTGCAGGCACTGCTGATACGCTTTCAGTTACAGGTTCCGGTCCCTATTTGTGGAGCAACGGGGCAACTACTAACACTATCATCGTTAATCCGGGTACTACCCATATTTATACAGTCACAGTAGGCGCCAGCGGATGCAGTTCCAGCGCTTCGGACACGGTAACCGTTTTACCATTGCCTTCCATTACCATTAGCCATGATACGGCTGTTTGTTCCGGAAATAGTGTAACCCTTACTGCTACGGGAGGAGGAACTTATTTGTGGAGTAATACAAGTTCATCTACCACAAGTAGTATTTCGGTTATCCCCATTACTACTACCACTTACACGGTGCAAGTTACTGCCGGAGGCTGTTCAAAAGATACTACGGTTACCGTAGCTGTAACTACCGCCCAAACAATAACTATTACACCGTCCTTAACGTCTTGTGCAGGTACCCCGGATACACTTACTGTAACCGGCTCCGGACCCTATTTATGGAGCAACGGGGCTACTACAAGCACTATTATCGTTAATCCGGGTAGTACCCATATTTATACAGTTACGGTGGGCGCCAGTGGGTGTAGTTCAAGTGCAACAGATACAGTAACTATTGTACCTATCCCAACGGTAACTTTACAGGGAACCCAATTAATATGCAAAGGAGATGAAACTACCCTTACAGCCACCGGAGGCGGAACTTATTTATGGTCACCGGGGGGAGGGACTGATGCAAGTATTATGGTTACACCTGGTTCCACTACAACTTATACAATAATAGTAACTAAACAGGGCTGCCAGAAGGATAGCACGTTAAAAGTAACGGTTAATCCCGGACCGGACCCTTCTGTAAACGGACCTTTTACAATATGTAAGGGAGAATCAGTAAACCTGCTTGCGTCGGGTGGTGCAGATTATGTTTGGACACCCTCGGGAAGCCTTAATAGTTCAACTATTTTTAACCCGACTGCCTCTCCGGGTATTACTACAGTTTATACTGTTACTGTATCTGATACTTCGGGATGCAATACAAAGGACAGCATTGAGGTTTTTGTTACCCCTGGCGCAAGTGGTACTGCCTGTTGCAGTGATACCATTGCTCCGGGAGGTTCTCAAACCTTATCCATTTCGGGGGCTACAACGGGTTCCACGTATAATTGGTCGCCGGCAGAAGGTTTATCGTGCACTGCCTGCCCCGACCCAACTGCAAGTCCATCTGTGACTACTGTATATACCGTTACCATTACAGATGCAGGCGGTTGTGCAGGGATAGACTCTATTTTAATTACGGTTGAAATTCCCGGATGCGATAATGTCTTTGTTCCTACGGCGTTCTCACCTGATTTAACTACCAACAGCAGGCTTTATGTAAGAGGAAATTGCATAGCCTCAATGGAATTTGAAGTGTTTGACCGTTGGGGTAACAGGTTATTTATATCGCATAACGTGAATGATGGCTGGGATGGCAATTATAGCGGTTTACCTATGAATATGGGTACGTATGTTTATTATTTGAATGTTACGTTGATTGATGGCAAAAAAATCAGTAAGAAGGGTAATGTTACACTCTTCAGGTAATCCAAAAAGAAAACGGCATAAAACGCCCGCCCGTCCCGGATGGTACCTGCCAGAATGCCCGCCTGACCATGCCTTTGGGGCTGGAATCTTTCGGGCTGGCATTCGGGCGCGGGACATAAATACGCCTACTTAAGTTTCTGGTTATTAGGTGATTGCTGGAGACCTGTGTCCCTAAAGGGTTTCAGAGGGTGCGCTTTGTAAACCTAAATTTAGTAAAATAAAAATCAATTTACAATTCTTTACGGTTCAACCTCCACCTTTCATTCCCCAACTGCTCAAATCAGTTTCAAAATCAATCATGGAGAATAGGTTGTTTTTCTTTTGAGATTAGCTCCCCGGTGCTTTTGAACTTTAGAATATATCTATCTGTATTTAGACTAATCCCAGGATATTTTTGCCACATTACTATACTATAACTTATTTCCCCTTTATTACTAATACTTTTAATAATATAATTATTATAAAATCCTATGTTGGAAGTTGTATGTGTTTTTATATAGCTTATAATACTGTCTGGTAAACTTTTTATATCCTCATGAAGAGTAATATCTTTATTCAATATATTTCCATTGGTATCAAAGGTGAAAATGATTCCATCCGATGATTCGGGACAATTACAATTCAAACAAAGTTTTTGAGCGGTTTCCGATTTAGGGTATTGCCTAAAGGCAGTAATAGTAGCATTTGGATATAAAGAGTCCAATTTTTGTTTTACCTTAGGTAGTAGTTTAGTTTGGTATTGTATTCTTTGGCTCTGACAAAAGGTTGCTATGAATGACATAAGCATAAGCCCTACGGTAAGTTTTCTTCTCATATTTTTATAAATTTACGAGTTTCACAACGTCCGTTTATTAAACTTAAAAAAATATTTATTTTACCGTATCATTCTTACCATAAAGGATATTATATGGCAGTTTAATAATATATCCATCTTTATCACCTTTAACATAACACGAATCTTTATAATTATTCAGGTCAACAATATTACCTGTAAACCATTCTCCTGACTTTTTCCATTTTACAAGACTACCTGTAACAAACCGAGCGGGTGGCATATAATCAATAATCTTATTTGATTTTGGTTTTTCGCCTCCTGTCTTTTCTATAGCATTACTGCTATCTTTTTGCAAAACCTGAGCAAAAGCTTGATTCTCTTTAAAAAATAAAGAGCAGAAAATAATAAGCATTCCAGCAATAAAAGAATTTGGTATTTTCATATTAATCAGTTTTATATTTTAATAAATTTACGAGTTTCACAACGCTCGTTTATTAAACTTAAAAAATATTTTACTTCACTTCTTCCTGTACCGTTAGCCCATTTTCTTTGAAAAATGAATAGAGCGAATCTAATGTTGAGTATTTAGTATATCCCCATTGTGCACTATCAGTACCAGTAAAGCCAATTGGATTATCACAATCCATAGTTGTTAGGGTTATAGTATTATTTGTTGCAATCATTGTATCAGAGAGCATATTTGGGTAGGCTTGTTTACCGAAAATTATATATTTGGAACCCTTGTGAAGTGATACACCGCCTCCATCTTCGGGTATTTTTGCATAATTATTTCCTATACGCCCAAATTGGCTTGTTATAACTCTCACTGTGCCTAGCTTAATTTGAGGAGTGCCTTTATATATTCTAAGAATTTGAATAACACTGCATGTTAATATCTCTTTATTTTTTGTGTAATAGCATTGTTGTTGCGTTACAGCACCTTCAAAGATATATTCTGTATTTTTTATACTTCTTTTATGAAGTGCCGATTCTCGTGCAGGATTGGAATGGGCTATCTGTGCCATACAGAATGAACTGCATAAAGTAAGGGTCGTTATAATAAATTTGATTGTCGTTTTCATACTCAGCATATTTAAAGTTTGATAAATTTAATTATTTTAAATTCTCCATTTATATTCGATATAAATAGATATGCTCCACTTGCAAGAATATCGGTGTTAATTTGTTCAGTGTATTTACCGGGTGGCTTATTTTCATTATTCAACATCATCACTTGTCTGCCTATGCAGTCAATAATTTTAAAGCGAATATAGGCATTTTGGTTTAATTCGTAAGAGATTATGATGTTCCCCTGTACTACAGGGTTTGGATATAGACTCAGGTTATAGAAGTTTCCTGAAACTTCTGGTACACTAAGCGAAGGGTCCCTGCACTCGGTAGTGCTTGTAACCAGAATGGTTCCTACACAGGGGTGTGGAATATATGCCACGCTGGTATTTATCATATCAAAAGCTCCATCGAGAGTTTGGGGGCCCGGAGCTATGCCCCCAGGTATACTATCTCTTTCACCTCCTATCTGCTTATAATACATTAATGATAATGTATCATTAATGTGCCTTAAGCCATGAGCATGACCTAATTCATGCAATATAGCATCATAAAAATAGTCGCTATCGGGAGATGTTACTGTATAAGTCATGTCATAGCTCCAATTTGGACCATGTCGCCGTATATTAATATCTGCCTCTTTATAGAAGGCTATCGAATCGCCATAGGGGATTGTACATTCCGGAAGTATCTGTAGGTCCGTTTGCATTTGTGCGTAAGGAGACCTGAAATTATTGTCACTGAAATAGATATTAGAAATTCCGTCCATAGTATCTTTGGCTAAAGCAGTATCTGCTCCTAATTTCCAGTTTACTCCTGTATAGCAATTCCATTTTGCTATAGCTTTTTTAACACAAGCATACGCTTTAGGGGTACGTGATATGCTGGTATCGCAACGGAAAATTAAACTCTCCGTATCGTTGGTCATTACTACATTTAGTCTGAATTTTCTCGGAGACGTGACGGCGTTTTTTATGGCATAGTTGATGGTCACGTTATTCTCAGCATAATATTCGCAAGGGTCATATACGCGGAATTGCCCGGTTCCGGGAGTACCGGAACTCCCAAATAAAAGAGAGGGCATTTTCACCACTATTTTCTCATTCGTCCAGGATAGAATATCTAAACTATCTAACCTAATATAGGCTTGGCTGCCCCTTTCATTGTACCCTGTGTCTGCATTGGCAACCTCAATCCAGCCTCTGTTACGCCCAAAGTTATACCCGTTTATGGTAAAAATAGATGAATTAGGAGGTACGCTTTTGCCATTTGTTCCTGCATTTATAATAGGGGTATTGTTGCTTATATAAGGCCAGCATTGTAAATCCTGCGGATAAGCTACAAACCCATAAAATGAAGTAAGACTGTAAGGAACATTATAATAAAAGTAATGGTAAAGCGTATCGATTCCATAGGTATAAATAATACTGTCTCCACAACAGCATAATGAATCTAAGGTGAAAGTACCATCGGAACTGGAACAAGGGTAGAGGGCACAATTTGAACATATTACATTTGCCATAGTATCGGGTGCTGTATAAGGCGTGCTATCTATATTACTATAGTATGATTGCGTACCCGTAATGTTTTGATTAGTATAGGCAACATTTGAAGCAAAACAATTTTCAACTTTCAGATTGACCCAAAGCAGGGTATCGTAACCACGGGGTATAGTTCCATTTATGGAACTATCGGTAGGGGAGCCGAATGCAATTTCTATAACGGTATCCGATAAATTAGTTACGTTTAAAATAGTATAATCATTGCCGGGTCCCGGCTGAAATTGAGGTCCCTGGGTAACCGTTATCCCCCCGTTCGATACACTATCGCCCTCAAATTCAGTCCCAATATCAAGGTCTATCACACAACTATTGAACCTGCGCAGTGAATCTTCTATAGCCAAAATAGGAAAGGTAAAGATGGAGGGATGTCCGGTATCACAAGTTTGCGTTGCTTGTTCTTCCGTTGGCATATAAATTAGAAGGGTGGTAGAAAAGGTACTGGGGACAACAATCACGGCAGTATTGCTGCATAAATTAGAATCATTCACGGTAATAGTATAGCTTCCGGGGGTTAGCCCTGTAGCAAGGGCGGTGGTGCTTACGGGCGGAGTCCATGTGAAGGTATAAGGCAATGTTCCCCCGAGAGCTACTACGTAGGCAGCACTGTCAATAGCAGCAGTTGTAAGCGAAAGATAGGCAGGCTCAAAAACACGGGTAGTATCTTTACGTATGCAGCCCCCTGCATCGGTAACAATGGAGGTAAAAGTGGCGGCTGATAGCCCAGTGGCAGTATCGGTAGTTGCTCCTACAGGCTGCCAGAGATATTGATACGGGGTTTGTCCCCCGCTGGCTTCCGTCGTCACTTTCCCATCAGCCATACCAAAGCAGCTTGCATTTTTCAGGGTGCGTGAAATGGTAACCAATAGTGGCGGTTCGGCAATTGTTACACGGGCATACGCCGTATCGGAAATAGAATCGGTTACTACTACTGTATAGGTTCCGGCAGTCAGCCCCGTAGCGGTGTCAGTAGTTTCACCCACCGGAACCCACAAGTAAGTATAGGGTAATACACCTCCGCTTACATTCACGCTTGCACTGCCCGTACTATCACCGTAGCAGGAAATATTCGTTTTTGAAGAAATAGCAGCCGCCAGTGGTTGCTGGGTTTGGGCGGTTACACTTCCTATTATGAAAATGAAGAATGCTGATAGGGGTATGTATTTTTTCATATTTATTATTGGGTGTAAAGATAGACTGTAATTGATTAATTTTTCATAAAGGTGCAAATATATGGCAATTTACATGTGCTGACATAAGTGTTAGCGTTTTTTTTATCAAAAACACCCTTCTTGCAATCTATTCAGTTACAAAATGAATGATAAGGAACGGGAAAAGAAGGAACGGTTGAGACTTCAAAAGCAGTTTGGCATTCATTTAATAAAGCTACGAAAGGAAAGAAAGATAACCTCAGCGGAATTAGCACGACGTTGTTTTATGGAACGGTCCAGCATAGCCCGGCTTGAGATGGGGAAAACTACGCCGTCTCTCTATATGCTAAAAAAATTGGCTGATGGACTTGGGATCGATATACAGGATATTTTACACGGTTATAAAGTATAACAACAAGTGTAATTCATTTCGCTTTACCTGTAAAATGTTACCAAAATACCCCCCCAAAAAAGGGGCAGTACATATTTTATTTTTCCACTTCCTTTAACTTGAATTACCTTCGCACCAGCTAAGGCGGTTTGAATAATGGAATATCCTTCATCATCCTGTATCCCCCGATAGTTTTAGTCCATTTCAGGTTCCCGGGCAAGCATTAACCGACCAATTAGATATTAGTAAGTTAAATGCTGCACACGCACCTATTGATAAGGCGTTAGACCAAAGCTTTATATTGAATGATGTAAATAACCTTGCCGGCTTTATTAAATCTATTTATGAATTTGGCGGGAATTGGCAGGCTAAATATATTCAGGCGCAGAAATAAGGTTGCCTCGTTATTGTATAGGTATCATGCATGGCGTCTTTAAGGTTATTACCGAATAAATCTCTTATTCCGCCACTTCCCCAACCTCTTTCAGCACAAGCGTTTTCACATTGTGGTGCCTCATCCAGCCCCGTATGATGTCGTCATGGTCGGGATAATAAGTTCCTCTTTTTATAGATGCCCTTAGTTCCTCAGGGGAATTAGCTTGCCCTGTTATATCAGCATAGCCGTAGCCTGCATAGTGTCCGTTTTCAATTAATATCAAGGCTCGTTCTTCGGCATGTCTGCCTTCTTCTATAATCAGGAAGTCTTTGTTGCCAAAGGTAAATTCCCTCAATATTTTTGAAGCCCTCAAATTATATTCCTCTATTTCTTCTTCGCCGGCACATATACCATTGCATTTTTTTATCTGATGGTTGAAGCAAACGGCGTCATTGTCGGTCAGTCCGCAATAGCGGAGGCACAAGGCATATTCATCCAGCCATTGTTCAAGGCATTCCCTGGCACCGGCATAGCTGGTAAAAGAGCGCAGCGTATTCACCGATTCCCCGTATGGGGTCAACCGGAAATTGATAATACCTTTATCGTCTTTACTCCAGCAAATACTATGGGTAAATGTATCTGCTTTGCGGGCACGGTTGAACGGAGGATGATGTTTTTTTATTTCTTCTGATTCTACTAACAGGGCTATCAATTCACTGCCTGTAAGCTGGTAATGTGCATCGTACAGTTCATTCAACATGCGCCTGCTCTTGCGTTCTTTGGAGTTAAAATGACCCAATGCCCTGTTATATATATTGGAGCTTTTACCGATGTAAACAACCTTTGCATCTTTATCTAAAAAGTAATACACCCCGCACTCTTCAGGTAGCTTTTTCAGGATGTACTCCTTGATTTTATCTATCCTTCTGCCCATTATCTCATCTACACCCATGTTTTTGTATTGGGGGCTCATGGCTTTCAGTTGAAGCAGCAGGTCGAATAATTTGGCGGTAGCTACAGCATCTCCTTCTGCACGGTGCCTGCCTTCTATAGGTATATTTAAAGAAGCGCATAAATTACCCAGGCTATACGAAACATGACCCGGGATAAGTTTGCGGCTCAATCTTACAGTACATAGCTTTTCCCTTCGGAACTTGTAGCCGAGGGAGTTAAATTCTTCTTTCACAAACCCATAATCGAACCCTACATTATGGGCAACAAAAATTCTGTCTTCGGTTAACTCTAATATGCGTTTGGCTACTTGCTGAAAGCGCGGCGCATTTTCCACCATTTCATTAGTGATGCCGGAAATACGGGTGTAAATAGGGGTTATATAACAGCCGGGATTAATGAGCGAAGTAAACTTCTCGGTTACCTGTAGCCCATCATGCACCAAAATAGATATTTCAATTATCCTGCCCTTTGGATATTCAAATTTGCCCCCGCAGGTTTCTATGTCTATAATGGTAAACATACGCAAAGCTAAAGGAAATTTCAATAGGTAGAGATGCGATGCATCGCGTCTCTAAAAATAACATTTTACAAAATTTTATTTCCGAACTAAAGGAATTGCCATATTAACTTTTCCCTTTCAACTAACTTTGTTCCAGGTATGTGTTTTAGCCACACTGCATCCTTCTTGTGAAGGGGTTCCGAATATATTTACTTTGATGCCGCAACTCTGGCATACATACTTATCAAGTCCCCGTTCTCCAATCAATACCCAGTTATGAAAAGAAGATTTTTTACATCCCCGTATTTTGGGAGTGGCAGTTTTTACTTCTACTTCTGCACAATTGGCGCAGGCATATACTTTTAATGATTTCTCTTTATGCATAATATGCCAAAGATAAACTTTTTTATAAAGATAACCAGAGAATAAGAATTACTGATAAATGCAGAGAGGTTAATTTCAAGTTCATAAATTTCAGGATATATACCTTGTTATTAAGCGGATAGCAAATGATAACCGGCTTAACATTGACCTCTTTTCTGATAATATAGAATTTATTTTGCGATAGTTTTAAAAAATAGTATATCTTTGCAAAACTTCTTACGAAGATTGTATCTCATTCTGGTGATGGTTATCTCCATTCAATTCAGTGCCGGTTTACGTTTTTCCTAATAAGTTAGCTAAGGAAAGCCGCATTGGCATACCTGTAACCATCATTAACAAAAGTAACAAGATGACATTCAATGATTTAAATCTTATTCCCCCATTGCTTGGGGCAATAAGTAAAGAAGGGTACACAGAGCCTACTCCTATTCAGGAGAAAGCCATACCTTGTATTTTAGAAGGCAGAGATATTTTCGGCTGCGCTCAAACAGGAACAGGTAAAACAGCAGCATTTGCGTTACCTATCCTCCAATTACTTTCTGAAAGGAAGACACCCCAACCATCTGGAATAAAGGCGCTTATACTTGCACCTACCAGGGAACTGGCATTGCAGATAAACGAAAGCTTTTCTGCGTATGGGAAAAATCTGAATATCAGGCATACTGTAATATTCGGTGGGGTTTCTCAACATGCCCAAACCAATATCCTGAAAAGGGGTGTTGATGTATTGGTAGCTACCCCCGGAAGATTGCTTGACCTGATGCAGCAAGGCTTTATCAGGCTGAATGCAGTAGAGTTTTTTGTACTCGATGAAGCTGACCGTATGCTCGATATGGGCTTTATTAACGACATAAAAAAGATAATTGCAAAGTTACCTGCTAAGAGACAAACCGTTTTCTTTTCGGCAACTGCCCCTTACGAAATACGCAAGTTTGCGGATACGCTTTTACATAATCCTGTTAACGTAAATATAGAGCCTGTTGCTTCTACAGCGGGTTTGATTAAACAATCCGTTTACTTTGTAAGCCAGGAGAATAAGAGGCCTTTATTAAGGCACGTCCTTAAAAATGACTCTATTGAAAACGCCCTTGTATTTACCCGTACAAAACATGGAGCGGATAAGGTAGTAAAGGAGCTTAATAAAAACGGAATTAAAGCAGAAGCTATTCACGGCAATAAATCGCAAAATGCACGGGAACGGGCATTGAAAAGCTTTAAAAACAGGTCTATCCGGGTATTGGTAGCAACTGATATAGCTTCCAGAGGGATAGATGTGGATAAGCTGACCCACGTTATCAATTTTGAAATTCCCGAACAAGCGGAAACCTACGTTCACCGTATTGGCAGAACAGGCAGAGCAGGGGAATCAGGTGTAGCGCTATCATTCTGTAATACAGATGAAAGAGCTTATCTGCGTAATATCAGTAAACTAATTAAGAAGAACATAGAAGTGGTAGCAAGCCACCCGTTTTCCTGAAATAAAAATAGTAAAACAACCGTAACTCAATAAACAACAAAAACCAACACAATGAAAAAAGGCTCAGTTAAATTTTTTAATTCCGAAAAGCATTTCGGATTTATCACCATGGAAGACACAGGAGATAGCGTATTTGTACATGAATCCAGCTTAAAAACCCCTATACACGAGAACGATAAAGTTATGTTTGATGTGGAAGAAACCCCAAAAGGGTTACGTGCTATAAACGTTCAATTAGAAAAATAGTAACCACAGCTGCCATTTGTCAGTCATTGGTAATCAATTTGGGCGTATATTTATAACCTATGTCTGATTACCGGTTACTGACTATTGGCGCTTGTTCCTTATGAGAAAAGAAGAAGTAGCAGCTTTGATACAAGAACGATATGCTGCCGGAAGCAACCTTTCGGTGAGCAGGGTTATTTGTAAAAATGATATAACGTATTACGGCTATTTCAATTCTTTTGAAGATTACAGTGAACTGATGGAGAAAAACAAGTATCGTTTTATTCCCCGCAACAATTCAAAAGCTTTCAGAGAAAAGTTTACGGAAAAAGGGGTACATGATACCGTTTTCAGCATTATTATTAATGGGGACGATATATTGGCAATTGAATTTGTAATGCCTATGCAAGTAGAAATTTATTAAATCATAAAAAGGTTCAAATAGATTCTTACCTTTATAAACAACGCAAAAAACACACTAAATGAGACAACTAAAGATAACTAAATCAATCACTAACCGTGATAGTACTTCCATTGAAAAATACCTTGCCGATATAAGCAAGCATGAATTGGTAACCGCCGAAGAAGAAACCATTTTGGCAAAGAAAATAAGGGAAGGCGACCAGGCTGCATTGGATAGATTAGTGGTTGCTAACCTGAGATTTGTGGTATCTGTTGCAAAGCAATACCAGAACCAGGGACTCAGCTTATCCGATTTGATTAATGAAGGGAACCTGGGGTTGGTAAAAGCTGCCAAGCGGTTTGATGAAACCCGTGGATTTAAGTTTATTTCGTATGCAGTTTGGTGGATACGCCAGTGTATTATACAGGCTGTTGCAGTAAATTCAAGGGTTATACGCCTGCCTTTAAATAAAGTAGGTGCGCTGAACCGGATTAAAAAAGCCGGTGGAATGTTAGAACAAAAGCTGGAAAGAGAAGCCAGTCCGGCTGAAATAGCTGAAATACTTGAAATGACAGAAAGCGAGGTGAAAATAGCCATGGCTTCTACCAACAGGCATTTATCTACTGACTCACCCTTTACAAATGCCGAAGATACTACCCTGATGGATGTATTGCAGGACGAATCGAGCCCCCAGCCTGATAGTTTGCTGATGACTTCATCCTTAAATATTGAAATCAAGAGAGCGCTCACTGGTCTTTCTGAACGTGAAAGCGATACTATTATTTTATTTTATGGCATTGGGTTGCAACACCCTCATACATTAGAAGAAATAGCTGAACGCTATGACATTACCAGGGAAAGAGTAAGACAAATAAAGGATAAAGCCATAAGGAAACTCAGGGTTAATTCAAGGAGTAAAATCTTGAAGACTTACCTGGGATAAGCTCCCTGGCTAACTTTAATTTATTATACGTTTAATAGGTAACCTGCTTTTTAAAGGCAGGTTACGCTATTTTACACTATCTGCTTTACCTTCACTGGTGGGGGGGTATATACCGGTAAGGTCCCTGTAAAGATAAATTCCCGCGGCCCGCTGCACATATTATTGTGTTATTGGCAGTAGATGAAAGAGATGCGGTATAAATTTTTTATCCCGCCATGTTGTATATTTCGGGTAAGTCTCCCAATGTGTAAGCCCCCGTTGTGCCATCGAAGGAATGCAGTTCCCTATACTGTGCATGTATTACACCTTTCCCTAAGGGAACAATACTGATAATACGGAAGTAGATTTTTTATAGCGTTATATTTTAAGAGAAATGCAGATGGTTTATTCCATCTCAATCAAAGGCTGGTTTTTTTCAACCTTGGTTCCTTTGGCAATATGTATCTTTTTAATTTTCCCTGCAGAATGGGACTTAATAAGGTTTTCCATTTTCATGGCTTCCAAAACCAATAAGCCATCACCTTTCTTCACCATGTCACCTTCCTTAATATTAATGCTTAATACTAATCCGGGCATGGGAGCTTTAATATTCTGCACTTTAAGAGTTTTCCCCGTTATTCCAAGTTGTTCTAATAGGGTATCGGCAGTATCTTTTAATGCCACTTCAAATTGCCGGGCGTTCAGTTTGACAGTGGCAATTTTTTCACTTTCATCATATCCTACAAGCTCAGCCCTGTAAGAGCGGTTTTTATATAAAATATTTAATGTGCCTTTGTGTTTTGAAAAGGCATCCAATTCTACCGGCTTGCCATTTACTTCAAAGCTGTAAGCCTTGCCAGGATGTTGGGTAATTAAAAATTCCCTGCTGTTAACTTTTGCATTCATGGGACAAAAGTAAATATTTAAGAAAGCAATCGGAATTTTTGACATCTTTGAACCCTACAAAATTTATGGTATGAAAAATAAGAATATGAAGTATCCTTTCACAGTATTGCTTTTAGTTACAATTTTGGGTTCCTGTAGTTCATCGCAAAAAACTGCATCTTCCAGGCCCTCGGCTGATGACCGGAAGTCAGACTCCCTGGCGGCTATGCATTTAATAGATTCGCTAATGGTTATGGCAAGGGCCGATTCCACAAAAATGGCTGACTCATCCAAGAGTATGACAATGAATGTGGACACAGCGCCTAAAATTGCTTTTGAAAATTACAGGGCATCCGCCACTGTAATAAACCAGCTTATTCATACCGAACTACATGTGAGTTTCGACTGGGATAAGCAGTACCTATACGGAAAGGCGACTATAACACTAAAACCTTATTTCTATCCTACCGACTCCCTGACCCTTGATGCCAAAGGAATGGATATTCATGAAATAAGCCTTTTGAAAGGGAATGATAAAACTCCTTTGAAATATAAGTATGATACGAAACAACTTCATATCAGCCTCGGTAAAATGTACACTAATAATGAGGAATATACGGTGTATATTGATTACACTTCTAAACCTAATGAACTTAAAGAAGAGCAGGGAGGGAGCGCTGCTATAACTTCGCATAAGGGGCTATTTTTTATTAACCCCGATGGGAAAGATAAGAACAAACCACGCCAAATTTGGACACAGGGTGAAACGGAAGACAATTCCTGCTGGTTTCCAACTATAGACAAACCCAACCAGCGCCAGACAGAAGAAATATATATGACGGTAGATAATAAAGAAAAGACCCTTTCAAACGGAGAACTGGTTTCGTCGGTAGAAAATAAAGATAATACAAGAACCGACCACTGGGTAATGAAGCCTGGTATCCCTCCGTATCTTGTGATGATGGCTATAGGTCCATTTTCAATTATACATGACAAATGGAGGGGCAAACAGGTAGATTACTATATGGATGCTAAATATGCACCTTATGCCAAAGATATTTTTGGTAAAACCCCGCAAATGATAGAGTTCTATTCCAATATTTTACATTTTCCATATCCCTGGAACAAATACGACCAGGTGATAGTACACGATTATGTTTCGGGAGCTATGGAAAATACCACTGCCACCCTGCATGGAGATTTCCTTAACAAAACAAGGCGAGAGCTTATTGATGACCGCTTAAGCACCAGTGAAGATATTATTTCACATGAGCTTTTTCATCATTGGTTTGGTGATATGGTCACCTGTGAGTCATGGTCGAATATTTCGCTTAATGAATCATTTGCCGATTATGCAGAATATTTATGGAGGGAATATGCCTGGGGAGGAGATTGCGCCCAACAATATTTGCGTGAAAGCCTTGGCGAATACACCAATGGAGGGGCGGGGCAGCATGACCTGGTTGACTTTTATTATAAAGACAGGGAAGATGTTTTTGACGGGATTTCATATAATAAAGGCGGGGGCATTTTACACATGTTGCGCAATGTAGTTGGTGATTCGGCATTTTTTGATGCCTTGCATCTATACCTTGAAACCAATAAATTTACAGCAGCCGAAGTTCCCCAATTAAGGCTTGCTTTTGAAAAAATAACAGGGCAGGATTTAAACTGGTTTTTCAATGAATGGTTTTATAATAAAGGGTATCCTTTACTGAACATTAACCATTCGTATGATGCAGGTTCCCACACAGAAACAGTTACTATAGAACAAACGCAGGATTTAAAAGAGGCCCCGGTATTTTATATGCCCCTGCAAATTGATATATATATCAATGGTAAAAAAGAAAGTCATTCAGTAATAATGGATAAAACCAAAAACAAATATGTTTTTAATGTTTCATCTGCCCCGGATTTGGTGGTTGCCGATGGAAAAAAGATGATGGTGGTAGCTGTAAAAAATGAAAACATGTCGTTGGCGGAAAGGGAGTACCAATACATGCATTTACCCATGTATTTTGACCGGTACGAAGCGTTGATTGATTTATCAAACCACATAGATGATGAAGGCGCAAAAAGCACCATAGAAAAGGCGTTGCACGACAATTTTTGGGAATTGAGAAAGCTGGCTATCCAAAAATTGGAAACTGACAGTACCCTTGAATTAAAAAACACCCTGATGGAGTTGGCTATCCACGACAGCGCCTCAAAAGTAAGGGCTGAAGCTATTTCGGCACTTTCAGCAAATTATAAAGATGCCAAACTTATTTCAATATACAGAAATGCAATTAGCGATAGTTCCTATAAGGTAGAATCGGAAGGTTTATCTGCTTTGGCAAAAGTAAATAGCGCTGAAGCGATGAAGTATGCAAAAAAACTTGAAAATACCGATGAGCGGCAGCTATTGCTTGGTATTGGAGGCGTTTATGTAAAATATGGCAATGATTCGTGTAATAATTTTTTTGTAAAGATGAATGACAAGGTTAGTGGCTTTGAACAAATACCATACGTAGCCCTATATGGGAAGTTTTTGCTGCAAAGCAGCGATACAGCTGCAGGCAGGGGTATTCCCATATTGGGAAACATATATAAAAATGGCGAAAACAGGTTTGTAAAGTATTATGCCAAAAATGCCCTTGAAAATTTACTTTCAATGTACCAGGAACGTGAAAAAGATTTATCGGGCCAGGTTGATGATGCAAAAGCAAAAAATGCGGGCAGCCGGCAGCAGTCTGATTTACAAAATAAACTTGATTCTGCTTCCCATCTTGAAAAGATGATAAATTCGTACATGGGAAACTAGATAACTTTAAGTACCTGTTAAATCCGGAAAGGTTTCAGGTTAATTTTTGCATGGAACAATGTCATGATTAAACTTATTCAGCGTATTTCCTTAAAGTATATTGTATTGTTAAGTTTCATCCTTAACCTGACAATGTATTGTGCTGTGCGCCCGTGGAACCCTGAAGTTGAAAAAAATATAATTGTAACCCGCGACCCTGCCGGGTATGAGATGCTTGCCGAAAATATCATGCATTATCACTCCTTTGCCGGATCCTACGATACTACCCAGGTACCTGTAAATTCCCCTTTGCTTAAAGCGAGCTACCTTATGATAGGGTGTGATTCATACCGGGAACCGGCTTACCCCGCCTTTTTGGCCCTGGTATATTGTATCTTTGGGGTAAAGCCATTTATCGCTATATTTATTCAGCTACTTTTAAGTACCCTTTCGGTGGTTTTAGTATATAGGGTTGCCATGCTTTTATTAAATAGTCACAATGTGGCTATTCTTGCTGCTTTGCTGGTTGCGATAGATATTCACTCCATTTATGTGGCAAACACGCTATTAAGCGATACCCTTTTTGTGTTCTTATTCCTTTTCTCCCTTTATTATTTTCTTTCCGGCTTACAGATGAAAAGCCTGTTTAGATTTGTTGTAAGCGCCATATTTATGGGAATAGCATGTCTCACACGCCCGGTCCTGCTAATATATCCTTTTATTCTTGTGTTTTTCCTTCTTTTATTCTATCGGAAATCAGGGATGTGGCTTCTAAAAGCAATGGTATTATTTATGGTTATTATTTACAGTGCGCTTGGTTTTTGGGCTTTTCGCAATTACTCCGCTTATGGGAGATGGCAATTGACTACTATGAATGGGTGTAACCTGCTGATGTATAATGTTGCCATTACTGAATCGAGGATGTCGCTTAAGTCAATTGGAGAGGTGAGAACAGAATTAGATAAACAATGCGATGAATTGGGTTGCAGTAAAATCAGAAACCCCTTTATTCGTTCAGAAATATGCCAAAAAGTTGCCTGGGAATATATTAAGAAAAACAAGATAGCATATATTGAAACCCAGGTATGGGGCGGCTTTCACATGTTTTTATCTTTAGGCAATATTGATATTGCCCAACACCTCGGCTGGAACATAAACGATGTAGAAGGCCAGGTAATTATGGATTCTCATAGGCTTAAGCAAAATTTTTCTCACATTAAGCTGGCATTATTAGGCATACTTATTATTTTAATGCTTGCCATTCAATATACTGGGGCTATTTGTGGCTTCTATTTTTTGGTAAAACAAAAAAGATACAGGGTATTTTTTTTCAGTATCCTTACCATTCTATATTTTACCATGGTTACAGGTGCAATAGGAAAATACAGGTATAAATTGCCAATGCAGGTTTTAATTTGTTCCATTAGCGGATTTGGCTATTGTAGCCTGTTCTCTGAAATACAACGCCGGAAGGATGAGAAAATTTCTCCGGATGAAGTAGCTGATGAAATTAAATAACATCAAACCATTAGATGGAGTAAGGGCATTGGCTATCGTGCTGGTTTTAATCTGGCATTATTTTGATTGCCAGGTAAGGGATTTGACAAATGGGGGAATTATAACGTATTTAAAATTTTTAACATACTGTACCTGGAGCGGAGTAGATT
>CAVYDB010000006.1:0-7392 GCA_963767125.1 uncultured Bacteroidota bacterium | reverse complement strand
GAAGATTGTAGCCTGGCAGCCTACTCCCTATAGTGTCGTTCAATGAACACAATCAGCGCTATGGCAGCCTTCTAAGGTACGCGTCTTGGCGACTGTCAGCAGATACTGAGCATCATCCAGGGCCTCATTCAGAAAGAAATCTTAAGATTTCTCCTAAGATTGTCATAAGATCGCCAACTTATGATAGCTTAAGATAAAACTTAAGATTGTCATAGGCTGATTCAGAAAAGCAATCTTAGCAAATCTTAGGAAAAAATAAGAACAAAAAACTTATGACAATCTTAACCTCTGCAGCCAATCAGAATCGCCGTTTCATGGACGCTGCTTAAGATAATCATAACTTTCTCATTAAAATACACTCGGCGAATATCGTGACGTCATGTATTCGGTTTTCCTGTCACGGCGCGGAGTTTCAAATTTCTAACGAACTTGGGATTTCCAATGCTGCGACCTGCAACATTGAGGCGATTAATGCGGATGGGAGGCCGTGCCCGGAAACGTCAGCGACAAGAATTCCCACGTGCTTGTCGTCGACGATAATAAAATCGTAAAAGTCGCCCGCCACGGAAGTCATGGGAATGTAGCTGGCCACGATATTGCGACCCGCAATCTTGGGAGTGCTGCGCGGCAAGATCGACAGCTGAATTTGGCGCGCCATCTCCAGTTCAACATTTATTGCCAACAATTGTTTCGCGATTTGGGCATGGGCTTCACGAAGCATTAGGTGGGTACGTACGCGCGCTTTCACCACGGCTTCGGAGAAGGGCTTATGAAATAGTCCACGGCCCCGACTTCGAATCCCTTGGTCTCGTCCTCGGTTCCAGTTTGCCCGGTAAGAAAAATAACAACCGGAATATCCCGGGTTTCCGGATTTGCTTTTAGGCGGCCGCAAACTTCGTACCCGTCCATCACCGGCATCATGACGTCCAGAAGAATCAAGTCTGGCTTATCATCGCCCGAGGCAATGGCCAGGGCTTTCTCGCCGTTAGTGGCCACCTTCGTTCGAAACGAGTCTTTCAACGCTCCGGAAATCACACCGATATTGATGGGCGTGAGGAATATCTTCAAACTCTCCCTGTAACTGTTGAATAAACGTATTTATATCCATACTAAAATTTTATATAGTTAAAACTGTTGCGCCCCACGAATAGCCTATCCCAAAGCCTGCTATCAGTACCTTATTTCCTTTTTTAGCCTTGCCTTCTTTCATGGCATCGCACAAAGCTAAAGGAATAGTTGCAGCCACTGTATTGCCAAGAAATTCAATATTCGTAAAAAACTTTTCTTTTGGAATTTTAAGTTTTCTCCTCAATACCTCCAATATAAAGCCGCTTGCCTGGTGAAATATAAAAAGGTCAATATCTTCGAGGGTTAATTTTTCTTTTTCCAACACTTCTTTTACCAAAGGGGGAACTTTTTTAAGGGAGAAATTTAGTATTTCTGTCCCTTTCATGCTTAACATGCCATACGCCATACCACCGGCATCGGCATACTTATCAAGCCATTCATGGGTTGGTTTTTCCCCTCCGCAGCACCCTTCTACAATCAGGTTAGGGGCACCGCTTCCATCTGTTCCATAAACAAAACCGCCTATGCCGCTATCGTTCGATTCACTGATAAGGGTTACTGCCATGGCATCGCCGAAAATCATTCTTAACTCATGGTCTCTGGGATGAATCACTTTAGTAGCAGCATCGCCGGTCAAAAACAAAATGTTTTTGGCTACTTTGCTGTTGATAAGAGAATTAGCTACCATCAGCCCGTATACAAAACCCGAACAGCCCATAGGTATATCAATAGCTCCAAGATTGGTAGATAAGCCTATTTTATTTTGTAATACACAGGCAGTGGCAGGTCCGCGCCTGTCGACCATTTCGGTAGTGAAAATTAAAAAATCTATGTCTTCTTTCTTATAATCAGGATATTCCGCAAAAAATTTTTCCGTAGCAATAACCGCTGAATCAGAAGGGATTTCGGTATCTGCAGCAATTCGACGCTCTTTTACACCTGTCCTCCTGAAAATTTCTGCCGGGGTATATTCGGGAAATAGTAACGACAACTCCTCATTATTCAAAATTTTTTCAGGTAAATAATAACTTATAGCTTTAATACATGCACCCACGTTCCCCGTAATTTTCACAAAGTTATTAAATTTCAATAAAGTCTGAAAACCCCTATAGCCCAAACCCCTATTAAACTCCACAAATTGATTTATATTTGTAACTGTTTAAGTGCAGATAAATGAGCAATTACAAAAGAAATATAAAGAGAATCCAACGCTTTGAGTATGGTGTTTATCAATTTCTTGACCATTTCTTTGGAAGGGAAAGAATGTTCAAAACGCTTGGTCAAAGCAAGAAAAGATTTTATAAAAACCTTACAAAAACACTCAAGGAAAGTGGCGAAGGGCGCATAGTGCCCATAGAGCGCCGAAAAAACCTTTCTATAGAAGATTTTAAAAAGTATTATTTAAAGAAGGGGATTCCTGTTATAATGGAAGGCGCGGCAAATGATTGGCCTTGCGTAACAGACTGGTCGCTTGAATATTTTAAGAAATTGCACGGAGATGATGAAATATTATTGGTACAGTTACAAAAAGAAGGGTATCCTTATGAAACGATAACACTTGGGGAAGTAATAGATGATATGAAAAAGGGGGGGAACAAGTATTACCGTTTCTATCCTTTACTTGAAAGGCATCCGGAACATGTGAAGGATTTTGATTATAACTGGTTATTAAAGCACCGGAATAAGATTAATTGGTTCGAAGCATTCCAGGTGTTTATCGGTCCGAAGGATAGCGCTACCGGGCTACATTGTGCAGCATCCTGTAATGTCTTTGTACAAGTTTATGGAAAGAAACACTGGAAGATTTATCCGCCCTATTACACAATGATTATAGACCCCGACCCTGTGAAAAATGTGTATCGTCATGCGCCGGCACGTTCAAAAACAGGTACGCCATTTGATCCTTTCAATCCCAATTATGAACATCCTTTTGAATTGTTCCAATATGTTGACCACTTGGATGCGGAGCTTGATCCAGGCGATGTTTTGTGGCTTCCCCCATACTATTGGCATTGTGTGAAAAATCCTACCAATTCCATTGGAGTCAGTTTTCGATGGTTCCCGCCTTTGTATGGATTCACCATAGCCCCTCTCTATATGCTTCTTGACTATACCGCCACTAATCCGCCCGTTTGGGAGGGAGCGAAACTGTCTCATAAAGATGCCAACCTAATTTATCTTGCAGAAACCGGTCAACTGGATGAGTACTTGAGAAAGAAAGCAGAACGCGACGAAGCCAAAAAGCATGAACAAGAGACTAAAACAATGCCGGTAGTATAAATTCGGAAATCTAAAACATGGGTGATTTCAGAAGAAATATTAAAACGAGCCAACGGGTTGAATATGCTTGCTACCAAATATTAGACCACTTTTTTGGCAGAAAGAGGATATTCAGGTTTTTGGGAAAACGCCGGAAGTTTTTTTATAAAAACTTGCTTAAAACGCTTAAAGAAAATGGTGAAGGAAAACTAATCCCGATTGAACGCAGAAAGGATTTAAGCCTGAAGGAATTCAAAGAACATTATGTTCGGAAAGGAATCCCGGTGGTGCTCGATGGGGCAGCAAAAGACTGGGACTGTGTAAAAAAATGGTCATTGGAGTATTTTAAAGAATTACATGGGAAAGATAAAATAATGATGGTTACAGACCAAGCAAATATGTCGAGCTATGAAACCACTACGCTTGAAGAAGTGCTGGATAATATAAGGGGCGGCGGCAAAAAATATTATCGTTTTTATCCCTTGCTTGACCACCATCCCGAACACATCAAAGATTTTGATTATGATTGGTTAATCAAGCACCGCACAAAGGATGCCATGTATGATACTTTCCAGGTATTTATAGGTGGTAAAGATACAGTTTCATATCTGCATAATGCCAACGGGCCTAATTTATTTGTGCAGGTGTACGGTGAAAAAAACTGGATACTTTACTCCCATTACTATACCCCGATTATTGACCCTGACCCTGTAAGAAATGTTTACAGGAATGCTCCTTTCAGGGGGAAGGACGAAATGCCATTCGATCCTTTTATCCCGGATTATAGCCCTCCTAATGAATTATATAAATATATAGACGGAATTTCTGTCTGCTTAAAGCCTGGAGACATTTTTTGGAATCCGCCATATTATTGGCATACCGTAAAAAATGGTTCCGATTCTATCGGAGTGGGATATCGATGGGCGGCCCCTTTATATGCTTCTAAAATATCACCCTTGTATATGTTTCTTGATTTTTTTGCCATACATCCCCCTGTATGGGTAAGCTGGAAAATGGGTAGAAAAGATAACAACCTTGTTCATTTGGCAGAATCAGGGAAGCTGGAACAGTATCTTCAGGAAAGGACAGAGAAGGACCAATTAACTGGAAAAGAGGACGCCAAAACGCAGATGGTTGGGTAAACAATCAGAGATAACGATGATAACTTCGGAAGATAATATGTAACCAACCATATACAATTTTTATTGAAATTTACTTTGCAACAAGAAGCCCGGCACCCGGAAAAAACAAAGGGTACTTCAATTAGTTTGAAGCATTTGGTTTTTCTCCTGCTTACTTATGTAATTGCACATTATGTTTTTTTTACTTTTTTTTATTCTGGTTTTATTGGAAGCTATGCTGGCTTATATAAGCTGCTGGTAAGACACGGAATTAATCTCTCGCCGCTTAAAATTGTTCCCTATCATTCGTGGTCCCCTTTTCTTGCCGCGTTCAGGAACCCTCTGTTTATTGGCGGAGTTGTAATTGTTTCTGTTCCACTATTAGTGAAAGTAAAAAAAATGGAATGGGAAATTATAGGGCAATACAAGTGGGTAAGGGTATTAACATTTATAGCTGCATTATTACTTGCCTGGGAACTTTCCACTTGCGATTTTAATTATTACCTTAATACAGCACAATACTTCGACCGGTTTCTGTTGATAATTTTTGCATTTCTTATTTTGCTCAATCCGGGTTTTGTATTACCCTTTTTGGTTATCTCCTTGCTTTTCCGCTCACAATTTAATTATCCTGTAGGCGGATTTGCACTTTGGGATAAGCGTTTACTATTCGATTTATTAGTGCTGTTATATAGCTATATAATACTTAGGGCGTACCTTACTGATTTTAACGTAAATCTTCTTTTTCTGCTGATATGTATTGTAATGTCGAACTATTTCGCGTCGGGGCTTAGTAAACTTACACATAGCCCGCATGGTTACGAATGGCTTGCCTATAGCAAAGCTGAATATCTGTTTATGAATGTACACCAATGTGGCTGGTTACAATCTCTGTCTCCCGGTACAATAGAAAGCATGAAGAATTTCCTGCAAAAGTACGGTATTATAATCCGGGCTTTAGTGCTTGCAACTGAACTTTCCGCGATATTAGTTTTATGGAGAAAGGGAGCGGCACTGGTTATACTGTCGGCATGTTTCATAATGCATATCGGTATTTTTATTTTTGGCAGCATGCTTTTTTGGAAGTGGATGGTAATTGATGCTACTATTGTGTTTATACTGCTAACGTTAAGTGAGGAAGAAAAAAAAATACTTTTTACTCCCCGGAATTTTATTTTGTCTATGTTCCTGGTAATTATTTCGTTTGTATGGTTACAGCCTTTAACCGTAATATGGTTTGATACCCCGTTCAACCAGTTTTTTAGCTATGAAGTATCTGATGAAAAAGGCAATATATATAATCTTGACAGAAGCAGTATGAACCCCTACAATCAGTTTTTTCAGTATGGTGACTTCCTTTACCTGGTGGATAAGGATTTGCTATCTGTTACCTCTTTTGGATATACCCATAAGTATATGTTAGCCAATAGGATAATAGAAGGTAGAGCAACGGGAATATTGGAGGCTGAAGAAAAATTTGGGGCAAACCGTTACGATTCTGCAAAGGCAAAGGAATTCGATGAATTCATCCAAACCTATTTTTTAAATAAAAATAGGAGAAATGGGACATTTCCAATTACCATATTAAGGCCCCCGGAACATATATATAATTCCGAAAAATATCCTGTGTATAGCGGAACAGAAAGAGTTAAAAAGTTCAGTGTAATATTCAATCAAACCTATTTTGACGGGCAACAGGTAGTGTACCTTTATAAAAAAACCGTGAGAGAGATACCTATTCCTTAGCTAAAATTTAAAATAAATACTATTTTTGGCAACTTAAATGCGTAGAGAAATGGCATGGAGCAAAGATATAAGGAAGAATATTTTGCATAGGCAAAGATTAGAGTATGGTTTCTACCAATTTATGGACCATTTTTTCGGTAGGGAAAAGGTTTTTAAAATATTTGGAAAACGCAGAAGGAAATTTTATAAGAAACTTACTGAAACGCTAAAAGCCGGTGGAGAAGGTAAGATGAGACCTATTGAAAGGCGTAAAGATTTAACTCTCAAGGAATTTAAAAATTATTATGTAAAATATGGGGTGCCCGTGGTATTGGAAGGTGCTGCAAAGGATTGGGACTGCGTTAAAAAGTGGTCGCTGGAATATTTTAAAAATCTGCATGGAGATGATAAGATAATAAGAGTAGAGATTGAGAAGTTAGGCTTTCCTTACGAAGAGACTACCTTGGGAAACGTAATTGATAATATTCGTTCGGGAGGAAGTAAATATTATCGGTTTTATCCATTATTAGAACGGCATCCTGAACATTTGAAAGATTTTGATTATAAATGGCTTCGTGACCGGAGAAACCCACTCACATGGTTTGAGGCTTTCCAGGTGTTTATTGGAGGGAACGGATCGTTAACAAATTTACATAATGCTAATCAAGGCAATCTTTTTGTGCAGGTGTATGGCGAAAAAGAATGGGTACTGTATTCCCACTATTATACTATAATAATTGACCCCGACCCTGTGAGTAATGTTTATCGAAATGCACCAACTAAAGAAGAAAAGGGACCTTTTAACCCATTTAAGCCGGATTATGAAGGTGTTTATACTTATTTAAATATATAGATGGGTATTCGGTACACCTTAACCCGGGCGATGTACTTGGAATCCTCCTTTTTACTGGCATGCAGTAAAAAATGTTTCTGACTCCATTGGAGTAGGCTATCGCTGGTTAGCCCCTCTTCATTCATTTAAAATGTCGCCCTTTTATATGTTATTGGATATGCTTGCCAATAACCCTCCCATCTGGAAAGCCTACTCCCTTTACAAAAAAGATATTAATCTGATTCACCTCGCTGAATATGATAACCTGGATAAATACCTGAAAGAAAAAACTATAAATAATAAGGGCGATATTAAAACGGCCATATAACATTTTTCGGTTCACGTATTTTTTATGAATTTTTCCTTTTAGTTATTACGTGATAGGTA
>CAVYDB010000005.1:0-62372 GCA_963767125.1 uncultured Bacteroidota bacterium | reverse complement strand
GCCATGGTCGCACTGGGTCGATGGAGAATCAGTCGGGGGACACCCTGAGTTGTACCTACATCGGTTCGGTTATGGATTTTTGTTCGCGCTGACATTTGCCCTCGTCAGATTTGCCTTCAGCCGTTATAGAGAAATCATGGGGCCCAATAGCCTGCCTATTTGATCCCGCAACGTGAATGTCCGCTTCGCGCAGCTCACGTGATTGCGACTGCCAACGGCAAATGTCCGAGAAGGGTTGAATGCACCCCATTCGCCGACCTACCGCTCTCGGCCAACTCCGGTCACCCGCGGAGCCTGATTTTTTGCCGCAAAGCGGCCGCTCGAGTTCCGGTGGTCGGTTACAAAAAGAGAGACCGCTTCGCCGCGGTCTCCCGATAGTGGAACGAAATCGTCTTAATTATTTTAACCTCACGCTTATGTAACGGCACCCGCAGCCCTGCGAATCACGTCAAGCACTTCCCGCGGTTGAGACAGCATGGGACGTGGCTGCTCTTCAATTCGACCGTCGTGGCGCCCATGCGCTTCGCCGCTGCGCGTTCCAGGTCGGGCTGAACGGTGCGATCTTCGGTAGCCACGATGGACCAGCTTGGCTTTGTCGCCAGGCGACGCCCTCGTGCTTCTGATGGGCTGGGCTCGGTGAACCAGCAACTGCTGTTGCAGAACGAATACTTGATTGCCGAGAACCGTATCCTTCGATCGCACTTGCCGGCTCCGCTTCCGACTGACTGATCCCCAGAGATCCACGCTGGCGGAAATCGCGAAACGGCTCGGACGCAAGCACTCGCGGAGGTCGCCATCGTCGCCAGACCGGAAACGATCCTGCCCTGGGCACCGCGAACTCATCGCCCAGAAGTTCGACGGATCAGAGATACCGCAAGGGCCCGCGGGTCGCCCGCCGGTCTCCAACGAAGTCGTCGAATTGATTGTCCGGATGGCGAAGGGAAATCTGGCTGGGGATATGACCGGATTGCGGGAGCCCTGTCCAATCTGGGTCATCCCGTTTGCGATCAGACGGTGGGCAACATCCTCCGCCCCACGGCATCGCGCCCGCACCGAAGCGATCCCAGACGACCACCTGGAAGGATTTCATCGCCGCGCACATGGCAGTCCTGGCCGGTATCGACTTCTTTACCGTAGAAGTGCTCGCCTGGCGCGGTCTGGTTACCTACTACGTTCTGTTCTTTGTTCATCTCGACAGCCGGCGAGTCAGCGTGGTGGCCCGCGCCGGTGCCGCCGGTGCCCGATTTCAAGATCGCCAAGGAAAAGCCGGTCGATGAAAAGCCGCCGGTGGACACCAAGAAGCAGCAGCAACAGGATTTCAACGACCTGCTCAACAAGCTGACCACGCCGGATAAGCCGGCAAAGGCAGCCAAGGCCGGGCCGCGGGTGGTTCAGGCGGTGGGGCTGGGCAATGCCATGGCGGCGAATTTGGCCGATATCATGAAAAGCGCGATCCGGCCGTGCCGCAGCTCGAATGCGGTCGTGGCCCCGACCCCGCAGATAGACTGTGATTTCGACCTGTGCTCAAATCGGATGGGACCATCGGCAGCTTGCCGCCGACGCGCGAATTACAGATCAAGGCGGCGACGAATTCCTACACCCAGGCATCGGCGGCTGCGGCCAGCCGCGCCATTTACGGTTGCCAGCCGTACCGGCCGCCGGCGAACCAGTACAATCTGTGGCATCAGACGACGTTGAATTTCGATCCGCGCCAGATGATGGAACAATAAATGCGGCTGCCATGTTGGAGCCATGTTGTCGACGTTGAAATTCGCTGGAGAACCGGCATGAAGAAATTTTGGATTTTGTTGGCCGCGTTCGTGGCTTTGGCGACCGCATCCGCTGCCGGCCAGCGCGGCCCTGCAGGTGGACGTCAATCAGGGCAACTTCCAGCCTTTGCCGATTGCCGTTCCCGATTTCATCCCCGGCACCTCCGATGATGCCCAGGTCGCCGCCAATGTCGCCGGTGGTGTGTTGGAACGTCTGCTGCTGCTGGAGATGCGAGCGAGGCACCAGAAACATGAACATTGCCTTCGGTGGCGGTCAGTGAGCGTTGGGGTGAGTGGGCTGCTGTTGGTTTGTTACGCTGTGGGTAAGGCGGTGAGCCTTTTTTGCTTGATTATAAATTAATATGTTTTTGTTGGTAGGCCTTTAATATTATTGAGACCTTTTCGCTTTTTTTGTTAGTGATGGTCTTGCTCAGCTTGTGTTACCTACAACCTTTATTGGGCTTTTTCATGATCTTTAATCTTTTTTGGCTCTCACAATTGAAATTTCGTAATAATTTATATTTTAGGAATTCCTTGCCGTTTGCATTATAGTATGTTCTCTACATCCATAGCAATATAAGATGTTAGACAAACTGTACATTGCCCATCAGGTCCTTACGCTTTCACCCTTCTCGCTCGTACTGACAGCAGCATGTCATTGTGAATGTTGCAGATAGGTCCACATTATGTCAATTTCGGCAAGCACATTTTATGCTGGCTCAGGAGCCAGGCCCTGCACAATTGTGTGTGAAACGCGTGCAACACACTTTATTCACCACGCTCGCTCATAACCTAGCGAATACCCAGTTCCATGGGTGTATCATTTAGGGACAGGGGGGACGTGTCCCCCCCAAAAAAAATTTAGGGGGGGACAGGGATGCAAATGTCCCCCCCAATAATAAGGGATGTGTCCCCCCCAATGTGAGTTTCCCAAAAAAAGGTCGTGAGTTTCGGTGGGGGCGAATCACTCTCGTACCCCCCAATATTTTGACTGGGGGGGACAGCATATGCAATGTCCCCCCCAATAAATACACTCGTCCCCCCCAATCACCAAACTGGATCTGGCCGCTGATTTGCTTTCTTATCTGCAATTTATTCAAAAGTTTTAAAAACGAATAGACAAAAGTATAATTAAGTTATAATAGATTATGTGTACATTTCCAAGTATATCAGCTTCAACATTATTTCTTTTAAAGAAATCAACGGCTGCGAGTTATCTTTGCATAGATCATTTTAGCACATTTAAAGTTCGCTTGCAGCATTGTCAACGGCGCAGTGCCTCACGATCGTCATCCTGTGATGTTCAAGTTCCTCGTTTCATTTTGACGTTATTGTCTGAGCTGCTCCAGCAGTCCTAGCCATCTCCATCACAGTTAGATACACGACCGGATTCCACACCTGTCATTTTCCAGTTCAGCTGATAGTACCAACTCCCGAAAGGACAGAAATCGTGCTCACTAGCAGCACATCTGGTGTGCTCGGCCGCTGCCACTGCATATCTGGGAGCTCCATGGGTTGAAACTACTAATAGCAACACCAACTGAGCCAGAGGTAACAACAGAACAAGTGCTGAGTTGCTGATGGATGATGACTTGCAGCATCCCCCAAGTGAAATAATGAAACTTCTCGAGTCCATGGGGAAAACCGGAGCCGATATAGTTTACGGGTTGTCTGAAAACTACAGCAGATCCTCCTCGCGCAAATTTTGGAGATGGTTTTATAAGTTTTCAGCTAAAGCAACATTCTCGACTACTAAAGAAGGATCTTCCTATCGTTTAATAAAAAAAGAACTCATAAAAAAGCTCATACATCATAACCAGGAATTTGTATTTATTGATGAACTTATGTCCTGGTACACCTCTGACATTAGCTATGTTAAAGTGAGGCACGACCCTTCCAGGCTTAGGGAATCAAGGTATCACTTTTCAAGATTAAATACACTCTATTTTAACCTGGTATTTGGATACAATGCATTTCTGCTCAGGTTAATCACCTCAATGGGAGTTACTTCCTCCGCTATTTCATTTCTTGTGGGACTGTTTTTTCTTGTCAAAAAAATATTTTTCCATGTACGGGTGGGGTTTACTGGCATAGTGGTGAGTATTACATTCACGGGGGGGGTTATTCTTTTAAGTATTGGTATTATTGGTGAATATATGCGGCGCATGTATAATATAATGAATGCCAAACCTCAGTCCTCTATCAGCGAAATACTTGAATAAAAAATCTATGAAACGATGTGGGTTCGTCAATGACGAATTTTATAAACTTTCAACTTATTTATGATCGTTCGCAAATACGGAATTACACTACGAAGGCTCAAAGAAGAGAATATTGAGTTATTGCGGCAGAAACGCAATTCAACTGCTATTCAAAACACTATGTTTTACCGGGACCACATTACTCCCGAAATGCAGAAAAAGTGGTTTGATTCCATCAACAATAAAAATAACGGCTATTTCATTATTGAAGTTGAAGGCAAAAAAATAGGGCTTATACACGGGAAAAATTTAGACTTTGAAAAGAGAACCTGCGAGGGCGGAGTTTTTATATGGGATGAAACTTATATAGGGGGATTTATTCCTTCTTTAGCCTCGGCTATTATGAACGACTGGACTTTTTACATGATAAACTTCTATTCTATTTATGCTAAAATAATGCTCGATAATTCCATTGCCATATCCTATAATAAATTAATGGGCTACCAGCCTTGCGAGCCTCAAAATGATGACAAAGGAGTTCAATGGATGATACTCACCAAAGAAAGTTACGAAAAACACATGAAACAATTAAGAAAAGCAATTAAGGAAATTACCGGGGACGGAGAAGTGCTTAGATTAGAGGATGGAGATGCAGCTGATGATTTAGGCAATGAAATAGAGTTATTTTATAAAGACCTTCCCCCGGACATACAGGAAAGAGGTGATACCTTGCTGAAATGGGCGAGGGAAAAAAGTGAAAAGTGAAGAATGTATGGACAAATATACTTTTTACTTTATGAACTTTATACACTTTCTACTTTTACTACCTTTGCCATTTAACGACTTATTAAATGGCAACAACTCTCACAGCAAAAAATGAATCTGTAGGCTCAGTGCCTGTTAATACGGTTATAAGGGCATTTGAACTGATGTGCTGCGCCAAAGCAATGACGGAGATATTTGAAAAAAATGCCGCCGTAACAAGCAAATATGTTCATGCTACTTCGAGGGGGCACGAAGCCATTCAAATTGCGTTGGGTTTGCAACTAAAGCCCCAGGATTACCTAAGCGCTTATTACCGCGACGATAGTATTTTGCTTTCCATAGGAATGACGCCTTACGAGCTTATGCTTCAACTGATGGCAAAAGCCGATGACCCTTTTTCTGGCGGAAGAACATACTATTCCCATCCCAGTCTGAAAAGAGATAATATGCCTAAAATTCCGCACCAGTCTTCTGCTACGGGTATGCAGGCTATTCCTACTACAGGCATTGCAATGGGAATACAGTACCAGGAAAAAAGAGGCTTACTCCCATCTTACCCTGACGGAAAACCTATTGTAGTTTGCTCCCTTGGCGATGGCTCGGTTACAGAAGGAGAAGTTGCGGAAGCCTTCCAGATGGCAGTTTTGAAAAAACTTCCTATTCTTTATTTGGTGCAGGATAATGATTGGGATATTTCTGCCACCGGAAAGGAAACAAGGGCTATGGATGCTGTGGAATATGCCAGTGGATTTAAAGGATTAGAAACACGCAGTATTGACGGTACTGACTTTATGCGTAGTTACCAGGTATTGAGAGATGTGATACATACTATCCGGGAAGAACGCAGCCCGTTTTTAGTTCACGCAAAAGTTCCTTTGTTAAATCATCATACTTCCGGTGTGCGGAAAGAATGGTATCGTGCCGATTTGGAAGAAGCGGCTAAACGAGACCCTTTTCCGAGACTTAAAAGCCAATTGATAATTGCAGGGTTTACCCAGGATAAGATTAAACAAATAGAAGAAAAGGAAATTATTGCTGTTGGTGAAGCTTACGAGAAAGCCCTAAAAGCTGCCGACCCCTTGCCGGAAGACCTCTTTAAACATGATTTTGCTCCTACTCCTGTTACAGAAGAAAAAGGGGCGAGAGAACCCGAAGGAAGGGAAAAAAAGGTAATGGTAGATTGTGCCCTTTTTGCTATACAGGAACTGATGGAAAAACATCCTGAATGTTTATTTTACGGACAGGATGTAGGTGGACGGCTTGGTGGTGTTTTCCGCGAAGCAGCTACGCTTGCACAAAAATTTGGTGACGACAGGGTATTTAATACTCCCATACAGGAAGCATTTATTATAGGTAGTACAGTGGTATGTCTGCAACGGGCTGTAAGCCTATTGTGGAAATTCAATTTGCCGATTATATATGGCCCGGTCTTAATCAATTATTTACCGAAGTAAGCCGTTCCTGTTATCTAACTAATGGCAAATGGCCGGTGAGTTGTATTATACGAGTTCCTATTGGAGCTTATGGAAGCGGAGGACCGTATCACTCCTCCAGTGTAGAATCTGTATTGACAAATATTCGGGGAATAAAAATTGCCTATCCTTCCACCGGGGCTGATTTGAAGGGTTTGTTGAAAGCCGCCTACTATGACCCTAACCCGGTTGTTATGCTGGAACATAAAGGACTTTATTGGTCAAAAATAAAAGGAACCGAAGATGCCAAAACAGTGGAGCCTGATGCCGATTATATTATTCCATTTGGGAAAGGCAGAATGGTTCAAAATGCAGAACCAAAAGACGGTTCTACCCTTTCAATAATTACATACGGTATGGGAGTTTATTGGGCAAAAAATGCCGCCAAAAACTTTCCGGGTAAAATTGAAATTGTTGATTTGCGTACACTATTCCCATTGGATGAGGAACTGATTTATGCTTCGGTGAAAAAACATAGCCGTTGCTTAGTAGTAACTGAAGAGCCTGTCAACAATACCTTTGCCCAATCAATTGCATCACGCATCCAGCAACACTGTTTTGAGTTTCTCGATGCTCCGGTAACAGTTATTGGTGCAGAGAATATGCCGGCAGTTACCGCTTAACACCATACTGGAACAAACCATGTTGCCTAATGCGGATAAGGTGTCCGTAGCTATTGAAAAATTATTAGCTTATTAAATACAATTTCCATTTATGAAATATCCTGCTTTCGCCCTACTCCTTTTTATTATTTTACAAAATATATCCTGTACTACCGGGAACAAGTATGTTAAAGAAACACAAACGTTAGATAGCCTCCAAATCCTTGTCGGGAAAGCAGATTCTACTGTCAAAATGATTGATTCAATAAAAATAACCGGGTATGCTAATAATGTAATGAAAGATATGCAACTCATAAATATGTGGCATGTAGATAGCATGAGTTCAGGGGCTGCAGCCATATTCAGAAGTTTCAGCGCTGTGCGTTGGGCATTGCTGACCGATGCAGGGAAAAGAAGACCCCTTTTAATTGAACTTGAAAAATCGCAAAAGCAATTGGGTCATTTAAGTCACGATTTGAAACACAATCTTGTTACCTCAGATAGTGTAAAATTTTATGTAACTTTTGAAAGCCAAAAAGCTACTGAACTGATGCAGGTATCTGTAATGTCGGTAAATGATATTAGCCGGCAATTACCCCTTTATAATGCTATTGCCCCTCAAGCAGATTCGCTTATTTCGTTGCTAAAAGACCATAAGAAAATTTGACACATCGAAAATGAGAAAGCTTTTTTTATGTTGCCTTTTATGCTGTTTATTCGGACTTGCGTATTCTCAGAGTGCGGATGAGCAGCTTGCTTTACAGTACTATCAAAACAAGCAATACGATAAAGCCATTGTTTATTACGAGAAATTATTTCCTAAAAACCCATCTGCGGATAATTACCATTATTATCTCGATTGCCTGATTCGAACCAAAGATTATAAAACGACAGAAAAGGTTATTAAGAAAGAAATGAAGCAGCAACCTGATAATGCCATTTTGTATGCTGACCTGGGTGATTTATATAAATTAGAAGGCGACGATAAACAAAAAAACGATGCTTTTAATAAAGCCTTGCAAAAATTAACTGCTGACCGGGATAAAATACTTGACCTTGGCAAAGCCTTTGTAGATGCCAAAGAATGGGACTATGCCCTTAAAACATATACGCGGGGAAAAACCCTTTTAAATGGCTCATACCCTTTTGTAACAGAAATTGGAGCAGTATATAAAGCCCAGGGAAATACAGCTGCTATGGTTGATTCGTACCTTGAAACCCTTGCCATTTCACCTACCTATATTCAATTTGTGCAGGATGCTTTGCAACTTAGCGTGGGTAACTATGTTGATGCAGAACAAAACAATACTATTAAAACTGAACTGCTTAAATACATTCAGCGGTATCCCGATAAAGATGTTTATTCTGAATTATTAATCTGGATGCTCATGCAGTTGAAAGATTATACTAATGCCCTTGTTCAGGTGAAAGCTCTTGATAGGCGAAAAAGCGAAGGTGGATTGAGTTTGATGTCATTTGCCTCTACTTGTGTCAATGCAGGAGCTTACGACCCAGCCATACAAGCCTACCAGTATGTAATTGATAAGGGACCTAAAAGTGAGAATTATAGTCAGGCAAAAATGGCACAGCTGACAGTAATGTATCAAAAATTAATTGACGGCGGTTCTTATTCACAAGAAGGATTGATAAGTCTTGAAAATAAATATAATCTGGCATTAACGGAGTTGGGTAAAACTGCTGCCAGTCTTTCCTTAATGCAACAATTAGCCCAAATCGAAGGCTTCTATCTACATCATGATTCTACGGCCATTTCTATCATGCAGGAAGCAGTTGCCTTACCGGGCATTGCCCCTTTGACACAGGCACGATGCCAGCTTGAACTTGCCGACCTGATGTTATCTGACGGACAAACATGGGAAGCCTCGCTTGTTTATAGTAAGGTGGAACAGAATTTTAAAGAAGATCCTATTGGTGATGAAGCCAAATATAAAAATGCTATTATTTATTATTATACCGGTAACTTTAAATGGGCTAAGGCACAGCTTGATATTCTGAAGTCAGCCACTAACAAACTTATTGCTAATGATGCTATGGCGCTGTCACTGGTAGTGGCTGATAATACGGCAGATTCTGCTATGCAACCTGCTTTACTTCTTTTTGCCCATGTACAGTTGCTCGATTTTCAAAATTATGAAGATAGCGTTTCTATTCTATTGGATTCTGTTTATAATATTAGTGGAACCACGACTCTAAAAGAAGAGGTGCTTCTTATGCGCGGCAGCGTGGCTGAAAAGAAAGGAGAATATCAAAGAGCTTTGGGTTTTTATTCTGATGAAGACACTACTTACCCTGATGGAATGTTACCCGACAAAGCGATGTATCTCTCTGCTAAGTTAGAAGATTTCAAACTTCATGATGAGAAAAAAGCGACTGACCTTTATAAGAAATTTATTCTGAAATATCCCGGTAGCTTTTACATTGAAGAGGTACGGGATAGATACAGGCAGCTTGTAAAGGATGATTCTACCCCTGTAAATTAATATATGCTTATCCGCAACTATTTACCATCCGATGAACTTAATGTTAGGGAACTTTTACTATGCAATATACCCAATGGCTATTTTGTGTTGGAAGATATGAAAATGCTTAATAACTGGCTTGGAGCACAGAATGCAGGTACTATAGCTTATCCTCCTTCAGTGGCTGATTATTTCTTTATTCTTGAAACAGAAAAAGTAATCGGTTGTGCCGGATTTTATGTATTGGCAGATGAAAAACGGGCTCACTTAACCTGGGGCATGGTAGATGCGACCTACCATAACAAAGGACTGGGTAAACTTCTTTTCCAATATAGAGTTGATAAAATAAGAGAACTTTATCCGGGATATAAAATTACGCTCGGTACGAGCCAATATACTTTTAAATTCTTTGAAAAGCTCGGAATGAAAACAGAGTCAATTATATCTAATGGATTTGGAAATAATTATGACAAGTATTATATGAATCTGGAAAGTTGAAACTCACAAAAAATTGTGTTACATTGGGCCTACTTGCCTCAGCGTACTTTATGTCATTCCGTAAAAAAATGTGTAATATGAGATTAACAAACTGATTATATGATAACAATGCAGAAATATTACACTTTTGAGTATAGTTCTCAAAAGTTTGTAGCTGAAATAGGTGGCTATATATTGATTTAAAAAAATATGACATCGCGCTTTTCTTAAATGCGATTTTTTTGTTCCGGACTCCCGACTTTAACTCTCTATTATCAACTTAGCTCTTCTAGTTAATAGTTAGTTGTTCATAGTTCTTTTCCTACCTTTGCATCCGTGAAAACATTTGAAATTCCTGAATTTTATAACAGTCCTATATTATCAAGGGTTAAAGATTACCGTTCTGCCAAAGACCCCAAGAAGAAAGACTTTTCTCCTACCCTGTTAGATTTCGGAGATGTGCGTTTTTTACTTGCCCGCCATTTTGGGTTTTGTTATGGGGTTCAGAATGCCATTGAGCTGTCCTTCCGTGCAGTAAAGGAAAACCCGGACAAGCGGATATTCCTGCTCAGCCAAATGATTCATAACCCGGAAGTAAATTCTAATTTACAAGACAGGGGAGTACGTTTTTTAATGGATACGGATGGAAGAACTATCACACCTTTTTCCGAACTTACCAAAGAGGATGTGGTGATTATTCCAGCTTTTGGCACTACACTTGCCATCAGCAAACAACTATCTGACATGGGTATTGAAATAAAAACCTATGATACCACTTGTCCCTTTGTACACCGGGTTTGGAATAAGGCAGAAAAATTAGGAGCGGAAAATTTTACGGTTATCATACACGGCAGACCGGGACATGAAGAAACAAGGGCTACCTTCTCTCATAGCTCTGCAAACAGCCCGTCGCTTATTGTAAAAGACAAAAAGGAAACTGAATTATTAGGCGATTTTATTTTAGGTAAAATGACCTTAGACCAGTTTGAAGAAATATTTAATGGAAGATATTCTCCTGATTTCAATCCTCTTAAAAGCTTTGAAAGGATAGGGGTGATTAACCAAACCACTATGCTGGCTGCAGAAACCCAGGATATTGCCAATTACTTAAAACAGGTAATGGTGGAAAAATTCGGAGCCTCTGCTATTCAGCAGCATTTTGCCGATACCCGCGATACCCTCTGCTATGCTACCAATGAAAACCAGGATGCCACCCAGCAATTATTAAAACAAGAGGCCGATATTGCTATTGTATTGGGAGGATATAACAGTTCCAATACTTCGCATATTGTGGAGTTATGCGAACAGCGTTTCAAAACATTTTTCATTTCATCGGTCAAAGAAATTGAATCAAAAGAAAAAATAAATTATTTCGATATTCATTCAGGGCACCAAAAAACTGCTACCAACTTCCTGCCTGAAAAAAACCCTTTAACCGTAGTTCTTACCAGCGGAGCCTCCTGCCCCGATGCTATGGTGGAAGAAGTGCTGATGAAAATACTTTCGTTTTATAGCAATACTAAAACGGTGGAGGAAGCGATGGGGGAATTGAGTTAATATTATTCTGCTCCTCTCTTCTTCGCCCACTCCAAAGCCATCGCTAATTGCTTTTCTCTTGTCAACTTAGAATTATCAAGTATAATAGCATCGTATGCTTTTCGCAAGGGGCTTTCTTCACGAGTGGTATCATCTTCATCACGCTGTTCAATATTTTTCCTCACTTCTTCTTCCGTTACGTTAATTCCTTTGGCTTCCATTTCGAGTTTGCGTCTTTGTATGCGCACATTCACATCAGCCGTCATAAATATTTTCAGTTCGGCATGTGGAAATACAGTTGTGCCAATATCCCTGCCATCCATCACAACCCCGCCCTGTTTCCCCATCTCCCGTTGAAGCTTCACCATTTGCGTTCTTACTTGAGCAATGGCACTCACTTTACTTACTAAAGAAGCTACTTTCATAGAGCGGATTTCTTGCTCCACATTTTTCCCATTCAAATAAATTTCTGATTTATTACTAAACACAAATTCAAGTTTGATGTTGGGGAGTTCACCAATAATTTTATCAATGGGAAAATTATTCTTGTCAATAATTTTCATCTCCATGCAATACATAGTAACAGCCCTGTACATAGCGCCTGTATCAATATAGGCATAACCCAGGGCATGTGCAAGGTCATTGGAAAGCGTACTTTTTCCGCAAGAAGAATATCCGTCAACTGCGATAGTGATTTTACGCATCAGGCTTAAAGGCTAATAAAATTCAGAGGTGTCAAAAATAAAAGTAAAGGTATTGGAGAATGCACCTATACTGTATTTGGCAATACCATAGCTGATATGAAATTTATAAATTTTCATTTCAAAACCCGCTGACATCCCGGCTAAGCTTGGTTCGGAGGTTAATGCAAGTTCTTTTCTCATTTCATAGTTATACCCATATCTTACAGCGAAATTTTTACCCAATAGTATCTCTATACTTCCTATTACATGTCTTCCAAGGTTGTCAAAAAAATTAGCTGACCCACTTTGAATAATCTTCTCCCCGGTAAGCGGATTCACAGTTTGGGTATCGGTGGGGTCAGAGTAGGTCAGCGTCCATGTTTGCAGGTGGGTCATCACAAGGTTAAACCGGAATGGCGCATGTTTAAACCGGTATGATATTCCTAAGTCAGCGTCAATAGGCAGGGGTTCGGTATTTCCGGGGATATAATCTTTAACCTGGCTCCCCACATTTTGAATTACGGCTCCCAGGAAAAAACAACGGTTGGGGCTGACATAAGAAACTCCAAAATCAATCATAGCTCCAACAGAGTGATATTGGTCGAGAGCAGAATAAACAACTTTAGCATTTACCCCGGCTGAAAAAAGAGAATCCTTAAGAGAACGACCATATCCTAAATTAAACAAGTATTCGCCTGCCGTAAAAGTGCCTATAATATTCCCTGCATCATCAGCACGAACGAAAGTGCCGTAATCAATATCCTTCACCCCAAAATCAAAGGTGCCGATGTTTTTAAAGCTGTGGGCATAAGCGGCATATCCATAATCAATTCCGGCAAGCAAAGGGGTGTAGGTCATAACAATGTGGTTATTCACGCTTGTATCCAGAAAAGCAGGGTTAGTGGCTGCAAGTCCCAGGTCGCCATCACGCACAGCTATATAAGTACCTCCCAATGCTGCCGCCCTGGCTGAAACTGGCAATTGAAGAAAACTATAGGTGCTGCTCCCCCCGATTTGTGCAAAGGCAGCCTTTACACATAAATATAACAAGAGTAGAAGTAAGAGTTTTTTATGAATTGGCATGTAAGAAGGATTCCTCCATAAACGGAAGATTGGGGCTTTTATTTTGTATTCGTCTTGTTTCAACCAATCCAATTAATTCAAAACCTTTGCCTTTATCAATGAAGCCATTGTTTTCCCGATTATGGCAGGAGATTCTACCACGGTAATTCCGCATTCGCGTAATATTTTCATTTTGGCTGCTGCAGTATCTTCGGCACCGCCCACAATAGCTCCGGCATGACCCATAGTACGTCCGGGAGGGGCTGTTTGGCCTGCTATAAATCCTACCACGGGCTTAGTGCCTTTCTCTTTTACATAATAAGCCGCATCATCTTCCATCGTTCCTCCAATCTCACCAATCATAATAATTCCTTCTGTGCCGGGGTCATTCATCAGCAGTTCGACCGCTTGTTTGGTGGTGGTGCCAATAATAGGGTCGCCTCCTATACCAATACAGGTAGATTGCCCCAAGCCAGCTTTGGTAACCTGGTCAACCGCCTCGTAGGTCAAGGTGCCAGAGCGTGAAACAATACCAATTGTGCCGGGGTTATGAATGAAGCCGGGCATAATGCCCACTTTGGCTTCTCCGGGGGTAATTACTCCCGGGCAGTTAGGACCTATCAAACGGCAGCTTTTATCGGATAAGTAGGATTTAACCATTACCATATCTTTCACCGGTATCCCTTCGGTGATACAGACAATCAATCCAATGCCTGCTTCGGCGGCTTCCATAATGGCATCTGCGGCAAAAGCCGGAGGCACAAAAATGATAGATACATCGGCACCTGCATTTTTCACTGCATCCGCCACCGTATTGAATACCGGGCGCTCGAGGTGTGATGTTCCGCCTTTGCCGGGGGTCACTCCACCTACCACATTGGTTCCGTATTCTATCATTTGCTGGGCGTGAAAAGTACCCTCACTCCCCGTGAAGCCCTGTACTATTACCCTTGAATTTTTATTTACTAATATGCTCATACTTATTTATTACAAGGCTTCAAAATTAACTTTTTTCCCCAACCCCAAAAAAACGGCATAAAACGGCATAGATTGAGCTACTTAAACAACTGATTTTTAGGCGATTACTCGAATGCTGTGTCCCTATTGGGTTTCAGGGGGTAGTAATTGTATAGCTAAAATAAGGAAATTTAAGCTGATTATGTAGAATGAACGTATTTGCAAGTAACTTTAGAGAGGGGGAATAGATTTTATTGAAACCATACAGGATTCCGAATCCATACTCCACTTATACACGGGGTTTCACCCCATGCTACTATTATTCAGCCCATACAGGGCTGATTAATCATTAAGTTAGGAATTTTTGGCAGTCAAATCAGAAGCTCTTAGGGCTTCAATATGAGTAGCCCCGGATGAAATCGGGGGTATTTGCAACACCATGAATTTGCAACCCCAACGGGGTAGCATATAGAAACACACAAACATATACGCAGAGGAATGAAAGAAACTATCTACCCATTTATCGTTTTCCAAAGCACATCGAGCAACTCCGGAAGCCCTTTACGGTTTATGGAAGAAAAGAAAACTACAGGCACTTTTTTCAGTTTTCGGCTGTGTGATTTTATTTCCTTTTTTAGCTCGCCTAATAATTCTTCATCTGCCATATCGCATTTGGAAACCGCCAGTATCCTGGCTTTATCAATAAGGGAAGGATTAAATTTCTCTAATTCTGATAATAGGGTTAAATATTCCGCAACAATATCTTTAGCATCGGCAGGCACCAGGAATAGCAATACGGAGTTACGTTCAATATGCCGTAGGAACCGCAAGCCCAGCCCTTTACCTTCATGCGCACCTTCAATAATACCGGGTATATCAGCCATAATGAAAGACTGTAAATTACGGTACCTTACAATGCCGAGGTTAGGAACAAGCGTAGTGAAAGGATAGTCAGCAATCTCAGGCTTGGCAGCCGAAACCACCGAAAGTAACGTTGATTTCCCTGCATTCGGAAAACCTACTAATCCCACATCTGCCAGCAGTTTCAATTCCAATATTTTCCATTTTTCTTGTCCCGGTTCTCCCGGTTGTGCATGTCGTGGTGATTGATTGGTGGGGCTTTTAAAATGGTCATTACCAAGTCCTCCCCTGCCGCCTTTCACAATGATGGTTTCTTCCCCATCGTACGATATTTCATGTTCCTGTTCACCTGTTTCTGCATCTCTCACAATAGTACCTATTGGCACTTCAAGAATTTCATCTTCCCCGTCGGCGCCTTTCATTAACTGGTAAGAACCGTTGGCTCCATCCGTTGCAATGATATGTTTGCGATACTTTAAATGGATTAATGTCCATAGTTGTTTATTACCCCGTAAAATAATATCTCCTCCTCTACCTCCGTCTCCTCCGTCGGGTCCCCCTTTGGCAATTTTTTTATCCCGGTAAAAATGCACCGACCCTGCTCCACCTTTTCCTGTGCGGCAACAAATTTTTACGTAATCAACAAAGTTTGAACCTGACATAAAAAGGGAATTAGGAATTAAAAATTAAGAATTCCGCCAATAACTTATAACTCATAATTTATAACTTCCTCATTATTACTTTTCTTGCCGATTCCAAAATTTCGTCAGCAATAGATGCGGTGGGCGCTTCAGAGTATATTCTTAAAACAGGCTCTGTACCCGAAGCGCGTATCATCAGCCATGTATCATCATTGAAAAAGAATTTGAACCCATCTATCGTTTCTATCTTTTCCACAATAAATTTCCCAAATGATTTATATTTATTTTGCATACAGTTTTTCAGCACTTCTTGTTTTATACTTTCATTAAGGTGCAAATCAATTCGCCGGTATGCAAACTTGCCGGTTATTTTGAGGGCTTCTTTCACCAATTCATCCAGGGTTTTCCCTGTTCTTGCCATGTATTCTATAATGGTAAGTCCAATCCAGATACCATCTCTTTCAGGTATGTGTCCTTTAATGGCAATGCCTCCTGATTCCTCACCACCCAGTAGAACATCTTCATTTATCATCACGTCGCAAACATATTTGAATCCGACTTTCACCACTTCCAAAGGAAGGCTATAATGGGCGCACATCTTTTTCACTTTTTCAGTTACCGAAAATGCAACACATACTTTGCCCTCCAGCTTTTTATATTCCACCAAATAATTTATGAGGATAAGAATAATCAGGTGGGAATCTACAAATTGGGCTTCGCTGTTATATAATCCTATACGGTCGGCATCTCCATCAGTTGCCAGCCCGACATCCACCTTCTCTGCATTCTTAATATAGGTTCTCAGTTCACCTAAGTTGCGGTCAATAGGCTCCGGCGGAACTCCGCCAAATGAAGGATTCTGAATGCAATGCAATAACGTAGCACCGGGGAAAAGTCGTTTAATCACATTCTGCCCGGCTCCATACATAGAATCGTAAGCTATATGAATACCCGATTTTTTAATCAGCTTAATATCAAAGTGCTTTTCAACTTGCTTGCAATAAAGCGTTTCAAGGTCTGTATGCACTATTAATCCTTTCTTGATAAAATCTTCTAAACTCAGTTTAGAAGTATCTATCGTCCCTACGGAAGGAATAATATCTTCAATCTCTTTTACTTTATCTGCGAGCAGCGGACCGCCATATTCTCCTTTCAACTTAAATCCATTATAATCGGGTGGGTTATGACTTGCTGTGATTACAATTCCTACACTTGCCTTGTTTTTTACAACCCCTAATGAAACCATAGGAGTGGAAGCAATTCCCGATGAAAGCAAGGTTTTAATGCCGCTATTGGCAAATATCTTTGCCACTGTTTCGGCAAACATTTTGCCTCCAAAGCGACAATCGTAGCCAACTATAGCAACCGGTTCTGTATAATTTTTGAGCAACCATTCAGCAGTTGCCTGCGATACTTTTGCTACGTTATCTATGGTATAATCATCTGCAATTATGGCTCTCCAGCCATCAGTACCAAATTTTATCGGATTCATTAATTATTGTTTTTCAACGCAAAAATAGCCTAAATAGGGGAATGAAGAGTGTAGAATGAAAAATGAAGAATCAGATTATATACTAATAGCACGCATGTTTTTCATTCTTACTCTTCATTCTTCATTTACTTCCCTCTACCCTGAAATACGATAAGCACCGTATAAATAATAATTCGGATGTCGAGCAAAAAAGAAATATTTTCAAGATAAAGAATGTCGTATTTCATTCTTCTAACCATTTGTTCTACATTTTCGGCATAGCCATACTTCACCTGTCCCCAGGAAGTGATACCGGGTCGAATTTTGTGGAGATGTGCATATTGAGGGGCTTTCTGAATAATCTGATCAATAAAAAAACGCCGTTCCGGGCGGGGACCTACAACCGACATAGTACCTGAAAGAACATTAATAAACTGGGGGAATTCATCGAGACGTACTTTTCTCAGGAATTTTCCGAATTTAGTAATACGGCTATCATCCTTACTCGAAAGAGCCGGACCATTTTTTTCAGAACCCATGTACATAGAGCGGAATTTATAAATGGTGAAAGGCTTACCATGCAAACCGATTCTTTCCTGAGAATAAAATATAGGTCCTTTGGACGTTACTTTTAATAACGATGGCGATAATTAAATATACCGGGGAAAAAACGATTAAAAAAATAAGGGAAGACACAATATCAAAAATACGTTTTAGAATTGCCTGTTTGGGTTCTAAGACATCTTTTGAAACAACAATTAACGGGGCATCTATGATAGAGGAAAACTTTACAGAACCAGTAAGAATATCATACATATCGGGAATGATTTTTATCACCGTTTCCGTATCACTTAACTTGTTTATAATGGTCTCTATGTATTTATGTTCGGAAGATTCAATGGCTATTATCACTTCTTCCGCTTTTTCACGAAGAATAATATCATGTATATTTTCAAATTCTCCGAGGTGTTTTAACTTCTTGCTAAGCTCTGATGAAAGCCCATTGCCTGATTCTACATGAACGAAACCAACAAATTTATTTCCCGATGAAGAATGCTGGGTTTGCATATCTTCAAATAATTGTACAGCCCGGTTATTACTTCCGACCAATATGGTATTGAAGCCTATTTGCCGGTTATGAATTTTCCGGTTGGTAACAGTGGTTATTAGTAAATGTACAAAAGCTGATAAGCCGAATTGCATACCAAAGAGTACAGAGATGGAGAGATAATATGTTTTATAGTTAATGATTACGTTCTTCAGCAAGAGCGCAAAAAATAATATCACTACCCCAATAGCGCCTGTTATAAATAGCTGCCTTATCTCTGCAATTCTTGATTTGCGGTACACATTGGCATACAAGCCGGATAGGAGATAAAGAAAAATCCAGAAGGAAGGAAGTACCAGTAAAGTGGCAATAAAAAAATTAGTGTTAAATGTTAAAGGAATAGGTATCCCAAATTTTTCCGATTCAATAAAAAGCTTTCTGAAAATCCAGAAGGCAGCCCAGGTTAATGCGGAGCAGAAATAATCTGCAACAACATATTTTATTATTTCCCGGCGGCGGTTCACGGGGTTATTTCAATATCTTAACATTGTCTATTAATAAGGTATCACTGGTATGGCCATCGGCTACATCAAGTGATAAGGCAAAATAGATCCGGTCTGGCTGGAGCGGAAAAGTGGCAAGCGTGTTTTGAAGCACCACATACATTTTATTCCAGGCAGGACTCTGATAAACAACAAGTGGTGAAATATAGTTTGTATCACCCTCATACAAACCAATTGAAAAAAGAGTGGTGGCTTTATAGTTTAATTCCATATAAACAGAATTTGAACTATTAACCGGAAGGATGACCGGCGGACTAGTCATTCCCACATAATTAGGACGGCTTGCATCCACAATTACCATCCCTGATCCCCTCCCTTCGAATACCTGCGAAGCGACATGGGTGATATACATATTGGTATCGGAATGCTGGATACCGGTAGATTTAACAAAACCCGTCGGTAATGCGCTATTTTCTTCAAAGTTTTCAAGATATGGGAAATCTACCCAATTATAATAAGTGGCGGAAGGCTGGAAATTGGTTGTTACACCTTGTTTCAAGGTTACATTTGTGGAATAAAACTGGTAAAAGGGGCTTATAGCTGCGGGATATCCCCCATTAGCCGGAATTATGCCCGAATAAATTTTAATGTTATGAACCCCATTACTTGTAACCATTGGGAAGGTACATGGCATTTGAAAGGCTCCAACAGGATTGTCATCCAGATATACCCAGGTATAAGGAATTTTATGTGAGGAGCTCCCCTGAGTATCAGACGTAACGGCGAAGTGAATACTATCAATATGCCCATAAGCCGGAACTACAATAGGAGGGTCAAACGTATTGCATGAAGATATAACAAGGACCATAAGCATGGGAGCTATAGAACAGTACCGGACGGCTGATTTTAGCATAGAATAAAAACGGAATCAAAATTACATTATTGTATGGCAGTTAAAACGAATGGCTATTCAGGCTGAATGAAATTTATTCTTTCAATGATCCTGGCGGCTGTTTTAAGCGCCTTAGCTCCGTCTTCAATAGTTACTATAGTAGGCTTATTATTAATGATAGATTGGGCAAACTCAGACAGTTCCATTCGTATGGCATTATTGGGGCTAACCACGGGGTTTTCAAGATAAATCTGTTTTTTAGGTTTGCCTTCTCCCTGGTCTATCACCATGGAAAACATACCTTCATCGTCACCGGGTTCCATTTCCTTTATTTTCACCACTTCGGTTTTATGCGACAGTAAATCAATTGAGATATATGCATCTTTCTGGAACATCCTTATTTTCCGCATATTTTTAAGGCTTATGCGGCTGGAAGTGAGATTGGCAACACATCCGTTATCAAATTCTATACGTGCATTGGCGATGTCGGGGGTATGGCTTACTACAGCTACCCCGCTGGCACTTATCCGTTTAACATCTGACTTAACAAGGCTCAGGATAATATCTATATCATGAATCATCAGGTCAAGTATTACTGATACATCGGTTCCTCTTGGGTTAAACTGGGCTAATCTGTGCGCTTCAATAAACATAGGATTTTCGCACCGGTCTTTCACCGCAAGAAAAGCAGGATTAAACCGTTCCACATGACCTACCTGCGTTTTCACATTGGCTTCCCGCGCCAATGATACCAATGCTTTAGCTTCTTCAACGGTACTTGCCAATGGCTTTTCAATAAACACGTGCTTAAACTGCCTAAGCGCTATACTTGCGTATTCAAAATGAGAAATAGTAGGCACAACTACATCCACAACATCCACATTGTTTATCAGTTCTTCAGCGGAAGAAAACAGAGGAACCTTCATTTCTTCACTTACCTTCTTTGCCACAGCAGGGTCGGAATCAAAAAAACCGCAAAGCTGGTATTGAGGTATTTCCCTGATTTGGTTCAAGTGTATTTTACCTAAATGACCTGCTCCAATCACTCCTATTTTTAACATGGATAAATTTTCAAATTTTGGCAAAATTAACAAGAATATGGTAAACCAGTAGTTGGTGGTCGGTTATCAGTGCTCCGTGGGGAATGGCAAGTAATTACTGATTGCCGATAACTGACGCCTGCTGACTAATAGTTAATTTTGTCGCTGATGGAAGATTCTTTTAAACACCAGGCATTACGCAAAAAGCTTATCCAGCACCTGAAGAAGGCAGGGATAAAAGATTTTAAAATATTGCAGGCTATGGAAAAAATTCCCAGACATTTCTTTTTTAACAGCGCCTTTTTGCAATTTGCGTATGATGATGTAGCTTTTCAAATAGGGGAAGGACAAACCATATCACAGCCATATACTGTCGCCCGACAAACTGAGTTATTGGAAGTAAGGAAAGGAGATAAAATTCTTGAAATAGGAACAGGCTCAGGCTACCAGGCGGCTATATTAAGCACCCTTGGCGCTGAACTATATTCCATTGAAAGGAATAAAAAACTGCATGAAAAGGCAAAAATAATGCTGGGAAAATTACAGTGTAATGTAATGTGTTTTTATGGGGATGGGTATTTAGGGTTGCCCGAATTTGCTGCTTTCGACCGCATAATTGTAACCGCAGCAGCTCCATATATACCGGAACCTCTATTACAGCAGCTTAAACCACGGGGTATATTGGTAATACCTGTGGGCAATGAAACTACCCAGGTGATGAAGAAAATACGAAAGCTTGGCGATGGTGAATACGATACAAAAGATTATGGAAATTTTTCTTTTGTTCCCTTATTGGGTGAAACAAGCTAATAGCAAACTATAAGAAATTTCTGACTATTTGCTCGGCTTCTGTAAGAGCCTTTTGCAGGTCACTATTTTGAACTGTTTTATCAAACTGATTAGAGTAGGATAATTCCTCAGCTGCTTTTTTAATGCGTTGCTGAAAAAACTCAGGTGTTTCGGTTTTTCGCTTTTGCAGTCTTTGCTTCAAGGTTTCAAGTGAGGGAGGATTAATAAAAATAGTAACAGATCGTTCAGGATATTGTTTTTTCAGGTTCAGAGCCCCTTTCACATCTATATCAAAAATCACATCTCTGCCGACTTCCCACAAACGCTCTACTTCGGTGCGGAATGTGCCGTAAAAGCTACCGGGATAAACCTCTTCCCATTCTATAAACTCTCCCTTTTCAATTTTTTCTTTGAACTGCTCAATAGACAAAAAATAATAATCTTCTCCGTCTCTTTCGCCCTCTCTCCTTTGCCTGCTGCAAGCAGAAATAGAGAATGCAAGTCGTGGGAAAACTCCGAGCAAATGTCTTACGATAGTTGTTTTCCCCGAGCCGGAAGGTCCGGCAACAATAACTAATTTTCCTTTCATCACCGACCTATCAAATTACTATAACACATTCAATAGTTGTTCTTTTATTTTTTCCAATTCATCCTTCATCTCCACTACTAATTTTTGTATGTCAGAATCATTTGCCTTAGAGCCTATGGTATTTATTTCACGTCCTATTTCCTGGGAAATAAAACCCAATTTTCTTCCGCCATTATCTCCCTGCAAGTTTTCCCTGAAATACGCACAATGAGTTTTTAAACGGGCTTTCTCTTCGTTAATATCAAACTTTTCTATGTAGTATATTATTTCTTGTTCAAAGCGGTTTATGTCTATTTGCCCGCTTATACCTTCAGAAATTTTTGTTTTCAATTTTTCTTTCAGCTTCGGTATTCTTGTTTTATCCAGTTTCTCAATTTCTACTACCTTCTTTTCAATGCCCGAAAGATTTTGCACAATATCTTTTGCCAGCTCTTTACCTTCAGCCTGCCTGAATTTTGCGACCGCCAATGCCGCTTTACATACTAATCCTACAACCGCTTCCACCTCACTGTCTTTTATTGTTTCTCCGCCTTTAAATATATCAGGAATTTTAAAAAGAAGGGGCATGTATGAAGTGTTCTTCTCGTTTATTTGTTTTGCAAACGATTTCATTTCGTTATAGTATTGCATAGCGAGTTCCTTATTTAACCTGGCTGTTCCTCCCCCTTTTTCTGCTGAAACATTAATAGAAATATCTATCTTACCCCTGTCAAGCAATTCTGCTATGGCAGAGCGTATTCCCGGTTCTGCTTTACTATAAAAAAAGGGCATCCGCAGGTTAATATCCTGCTGCTTGCTGTTCAGAGAACGAATCTCCACTTCAATTTTTTTTCCACCCGAACGGGTCGAAGCGCTTCCATATCCTGTCATTGATTGTATCATACCGTATTTTTTTCCAAAGATAGTTAAGAGAAGGAAATCCCGTTTATCGTTTTATTCTTTTGAAAGCAAGGCAAATTGAAGAGAAAATAAAATACGGACTAAATGAAAAGAGAACCAATACAGAAATTTTTCAAAAGGATTGGTTCTTTTTTCATTCTCAGAGAGAGTGATTTTTTTGCAATTATTTATTACATCCTCCAATTCCTGTTTTACTTTTCTGGAAAAATTTTCATCTTTCACTTCGAGGTTTGTTTCTATGCTGCTAAAGCGGCTCAAGTGATTAATATTATAAGAACCTACACTTACCCAATCATTATCCACAGCCATTACTTTGCCATGCAAAATTGTTTTATTCCATTCGTATAATTCAATATTATTACGCAGCATCCAGGCATACCAGTATTCTATGGCATATTGAATGAGTTTGACATCGCTCAGACCGGGAAGAATAATTTTTACTTTCACATTCCGCTTCGAAGCATTTCGCAATGTCCTCCGCATTCTTACACCCGGAAGAAAATAGCTTGCCACAATAGTTACCGATGATTTTGCGTGGCGAACAGAGTTAAGAAGACTTCTGGATATTGCTTTCTTCCCATAAAGCCAGTCGTTCTGTTTCAATTTTACATCTATACCATGTTCGCTCTTTTGAATTTCATTATGCAGTGTATTTACTTTCGTCCTTCGCCTGAAATAATTTTTTCCTGACCATAAGTGCGAGCATACAATAGAAATTTCCTGGCAAATATTTCCTGTAACATATACTGCATAATCAAGCCAGGGAGAGTCTTTCCCTGATAAATGGTAGTTATTGTCAAAATTAATGCCCCCAATAAGGGCTTCCTTTTCATCAGCCACTAATATTTTATGGTGTAGCCTCCTCCCAAAACGAATATGATAGCCGGAAAGAATTGGGGAATAGGTTTTAAAATAAATTCCACTTTCTTTTATGGCTTGAATGGTTTCTGATTTTAATTCATGCGAACCAAAAGCATCTACCATAAGATATACATCAACTCCCCGCCTAACTGCTGCTTCAAGGTGTTTTATGGTTTCCAGCCCGGTTGAGTCGTCAGCAAAAATATAGGTTTGAAGATGGACAGTACGCTTGCTGCTGTGAATTATGTGCTGCGCTTTCTGAAAAAAATCATTACCGCTTTTTACTAATTCTACATGAGAGGCAAGGCTATATGAATTTTGCCTTGCCATATACCTTCCGCACTAAAATCCTCATTTTTTCTCGTCCTTACTTTGTTTACTGACATATACAATACCCGAAATAACCAATAATATTTCAAATGCAGCAATGTAATATTTGTAATCCATTATCCGGAAGGATACAATATGCGCCCACCACCAACTAAAGTACCCCATAGGGTCCTGTTTCAAATGGGAGTAGAAATAAAGAAAACCCACCATGGTATAAACAAGGAAAACAGCAGCCACGATGAGAATATTCCCCCAAATGATAAAGCTGATAAAGCGCATTATTTTTTTCATATTGTAATTTTTATATTTTTGAAGCGGGAAAGATACAAAATTAAATTAGTCTTACATTTACATACCCATAAGTTGAATTTGTATTTTAAAAAATCTGATGGCTGAATTTATTTCCATAATACCTTCCGAAATTGACGAAGATACGTTGGCTTTGGCAACTGAAGTTTTAACATCGGGAGGAGTGCTAATTTATCCCACCGATACCATTTACGCTATGGGGTGCAGCCTGGAACAGCCGCAGGCAATAGAAAGAATGGCACGTATTAAAGATATCCGGGTTGATAAGGCAGTGTTTTCGCTTATATTTCATGATTTCAGGGAGATAGCAAACTACACCCGTCCTGTAAACACTGCAATTTACAAGCTAATGAAGCGTTGCCTGCCCGGTCCTTTTACTTTTATTTTGAATGCTAATTCCACCATTAGCCGCCTGATGAATACCCGGAGAAAAACAGTGGGTGTTCGTATTCCTGACAATAATATAATATTGAAATTAGTGGAAAGCATTGGCTGCCCTATTGTTTCCACTTCGCTACACGATGAAGATGAAATCGTAAAATTCCCTACCGACCCTTATGATATTTTCAATCATTATGATGAGAAGGTGGACATGGTGATTGACGGAGGTTATGGTCATAATGAAGAATCAACAGTTATAGATTGCACCGCTGAAGAGCCCTTATTGATAAGACAAGGCGCAGGAATACTATAATTAATTTACCCCGTACTCAGCAAGCATATAGGTCATCATTGCCATGCCCGCAGCTCCAAGTTCCAGTTCCCGCTTATTCACTTTATCAAAGGTATCGGCAGCCGTGTGGTGAACATCAAAGTAACGTTGCGAATCGGGCGAAAGACCTAACATAACCGTACCCATTTTCTGCAGAGGCTCGATATCGGTACCACCTTCTCCGCCAGAGAAATCATAAATACCATAAGGTAAAAAAAGATTTTTCCAACCTGTTATTTTTTCCCTTTGTACTTTGGTTCCACCTACTCCAAACCCTCTTGGTGAATATCCCCCGGCATCTGATTCTATGGCTGCTATTTGGTTTTCATGGTGCTGTTTTGCTAATTCCGCATATTTCAATGCTCCCCTTGTACCATTTTCTTCATTCATAAACATCACAAAACGTATGGTTCTTTTGGGTTTTATTCCTAATGCCTTAAATGTTCTCAATACTTCCAGCGTTTGTACAATACCTGCCCCATCGTCTTGCGAGCCTTGTCCCTGGTCCCATGAATCAAGGTGACCGCCGATAGTGATGTATTCATCCGGATGCTCTGTGCCTCTTATCTCTCCTATAACATCGTATGATTTTTCATCGGGCAAAGTCTGGCAACTCATTTCAAAATGGAATTTAGTTTTAGGGTCAACTTTCAATTGTTTACTTAGTAACTCTGCACCAATAGTAGAGATGGCACAGCACGGGACTTTAGGAAAAGTGTCATTATACTGCATAGCTCCCGTGTGCGGGTAATCATCTAATGTGTTAGTCATGGAACGCACTACAGTCCCGATAGCCCCATATTTAGCTGCCTCGCTCGGACCAGCCCACCGCTGACCTACCGCTTTTCCATAAGCGGAAAATGTGGTAATTTGAGTTTCATCAAAAGCCCCGTTAAAAAAAACTATCTTTCCTTCTATTCCTGCTTTGCCCAATATTTTCAAGCCTCCTAAGCTATCTACTTCCACCACATTGGCAGTTACACCACCATAGGGAGTAGCAACAGACCTGCCCAATGCACAAATATTTACCGGGTAGTTACCGGATTGAGTGGTTAAAATTGTCGCGGTTTCCTTAGCTCCTCTCACCCAATGCGGCACCATACATTCGTCTTTAAAAACCGTATCGGCGCCTATGCTTTCCATAAGCTGGTAAGTATATTCCACGGCAGCAGCAGCTTGAGGAGAGCCTGTAAGCCTCCCACCTATTTTATTGCTTAAATAGTCTAAATAAGAATAACATTTGCCATGTAATAGTATTTCATTGGCAATGGTGCGGAACATAACGGAGTCTTTATTTTGGGCAAATATGGAGCCTGCAAATAATAAAGGAAAAGTAAGAGTAAAGAGATATTTTTTCATGAGAATGTTTTAAGTTGCGAGTACAAATGTAAATAATACGGTAATATACTATCTCATTGTAACAATTGACAGAAAAGAAAGCACATCTAACTTTCAGGAACCTTTATATTCAATTGCTTCATCTTTATTAGCATATCCCTGGTTGTGGCTGTATCTTTCTTTATAATAGAATATCCATATAAGTAATTAATACAAATGCCCAACATCTTTTTAGATATAACATCATCAAGTACAGTATCTGGTTTAGAATTATAGGTTGCAATAAATACTTTTGCCAGTTTATATGTTTTATTGTACAGTTTTCTTTTATTATAAATTTGAAATAGGTGCGTATAATTGTGAAAGAAAAAGGGGTAAGTTGTTAGCATGCTTTCCATCACGGGAACTGCCCTATCGGTGTCTTTTTTATTCATAAAAAAAGCGATATAATTGGTTACTGCATTAAGGCGCGTCCCGCCATATTTCTCGTAGCTTATTTTATAATATTTTAATGCCTTTTCATCCGAACCGCAGATCTCAAAAATATGACACAGCTCCATTTCGGCCGGTAACCTAACCTGGTAATACCAACCGGGGTCAGTTAGCAGCATATCTTCAATTTTATTTAGTGATTTTTTACCTGAATTTATTCCTATCCATGCCCAGCAGCTAACAATATTTAAAAGAACTGCTGTACTTAGAATATAAAAACCTTTTCGCGGAGAATATATCCTTTTCCATTGGGTTAGAGCAATATAAGCAATGAACATAGTCAAATAAATTGCCGGGAAAGAACAAACATCCCAATCGCCACTACCGCGCATTTTATTCATAGTAATGATGATGGAGTAGATAAAAAGCGTAGCAATCAGAAAGAATTTTGAATACTCATCCAGTTTAATTTGCTCTTTCAATATTTTAAAAAGTATCCATACAAATAAGAATAAAAGTATCCCGCTGCTTATGTATTGGGAATTGAACAGTTCCCACCAGTAGGAAGGCGAGAATAGAGTATTAAGTTGCGGGAATTGTTTATCTTTTGCAAGAGGCATAAGTTCTTGCAAGTGATAAAAAGAATTAATATTATAAATAAGCGGGATTGAAACGGCAAACAAACCCAGAATAATCTTACCATTTATCTTATTAATAACCTTCAGTTTCTTTGTTGCCAAAAAAACTAAAGAAGGCAACAGGCTTACTTGCTCTTTATGAAGTAGCACCGCTAAAACAAGACAAAAGAACGGGAAAAGAATGTTTACTTTTTTCTTCAAAAAAAGCAAAGCAGAATAAATATATAGGGATGCAGATACGGCAGGAATGGCATAAATTTCAACATACCCGCAAAAGACCAATATAGTACCAATTGAAATATAAAACAAATAGAAGACCGCTACAGAAAAGGTATCTTCAAATAAAAGGCTTGCTATTAAAAGTCCGAGTAAAGAAAAGATAAAACCCGCGGAAACGCTGGCTACAACAAAAGTCTGGTGCGGAGTAAAATGAAATAAAGTGTGCGAAATATTGCATACGTAATGCATTATGTACATGGTTAAATACTCATCGCTTATATAGCTACCTTCCACTGATTGAGATACCCTCAGATTGGTATCCCCAAGCAAATCAAACTTTACTCTGAACAAGTAAAACAGCAGAGATATACACAAACTTATACAAGTAAACCAAATAATCTTCTTAGACTTTCCGGTAGTTTCCTTGTTCAGATTTGAAAAAAGTTTTCCGATAAATAATTTGAAAGAATTATTCACTGCAGGTATAGCAAACACAAAGAGAAAGGTAAACACAAGCAACTGGCCCCACCAGGGGAAATAGGAAAAATTATTCATCCCCCAGGCTCTCCTTATTAGTGTATTTGTTATATCCTTCTGAAAAAGGATATTTAATAACAGAAGAAGGGAAATCAAGGATAAGTAGGATATCTGATAATAGATGGTGCTATCGTCAATAATCTTCCGGTTCTTTATTTCCGAAGTACTCTTTATGTTTTTATTTCTCAGAACCATTTTGAAGGTAACATCGGTAATTTCATACTCCCCTCACCTGTTAATCTCCACCAGTAAAACCCAGGCATCTAATACTGCTTTGAGGAATGAAAAAATAATAGCCGGAATAAGCCAGTAATAACCACTATCTTCCAGACTAAGAATTTTTATTCCACTGATAAAATATGGAATTAATGCAATTTGGGTCAACAACATATTCAAGGCATATTGCCGCCTGAACTTTCTAAGTTTTCCGAGAAAAATACTAAGGTCAATTCTTAATATAATGAAATATGAAATGGTACACAGGCATAACACTTCAATACCAAGCCCGCCTTTTGATTGACCGGGAACAAGAAACAATAAGGATACTATCAATATCTGCAATAGTAAAATCAAGGAAATAAGCGCCCTGCCGGGTAGCTTTGGAATAGATAAAATCTTGGTGAGATTGATAGAAACTCCTACAAATATAAGTCCGGTTAAAGTTGCCGCAGCTCCTGCCGTTCCTGCAAAAAAATTACTCCACTCGCCCACACCAATAAAATATCAAAGGTTATTTACTCTGAATTATAATATATCAAAACTTATACTTGCGGGGTAAAAATACAAATAGAATCCAGATAACACCCTGCCCGACGAAATCATTCACGCGGGGATTTAATGGATTTTGTCCTTGAACCTACTCTTTTATAAGAAAGTAATTGTTTAATTCGTATCTATTCTTGTTACCTTAATTACCCCGTCCACTTTCTGAAGTTTTTTTATCAGGTCGGTTAAGTGGGCTGTGTCCTGCACAAACACAATGATGTTGCCTTCAAAGGTTCCATCGTTAGTATCAAAGCTGATGGAGCGCATATTCACATTCAATTCTTTCGATATGATTTGTGTAAGCTTATTCACCAGTCCTATTTTATCAATACCGGTAATTTTTATGCCTGCAAGAAAAGAAATAAGTTTCTGGCTCGTCCATTTAGCTTTTACAATACGGTAAGCATGGTTGCTCATAAGGGCAATAGCATTAGGGCAATTTACCCGGTGAATTTTTATGCCTTCGTTCACCGTAATAAACCCGAAAACGTCATCTCCCGGGATAGGATTGCAGCAAGGGGAAAGTTTATATTCCAGGTTGTCCATGCTGTCGCCAATCATAAGGGTATCCTGCTTACCTCTTGCTTTAGAAACTAACTCTTCAAGAGAAGGTGCCTGGTTCTGAACTTGTCCATTTGTCTTTTGGTCTTTGGTATCAAGGTATTCTTTCAATTCTTTATTAGTAACCCTTTCAAGGGCTGCACGGTAAAAAAGTTCCTGGCTGTCCTGTAATTTTAAAAAGGCAGTGATCTTACTGATATTCTCGTCATTAAAATCAATTTTCAAGTGACTCATTTTTCGCTTAAGAATCTCTTTCCCATCAAGAGACAACTTGTTTCTCTCCTCTTTCAATAGCCATTTTATAGCCGATTTGGCTTTAGCGGTAACCACATAATTTATCCAATCGGCTTTGGGAGCTTGTTTGCTTGAAGTAAGTATTTCCACCTGGTCGCCGCTGTTTAGCTTATGGCTCAGGGGAACCAATTTGTGATTCACCTTTGCTCCTATACATTTTGCCCCTATCTGCGAGTGTATATCAAATGCAAAATCAAGGGCAGTAGAATTAACCGGTAAAGATTTCATTTCACCTTTGGGAGTAAACACAAATATTTCGTCAGCAAAAAGATTGAGTTTAAAATCATTAATAAAGTCAAGGGCATTGGAGTCGGGATTTTCCAGAGAGGCCCTTATCTTTTTCAGCCATTCTTCCAGCGGACCTTCCTCTGAGTGTCCTTCTTTATATATCCAGTGTGCGGCATAGCCCTTTTCAGCTACTTCATTCATACGCTCGCTTCGTATCTGCACCTCCACCCACTGCCCGTTAGGACCCATTACAGTAGTGTGCAGTGCCTCATATCCATTGGCTTTAGGGGTGGAAATCCAGTCGCGTAACCTGTCAGGATTAGGGTAATAGAAATCAGTTACCAATGAATATACCCTCCAGCAATCAGCTTTTTCCTGCTCCTGGGGAGAATCAATAATGACACGGATGGCGAAAATATCGTACACCTCTTCAAAAGGCACGCCCTTGTTCTTTATTTTATTCCATATTGAATAAACCGATTTAGGTCTTCCGAAAATTCTAAACTTGAATTTTTGGTCGTGCAAGGCTTCCCTGATTGGAGTGATGAAGCGGTGGATATAACGGGTGCGTTCTGCCTGGGTATCTTTTAATTTTTGGGCTATTTCAGCGAATAATGCAGGTTCGGTATATTTCAACGATAAATCTTCCATCTCCGACTTAATGGCATTGAGCCCCAACCGGTGCGCCAAAGGAGCATAAAGATAAAGTGTTTCGGACGCTATTTTAAGCTGCTTGGTCCTCTCCATAGAATCAAGGGTACGCATATTATGCAGGCGGTCTGCCAGCTTAATAATTATCACCCGCACATCTTCTGCAAGGGTAAGCAGCATCTTACGGAAATTCTCTGCCTGCAAAGAGGAAGAAGCATCAAACACTCCGGCAATTTTGGTAAGTCCGTCAATAATAGAGGCTACCTTTTTGCCAAACATACCTTCAATATCCTTGAGTGTGATGTCGGTATCTTCCACCGTATCATGTAACAAAGCGCAGGCAATGGCAACGGCGCCAAGCCCAATTTCTTCAGCTACTATGCGGGCTACCGCTAAGGGATGATATATATAAGGTTCCCCCGATTTACGCCGGGCATTTTTGTGGGCTTCGAGTGCAATGTTAAAAGCCTTCCTGATTAGTTTCTTATCGGCATCATCTAATTTATACCTGCACGAGCGCAGCAACCCACGGTAACGGTTCAGAATTTCTTTCTTCTCTAATTCGGCTTCAGGTATAACTACTTCTGTTTCCATATCTGCATTACAAAGTTAATGCTTTTATAGGAATTTAGGGAACGGTACAAAGGGAAATTTAAAATCGGGGGACACATAAACTCACTACGGGAAAAGTTGCCAGTATCATAACATTTAAAATCATGCTTGAAGAAACGGCTAAAAACGCCCGCCTGACCAGACGGGCAGGGCTATTGCTCCTATGGTTATACTGCTGGTTATCAGTATTTACCCTTGCAGCCGTTGTCCCTATTGGGTTTCAAGGGGGCGTTTATTTTATCAAAATATATTCGAAAATTATTCGAAATATAATGTGAACAGGCTAACTGCCACAAACAGGTCAGGCGGGTAGTAAGGTATAAATCACTATAATCTCATCCTTTACTGGAGAAGTTTAGAAAACGAAAAAACAAGGCAGGAGTTTATTAGTTTGGTGAGCGGAACGAGGCACTAAAGGATTACCCTTACTCTCCCTGTCTGCCAAACAGGCAGGCTCTCCATGTGGAGAGAGGTGTATCATTTTCTATTTTTCAATTATTATTTTCCCTTCCCCAACCAGACTCCCATCTTCTTCTAAAACCCTATAAAAATAAACCCCATTAGGTTTATTGCCAAGATTAATAAGGTTGTCACCCCGAGCAGAGCGAAGGGTCTCTGTTAGCGTATTTTCACCCATTACATTATAAATTTCGATATTACAGTTCTCGTTAATATTTGAAAACGATAACGTAAAATTACCGTTGTTAGGATTCGGATAAACAATAAATTGTTCATTATCCATGGTCAATTTATTTGTCCTTGTAACAGTAGTTGGAGTTAGTTTACGAATACGATTATTTTGGGTATCAGAAATATAAATGTTACCTGAGACGTCAAGAGTTACACCAGAGGGTAGATTTAACTCTGCATCGGTAGCAGGTCCTCCGTCTCCACTATACCATCCAATAATATCAGGGTGGAATATTCTACCTAAGTTGGTGTCGAATCCATTTCCGGCTATGGTGTTAATAATACCATTTGTATCTATCCTGCGTACCCGGTTGTTTCCCCAGTCTGCGATATAAACCTTTCCAGATTCATCCACTGCTACACCCCAGGGATTGTAGAACTCTGCTGCAGTTGCTATTCCACCATCCCCCGAATAACCGGACTCCCCGGTTCCAGCTATCGTTGAAATAATGCCGTTGGTATTTACCATACGAACACAATTATTCTCCAGGTCACAAAAATATAAGATCCCATTCCTTTGCATTACAACTCCAACGGGCTGGTTTAGCTCTGCCGATGTAGCAGCACCTCCATCACCAGTGTAACCAGCACTTCCATTTCCTACAAAGGTTGAAATAATACCACTTGTATTTATCATGCGGATGTAGCAGGGATATTGCCCGAAATATAGATTCCCGGAGGTATCCAAGGTAACAGAATTAGGGAATTGTAACTCTGCTGCAGTAGCCGGACCTCCATTCCCTGAATAACCGGTGATACCATTTCCAGCTATGGTGGTGATAATGCCGTTCGTATTTACCATACGAATCCGGTCATTACCTAAATCAGCAATATAGATTTTGCCTGAATCATCTACCACAACCCCATTAGGTTGATATAATTGTGCAGCAGTAGCTTGTCCCCTGTCGCCTAATCCTGAATCACCTCCCCCGGCAACAGTTAAAATAATACCATTGGTAGTTACTTTACGAATACGGCTATTTTCGATTTCACTGATATAGATATTACCCGAAACATCAATCGTTGTTTGCCTGGGCCAAAATAACTCTGCTGCAGTAGCAACTCCTCCGTCTCCACTATACCCTCCACCGGCTACAAAATTATATCCATTCCCTGCAAATGTGCTAATTGTGTAGGATTGGGCATAAATAAACGAAAAGTGAAAAGTGAAAAGTGAAAAATATACAAGTACCTTTTTCATTGTATTTCATTTTTAGTTATGATTTCAAATCATGAATTATTTTTCGAATACAAATATAGTAAAAATATGTTCATTAAATAAAACAAGGAAATTTATTTTGCATTTAAAATTTTCTCCCGGATAACTTGTACTTTGCTTTATAGAAATGAGGCTTCTGCACCTCCTTCCAAATCTCCTTGCGATACCCATTGAGTATATCTACATGACAAAGCAATACTTCATATCTTACTGCTCTCTCAAAACCTCATCAGTTCCTCGTAAACTTCTTTAGTTGGCAAGCCCATCACATTGGTATAAGAGCCTTCAATACGTTCTATTCCTATATAGCCTATCCATTCTTGTATGCCATAAGAGCCGGACTTATCATAAGGACGATATTTTTTTACGTAAAAAGTACGTTCTTCTAAAGAAAGGGTTTTGAAAAACACATCTGTAAGCACATGAAATGTCTTCTTTTTATCTTTTGAGCGAAGACAAACCCCCGTTGCCACTCTATGTTTTCTGCCGGAAAGTTTGCCAAGCATTGCAATGGCATCTTCTTCATTTTTTGGTTTTAAAAGGGAATTTCCATCCAGCCAAACTATTGTATCTGCTGTTAGCAGGATAGCGTCTTCATCTATCTCATCATTGGGAAAAGCCAGGGATTTCTTTTCTGCCAGAAACTCTACAATCTCTTCACATTGCAAATGTTCGGGATAAGATTCTTCCACATCTTTAATGCGAAGTTCGAAAGTAAACCCTATTTCTTCTAAAAGTTGCCTGCGGCGCAATGATTGTGAAGCGAGGATGATGTTCATATTATTTGAATAATGTATTAAAGAATAGATAGATACCGTAAGCCTCAAAAGCTAACCCAAAGACATATATAATGCCTGTAACCATTAGTATTTTTAACCAGGTGCTTATCTTATGAAACCCCCTGTTGTCAGAAGCTTTTCTCAATATCCAAAATATAAATAGTAAGGGGGCTTGAATAAACAGCAGGAAATAAATCAAGAGATAAATACCCAGGTTCGTGCATTGATATTGAAGATACCCCAGGAGTACATTTAATGAAACAAGCAGAAAAAATACCACCCATTTTGTTCTTTTAATGCCAATTACAATAGCCATAGTACGACATCCTGCAAGTGTATCCCCTCCCATATCCTCAACATCTTTTACTATTTCTCTGATTAGAGCAGATAGAAAAGCAAACAAGGAAATGCCTCCCATCAGTTGCCATATAAAAGCAATGGCATTTTTATCGTATATGACAGCTATGCTGTGGGTGTTTGCATATAATTCTATATAAGCTCCGCCGAGAGGTACAAGCGCTAAGAATATTGACACCAAAATATTGCCAAACAAGAAAGTAGATTTTAATTTGTAGGAATAGAACCATAACCCAACGAGGTAAAATAAAAACAAAAGACCTAAAATCGGAACTCCAGCACAATAACAGGAAAAGAAGCCTGCTAATATCCCGCAAATATTTATCAGCCAGTAAGTACCGATGGCTGAACCAGCTGAAATGGTTTTCCCTATTACTACCCGGTTGGGTTTATTAACCTTATCAATTTCTACATCATAATAATCGTTAATGATATATCCACCTGCTGCCATAAAAACAAATGCAAGTGAAAATAAAGCATAAGTGAAGCCACTCACCTGTATATGGAAATTATGTTGGCCCGACCCCGATAAAAGAAAAAAGAGCCTTACCATATATAAGGTAAAGATTATCATAAGGAGATTAAACGGGCGGATTAATCTCAGGTACGATAAAAACAGCTTCATGAAATTTCAGTTTGTAAAGTGAAATTCGTACTTTATATACTTTATAAACTTTTAACTTATATCAGGCTTTTGCTGTTGGTCCCCCAAAGTTCATAGGAATAACATTAGTCTCCGTATCCTTCACCTCTCCATGCACCGATTCAAACTTAGCCAGGTTGTCTTTTAATGCCTTCATAAGACGTTTGGCATGTTGGGGGGTAAGCATTATACGTGATTTAACCTTGGCTTTAGGCACTCCGGGCATAATTCGTATAAAATCAAGGATAAATTCAGAATTAGAATGGGTGATAATGGCAAGGTTAGAATAAATTCCCTCAGCAACATCTTCGGGTAGTTCTATATTGATATTTACCTGTTCAGGTGTGTTTTTTTCGTCCATGTATCTTTAGATTATGTTAATGGTCTCGCAAATAGTATATCTTTGTGCAAAATTAGCATTTATTGGCGGAAAGAACAGGCACAATATCCCCCTTTGTTAAAATGAGGGTTGTATGTGTCAATATTTATTATTTTTGCACCCAATTTAAAATTTAATTACCCATGACAAATAAAAATGATGCCTCCATTGAAGCACGAGTAAAATCAATTATTGTTGACAAATTAGGTGTTGATGAAAAAGAAGTAACACCCCAGGCAAGCTTCACCAATGATTTGGGGGCAGACTCTTTGGATACTGTAGAGTTAATCATGGATTTCGAAAAGGAATTTAATATTGCTATCCCTGATGAACAGGCTGAAAAAATTAACACTGTAGGAGAAGCTATTGCCTACATTGAAGCTAACGTAAAATAATCTCTTACTTGCATTTTCAATGCAGTTGAAACGCGTTGTAGTAACGGGTCTGGGAGCCCTTACCCCTATTGGGAATACCCTCGACCAATTCTGGGCAAATTTAATTGCCGGAGTTAGTGGGTGCTGCCCCTATTACCCGCTTTGATGCCTCCAAATTCAAAACCCGCTTTGCCTGTGAACTGAAAGGCTTTAAGGTGGAAGACCATTTTGAAAGAAAAGAAGGTCGTAAAATTGACCCTTATGCCCAATATGGTTTGGTGGCTTCCGCTGAAGCTATTAAAGATTCGGGGCTTGACCTTGAAACGGTTAATAAAGACAGGGTTGGTGTTATCTGGGGTTCCGGAATCGGAGGTTTAGACACTTTTCTGGAGGAATGTGGTAATTATGCCAAAGGAGATGGAACACCAAGGTTCAATCCCTTCTTTATTCCTAAAATGATTGTGGATATTCTTTCCGGACATATCTCTATTAAATATGGATTCCGGGGACCTAATTTTACTACCGTTTCTGCCTGTGCTTCTTCTACCAACTCATTATTGATGCCTATACCTATATCAGGCTTGGCAAAGCTGATGTAATAGTGACCGGTGGCTCCGAAGCTGCTATTGACCAGGCAGGTATGGGCGGATTCAATGCCATGAAAGCCTTATCGGAACGAAATGATTCACCCGAAACAGCATCCCGCCCTTTTGATAAAGACAGGGATGGCTTTGTGATGGGAGAAGGTGCCGGCAGCATTATTTTAGAAGAATTAGGACATGCCCTTAACCGTGGTGCAAAAATATATGCCGAAGTAGTAGGCAGCGGAATGACTGCCGATGCTTATCACATGACTGCTCCTCATCCCGAAGGATTGGGCGCCATTAATGCTATGCGTCATGCACTGGAAGATGCAGGTTTGAAACCCGGCGATATTGACTATATTAATGTACACGGTACATCTACCCCATTGGGTGATATTGCAGAAACTAAAGCCATATTGAAAGTATTTGGCGAGGATGCGTATAAACTAAATATAAGCTCCACCAAATCTATGACAGGGCATTTGCTTGGGGCGGCAGGAGCGATAGAGGCTATTGCCTGTATAATGGCAGTAAAGACAGGCATTATACCGCCTACCATCAACCATTTTACCGATGACCCTGAATTAGACAACAAGTCTTAATTTCACCTTCAATAAAGCACAACACAGAACAGTGAATGCCGCTCTCAGTAATACCTTTGGTTTCGGCGGGCACAATGCTTCGGTCATTGTTGCCAAGTTTGAGAAGAGGTAAGCAGTTAGAAAGTTTGTAAAATAAAAAGTTTGTAAAGTAAAATATCTGCTTTACTAACTTTACAAACTTTATAAACTTTCAACTTATGGATACATCAACCATTCTTAATTTTCTGGGTGAGGAAGATGAAAACATTTTTAATGCTGTATCCCCACCCCTTGTTCAAAGTAGCAATTTCCACTATCCAACTGTTGAAGCATTAAGGCAAGCTATAAATAAAGAGCTTGCTCGCCGTTTTATACAAGGGGATATAACCCAACGGTAGCCATACTCCGAAAAAAATTAGCAGCGTTAGAAGGGGCTGATGATGCACTTGTGTTCAGCAGTGGTACTGCGGCTATTGCAGCCTGTGTAATGTCTGTTGCGAAAATGGGAGACCATATTGTATGTGTGCAAAAACCTTATAGCTGGACGAATCACCTTCTGAATAGATATTTGAAAGATTATGGAGTAACCAACACAATGGTAGAGGGAGGGGATGTTTCAGCTATTGAAAATGCTATCCAGCCTAATACCAAACTTATTTATTTGGAAACTCCTAATTCCATTACGTTTGAGTTGCAGGATATTGAAGCCATTTGCAATATTGCAAAACAGAGAGGAATAGCCACTATAGTAGATAACAGTTATTCATCTCCTATTTGCCAAAGCCCAATCAAACTCGGTGCAGACCTTGTACTTCATTCCGGCACTAAATATTTAGGTGGGCATAGTGATTTGGTTTCAGGTGTGGTTTGCGGCTCGCAGGAGAGAATCAGCAATATGTTTGCTAAAGAGTTTATGAATTTAGGCGCGATTATTTCTCCGCAAGATGCCTGGCTAATGATTCGCAGCCTACGCACCCTTGAATTACGGGTGAATAAATCGGCGGAGGTTACCCAAAAGGTAGTTGATGCATTAGAAGAACATCCTAAAATTGAGAAAGTATATTATCCATTTTCAAAAAATAATCCTCAATTGGCTTTAGCAAAAAAACAGATGAAAAGCGGCACCGGCTTATTTTCTATTTCAATAAAAAGCGATGTTAGCGGCATTGAGCGGTTCTGTAATAATTTAAAGCGGTTCCGCCTCGCAACTTCCTGGGGAGGATATGAATCTCTCTGTTATCCTTTTTGCGCTATGCCCGAATCAGCCAGAAATATGAGTATGCTACCCGTTAACCTTATACGCATGTACATTGGTATTGATGAAGCCGATTTGGTGATTGGAGATTTGATGCAGGCGCTGGAGAAGGTGTAGTGCCTGTTCTTTACTTTACCACCACAATCTTCTTGGTAGAAATATTATTGCCGTTTGCCATCAACTGGTAAAAATACGTTCCGGCTCGTATATCTGATGTGCTTAATTGCAAATGGTCAAATTGCCGGGTAACGGTATATCGTTTTACTTCTCTTCCTGCAAGGTCATATACTATTATTTCCCCTTCATTTATCCCTGGTGGTAAGGAATAATAAACATTTGAAAAATTATTAGAGGGATTGGGGTAAATACTCATTGTATAGTGTACCCCAATGTTAGGACAGGAGTAAGTCAAAGTTAAGTTGTTTTGTTATTGTTGTTGTCATTTTCTTTTTTGCTTCTTTTTTCTTTGTTGATAAGTGTTAATTTGTTAATAACTTTTAAGCTGCCTGTGGGTACATGGATGCGGGTGTTTTATAGTCCAGAGATTGATGGATTCGTTCATGGTTGTAAAAGGTAAAATACCGATGTATTCCGTTATAGAGTTCTACGCCATCTTCAAAGGCATGTAAGTATACACATTCATATTTGACGGACTTCCATAAGCGCTCTATAAATATATTATCTAACGCTCTACCTTTACCATCCATGCTTATTTTTATTCCCTCACAGGCTTTAAACCATTCATCAGAAGTAAACTGACTACCTTGGTCAGAGTTGATAATTTCCGGTTTGCCATATTGTTCTATGGCTTCGTTAAGTACCTGACAGCACCATTGGGAGGTCATGGTATTGCTAATGCTCCAGTTCACCACATACCGGGTATGAAGGTCTATAATGGCACATAAATACATAAACCCTCTACGCATGGGAATATAGGTTATATCCACAGCCCATGCCTGATTGCTGTGGGTGGTTTTCAAGCCTTTAAGCAAGTATTCATATATTAACTGTCTTTTACCTGGCTTGCTGGTATTGGGCTTGCGATAGAGGGTTTGCCAGCCCATTAGGTCCATTAGTCGTTTGACGCGTTTTGCATTAACACGATGCCCTTCGGTTCTGAGCCAGTATGTGAGTTTGCGCACTCCGTAAAAAGGGGTTTGCAGATACTTCTCATCCACCAATCGCATCAGGTGGAGATTATCTTCGCTCTCCTGCATAGGTTTATAATACAACCCGCTACGGTGAATACAGGCAAGTTCACACTGATGGCGTATACTTATATCCTTATCTTTCTCTATCATTGCTCTGCGCTCCGGTAATGGTTTTACTGTAATTTTTTTTTGAGCCATTCATTATCCATCTTCAACCTTCCTATCTGGGCATATAGTTTTTCTATATCCGCCTGCTCTTGTTGTCGCTCTTCTTTCCTGCTTGAGCTGTCCTCAAAAACAGTAGCCGCTTTTTCTAAAAAGTCTTTCTTCCAGGTACTGATTTGATTAGGATGTAGTTCATACTTGCGGGCAAGTTCTTCCATACTGCTCCGCTCTTTTAATGCTTCAATGACTACTTTAGCCTTGAAGTCTGAACTGAAATTACGTCTTGGTTTTCTTTCCATAGTCAGGTAAATTTAAGGTTTATTTTTCCACCTTAACAACCTGCCCTAATTTTGGGGTACACTATAATTGTTCCATTTGAACTACTGTTATAAGGTGTCTCACTAACTATACCTGAACCCAGCGGACAATCCGGAATACAGGGGAGGCTACCTGGTAAAGAAAAGAGTTGTCTTCCAAACACTATACCTAATCCATACCTTCGAGTTATTGTTATAAATGTACCACTATCCGTAGTAATAATAGGATAAAAGACGGAACCCGTCATACTTGGAAGATTAGGTGCAAAATATGCAGAATCTTCCTTATAGATAACTACACCGTTATCATTGTATATTTTAAGGCTATCACCACCATTACTTTCTACCATATAATCTATATGTGAGGTATCAGTATCAAATAATCCTTCTGAAATACAATAAACAGAAAAATCTCCAGGCGACCAATTGCCCGGGATTATTATATTTTTATAGAGAGAAAGGTTGAGGCTATAGAAACTCAAGGTGTCAGAATGCAAATAAACAAATTTAAAACCCGAATGTTTTAGATAAGCAAATTGAAAGAGGTCATCGGTGGCATTAGAAGGATATGTTTTTTGCAGCGTAAGCTGACAATCTGCCCTCAAACTCGATAGCACCAATATTACAATGAATAATTTTTTAAACGTTTTCATAGCATTGAGTTTTAGACAACAAAGATAAAAATAATTATCAGCTCACTAAAAAAATATACTATTTAATTTTCCTTTCTCTCCATCATCGCCATATAAAATCCATCAAACGCCTTTACTTTACCACCACAATCTTCTTGGTAGAAATATTATTGCCGTTTACCATTAACTGATAGAAATACGTTCCGGCTCGTATGTCTGATGTGCTTAATTGCAAATGGTCAAATTGCCGGGTGACGGTAAATTCTTTTATTTCTCTTCCGGCAAGGTCATACACTATTATTTCCCCTTCATTTATCCCTGGTGGTAAGGAATAATAAACATTTGAATAATTATTAGAGGGATTAGGATACACACTCAATGCTCCTTTTGCTGAATTACTTATTTGTGGCATTTCAGTTACAATACCACTGTTGCCTGAACAACCAGGGATGCATGGAAGATTACCGGGAAGTTTATAAACTTCTTCATTCTGGGGAAATATCCCTTTTATTACTATCATAAAAGTGCCACTATCTGAATTGAATATTGGAGTAGATATAGGCATTCCCATTCCTGTGAAACCAAAAGCAAGCGCTGCAGTATCTTCCGAAAATACAAGTGTACCATCATCTTTGTATATTGCATAATTCGACACTGCGCCAGAATAAGCAATTAGATAATCTATATGTAGAGTATCTGTATCAAATAAACCTTCCGAAATAAATTGTATGTCAAAAGTACTATTACTTATAGACACAGGGAAAACAGCATCCCTAAAAAGAGAATAATTGAGATTATAAAAGGTAAGCGAATCTGAATGGAGATAAGCATATTTAAACCCCGAATGTTCCAGGTATACCCATTGGAAATTAAGATTACCTTCTCCTGCATAAGTTTTTTGCAAGGTGATTTGTGCATTTGCTTTTATCCCGAATGCAAACAGAATAACGATACAGAATTTAGTAATTGTTTTCATACTATATGAGTTTTAGAAAACAAAAGTAAAAATAATTATCAATTATAATAGATAAATACAATAATTAATCTTCTTTTCTCTCCATCATCGCCATATAAAATCCATCAAAACCTGATTCCGATGGTAGTATATGCTTCTCTTTCACTTTGCTGAAGTTGTTATGCTCACTGAGAAATTGGGCAACTATATTTTCATTCTCCGAAGGCAGGATGCTGCAAGTAACGTAAATAAGTTTTCCTCCTTTTTTTACCATGGAGCAATAATCAGAAAGTAGTTTTAATTGCTTTTCCCTTGTTTCATTCAGGCTTTCGGGGGTTAGTTTCCATTTAATATCGGGGTTACGTTTTAATACTCCCAACCCTGAACAAGGAGAATCTATTAATACCCTGTCGGCGCTTTCTGCCTGTCGTTTAATAACTTTAGAAGAATCTATTATTCTTGTTTCAATAATAGTTGCGCCTGCTCTTTTAGCCCGTTTTTGTAACTCTTTCAGTTTCCATTCATGTATATCTAACCCAATAATTCTTCCCTTATTTTTCATTACTGCAGCACAATGCAGGGCTTTTCCACCCCCTCCTGCACAGGCATCTATCACGCGCATTCCGGGAGATAATTCCATAAAATAAGCTACTTCCTGTGAGGAAGCATCCTGCATTTCAAACCAGCCGTTTTTAAAATATTCTGTAGTAAATATTCGTTTACGCTCTTCCACTAACACGGCATCAGGATGGTTAGCTATTGTAGAAGTTTCCGTTTGCTCATCTTTCAACCCTTGCTGTAGCTCTTTCCGGGTTGTCTTTAAGGTGTTCGTCCTGATAATAAATTCAGCCTGCCTATTCAGTTCTGCTATTTCTTTATCCCAGGCTGCTCCCAATTCTTTATAAGCTGCCTCATCTAACCAATCGGGGATTGATTCTCTGATAGCGCGAATATTGTCAGAACCAAATAAATTTTGATGAACCTCCTGGATGTTTAATCCGTCAAATTCTTTCCAAATAGGAAGCGTGATATCTCTTGAAATAAAATAGGCTCCGCAAAGTCTCCATAATGCAGCATTGTCCAGCGAAGGTTCTTCCCGTATTAAATACCAAAGTTTTCTCCACCACCTTACTATATCATAAATAGTTTCAGCAATAAATTTCCTATCTGATGAACCCCACTTGGGGTTTGATTTAAGTATGCCGTTTACAATAACATCGGCATGTCTCCCTTCCGAAAAAATTTGTTGCAAGCCTTCTATAGAAGCTCTGACTAAATTATTGTGCAGCCTGAATATTTCCTTTTTTGCCTGGTTCACGTCGTTTTTATATATAAAAAAAGGCAGTACCCTTGTACTGCCTTTTTAAGTAAAATTGAAAATTATTAGAAGGAAGCTCTTGATTTGTAGTTATCCTTTTCGAAGAACTTGTGCCATGAGCGGTTTAAATGACTGTGAAAAATATAGCCTATAGTGATAGCTGTAGTTACAAAGCTATCATTGTTGCTTGAATTTCCACGAGGACTGCCGGGTCCATACTGTGCTAACTGATCCTTTGATATACCAGGTACAAACTTAGATTGGTTGGTTAAATACTTATCATATACGTTTACCAGGTTTTGGTCGTAACCATAAGAAGGATATTTTCCGCTTACGTCATCCAGATAATCTGTAAAGGTCTTGTTCCATACAAGTTCCCATCCCAGCCTGATACTATTATTGAATGTATAGTAAAATCCAATTCCAAGAGGAATAGTTGGCTGAACCAAAGAATATTGTGATTCTCCTTCGGTTGTCAATGTATGAAGTGCATCATAATCTCCCGGAGTATAGGTTATGCCATGAACCTGATCAACCCATGTATGGGTAAACATGGCTTCAGGGTTCATGTGGAAAATACCCACACCACCAAATACATAAGCATTAAATGCTGTTTTATAGTTAAAGCCACCACCTACATCAGGGTTACTATAAAAGGTATATTCTGCCCTTACAGCGCCTTCAATGATATTATCCTTATAATTAAGGTTACGGTCTCTTATTGATTCCACTTTAGAAAGGCTGTCAAAGCCTTGTATTCTAAGATAATCAAAATGGGCAGAGATGGAAAATGCATGCGATATTTTATATCGTACATAAAGTCCCATATCCCAACGGATTTGGCTAGGTTGCAAGTTAAGTATAGAAGCATCACCGGCGGAGTTTATACCGCCTATATCACAAAGACCTGCCGCTGCACCGCCTTTGATACCGATTTCGAACCTGTCTTGTCCAAGTCCCCAAAAAGGAACTGCCAATAATCCCAGTAAAAATAGTTTATGTATACGCATATTGAGGTAGTATTTAGACCACAAATATAAATATTAATAATAAGACTGAGGCATCATCTGCTGGTTTTTTAATAAAAAAATAACAATTTTTTTGTAGGCATTTGGTTTTCAGCCTATATAAGATATGATTTTTTTCCTGTATTACATAAAGACCCAATCAAGTTTCGTTCTTTTCAATAAGGTTCTTTACAGGGAATTTAATTTTCCTAAATTAGCCGAAAATTTCACGCTATGAATATAAAACTTATGCTCTTTGCTTTAATGGCTGCCGGTTTAATGTTTTCACTAACCTCCTTTATGATGAAGCAGGATAAAAAAACATTATACGATTTTAAGGCTAAAACCATTGATGGAAAAGATTTTGACTTCTCCTCTCTCAAAGGAAAAAAGGTACTCATTGTAAACACCGCTTCGTTATGCGGGAATACCCCTCAATATGCCGATTTGGAAAAGCTTTACAAGCAATATGGCGGGGAACATTTTACCATCATAGGCTTTCCGGCTAATAATTTTGGAAGCCAGGAACCGGGCTCCAATGCAGAAATACATGAGTTCTGCACCAAAAAGTATGATGTAACTTTCCAAATGATGCAAAAAATCTCCGTTAAAGGGGATGACATACACCCTTTATACCAATGGCTTACTGAAAAATCGGAAAATGGTATGCAGGATGCACCTGTTCAATGGAATTTTCAAAAATTCTTAATTGATGAAAATGGCAACTGGGTAGGATTTATCGCACCCAAAGAATCAGTCCTGAGCGACCGCGTGGAGAACTGGATAAAAGGAACTAAATAAAATACCGCTTTTTAGCAGTATTCATCAAATGCTGCCCTGAGATTTTCGGCAACCATATTTGCCGAATGCCCTTCTATATTATACCGTTCAATAAAGTGTACCAGTTTTCCATCCTTAAAAAGCCCAATGGAAGGGGAGGAGGGTGGGTATGGAAGGGTGTGTTTACGGGCTTGTGCTGTAGCTTCCACATCAAAACCTGCGAAAACTGTTGCTAAATGGTTGGGTTTCTTATCGTTATGTAATGACATAAGGATTCCGGGGCGAGCTGCACCGGCTGAACAACCACAAACAGAATTAAATACCAACAGGACTGTACCTTCTTGTTTAACTGCATTATCTACAGCAGCTGGGGTGGTGAGGTCTGTTGAAGCCGGCTTCAGTGAGCTCAGACTTCATAGGCATTACGAGTGTTTCGGGATACATAATATTAATTTATTAAAGTTAATTTTAAAAAGTTTGCAAATGTAGGCTTTTTTGGGGACTTTACCGATAACCTGAACCAACTAAAGTATAGTAACTTGGATAACTGCAAGTTACAGATGTATGCAGGCTAATATTTTACACTATCGAACCTGGCTATTTCTATAAAAAATATGGAGGTTGGGGGGAACTTGTAAATTTGTTCTTTCCATGAGCGATACTCTCCCAACATACAATAAGCATTTGAAAAAAACTGAACAGGGAAAACCGAAAAGTACTCCGCAGGCAGCGATTGCCGTAAAATCAGAGCGCCCGGGCTGGCTCAAGTATATTTTATTAAGTGTTATTATAGTTGTCACTTTTTGGTGTTACCACTATTCTCTTGGAAATGAATTTACCAACTGGGATGATGACCGGTTCGTTACCCAAAACGATTTTATAAAGTCACTATCTCCGGCTAACCTGAATGTGCTATTGTTTCATAATGTGAAAGTAGATAATTATGTTCCACTTACAATGGTTTCTTATGCCGTTAATTATCATTTCTCCGGCCTGTCTCCACAAGGTTATTATTTTACAAATATTATACTCCACATCCTGAACTGTTGCCTCATGTTCTTCCTTATACTGATACTATTGAATGCAATGGAAAAAAACGAGTATGGTATATTTAAATGGAAGGAATGGATGGCATTTTTTTGCACCTTGACTTTTGCGGTTCATCCTATGCATGTTGAATCGGTCTCGTGGATGGCAGAGCGCAAGGATGTACTATACACCTTTTTTTATTTCGCAGGACTATTATCGTATGTCTGTTTTATTACGGTCGAAAAGAAAAACCGCTTATGGCTGCTGTTGACTTTTGTTAGTTTTCTGTTTTCGCTTTTATCAAAACCTATGGCAATAGTGTTTCCGTTTTCGTTACTGGCAATAGATGCATTATTAAAAAGAGATAAAAGTATATCCATAAAAGAACTCAGTATTGAGAAAATCCCTTTTTTGCTGGTTTCTGTTATAGTAACCATAGCAACCTATCATTTTCAAAAAGTGTCCGGCACTTTCATGGAACAAGAGTCGTATAGTTTTTTTCAACGGATTCTTTTTGCCTCCTACAATTTCTATATGTATATTGTAAAAGCATTTATACCCATTCCTTTAAGCGCATTCTATCCTTTTCCTACCCTTGCGAAAAGCCAGGGAACCTTGCCGGTTATATATTATTTGTCTCCTTTTATTGCTTTGTCTGCAATTGCTATTCCCGTCTATTTTTCTTGTCGCCCATTACTCCGCCGGGCTGAGCCTAAAAAGGAAGGGGTGGATAATAATTTCCGGTTGGTTCTTTTTGGAATTGGATTTTACTTTTTTAATATGGTTATTGTTTCTCAAATAGTGCATACAGGGCTAACCGTGATAGCAGACAGGTATAGCTATGTTTGCTATTTGGGTATATTCTTCCCGGTAACTTATTTTATCAATAAAACGCTTGAGAAAAGAAAGGCACAGGTTATAAAGTATGGATTGGCAGCTATTTGCGCTTACATTCTTTTTCTTGCAATCCTTTGCCAGCAGCGGACAAGGGTATGGCATAATTCGGAAACATTATGGACGGATGTAATTGAACAATACCCGCACAAAGTGAGCATTGCCTACTTTAATTTAGGGCATTATTACATGGAACAAAATAATGCTGCTAAAGCAGACAGTAGCTACCGGGAACTAACTATGCTGGGAATAAAAGACCCGGGAGGGTTTTTTAAGATGGGGCTTTTTATGTATAACAACAAACGATATGAATCGGCGCTGTACTACTATACCGAAGTTATAAAGACGGACAGTAGTGACCCAATTACAGTTATGGACAGGGGAAATGCCTATTCTGCTCTGGGTAAATTTGACAAGGCGAAGCGAGACTATCAACAGTCTTTCCGATTGAACCCCCATTCCGAGGATTTATTGGGTAATATGGCGAGCAACTATTTTAATGCCCAACAATTTGATAGCGCTATTATTTGCTATAACAGGGCTGTACAAATTAATCCTGCTAACCCCTGGAATTATCATTACCGGGGAATAACGGAACTATATAAAGATGCTATTAAACCCGCACTAAGCGATTTTATGCAAACCCTTATCCTGGCCCCCCATGATTCAGAATGTATGTACTATTTATCCATAACCTATAACCACATCCGTGATTTCAACAGTGCCTATAAATATGCACAGATGGCTCAAAGCGCCGGGTACCAGCTTTCAAATGAGTATATGGGGTCACTAAAGGATAGCCTCAGAATCAAGTAAAGAAATTATGCTGAGGAAAAATGTTTACTATCCTTCCTTTCGCTTTGCTTCAAAAAAAGCCTTCACAATTTGAGAACATTCCTCTTTCAATATTCCATGGGAGATTTTGGTGCGTGGGTGGAGTAAATGCGAACCAATGATTGAAAAGCCTCTTTTAGGGTCAGTTGCACCATATACTATTCTCCCTATTTGTGCCCAGAACAAAGCGCCGGCACACATTACGCAGGGTTCAATAGTTACATAAATAGTACATTCCTGTAAATATTTTCCGCCTAAATTATTGGCGGCAGCCGTTATTGCCTGCATTTCAGCATGAGCTGTTACGTCATTCAAATGTTCGGTGTAGTTATAAGCCCGGGCAATTATTATTCCATCGCAAACGATTATAGCGCCAATAGGCACTTCATTTTTATCGAGGGCTTTGTGTGCCTCTTTAAAAGCCTCCCGCATGTAATGTTCATCTTGTTTGTTTACTTCCATTAAGTTAGGACAAGCATAATATTACAAATAATATTTTTCACCTTCCTGCGCAAGATACGCCGATGGAAAAACGCTGCGGGCTTCTTCCAATAGCGGACCCAGGTCTTTATATCGTGCTGAAAAATGCCCTAATAAAAGGCGTTTGGCATTTGCTTGTTTCGCAATATTGGCAGCATCTTTAGCGGTGGAATGCATAGTTTGGTCTGCCCTTTGCCGCATATCTTCCATAAAAGTTGATTCGTGATATATTAAATCTGCCGATTGCAATTGGGGCAACAAGTCTATATTATAAATAGTATCGGAACAATAGGCATATTTGCGGGAAGGTAGCGGGGGAGTGGTAAGTTCTGAATTAGCTATAATGGAACCTTGCGGCGTAATATAATCCTCTCCCATCTTTAATGCCTCGTAAGAAGCAATGGGGATTTGCTAAGTTCATCCATTTTTCCTTTGAGAAGCTTTCTGGGTCTTTGCTTTTCCTCAAAAATAAATCCGCAACAGGGGATGGAATGTTTTAACAACAGGGTCGAAATTTTCACCTTTTCATCTTCAAATAACAATTCTGATTCTGAAAAATTGAGCGGATGAAAATGGATTGGATACTTAAGAATGGAATGGGAAAACTTATTATTAATTTCCAAGATTTGATGGAGACCTTCATCGGCATATAAATGCAGCGGTTCCGTTCTGCCAAGCAAATGCATACTCGATAGAAGCCCCGGCAAGCCTAAGTAATGGTCGCCATGCAAGTGGCTGATAAAAATATGGCTGATGCGCTGAAATTTCAGGGAGAACCTGCGAAGTTGCATCTGCGCCCCTTCGCCGCAATCAACTAAAAAATAACGCCCTGCAACATGCACCAACTGCGAACTGGGATAGCGCCCGAAGGCTGGAAGGGCCGAACTACAGCCGAGAACGGTTACATCAAATGCATCCACACATTAGTTGCTTGTTTCCAGTTCAATAAGGAGCTTTATGCCATCATCAACAGATGCTGCAGAATGCAGGATACTATCTAATTGGGAAATAAGTATGAGTTTTTGCACCGGTTCTTTTACGCCTGTAATAACCAGCTTACCACCCGCATTTTTACACAAGCGGTTGCCAACAAGGATAGCGCTGAGACCTGATGAATCACAATAGCGGGCATCCTGTAAATCGAGAATAATATTTTTTGCTCCTTCCGAATTGATATTTACTAAATGAGCTTTCAGGTCAGGTGCAATGATGGCATCCAGCTTTTCAGCCTGGATACGTACAATCATACAATTTTTGTGTTTTTCTACCTTTAGAGCCATGGTGGGATATTTTTACAAATATACGAATACTATAATTATCACTATACACTAAGAAACTGTTTATGGCGAGTATATATAAGAAAGATTGTCTTGATTTGAAAATATATTAAAAGTCCTTGTTTAATCTTCTTAACTTCCTGTTATGTAATTAACTTCTGCAAGCCCAAATATGTCAGCCCCACCCTTTGGCACGATAATTGAAAGGATTTTAATAACATTGCCAAGTATTTGGCATAAATTTGCAACATGAGAGATTCACACGAGAAAACGGACAGCGTATTACATATAGTTAGTTTAGATAATTTGAATGATGATGACCATGAGTTTATCCCTATTCTTACCAACGAAGAAGAGAAGAAGCTGAATGCCGAAGAAATTCCTGCTGAAATCCCTATCCTTCCCCTGAAAAATACGGTTCTTTTTCCCGGTGTTGTTATACCTATTACAGTTGGCAGAGATAAGTCCATTAAGCTTATTAAAGATGCCTACCAGGGGAATAAAACCATTGGAGTTATTGCCCAAAAGAGCGATTCTACCGAAGACCCTTCTTTTGACGATATTCATAATATAGGCACCATAGCCTTTATTGCTTAAAACCATTAAAATGCCCGATGGCAGCACCACTGCTATTATACAGGGTAAAAGAAGGTTTGAAATTAGCCGAACTCACCCAAAAGGACCCTTATCTGAAAGCAAAAGTTACCGCTTTTGAAGAGATATTTCCGGAAAAAGGCGATGAAGAATTTGATGCATTGGTTTCTTCGCTAAAAGATGTTGCCTTTCAAATTATAAAGCTTTCACCGAACATTCCTTCGGAAACTGCCATTGCCTTGAAAAATATTGAAAGCAGTAATTTTCTTATCAATTTTATTTCTTCCAACATGAGCGCCCAGGTGGCAGACAAACAGAAAATACTGGAAATGCCTGACCTCAAAAAACGGGCTTCCCTGTTGTTGTTACCCTAAATAAGGAAATGCAGGTATTGCAGCTTAAAAACCAGATTCAATCGAGGGTTAAGGAAGATTTGGACAAGCAGCAACGTGAATACTTCCTGCACCAGCAAATGAAAACCATTCAGGAAGAATTGGGGGGAGATACTTACGGACAACTGATTAAGGAATATAAGAAAAAAGCAAAGACAAAAAAATGGAGCAAAAATGTTAAAGAAGTTTTTGATAAGGAATTTCAGAAACTGGAACGGATGAACCCCAATGCTGCGGAATATTCTGTGCAAAGCAATTACCTTGAGCTTTTATTGGAGCTTCCCTGGAATGAATATACCAAAGATAATTTTGATTTGAAGGAAGCCGAAAAAATATTGAACCATGACCATTACGGGCTTGGATAAAGTGAAAGAACGCATTATTTCCTACCTCGCTGTTTTGCAGCTGAAAGGCAATATGAAAGCCCCAATCCTTTGCCTGGCAGGCCCTCCGGGGGTAGGTAAAACATCGCTCGGCAAATCTATGGCTGCCGCACTGGGTAGAAAATATGTGCGGGTTTCCTTAGGCGGAATGCATGATGAAGCCGAAATACGCGGGCACCGTAAAACATACATTGGCGCTATGCCGGGGCGTATTATTCAAAGTTTGAAAAAAGCAAAATCATCCAACCCTGTTTTTGTGCTGGATGAAATAGATAAGATAGGAAGAGATTTTCACGGAGACCCTGCCTCTGCACTGTTAGAAGTTCTCGACCCGGAACAAAATAAGGAATTTCACGATAACTTTATCGAAGTGGAATATGATTTATCTAAAGTATTATTTATAGCTACCGCTAATAACCTCGATGCCATTAACCCCGCTTTGCTCGACCGGATGGAGATAATTGACATCAGCGGATATACGGTGGAAGAAAAAATTGAAATTGCCAAACAGCATCTTATCCCCAAGCAACTCAAGGAGCATGGGGTAAAGAAATCGCAGATAAAGCTGACAGAGGAATTGCTTGAAGCTATTATTGAAAATTATACCCGTGAATCGGGCGTAAGAAATTTAGAGAAGAAGATAGCGCAGGTAATACGCTCCATAGCAAAATCAATAGCTATGGGGGAGAAATATGAATCTGAAATAAAAGTGGAGCAACTTGATAAAATACTCTCACCGGCGCATCCCAAAGAACGTTACCAGGGGAATGATGTAGCCGGGGTGGTAACCGGTCTCGCATGGACTCCTTCAGGCGGCGATATACTCTTTATCGAAGTGAGCCTCAGTCGTGGTAAAGGAGGGCTTACGCTCACAGGGAATTTGGGTGATGTAATGAAAGAATCTGCCACCATTGCATTGGAATTCCTCAAAGCAAAAGCCGAAGATTTATTTATTTCTTACAAAGCATTTGAAAAATGGAATATCCATATTCACGTTCCGGAAGGTGCCACCCCTAAAGATGGACCGTCGGCGGGGGTATCTATGTTGACGGCTCTTGCTTCTGCCTTTACACAGCGCAAGGTACGCAAAGACCTTGCTATGACCGGGGAAATTACCCTTCGGGGAAATGTGCTTCCGGTGGGGGGAATAAAAGAAAAAATATTAGCAGCTAAAAGAGCCGGAATAAAGGAAATAATGTTGCCTGCCGGAAATAAAAGAGACATTGCCGACATTGACCCGAAATACCTTATCGGTCTGAAATTTACGTATGTAGATAAAATGAAAGATTTGCTGGAGTATGCTCTCTTAGATGAGTTTGTAAAAAAGCCCCTGCAATTGGACATTGCATATAAAGAAGAAGTAACAAGCAGGTAAAAGGTGAAAGTTAATAAAGGATAAAGTTTAAAACCGAAATTAATAAAAAAGTAAAAATGTTTAATATTGCGACCTCTATAGACTTTTGTCTTTCACCTTTATGAACTTTATAAACTTTCAACTATAATGATGTACCTCACCCGGCGCGAATATTTTAACGCTGCACATAAAGTTTATAACCCCGAATGGGATGATGCAAAAAACCTCGAAGTTTTCGGGGGATGCGCTAACCCCAACTGGCATGGGCATAATTATATTCTTTATGTAACGGTGAAGGGCACTATCAATAAAGAAACCGGCTTTGTAACTGACCTTAAAAAATTAAGCGAAGTAATCCGCAAGCATATAATTGAAAAGGTGGACCATAAGAACTTTAATTTAGATGTACCTTTTTTGAAAGATATAATGCCCAGTACCGAAAATATTGCCATTGCCTTTTGGAATGAATTGCAAGTGCCGGTGGTTAATTTGGGATGTGTTTTGCATTCGGTACGGCTACATGAAACGGAAAATAATTACGTGGAATATTTTGGCGAAAAATAAGAAGAACAGTAAATTAGAAAAATATCATTACTCCGGTCACGGAATGGATGAGCTTGTGGGCGAGGATGGAATACCATTGGATAAAATTTATGACCTTACCCATGCAAGAAATATAGCTAAAAGCTATAAAGAAATTATAGAAGAAATTGGTGAAGATGCCATGCGTGAAGGGTTGTTAAAAACACCTACGCGCGCGGCAGGCTCTATGCAGTTTCTTACCCAGGGCTATAAACTGAATCCGGAGGCCATGCTGCGCAAGGCTATTTTCAGGGAGAAATACGACCAGATGGTGATAGTGAAAGATATTGAAATATATTCTTTATGCGAACACCATATACTCCCGTTTTTTGGGAAAGCGCATGTGGCCTATATCCCTGACGGCAGGGTAGTGGGACTTAGTAAAATACCCCGTGTGGTAGATGCGTATGCCAGGAGATTACAGATACAGGAACGCCTTACCGACCAGATAAGAGACTGCATTCAAAACACGCTGGAACCTATTGGAGTAGCTGTCGTTATTGAAGCACAGCACCTTTGTATGCAGATGAGGGGTGTACAAAAACAACACTCTATTACCACCACTTCTTCCTTTACGGGTGAGTTTTTAAAGAACGAAAAAACCCGACAGGAGTTTATTAGCTTGGTGAAGGCTTCAAGACACTAAAAAAGCGTTTTTTATTATTAACAGGCGAATACCTGTCTTTCAATTTGCGGCTCCCCCTTACCCTAAATACAATAGAGTTAAAATGCAAACTTTTCTAGCCCTTTCGGAGTGAAAATATAAGCATCGGAAATTAGTATAAGTTTGCAGCACTATATATGAAGAACGATTTATTGTTAAGGGCTGCGCGAGGAGAAACAACGGAAAGGGTACCCGTATGGCTAATGCGCCAGGCAGGGCGGATTTTGCCAGGCTACCGCAAACTAAGGGAAAAAGTAAAAGACTTTAAAGACCTGGTAAAAAACCCTGAACTTGCCTGTGAAGCTACCCTTGAGCCTGTAGAAGCCTTAGGGGTGGATGCCGCCATTATTTTCTCCGATATATTAGTGGTACCCGAAGCAATGGGACTGGATTACCTGATGCTGGAAAGCAGGGGCCCTTTATTTGAAAAAACGATTCACACTCAAAAAGATATTGATGCATTACGAGTTGGCTCAATAGAAAACTGGAACTATGTGGTGGATGCTATAAAACTAACAAAAAGGGCATTGAATGATACCCTGCCCTTGATAGGTTTTGCCGGTAGCCCCTGGACAATTTTTGCTTATATGACTGAAGGAAAAGGCTCCAAAACATTTTCGGCTGCCAAAGGAATATTATACAAAAACCCAAATGTTGCTCATAGTTTGCTTGATAAAATTACCCGGACTACCATTTCATACCTTAAAGACCAGGTTAGTGCGGGAGCACAAATTATACAGCTATTTGATTCATGGGGTGGGATACTTTCCCCCGAATCGTATGAGGAATTTTCTTTGCCTTACATTGCCAGGATATGTGATGAATTAAGCCCGCTTGTGCCTGTTATTGCCTTTCCAAAAGGAGCTTTTTTTTCAGCAAAAAAAATAGCAAGGCTAAATTGTTCTGTAATAGGATTAGATTGGACGGTTGATCCGGGCGAAGCGAGAGATTTATTTTATGGCAAATCATTGCAGGGTAATCTCGACCCTTGCGTTTTATATGCTGAACCATCGGTCATCAGGAGCAAAACCCATAAAATGATAGCGCAATTTGGCGGGGAAAAATATATTGCTAACCTGGGGCATGGAGTATATCCTGATATACCAGTGGATAATGTAAAACATTTTATTGAAAGTGTTAAGCAATATTCTGTAAAGTAATTAGTTACATATCAAAACCCAACCTTTGGGGGTAATTATACGTTATAGCCTTATAGGGCGAATTTTACTAACTTTGCAACTCGGTTTATTTAATGACTCTATTCTATAAAAAATATGTAGGCTTTCTTGTCCTGCTTTTCCTGTTGGGAGGGGTTGGGGTTGTAAAATCGCAGTCTGTTGTTAAATCCCCTGAAATAGAGTGTGTGGCTGTAGATTCAGCCGGGAACGTTACACTTACCTGGGCAATACCTACTAACCTGGATACAAGCTGGCGCAGTTATAATATATATGCGGTAGGGTTCCATACCCCTATAGTAGCTATCACTACTTCAGCACAAACATTTGTTACCATAGCTGAGGCTGCACTACCCGCTAATCCTAATAATTCATCTGTATCTTTTTATATTACCGATAGCACTTCCCGGGGTAATACATTAGCAATTGATACTGCCTCAAGTATAAACCTTACGGTTAATAGTTCCGGTGGAATTGCTGAACTGTATTGGAACCCCATACATTCCCCTCTTTTAAGCGGTTCCAGTAAATGGTACAGGATATACAGAGAGTACAAATATGTGTGGACTTTGATTGATTCGACCCAAAACCTTCATTATGGTGACACTATCAGGTATTGTAGCGCTTATTTACACTATAGGGTAGAGATAGCCGACTCAACTATCTGTACTTCCTCTTCTAATTGGGCGGGTAGCTATACCATTCCATTTACAAGCTCCATACCTCCTCCCCAGGCTTTTATTGATACCGTAAGTGTAAACTCATTTAATTCCATAGATATTACCTGGTCAAAAAGCCAGGAAAACAATGTAATAGGATATATTATTTATGAATATCAAACCATCCCTCAAATTTTTGAACCAATTGATACAGTATTTGGAATAAATTCTACATTCTTTAACTTCACTGCCGGCAATCCCTCTGCTGCATCATTTATGTTTGAGGTGGCACAGCTTGACAGCTGTAGTACCAAAGGTCCGTTAAGTTCCAATGAACAATCTATGTACTTGACTCAATCACCAAATACCTGTGCCCAAACCAATACCCTAACCTGGACTTCCTACATAAACCTTTCCGGGGGTGTTGCCGGATATAAAGTTTTTTATAATGTAAATAACGGCCCATATCAGTTGCTCGGAACAACAATTCCGGGAGATACCACCTATCTTGACACTAATTTAAACACACCTGAACTGAGAAATTACTATGTTCGGGCTTTTGACTCAGTCAATAGTGAAATAACTGCCGCATCAAATATTGTGCATGACACGATAAATGCCCTCGCCCGACCCAGAAATAATTATCTGCGTACAGCCACTGTTCTTTTTGAAAGGTCTGAAATAAATATCGTAGGTTATATTGACTCAGCAACGGCAGAGGGCTTTTATGAATTCCAGCGTTCTACAGATTCCGTTGGTAATTATTTATCGGTTGCTATTATACCTGCCCCCCTGCATACCGATTCCATAAGTTATATAGACAACGCTGTCAATACTGATGCCCATAGCTATATTTATAGAATATTGACCCTTGATTTTTGTTACAAACCAATTGATACGACTAATATTGGTCAAACCATGTTGCTAAATGCCTATGGCGAACCAAATAAAATTAACGTACTTACATGGAACGATTACACTAATTGGTTTGCAGGACCCTCGTACTACCTCGTTTACCGATCTTTGGATGGGGTGCATTATAGCATTTTAGATACTGTTGCTTATTCGGGCATAGGACAGCATGTCCTTCGAGACAATGTTGACTCTATTATAACTGGGTCAGGTATTTTCTATTATTATGTAGTAGCCATCGAGAATGATACAGTGGCAAGATACCCTTACCCATTTACTGATAACAGTTACTCCAACCTTGCTGAGGCGTATCAGAACCCGGTGGTCTATATTCCAAGCGCTTTCGATCCAAATGGGGTCAATAAAATATTCATTCCGGTTGGGGTATTTGTTGGGGTTACCGGGTACGATTTTTGTATTTTCAACCGGTGGGGAAACCTTATTTTCGAAACCAATGATCCGGCTATCGGCTGGAATGGAAAAGATGGAGGCAGCAGGGCAGTGCAGGAAGGGCTTTATTTTTACCTGATTACATACACCTCAAGCAGGGGTGAGTATTTTCAGCGCAAGGGTTCTGTAACCCTGCTGAAATAAAGGAATTGAATAAATTCTATTTTACAGTTACGGTACTGTTTACCGTTTGCCCTATTTGCAATTGAATCAGGCCGGTACCTTTCAACGTATCGGTTGAACTTGCTGCATCGGTAGCTGAAATGTCAAATATGGCAGGAAGTGAAAAACTAAAACTCACTGTACCAGATTTCCCGGTAACACCCGTAGCACCGGCTGTAGAATTGGGGGCATATAACTTTACCGTAGCACCTACTACGGGGTTGTTAGAACCATCTTTGACAGTTATATCGGCGCCACAATTTGTATTGGCTTTTTGACAGGCACTTTGGCTGCCAACAATACAAAAAAGAGTTAAAAATGACAGGGAAAAACAACTAAGTGTAATAATTTTCTTCATGCAAATTAAAAAATCACGTATTTTTACGACGGACAAATATAAACACTTTTAATAAATGAACATTAAAAATCTTAAAACAGTCATTATTTCGGGCATCGTAGTAACATCCCTAACATCTTTAAAAAATTTGGAACCCGCACAACAGGAAACAAAAGTAAAAATTCAAACTACTAAAGGAACCATAGTAGTTAAGCTCTACAATGAAACTCCCCTGACAAGGGATAATTTTATCAAATTGGTAAACCAAAAAACGTACGACAGTACGCTGTTTCATAGAGTTATCCAGGGCTTTATGATCCAGGGAGGCGACCCCCAGTCGAAAAAAGCAGCACCCGGTGTTATGCTGGGAAATGGGGATGTGGGATATACTGTTCCCGCAGAAATAAAACCAGATCTCATTCATAAAAAGGGAGCATTGGCATGTGCCAGGACAGGAGACGATGTCAATCCGGCAAAAGCCTCTTCAGGTTGCCAGTTTTATATTGTTCAGGGTAGGGTTTTCTCCGAAGCTGACCTTTCTCAAATGGAAGACCAACGCAATTCAGGTATCAAACAGCAGATATTTACTTCTATTATTATGAAACCTGAAAACGAAGGGTTAAAACAGAAATTTATTAAATATCAAAGCCAGAGTAATATTGACAGCTTGAGGGCATTAACGGCAACTATAGAGCCGGAAATTGATTCCATTTATGCGAAATCCCCCAAGTTTTCATTCACTCCCGAACAGAGAAAGGTATATAGCACCCTGGGTGGGGCACCTCATCTTGACGGGCAATACACCGTTTTCGGTGAAGTAGTAGAAGGCTTGAATATTGTTGATTCCATAGCTGCTGCTAAAACGGGTCCGGGTGACCGCCCTCTGGTGGATATTAGAGTTTTGAGCATGGAGGTGGTAAAGTAATATATGGAAGAGAAAATAAAATCCTTTCTGGAAGACATAAAAGGGTTTTCTATTCATTCCGGTGAAGATGCTGAAAATTTCAGGCTGAAATACCTGAGTAAAAAAGGCATTATACCTGCGCTTTTCGAGGAGTTTAAAACCTTTGCCTCCGGAATTCCTTAAGTCCACAGGTAAAATCCTTAATGAACTGAAACAGGCTGCAGAGCAAAAGTTCACCGAAGCAAAGGTTGTCAGCCAACAGCCAACACCCGACAGCTATCAACTACCCGACCTTTCTTTGCCGGCTGACCCATTTGCACCCGGCTCGCGGCATCCTATATCTATAGTAAGAAAGCAGATGACGGATATTTTCACCAAAATAGGCTTTGTCATTTCCGAAGGCCCCGAAATTGAAGATGACTGGCATAATTTTGGCGCACTCAATTTTCCTCCGGACCATCCGGCACGCGATATGCAGGATACCTTTTTTATTGATTCGGAAGGAGACGAAAAATGGTTGCTAAGAACGCATACCTCATCCGTACAAGTACGGGTAATGGAGAATCAACAACCTCCTATCCGTACTATATCCCCAGGCAGGGTTTACAGGAACGAAACCATTTCTGCCCGTGCCCATTGCCAGTTTCACCAGGTAGAAGGGTTATATATAGATGAAGGCGTTTCCTTTGCTGACTTAAAACAAACACTCTATTATTTTGTTACGGAAATGTTTGGTGAAAAAATCGAAATACGTTTTCGTCCCTCCTTTTTCCCCTTTACCGAGCCAAGTGCAGAAATGGATATTACCTGCCTGATATGTGGCGGTATAGGCTGTCCCGTATGTAAACATACCGGCTGGGTAGAAATTTTAGGTTGCGGAATGGTTCACCCTAATGTGCTTGAAAATTGCAAAATAGACAGCAATAAATATACCGGATTTGCTTTCGGAATGGGAATTGAGCGTATTACCATGCTAAAATTCCGGATAAATGACCTAAGACTATTTTTTGAAAATGATATGCGATTTTTATCGCAGTTTAAGTCGGTTTTGTAGAATATTTAATTTTACAAAATATATGTTCTAATGAAAATAATTGAATGTCCACGGGATGCTATGCAGGGAATTGATGAATTTATTCCTACAGAGCAGAAAATAAACTATATCAATTCCCTGCTAAAAGTGGGTTTTGACACTATTGATGCAGGGAGTTTTGTATCTCCTAAAGCCATTCCTCAAATGAGGGACACTGCGGAAGTATTAAAAAAAATTGATCTTTCAGATACCAAAAGTAAACTGCTTGCCATTATAGCTAACCTGCGGGGAGCAAAAGATGCGGTGCAGTTTGATGAAATAAATTACTTAGGTTTCCCGTTCTCTATTTCAGAAACTTTTCAAAAAAGGAATACCAATTCAACTATTGCGGAATCATTGGTAAGAGTGGAGGAAATTCAACATGAATGTCTTGTTCATAAAAAAGAATTGGTAGTCTATTTGTCCATGGCTTTTGGTAATCCCTATGGCGATGAATGGAGCAGCGATATTGCCATTCACTGGTCACATAAATTGTACCAGATGGGCATTCGTATCATTGCTCTTTCCGACACTATTGGAGTTTCTAATCCTGAAAATATTACTACCATCTTTTCTGCATTAATACCGGAACTAAAAGATGTAGAATTTGGTGCGCATTTACATACTACCCCCGACAAATGGGAAGAAAAAGTGAATGCGGCATACAAAAGCGGTTGCAGGCGCTTTGATGCTGCCATTAAAGGATTTGGTGGGTGCCCAATGGCAAGCGATAAACTCACCGGCAATATGCCGACAGAAAATTTATTGGGTTATTTCAGCAACCATAATATTCCGGTCTCTTTAGATATGAAAGCTTTTACTCAAGCTATGTTGGTAGCGGGAGAGGTGTTTCCAAACTGATACCTGCAATTTATCCTCTGCCACTCTTTTCAATTTTATTCATAGGTTAGATTGGAAAATTTCTATCTTTGCGAAACATTAAGGGGTGTCCTGCAAAAGACGGACTGAGATTATACCCTCAAAACCTGATCAGGATAATGCCTGCGATAGGGATAAATGAGAACAATTTCTGCCTGTCTTTTTCCCTTAAACTTATTTAGTATGAAGCTACTCATTAATGATACTTCCATTGAACTGAACGGTTCGACCACCATTCTTGAACAAGCCGTTTCCCAGTATGGAATAAAGGATTTTAAAGGCTTGGCAGTGGCTGTAAATAATACTGTTATTCCCCGCACAAACTGGAACAATTTCGAACTTAAAGATAATGATACCATAACTATAATCCGTGCCACACAGGGCGGTTAAATCCAATTATATGAAAAAAGAACAGACTCCTCAAAATGAAATATTGCCTTCGACAAAGCCCCTACCTGCGTCAAAAAAAATATATGTTGCCGGAAAAATTTACCCCGTAAAGGTGGCTATGCGTGAGATAAGCCTTAGCGATACTAAAATTTCGGGTAGTGATAAGTCCATGCCGAATGCGCCTGTTACGGTTTATGATACAAGCGGTCCGTTTACTGATGAGAATATTACTATTGATATAAACCAGGGCATACCACGTATCCGCGAGCAATGGATAAAAGATAGGGGTGATGTAAATGAACTGGAAAGTTGTTCTTCGGAATATGGAAGACGCCGCCTTGCGGATAATTCACTTGATGCTATACGTTTCAAAAATATTTATAAACCTCTTAAAGCAAAATCTGGTTGTAATGTATCGCAAATGCATTATGCGTTAAAGGGTATTATCACTCCCGAAATGGAATATATCGCCATACGGGAAAATCAGCGCATGGAGGAGTTATATGAGAAGAACAATGAGCTATGGAAGCAACACAAAGGACATAACTTTGGTGCAGTAGCCTATAAAGGTTCCATTACTCCTGAATTTGTGCGTGATGAAGTTGCCCGTGGAAGGGCTATAATACCTGTCAATATTAATCACCCTGAAAGCGAGCCTATGATTATCGGGCGAAATTTTTTGGTTAAAATAAATACCAATATCGGTAATTCTGCTGTTACTTCAAGCATCGCAGAAGAGGTTGAAAAAGCGGTATGGAGCTTCCGTTGGGGAGGCGATACCATTATGGATTTATCTACCGGAAAAAACATTCACGAAACACGGGAGTGGATTATACGCAATAGTCCTGTGCCTATTGGCACAGTGCCCATATACCAGGCATTGGAAAAAGTAAATGGCAAAGCAGAAGAACTTACCTGGGAAATTTTCCGCGATACCCTTATAGAACAAGCTGAACAGGGTGTTGATTATTTTACCATTCATGCGGGAGTTTTATTACGGTATGTTCCGCTTACAGCTAAACGTATGACCGGTATAGTATCGCGGGGTGGAAGCATCATGGCAAAATGGTGCCTCGCACATCATAAAGAAAGTTTTCTCTATACCCATTTTGAAGAAATATGTGAAATAATGAAAGTTTATGATGTATCCTTTTCGCTGGGTGATGGATTACGCCCCGGAAGCATTGCCGATGCCAACGATGCCGCTCAATTTGCCGAACTGGAAACCTTAGGCGAGCTAACTAAAATAGCATGGAAGCATGAGGTGCAAACGATGATAGAAGGACCGGGGCATGTGCCTATGCACATGATAAAGGAAAATATGGATAAACAATTATCTGTTTGCAGCGAAGCGCCCTTTTATACCTTAGGTCCGCTTACTACCGACATTGCACCCGGCTACGACCATATTACTTCAGCTATTGGCGCCGCCATGATAGGATGGTTTGGCACTGCCATGCTCTGCTATGTTACGCCCAAAGAACATTTGGGGCTGCCTGATAAAAAAGATGTGAAAGACGGAATCATCACCTATAAAATTGCAGCGCATGCCGCCGACCTTGCCAAAGGTCACCCCGGAGCGCAATACAGGGATAACGCATTAAGCAAAGCCCGTTTTGAATTCCGCTGGGAAGACCAATTCAATTTATCACTCGACCCTGAAACCGCCAAATCATTTCACGATGAAACATTGCCGGCAGAAGGAGCCAAGATAGCCCATTTCTGTTCTATGTGCGGACCTCATTTTTGTTCCATGAAAATCACGCAGGACATCAGAGAGTATGCAGAAAAAAATAATGGAAATGAAGTAACTGAAATTGAAAAAGGGATGGAGGAAAAAGCCGAAGCCTTTAAACAATCGGGGAGTGAAATTTATTTGTAATGATAGGTAACAGTCCATATAGTATTGATAGGTTCAGACCCGTTGCGCTAACCATTGCAGGCTATGACCCATCCGGTGGTGCAGGTGTATTAGCGGATGTTAAGACTTTTGAATTTTCAGGGGTATATGGCTTGGCTGTTATTACATGCAATACCCATCAAAATGATATTGAATTTCACGGCGTCACCTGGATTGAGAGGAAAAAGAAGGAGAAAAACCTCAAATTGCTTGCAGCAAGGTTTCCGGTAAAAGCCATCAAGTTGGGTATGCATGAAGATTTGGACGACATTTTGCATAGCGTGAAGCTCTGCAAAAAATTTTACCCCGATGCACCGATAATATGGGACTCCGTTTTCTGCCCTACCGGAGGTGAGCACCTTGGCATAAAAATCGAAAAGAAAATGGTGAATAAAATTCTACCTTTACTGTACTTAATTACCCCGAATCAAGATGAAGCCTGTGAATTAGGCGCATCAAAAAGTGCAAAAGCAGCGGCAATTGCTCTTTCTGCACATTGCGCGGTTTTATTGAAAGGCGGGCATTCAAAAAATAAGAACTTTTCAGAAGACAGTTTGTTCGTAAACAAAAAGTTGAAAAAAAGTTTTTCTTTCCCAAGAATAAAAAAGGCTGAAAAGCATGGCAGTGGCTGTGTATTG
>CAVYDB010000004.1:0-57077 GCA_963767125.1 uncultured Bacteroidota bacterium | reverse complement strand
TTGCGTAAAGCCCAATTCATAATCCGTAGTTTTTTGGGGGTCCAAAGCCGGGTTACTGATAGGTGTTCCAATGGTACTATTAATAAATAAATAATTAGTAGGCTGGAAAATATTAAATCCTACACCGGGCGGCCTTTGAGAAAGTATATCATAATGGGCAAAAAACTGTGCTTTATCGGTGATGGGGAATGAGAAGTTTAAGCGAGGTAATACGGATGTTTGAGGCGTATAGGTAGTAAACGCATCGGCGCCTATCTGTGCGCTATTTGTCAGGTTTGGGTTAACAAGATACGGCTGGATGCTCTGCCCGCTGCTTTGAGAGGCAATGATATTCGGGTCAGAAAGCAAGTTGCCATTGGCATCATACCAGTTATTCCCATTTCTGAATCCTACTATGGCAGTAGGACTCGCATAGCTATTTACATATACTACATAGTTGCTACCAATGTTTCCAGGTATAGTACCCAACTTCTTCGCTTCATCGGTTCCTGCAGTATAAGCAGGGAATAAAAGGTAGGGGTCTTTGAGTTCATTTTGATTGGCGTTGAATTGTTCCACCCTTAATCCAACATCAAACACCATTGATTTGATATCAAAATGGTCTTGTATATAACCGGCCAGGTAAATGGGTTGGTAAGCCCCTGTTGGGTAAAGCAGGTTTCCATTAGCATCACGCTTATTAAAAAAGTCATCTATGGATGGATTGGATGAGTTCAAATTACCTAAATAATTGTACCCAAAATATGAGACATAGGAACTACCGCTATTCAAAAGGTCGGAAGCGCTGAACATATTTAAAGAATATGCACTGGGGGCATAGTCATCGGGCTGTATCCATTGGGTAGCAGAGGCACCGATTTTTTCACGCAAACTCTTATCAAATTGCGACTGGGCAGAAGTGTTGGGCAGGTAATTGTAATTATAGGTATTGTAGGTTCCCGATTTACCAGGTACAAGTATTGGGTTGGTAGTATCCAAAGTACTGAGCTGGGAGTTTGCCAACTGGCGCATCAAGGTCCATAACCCTGCAGCATTAAGATTATACTGACTTATGGAGTTTTGTTCGTACTCAAACCCGATATCGATAGAATTATTTACAATTTCAGCCGAGAAATCTGCTGTAAAACGGAAGTGATTAGCATTTGATTGGTAGTAACCAGGATAGGCCCTGCCAACATCATACCATAAAGAATATACATTTTGGGGGCGGTCGCCATTCATTAAACCAAAATTTTCTTCCACCACAGGGTAATCGGTTATCGCCGCTCCCCCTAATGAATTATATACATCTTTAGTATAATTAGCTTCAATTGGATTCAGATTGGAAGGTTTAAAGGTCATTACCGAATCAGTATATCCCACCATATAATTTGCAATACCTTTTGAGCCATCTTTTATTTGATATACCGGATTTCTATACTGGTAAAATTGACCGATATACCCATAATCAAAATAATTATTTCCAAAGTTTCCGTTATCCTCTACTTCATTACGCTGGGAATATTCTGCCTGGATACTGTAAAAGGCATTTTTTATGATAGAACTTTTATCTTTACTTTCCTGCGTAGGAAATTTTTGGGTAAGCCTGACAAAACCCCTATAGTCAGTAATCTCATCAAGCGGGTCTTCGCCGGGATTAAACATTTGATATTGATAAATCGAAACATGAGACGTGGTAAATTGGTATGAACCACCTACGGTTATTTTCACATTATCGGAAACATGGAAGTTTAATTTCCCAGTTAAGGAAATAACATCAGATGCATTATTCTCGTGCCAGCTTTGGTGGGTAATTTCATTATCGGTTACATAGTCAGTCGTATAAATAAACCCAACCCCACCAGGTTCAGCCACCAGCGGGTTTGCCTGAAGGGTGCTGAGTTCGGAAGGATTTGCAAAGTATGAACCGCCGAAAGAAGGGCTCTGGTCTTTTTGGTAGGTATATTCGCCCCCAAAAATAAAATCTACGAGTATTTTCTTGGTTTTATTACTGTCCCTTTTCGACCAAATCGGTCCCCCAACACTCCAGTTGGCATCATTATACCCAAACTTATCGAAAAGGTCGGAACTTAATCCTTGTACACTTCCAAAAAAGTGGTCAGCGCCCGATAACGTATTTATTTCAACTATTCCACCCGTAGCATCGCCGTATTTTGCCGGGGTACCGCCAGTAATCACTGATTCCTGTTCTATAAGACTTATAGGAATTGCACCAATATCCTGGTCGGCAGTAACCTTTTGCCCATCTATTATATATTCTACAGCATCTGACCTGCTACCCCTTATGTTCAGGGCTCCTCCTACGTCGGCAGAGTAAACTCCCGGAACATTTGCGGCTACCGAATTTACATCATTTGCTGCCATGTGGTGTATATCTTCACTGTCTGCCACCTGACCCGAACGGGTATCACGCGATACTAAAGGCGTCCTGTATTGTATAATGGTTACTTTAATAGAAGTATCTGCAACACTAACCATCGGAATTTCAAGGTAAGCCAGTACGTCCTGGTTCACTTTTACGGCATCCACAACATAATCGTGATAACCAGTGTACACAGCCCTGATATTATAGGTTCCGGGATCGAGGGGTTTTAATTCAGCATAGCCGTCTATATCCGTCGGGGTTCCTGCCACCTGCTTGTTCCCTTGTTCCACCACCACATTGGCAAAAGGCAATGCCTGCCCGGTGGCTTTATCGGTAACATGCACTTTTATACCGCTTGTTTGGGCTACCAGAGCGCCGGAACATAATAGAGCAATTACTGAAATGCGTATCTTTTTGAACATAAAACGATGTGTTTTGTTAATTTATGTTAATGCAAACGCACAAATGTAAAATTAATTTGTTCAAACCGTATATCATTTAGGTAGTTAGTATGTTATCTATTTTCGTTTATTACCTATTAATCAGCCATTTATTTTTTTATTCAGGTAAAAAATCATCTTACTAAATCAACGAATCCCGGTTTTAACGATAGTATTCCGTGACATCCGGTGAAAACGCTGAATTTTTCAGTTCATTTCTGCACAAAGATATAGTAAGGCTATAGCTTGTCAAGCCACAATTATTATATGGCGGGTTTGACTTATTAAAATGCGGGATTGGATTATTTAACGGCGAAAAAAGAAAGCACGATATGGGGTGAAGAATTTAAAATTTAAGGGTTCAAATATATTCGGCATCCCATATTTTCTATGCACCATCAGTATTAAATTGCCTGGCTGTTTTAGCATCCTTTTTCATTCGTTTGCGTACTTCTTTGGTCTGGTGTTTCATGTGGGCTTTTAAGGCAGAATCCCTCATCTTATTAATTTTGCGCCTTCTCCAAAATTCTTGCTTCTGCCTTTCCTTAGCAGAAGTGGCGCCTTTGCTTTTGTCAGGGTTATCTTGCCCCGAACTATTTACAACAGCACATAACCCTGTAACAGCAATAACCATTACTATACCTATATATTTTAGCCTGACCATACAATTTAAAATTCAAAAATACGTTATATTTGCAAAATAAGTATGGGTTTTTTATGTAACCCTAAATTAATAAAATGCTTAAAAAAGCTTTCATCGTCCCCCTGTTTTTAATTGGTATTGTAACGGGTTGTAAGAAAGACTCTTCCACATCAAATAATAATGGGGTACCTAATGTTGCAGTTAGTTTTACTATAGACCTTGATAGCCCTTTGTATGTTAATTTAACCATTATCGGTGGTTGGATGTACATTACGGGCGGATACCTGAACCATGGTATTATTGTTTACCGGGCATCACAAGACCAGTTTTATGCAATGGATAGGACATGTACGTATAATAATAATGGGAGTGTACAAGTAGAGAGGAATGGAATATTTGCTATTGATTCCAGCTGTGGCTCCGTGTTTACAGTATCTTTAGGGGGAAGTGTGAATAAAGGCCCTGCTACCCTCGGGTTGAAAAACTACAGCGCAAACTTCGACGGGGTAGAATACGTTACAGTAACTAATTAAAAGGTAAAAGTTGATTTTTACCTTTTAATTCTCAACTCTCACCTCAATCTTAGTACCTGTAATATTCCGGTTTATAGGGTCCTTCGGGGGTAATACCAATATAGGCTGCCTGTTCTGTTGAAAGCTCTTCCAGTTCCACCCCTATTTTTTTCAGGTGGAGGCGGGCAACTTTTTCATCCAATACCTTAGGCAGAGTATATACCTTGTTTTCATAATTCTTATGGTTTTGCCACAATTCAAGTTGGGCAAGAACCTGGTTGGTGAATGAAGTTGACATTACAAAAGAAGGATGCCCCATTGCGCAACCTAAGTTTACTAATCTCCCTTCGGCAAGAACGATAAGGTCTTTTCCATTAATAGTATATTTATCCACCTGTGGTTTAATGGTATCTTTAGTATGCCCATAGTTTTCATTAAGCCATGCCATATTAATTTCCACATCAAAGTGACCGATGTTGCAAACAATGGCTTTATCTTTCATATTAAGAAAGTGCTTGCCTGTAATTACATGGTGGTTCCCGGTAGCTGTAACAATAATATCAGCCATCTTCACGGCTTCTTCCATTTTACGGACTTCATAACCTTCCATCGCAGCTTGTAATGCACAAATCGGGTCAATTTCGGTAACTATTACCCGTAACCTGTGAGTTTTTCAGAGCCTGTGCAGAACCTTTTCCCACATCTCCAAAACCAGCTACTACAGCCACTTTTCCGGCAAGCATCAGGTCGGTGGCGCGGCGAATGGCATCAACCAATGATTCGCGGCATCCATATTTATTATCGAATTTCGATTTGGTAACCGAATCATTTACATTTATAACCGGAATAGGAAGGGTCCCTTTGTTCATACGCTCGTACAAGCGATGAACACCTGTAGTGGTTTCTTCACTAACCCCTTTAATTCCTGCAATAAGTTCCGGGTTTTTATCCAGTACAATATTAGTCAGGTCCCCCCCATCGTCCAAAATCATATTCAAGGGTTTATTATCAGTGCCGAAGAATAAGGTTTGTTCTATACACCATTCATAGTCCGCTTCCTCCATTCCTTTCCAGGCATACACAGGGATACCGGCAGCAGCTATTGCAGCAGCGGCATGGTCTTGTGTAGAAAATATATTACAGGATGACCATTGTACTTCAGCACCCAATTCCACCAATGTTTCTATTAATACCGCCGTTTGAATAGTCATGTGGAGGCATCCGGCAATACGGGCACCTTTCAGGGGTTTTTGCTTGCCGTATTCTTCACGCAAAGCCATTAAACCGGGCATTTCAGCTTCGGCAAGGTATATCTCCTTTCTGCCCCAGGCGGCGAGATTAATGTCTTTTACTTTGTATGCTAATTTCTTTTCTTGGGTGGTGGAATTCATGGTATAAAATTTTGAATGTTGAACACTAAATATTGAATGTATCAAAAAAGGCTGCAAAGGTAAGCAAAATGGTATTAATATTGTTCCATTATGCCCGTAATTCTTAAAATAGAACATAAAGACGGGCAGCGCACAGCTGCCTGGGAAATTAAGGAAGACGAAAATACCTTGCTCCGGGCAGCCTTGTTAACGGTAACAGATTTTAACATATTCTCTTTAATATCTAACCCCGGGAGGCGTTTGGAATGGCTTGCTGTAAGGGTACTATTAAAAGAATTTTACCACTCCGCCCCTATTATTAATTATCGGGAAAACGGGAAACCCGGATTAATAAACCATACTGATAAAATATCCATAAGCCATTCAGGAAAAATTGTAGGAATAACCATACACGAAAGCCGGAACCCGGGAATTGATGTTGAAATAATACATCCACGCATAGTTAAAATTGCAAGCCGTTATTTGAATGAGCATGAAAAAACTTACCTGGGTCCATCTCCGTCCATTGAACAATTAATTATATTGTGGGGGGCGAAAGAGGTACTATTTAAAGTATATGAACAGGGAGGCATTTCCTTTAAAGATAATTTCCGTATTAGTCCTTTTATTTTATCATCAAAAGGCAGCCTCGAAGGAATTATATCCACTCCCGGAGATACTTTAACTATCCCAATGGAGTATATGCACGTGGGGAATTTCATATTGGTGCAAACTGATTATTCTCATGCCGATTTAAAAAAAAACAATTAGCTTTGTCGTCTTTCGATAACATTACCGATGTCTGCTAATATATATGAATCAATAGTTGAAGGTACAAAAAAGAAGAGGAAAAAACTTGCTCTGCTGATTGATCCGGATAAATTTAAAACTGTAACCGCGTTAAAAAACGGAATTGCTGCCGGAATTGATTATATTTTAGTGGGGGGAAGTTTGTTATCGCAGGGAAGCTTGCAGCGTTGTGTTGAAGGCATTAAGAAAATCACCTCTACACCACTCATCCTTTTTCCAGGCTCAACCGACCAGGTTGACCCAAACGCAGATGGAATATTATTTCTCTCTCTTATTTCAGGGCGCAATCCCGACAACCTTATTGGCAAACACGTGGTGAGTGCACCCATATTAAAAAGAACTTCACTCGAAGTTATTCCGACGGGTTATATGCTTATTGATGGGGGAAGTATTACTTCTGCTTCCTACATGAGTAATACTATTCCCATACCTTATAATAAAAGTGATATTGCCGTTTGTACGGCTATGGCTGGCGAAATGCTCGGGCTAAAACTTATTTATCTGGATACCGGAAGCGGCGCACCCAGACATGTGCCGGAAAATATGGTAAAAGAAGTGAAGAAAAATATTGCTATTCCACTTATAGCCGGAGGCGGAATAAGAACCCCCGAAGATGCTTATAACCTTTGTACAGCAGGCGCTGATATCATTGTTATTGGTACTGTTACGGAACAATCACCCGGAATAATTTCAGAAATAGCAAGTGCAGTACATCAAAGTTCTGATTATATTGCCAGCCTTAAATAACGGCTATGGGTTGTACCGAATTACTTTAAATAAGTCTCTTATTTTGACTCATAACTTATAACTATTAACTTATAACTATTAAATGAAGCTATTTGTAATTACGCCTTCAAAAAATATTGAAAACGAGCACTACATTCTGGGAAGGATGCTGGATATGGGTCTTCCGTCCCTTCATGTACGCAAACCCAAGCTATCGCATGATAACCTTAAAAGCTATCTGAATGTATTTACCAAAAGCCAACGAAAAAAAATTGTAATTCATACCCATCATAGCCTTTTATGGCATTTTGCCCTCAAGGGTATCCATGCATCTAAAAGGCAGCGGAAAAGAAAATTCAAATTTTTCCTCTTAAAATCGCGGTTGCGTTTACGCAGGGGGAATTTTATTCTTGGAACCTCCTGCAAAAGCCTTTCTTCGCTGGATGAAACATACCGGAATTTTGATTATGTAATGATTTCGCCGGTATTTACTAACCCGCATGGTCACAGACCCAGTTTTAACCCGGGTACATTACGTCGAATTGTGCCTACTTATCCGGGAAAAGTAATAGCCAGGGGCGGAGCCACGTTGATAGATATAGAAAAAGCCAAGGAAATTGGTTTTGCAGGAATTGTTTTTCAACGTTTTTTATGGGATAATCCCGAACCCCTTGAAAATTTCCAGAAAATATTAGACCGTTTCCATGAGTTGGGTTTAACGATTGAGTAAAACAGAATAGTTTAAATATTATAGCGGCAAACTATTTTGCATACTTCGCTTTCCTGGCAGCACCTATAATCAGTCCGAGGATTATAACAAGCAATACTGGTACTGCGAGATTAATTACCTGCCATTGGGTTTTTTCCACCTTTGCTTTTTTATCATCGAGCAAGCGTATCTGGAGTTCCCTTCCCCTTACTTCGAGCAGGCTCGAATCACCACAAAGGTAATTCATGCAATTTAAAATGAAGTCTTTATTGCTATATAGCTGATGTGTAAACTCATCCTCACCAAGTGGCAATGCATTCGTTCCATTCAATTCGGTTCCATTACGTATTACATCACCGTCTGAAACTACAATCATTGCTGTAGGTTTACTTTCAGGAAGAAAATAATATTTGGGACTGTTGTATGGTGCAGGTATCCGGTTTTTATAAAGAGAGCCGAATTTCCCTTCCAGCAAAACAGCTACCGGCTGAAATGATTTTTTAAACTGGGACTCATCGAGGTGTAAATAGGCAATAGCGGTACTTATACGCCCGGGGGCATTTTCAAGCCTGGAATACTTTGATGTGGTTAGGAGTATAGTTTTTTTAACCCCGGGAACACGGATAGTATCAAGGGTGCTGGCTATATTAAATTCAACCAAGTTTAAATTTTTTACAATAGGATTATTCCCTACCGGCCCTATCAGCGGCTCATAAAACCATTGTGAGAGTTGCCATTGGGGCTGATCCCCCCTTAAGGCTGTATTTATAGGAATAGCAGAGCATTGAAAATCTAACACAATATTGTTATTTAATCTTACGCCATATTGAAAAAGCATATCTTCAAGGTTCAGCTCATTCGGAAATGCCAATACATTCCCGTTTTCCCGAAGTGTATCTATAGGTGCATACACCGGGTCAATAAGCCAAAGTACTTTTCCTCCGTGCATAATGTATTGGTCAATCGAAAGCTTGTCCGGTTCACTGAAAGCAGTATCAGGCTTTGCAATAATAATAGCTTTGTATCTAAGCACGGCACCGGAATCTAACAATGCCCCCGAATGATGATTAATTGATATGGTCCGTACATTGTAATATTCGCGTAAGGTCTTGGCAGCGCCAGCGGTTTCAATCGAATCAAGTTCTTTTTGTCCCTGGATAAAAGCGACATTTGGCTTAAAGTCTATTGAAAGTTTATGGATAGCATTATCAATATCGTATTCCAGTTCTTCAATAGAATAGTTTATGGTAGCCATGGGGTTTTGGTTACCCTGGTTTTGAAGTATATCCATCGCTACTTCCCTCCCCCTGTATGATAATATGGCTCCGGGGTATATTATTTGCTCTGAATTTCCCGATTCGTCCTTCACCTGCAAAAAGATAGGGGCAAGCCCATCTTCTTTAAGTTGACTGTAAAATGCCTTGCGTTCATCCTGGTTAGGATTAGCAGAAGGATCAATAAACTCATACTGTATTTTTCCGCCTGAGTAAGCCCGGAACTCATCCAGCATCTCTTTGGTTTCGTCGCGCAAACGGATTAACCCGGCGGGTAATTTACTCCCTTCCAGATAAACTTTGAAGAATGCGGCACCCTGGATATTTTCCGCTATATTTTTTGACTGGGGTGAAAGCGTGTAACGCTTTTCAGAAGTCAAATCAAACCGGTGAAAAACAAACGAACCTATATAGTTCAGCAAAAATAAAATAACAAGACTAATACCTATCTTTGCAAGGTCTCTTCCGGCAGATTTTTTTTTTCTTATTTTCTGTTCTTTCACCATTTTCTGCTCTCTAAAGAAGTCCTCGTCATTAAAATAAATGCAACAGAAATACTGGCAAAGTAGATAACATCGCGGGTATCAATAACCCCCCGGCTCATGGATGTGTAATGCTGGCTTATGCCCAGCAATTGTATAGAATTCCCTAAACTACCCGAAGGTATATACTGCCCGATAAAAGTAAATCCGGAAAAACAAGCGTAGCAAAGTATTATTGCAAAAATAAAAGAGACCACCTGGTTATTACTTATGCTGGATGCAAACACACCAATAGAGGCAAAGCCGCCGGCAAGAAACATCAACCCGAGGTAAGAACCCCAGGTGCGTCCATTATCAATATTACCGGGAGGATAGCCCAGTGTGTAAATTGAAAAATAATAAACCAATGTGGGCAAAAGAGCAAGTATTACCAATACGATACAAGCTAAATATTTTGCCACAATAATTTCGAGGTCGCTGAGGGGGTGAGTAAGAAGAAGCTCTATTGTTCCAGTTTTCTTCTCCTCGGCAAATGAACGCATGGTGATTGCAGGAATAAGAAACAAAAACACCCAGGGCGCCAGTACAAAAAGCGGATCAAGCCCCGCATAACCGCTGCTCAGTATGTTTGATTCGAACGGGAAAACCCATAGCAGCAGCCCCATGGTAATAAGAAATACGCATATTACAATATACCCGATTAGGGATCCGAGAAAGCCTGTGATTTCTTTTTTTAGTAGTGCCAGCATATTATCGTGCAGCCAAAATTAATAATATGTACGTGAACAGTCCTCATATTCTTCTGCAAAGGTTAACAACCCAATGCTTAAAACAACCTATTTTTGCCGCCTTTCTTATTATGTCGAATTTTTCAGGAAAGTTTTTCGGGGCGATATTAGGCTGGTTCCTTGGACGGATTGACGGGGCTATTGCAGGCTTTTTACTGGGCGCTATTTTCGATGAATACATCAAATCGCAACGGGGAGGCACCAAGCCTTCCGGTAATATTCATTTAGAAAGTATCCTCGACGGCAATTTTAATTTTATCCTTGTTTCCCTTTCTGCGGCAGTAATGCGGAGCGATGGCATAACTACCCGCTCTGAACTGGATTATGTAAAAGATTTTTTCGTGAAACAGTTTGGCGTAGAAAAAACCAAACAAGACTTATTAATGCTTCGCGAAGCACTGAAAACAGACATACCTTTAGATAAAATTTGCGGGGCTGCAAGAGTTAAAATGAACTACCATAGCCGCCTGCAACTGCTGCATTACCTATTTGGCATTGCGTATGCCGATGGTACCCTTTCCATACCGGAACAAACTATACTCAACCGAATTGCTATTTTTTTAGAAATAAGCCCTATGGATTTCCGCACAGTTGGGGCTATGTTTGGTGGCGAAACCCCAGCAACTGCTACTAATAAGGCCTATGAGATATTGGGGATTGAACGGAATTCAACTGAAGAAGACATAAAAAAAGCTTATCGCCAACTGGCATTAAAGTACCACCCCGACAGGGTAACCCACTTGGGGGAAGATGTGCGCAAGGCTGCCGAAGAAAAATTCAAAAAAATACAGCAGGCATACGAAACGGTGAAAAAAGAGAAAGGGTTAGCCTAATTGATTTAAAATTTGAGATATAAGATTTGAGATTTGAAAAATGGGCTATTTTTTTCGACAGGTTTTTGAACCGTTACTATTTCAATAGAGTGAAATAAGAAAACTTTATTCCACTATTATTTTTCCATTTGAAATAAATACGCCTTTTTCCGAGAGAACTTTGTACAAGTATATTCCCGGGGTACAGGGATTCAAATTGACATCCGTGGTAAAAGCATGTAACTGAGTAACATATATTTTTTGTCCCAACAAATTATAGATTTCAAGTTGGGCATTTTCAGTCGTATTTTGCAATAAAATAGTAAAGATTCCATTACTTGGATTCGGGTATATTTTCACTGCTGATGAATTGTTGTTAACGGTGGAAGCAGCGGTAATAATATTGCTGTAAAGAGGAGATTCCCATATCCCCCTTCCATAAAAAGATACCCTCACCGAACTGTTTGGTGTTCCGTCATTGTATATCATCATTTCAGTAATCCAGCAGGTATTAGGTAAGCCCTTGGAGAAATTCAGCCAGGCGCTCATTGTATTATCTTTATACCAAACTGCATCAGCTGTGGCAAGGTACATGGCTTCATTCGTGCTATATAAATCATTATACAGGTTAATAATATTTATCGGGGGCAGGTTATAGGTTACATCTGTCCAGCTTGCTCCCCTGTCCGGAGAACGGTAAATGTTGCTTCCGCATGACATATATACCACATTTGTATCGCTTTTTAAAGGGGCAATACAAGCTCCGTTATAAGTATAATTGGGTGTACTGTAGATGTTCCAAAGTGGTGTGGCACTCAAGGCATTATTAGTATAATAAAAATTATTATTTTCATCAGCGGCATAAAGTACACCGGCATTATCGGGCGAGGAAGCCAAAGCATCGATGGGTTGATTGAAATTGGAAATCCGGGTCCATGTAGGCGGAATATCAGAAAGATCAGTAGTTAAATACACATCGGAGTCGGAAATAAATGCAGTGTTAGGTGCCGTCGGAGGAAATGCACTTAAATCGTTATTTCCTAACGTAAAAGGAACATCAATATAATCCCAGCCAGTGTAATACTGACGGGTATCCGAAGATAATTCATAAAATGCAAGACTGTCTTCATAATCGGCGCTCCATATAGAGCCTACATCTCCTGCCTGGAAAGTAACCCAGGGTTCTGCATTATAATAATAAATAGAGCCATTATCTTGTAATCCGGAACAAATTGCATTTTCTTTTATAGGGCTGCATCCGGCATGGTAACATTCGGTGGCAGAGATTCCATTGCTCACAGGGACCCATGTTTGAGCGCTATCGGCAGTTTTAAATACGCCGCCGTCATTGGCATTGTACAGTATGGAAGGATTCAGGGGGTTGAATGCAAAATAGTGCATATCGCAATGTACCCCTGCCCACCACCAATAGTCTGTTGACCAATGGATGCCGCCGTCGGTAGATTTCCATACCATTTCGGCTGCTATATAAATGGTGTTGGTATCAAGCGGAGAAACAATTATACAGTAATTATAATTTCCCTGGTAATACTGGGCAAAATTTGCGGTATCATACCCGTTCAGATCACATGAATCGGCAGGTTTCACCACAAAAAATGACTGCCCGCTGTTTCTTGACTTAAGCAGTGGTGTACAAAGCGCACTATCATTCCCAACATACGTAAGGAATACCATGTTGGTATCAGCTCTGGTAATGCCTATTCTTCCGCCTTGTTCAAGGGATAAAGCAGGAACCGGGAGGGAAATATTTGTCCAGGTATCACCCATATCATTTGATATAAAAAATGCATTATAGGAAGCTGCATAAATAGTATTGGTAGCAGAATCTGGTTTAAATTGCATATCGGTAAAATTGCCCCCGGCAAGCTTTACAACCCATGTTGCCCCGGCATTCGTGCTTTTCCAGATACCATCATCAGTGGCGGCAATTAGAGTATTATGGTCATGGGGTGACATTAAAATCTCTAGTGCAAGCCGGTTACCGATACCCGTATTGGAAGGAGCCCAGGTTGCCCCGGCATCGGTACTTTTCCAAATGCCATAATTTTCAGAATAATAATTGGCATCACCAGTTCCTAAATACAGAATATTATCATTGGTATAGTCGATGCAGATAGATGCTGCAATTGCCCCCGTATTCCCAAATGCAGCACTATCGGTGCCAGTGCTGTTCCAGGTAGCTGCACTGTCGGTACTCACAAACAAGCCTCCTCCAGCGCTTGTAGCATACATTTTGAGCGGATTAAGAGGGTCAAACTTTATTTGTTCTATTCGACCTATCCCATTTATCTCACCTCCCGAATCTAAAGGAAATATTACGGGACCAACTAAATGCCAGTTCCCGGCAATCTGGCTGTATGAAGAATTGGTGAGTAAGAGCAAAAATAACAAAACAATGCTGCAAAGTAGTTTTCTCATTTGGCAGTATTTAAAGGTTTCGCACTGCGTGAATTTCTGCTCAATTGAAGGCGCTGGTATGGATACAATATTTTGCCATCATTCTGCACATACGGCTTCATCTGCATTTGCCATCGTTGAAATTTACGGTACTCAAAACTATAGGGTATGTTTTTATTTTTGGCTTCATTTTCTTTTTTGCCTGCATTGGCAAATTTCTCGTTCTCATCTTCAGGTTTCTGTCTTCCTTTCCAATAGGTATTAAAGGCTGTTACAGTTTCAAAATAATTGGTATTCGTATCTTTCATCATCTCTATCCAGTAAGGAGAAGAGGCATAGTCTTTACCACCCGTATTTTGTGCCCTAATATCCCCAAAAAAGAATGCCACAAATATGAATATACCCAGGAATGGGAAAATTCTTTTACACATTATTTTCATAAACTCAATAAATAGGTTTGGAACGGTAATCACTGGTATGGTAGCTCAAAAGTACAACATTATATTGCGCTAAAACCTAAAAAATCAGGTACAAGTGAAACCTCCCTTATTTAAACATCAAATTCAACACCCCTGAAGCAGACTTTTTTAAAGCACTAAACAGTTTATCTTTAATATCGTGTGGGTCTTTCTGAATTTCTACAGCAGTATCAATACCTTCCGCTACTAACAACTCTATTATTTCGGTCTTTTTCTCCTTCCCTTTTTTTAACCGGTCCCCAATAATGCTTTTAATGGCAATATGCCCTATATGCCCCGATATATATTCTACTTGCAGACCTATCTCTTCCTCTTTAGCTTTACATTTTTGGGCAAGTTCCGCTTTGCGGCTCTGCAATTCCTCTAATGCGCTTTTCCTGGCTTCCATAATTAATCGTTATTTGTGGTTTCTGTTTCTTCTATTATCTTTTTTATCATAAAGTTCCGCAACTGCTTACTTCCGATAGCGATAAAATACCATAGTATAAGCAGAGAAACACCAGATGAAATAAGGAAACCCAGTGCATAGCTATGCAACAATTGCCCAATAAAAAAGGAAAGTGTGATAAATAGGGAGAGAAAAAAGAGAGAGATAATAAGCATCCCCACTATCGCAACAAAAATAATAGATGCTACTTTGGCAACGTGTTCAATCAGGGAAAGGCGGGCAAGCTCAGTTTTAAGCTCAATGTATTCCTGTAGCTGTTCTTTCAGGGCTTTTAAAGGTTGTTCTGTGTTTATTTCCATAGGTGTTGTTTTCTGCTAATATACAAAATAAATATCACATGGGCATTCTATGGTTCGCAAAAACAATAATGGCTCACCAATAACCGGATAACGGGTAATCTCACGGATTTTATCTACGCAACCAATTAGGAATATCTTATAGCTCATATCTTATAGCTTGTAATCATCTTAATATTATCTTTGCACGCCTGAAAAATTACGGTGGCTGTAGCTCAGTTGGTTAGAGCATCAGATTGTGGTCCTGAGGGTCGGGGGTTCAATTCCCCTCAGCCACCCGAAAAACAGAGATAAGTGATGAGAGATAAGTGATAAACTTAAAAATCCTCTCACACTCATCTCTTATCGTTTACCTCCTATCACTATTTTATGTATTTTTGTGGTTTATAACCCTCTTTAAGATATGAAAATAGATTCCCGCTTTTTAGTTATTACCGGAATGATTTTATTGGCAGCATTAACACGCCTGTTACCTCATATACCCAATGTTACCGCAATGTCGGCTGTGGCTTTATTCGGAGCAGCAAACTATAATAAAAAGATTATAGCTTTTTTGGTTCCGCTTACAGCCCTCGTTATTAGTGATGTATTTATTGGTTTTTACCGGGGCATGGAATGGGTTTACGGAACATTTGTGCTCATCATTTTAATAGGTTTCACTTTAAGAAATAAAGTAACTGTTCCGAGGGTGATATTATTATCGGTTATTTCATCCCTTTGCGTATATATAATTTCTGATTTCGGCGTATGGCTCGGTACTTTATATCCTCATACCTGGCAGGGCTTAATAGCATGTTACGTAGCTGCTCTTCCTTTCCTAAGGAATGGACTGCTTGGCGATTTATTTTATAGTGGGGTGCTGTTCGGAATATTCTATTTAGCCCGGCTCAAATTCCCTAAGCTTTTGAAGCAACGCATTCAATAAAACACATTTGATAATTTGGCAATTGAAAAACTTGACGATTAGCATGGTATAGAAGTACTTTATCAAATCATTCAATTGTCCAATCATTCAATTCGAATAGCTTTTTTTGTTTTTCTTTTTGGGATACCTTTAATTTATCCTATCAAGGGGGTTGCCTCATCTCCTTTCGATTCCGCTTCATTGCTTAAAGTATATGAAGATTCTATAAAGTCTATCCAGCACATTCGCATTGATGCACGGACAGATAAAGAAAAGGAAGTTGCCAATACCAGGCTTTTCAGCCTCCTGAATATAGCCCTGCTCCTGCCCCACTCCTTCGATTATTCTTTTGATTCTCTTACTACTATTGGCTTTCGCACTTCTCCCGATAATCAATTCAGACTAATAACCTGGGATGTGCCAAAATCAGGTGGAATAAATGAATATTATGGGTTCATACAATCATACAATACCCGGAAAAAGAAATACGATTTATTTGTCCTCAAGGATAAAGCTACAGATATTACCAATTTGCTAACAGCTACCCTGACTCCCGATAAGTGGGTGGGCATGTTGTATTATGCTATCATTAAACAAAAAAACAGTAAGGCTTATATTGTCCTTGCCATGCAGCGGTATAACAAGCTTATTAACCGCAAAATTATTGATGTGCTAAGTTTTAATGCGGAAGGAATTCCTTCATTTGGGAAAGCGATTTTTGAAAACCTGCCATCTACATTTAAAGGCAACCCTAAAAGGTTAGTTTTTGAATATTCTGCCGATGTTTCCATGTCGCTCCGCTACGACGACACTAAAAACATGATACTCTTTGACCATTTGGGTCCGATAGAAGAAGGACTTACCGGGCAGCACCAGTATTACAGCCCGAGTTTCAGGGTAGACGGGTTAAGCTATAAAGGCAGTAGCTGGAGCTATGTGGCAAATGTGGAAGCCCGCAATGCAAGTAGCAAAAACGACAGCCATTATAATGACCCGAAGCACCCCACTACACAACAGGATAAAAGGGTAATTTATGCACCGCATTAAGAAGGGTTTTGTAACTTTGCCACATTATTTTTTGTTATAAATTATGAAAGGAAAACACAATTTTAGCGCAGGCCCTGCCATTCTTCCTGCAGAAGTAATTAAAGAAGCAGCAGAAGGAGTTTTAAATATTAATAATACAGGCTTATCCATCATTGAGGTCTCCCATCGCGATAAGGATTTTGTCCAGATTATGGAAGAAGCCCGCGCATTGGTAAAAGAACTAATGGGCTTGGGAAATGATTACCAGGTTTTATTTCTTGGCGGAGGTGCCAGTTTGCAGTTTGCTATGGTTCCCTGTAACTTATTGTTAGAGGGTGGCACAGCGGCTTACCTTAATACAGGTGTATGGGCAAGCAAAGCCATTAAAGAGGCTAAAAATAATTGGAAATATCAATGTCATTGCCTCTTCAGAGGATAAGAAGTTCAATTACATCCCTAAAAACTATACAATCCCAGCGGATGCGAGCTATTTGCATATCACATCGAACAATACCATTTACGGCACACAAATGCACAATTTCCCTGATTCTCCCATCCCGGTAGTGTGTGATATGTCATCCGATATTTTCAGCCGGAAGGTAGATTTCAGTAAGTTCTCGCTGATATATGCCGGGGCACAGAAAAATATGGGCGCTGCTGGAGCTACTATGGTAATAGTGAAAGAAAGCATACTGGGAAAAACGGGCAGAAAGATGTTTTCCATGCTCGATTACCAGGCGCATATTAAAGCGGATTCTATGTTCAATACCCCGCCTGTATTTTCGGTTTATGTTTGTTTGCTTACGATGAAATGGCTCAAGAAAAATGGAGGATTAAGCATGGATTGAGGAGATAAACCGGAAGAAAGCAGAGTTGATGTATTCGGAAATAGACCGCAACTCACTATTCACTGGAACAGTGGTAAAAGAAGACCGTTCATGGATGAATGCTACTTTCCTGTTAACCAAGCCTGAACTGGAAGAAACATTTAACAAAATGTGGAAAGAAGCAGGAATAGTAGGCATAAAAGGACACAGAGATGTGGGCGGATACCGCGCTTCCATGTACAATGCGCTTACCCTTGAAGATGTACAAGCTTTGGTGGATGTGATGAAAGAACTTGAAAAGAAAAACGGATAATAATATATTGCTACAGATTCACAGATTAAGTCATTATAGATTAGTTTTTCATCTGTGAATCTGTGGCAATTTTTGAATAAAACTTACATGAAAAAAATACTCGCTAACGATGGAATGGAGGATGAAGGCATCCGTATGCTGGAAAAAGAGGGCTTTATGGTCGCAACTGAAAAAGTGCCACAGGATGAATTAGCGGAAGTAATTAATGCAGAAAATTTTGATGCTCTTGTAGTGCGTAGCGCAACACGCGTTGATAAAGCCCTGATAGATGCATGCCCTTCTCTCCGGCTTATTGCAAGGGGAGGCGTGGGTATGGATAATATAGATGTGGAACATGCCAAATCGAAAAACATTCAGGTGGTAAATACTCCGGCTGCATCATCTATATCGGTAGCGGAATTAGTAATGGCACATATCTTTTCTATGGCTCGTTCCCTGGATGATTCTAACCGCATGATGCCTATAAAAGGGCAGACAGAGTTTGCTTCTTTAAAGAAAAAATATTCTAAAGGAACTGAAGTTGGGGGTAAGACGCTGGGCATAATTGGCTTTGGCAGAATCGGGCAATGTCTTGGTAAACTTGGCTTGGGAGTGGGTATGAATATATTGGCGTATGACCCTTATATTCCGGAAGCTACCCTTGAAATGTCACTCAATGGTTCTCAAAAAGTAAATGTACATATCAAAACCTGCGCTATGGATGAGTTGCTCGCTCACAGCGATTTTATCTCTCTCAATGTACCGGGTGGAAAGGTTATCACCCATAAAGAGATTAAGAAAATGAAACAAGGCGTAATGCTTGTCAATGCTTCGCGTGGCGGGGTAATTGAAGAACAAGCTTTGCTCGACGGATTAAACTCAGGACATATAGCACATGCAGCCTTAGATGTTTTTGAAGATGAAAAATCTCCAAGGGCTGAAATATTGCAGCATCACAAAATATCACTCACACCACACATTGCGGGTTCTACCGAAGAAGCCCAGCAACGCATTGGAAAAGAACTGGCGGAGAAGATTATTCATTTTTTGAAGTAATTTACCCCTTTCCTTCCTTCCCCAAGTGGGGAAGGAAGGAAAGGTGCATCAAGGCACTAATGCTTTTTATTGCAGGCAAAGTGATGTTTCTCTTTGAGGGTAAATTATAAGAGGCAGACAAGTAGATTATCCGTTTATTAAACTCTCCCGGCTGAGAATTCTTTATGCTTCTTTATGATGTTCTGCATGGGTTCCGCCTTCATGGGGTGCAGAGAACTTTTTATGGAACCAGAATATCCGCATAATTATACCTACCCACATTAAGGTGATTATGAAAAAGGCAATATGCGGAAACCAGAAAGCTATTATAGCTGCGCCAATTTCTATAGGTATAGCAAGCCTGGGACCATGTATTTTAGTGAGCATTTGCTTGCGGCTGTGTTCATCTTTGGTAAGCGGGTGAGGGTGCAAAGTGGCATACAATAAAATAGCAATGGCAATAGATTGCAGTAAATTAAAAATGCAATAAATAACCACCGCAGGAGTGGCAAATTCAGTAGAATAGAATTCTGCAATAAGATAGGAAGCAAAAGGAAATACAACTATGTTGAGCATATAAAACGCGTTGGCAAACATAAAATGCAGAGAAGTTTTATCAAGCAGCTTGAATATTCCATGATGGGTGAGCCAACCTAAGAGGATAATAGTAAAACTCAGCACCAATGCAAACAAGCTTGGCCACATCTTATGTAAAGCAAACCAAAACTCATTTACAGAGTGGATGGTTTCAGGCTCGGGAACCTTGAGTTCCAATACAAGCAGAGTGATGGCAATGGCAAAAATCCCATCCGATAACATTTCTACCCGTTCATTCTCTTTAGCTGCCATACTTAATAATATACATGAATATTATGAGGCAAATATAGAAAGAAGAATTTACTTTAAATCGCATTATCTACTTTCCCTTCCTTGAATTTGTCAAGCACCGGATTATCAAAAGAGGGAATTAAAATCATTATTAAGAATGCACCTGACCAAGGTAAAAAAGCAGTGAATGCCCAGAGCAATGTATATCCGTTTCTATCGGCAAATGGCTCATTTACTTCTGTGAAGATATTAGCATCAGATAAACTGCCTTTCTTACTTCGCTTTATTGCGTCCCGGAATCCCGCAATTTGCTGTGCCTTGATTTCTCTATCTAAATAGACAAAGTCCTGTACATCCCAATTATTAAAATCCTGTTGGCTCTTTAACAAGAAAGCCCGCCTTTCATCTTCCAATTCTTTCCCTTGAAGTTCGGTACTAAATGGAATATTATACCATTTCCCAATCCAGGCATTACACCCCGCATTAATGGTATCTGCAATTTTGTCAAAAATCGGGAGTGCAATATATATCCCCATAACTGTATTTTTAATACCATGGCTCCCAGTATTTATAAACTCGTATCTAACAAACCCCATATCTTTTTTGTCTACATAATAATTATGCACCATATAATATTTAGTTGGCTCAGTATTACCAATGGAACTAATACTTTCAAGTTTGGTGAGTTTACCTGTAGCCGTTTCAAGATAACTTTGCATAAACATAGTAGGGAAACCAATGGCACAAGTAGCAACTAAAAAATATATATCTGGTAATCGGCCCCTCTTTCCCTCTCGATTTACTAATTTTAGAAGTCTAATTTTGGGTCTTAACCAAATTAATAAAGGAATCAAAGGCAGTCCCAATGGTGGGATAGAATTGTAAATACTATCATCTACTAAAAAAATGTGAAACCTTATAAATAAGAGCCAATCCAGGAACGTATACCCTAATACAAATCCAATCGCTATCTTTAAAAAAGGAATAAAAATCAGTGTTATTTTTTCTTTTCTTTCGTCCATAGAATTGGTTCTCTTATTTACTCACCTTATGAGTCTGACAAATATAAAAAGAAGTTTCTATTGTAAAGCCACCTCACCATTCATAGTATATACCTCATAGCTATTTCCTACCTTTGCAACTATGGAATTTCAGCTTGAATCACCTTTTAAACCTACCGGCGACCAACCCCAGGCTATTGAGCAACTAACCAAAGGGGTGGAGCAGGGAAATAAGAACCAAGTCTTGCTTGGCGTTACCGGTTCAGGCAAGACTTTTACTATTGCCAATGTTATAGCCAATACCAAAAAGCCCACACTTGGTATTAAGTCATAATAAAACGCTGGCAGCACAGCTTTATGGCGAGTTTAAACAGTTTTTTCCTAAAAATGCGGTAGAGTATTTTGTTTCATACTATGATTACTACCAGCCCGAAGCTTATCTCCCTACTACCAACACCTATATTGAAAAAGACTTATCTATCAACGAAGAAATAGAGAAGCTGCGACTTGCTACTACCTCTGCCCTACTCTCCGGAAGGCGCGATATTATTGTGGTTTCATCGGTATCTTGTATTTATGGTATTGGAAACCCTGTTGAGTTTGAAAAGAATGTTATTCCGATTATCAAAGGACAAAAAATAAGCCGGAATAAATTGCTAAACCTATTGGTAACAGCCCTTTATTCCCGCACCGAAGCGGATTTTGAAAGAGGCAACTTCCGGGTAAGGGGAGATACCGTAGATATTTATCTTGCTTATGCAGACTATGCTTTGCGGGTACAATTTCTCGGTAACTCTATTGAAGAAATTGAAACCTTTGAAGCCTCATACCGGAAAAAAGATTGAAAGCTTTGATTCGATTAAAATTTATCCTGCCAATATATTTGTTACTTCTCCTGAAACCCTGAATCAGTCTGTTAAAAGCATTGCAGAAGATTTGGTAAAACAGGTAACTTATTTGCAGGAAATCGGAAAAGATGAAGAAGCCAACCGCCTGCAAAAGCGTGTTAATTATGACCTTGAGATGATGCGGGAGTTGGTTATTGTTCGGGCATAGAAAACTATTCCCGCTATTTTGATGGAAGGCTTCCCGGTGCAAGACCTTATTGCCTGCTCGATTATTTCCCCGACGATTACATGATGGTTATTGATGAGAGCCATGTTACTATCGGGCAGATAAACGGCATGTATGGAGGAGACCGCTCCCGCAAAACGACTCTTGTAGAATATGGCTTCCGTATGCCTTCTGCCTTAGATAACAGACCTCTGAAATTTGACGAATTTGAAGCTTTTCAAAAGCAGGTAATTTATATGAGCGCAACCCCGGCAGATTATGAATTGCAAAAAACAGAAGGTGTTATAGTAGAGCAATTAATACGCCCCACGGGTTTGTTGGACCCTATTATTGAAGTGCGCCCGACCCTCAACCAGATTGATAACCTGTTGGAAGAAATCCGTAAAAATGTGGAATTGGATGAGCGGGTAATTATTACTACACTTACCAAACGCATGGCGGAAGAGCTTGCCAAATACCTTGCTAAGGTAGATGTCCGCTGCCGCTATATCCACTCTGATATTGATACGCTTGAAAGGGTTGAAATTCTCCATGATTTACGAATGGGTTTATTTGATGTGTTGATAGGCGTTAATCTTTTACGGGAAGGTATTGACTTGCCCGAAGTCTCCCTGCTTGCTGTTTTAGATGCGGACAAAGAAGGCTTTCTGCGCTCTGAACGCTCGCTAACTCAAATTGTAGGGCGGGTGGCAAGGAATGTAAACGGAAGGGTAATTATGTATGCCGATAAAATTACCGGCTCTATGCAGAGAACTATGGATGAAACCCAGCGCAGACGCAAAAGGCAGATAGCCTATAATTTTGAACACAGTATTACTCCATCCACGATTATCAAGTCGAAAGAAAGCATCATGGAGCAATCTGGCTTAGGGAGTCAGAAAAGCGGGAAACCCAAAATCTATATGGCTAATACAGAGACATCTGATATAGGCGTTGCTGCTGAACCCTCGGTAGAATACCAATCCATTCCTAAGCTGGAAGAAGACATAAAACGCACTAAAAAGGCGATGGAAAAAGCGGCTAAAGAAATGGACTTTATAGAAGCTGCCCGACTCAGAGACCATTTGCAGGCTTTGCAAAAAATACTGAACGGGAAGAAATAATTTCTATCAAGGTAAAGCTACTCCAATCTCATTACACATCTTATTAGTCATTTCATTCTCTATTTATCAGGATAAATGGAAACTCAAGCTATTGGCGAAGGAAATAAAAAAGGGGGGAAAAATCCCCCCTTTCAATTTTATTATAAAAGTACAGTCTTATTTAACTTTTACAATCTTCTTTTGGTCTAACGGCACTCCGTTCTTATCGGTGATACGAATTAAGTAGATTCCATTAGGCTCGGTGGAGATATTAACTTGCATAGTCTCATTGGTTGCACTGATAGCACTTACTTTTCTTCCGATATAGTCATATACTTCCACTATCATTCCTCTTTCAATACCGGCTATTGTAAATTTACCGGTGTTAGGATTAGGATAGATATTTACAGATATGGAATTACTGATATTCTGTACCCCTGTTATTCCCACGTTTACGCAAGCACTCTTTGAACATCCATTAGCATCGGTTACGATAACGCAATAATCACCAGCACATTGTCCGGTAATACGTGCCGTTGTCTGACCACCAGTTAACCACTGATAAGTGAATGGTGCAGTTCCGCCGCCTAATACACTTACACTTGCTACACCATTACATGTAGTGTCAGAGGAAGTAGTTCCCGACGATGATGTAATAGTTATGGCTGCTGAAGGTGAAGTAATCGTAACTGTTGCCGATTCGGTACAACCATTATTATCAGTGGTGGTTATAGTATATGTACCTGCGCCAAGGTTTGTTGCAGTAGCGTTACTACCTGCACCCCCTGTCCATCTGTAAGTATATGGTGAAGTACCTCCGGCAACATTAGCAGTAGCAGTACCCCTGTCTCCATAGCATAATATATTATCTACCGAAGTAGTCAGGCTAACAGCTGCTGCCGGTTGAGTAATAGTTGCTGCGGCAGTTGTTGTGCATCCGTTATTGTCTTGCACGGTAACAGTATAAACGCCTGCACTTAAACCGGTAGCAGTAAGTCCATTACCTCCACTTGGAGACCAGCTATATACATAAGGTGCTGTTCCACCAGTACCACTATGTGCTGTAGCCTTTCCATTATTTCCACCGAAGCAGCTTACGTCAGTCTGAGTCGTAATGCTTGTTCCGAGCGCAGAAGCAGGTTGGGTGATGTTCACATTTGCAGATGCTGTACAACCATTATTATCAGTTACAACGATTGTGTAGATACCTGCGCTAAGGTTAGATGCCGTTAAATTATTACCACCGCTTGGCGACCAGCTATAGTTATAAGGTGATGTACCTCCGGTAGCTGAAAAGGCTGTTGCACTGCCATTGCTTCCGCCATTGCAACTTATAGATGTATGGCTTGACATGGATATTGCAACTGCATTTGCGGGAGTAGTAATAGTTGCCGAAACATTCGCAGTACATCCGTGATTGTCTGTAACAGTGATAGTATAAGTTCCAGCTACCAGGTTAGATGCTGTTAAGTTAGTACCGCCAGATGGAGTCCAATGGTATGTATAAGGCTCAGTTCCGCCAGTTGCAGAATCAGCAGAGATAGAGCCCCTTCCACCATAACATGCTATACTATTTACAGAAGAAGTCGTAATGGCAAGCGATGTAGGTTGGGTAATAACAGCAATCGCTGTTGCTGTACATCCATTATTATCGGTTGCTGTTATAGTATAACTACCTGCTGGAAGAGCAGTCGCTGTAAGACCAGTACCGCCGCTTGGTGTCCACGCGTAAGTATAAGGTGCTGTACCGCCAGCAGCAGCATTTGCCTTAGCAGCCCCAAGTCCTGCATTACAACTTGCGTTTGTTACTGAGGCAATAGACACGCTCAATGCGGAAGCAGGTTGAGTAACAGTTACTGAAGTAACTGCAATACATCCGTTGTTGTCAGTTACAGTGATTGAATAAATACCTGCACTTAAACCGGCAGCAGTAAGGGAAGTTTGACTGCTTGCATCACTCCAGAGATATGTATAAGGAGAAGTACCTCCTGTGGCCGCATTTGCAGTAATACTACCAGTACCGCCATTACAAAGTACATTAGTAACTGACGAAATAGTTACACCCAAAGAAGCCGCAGGCTGAGTAACGATAGCCGAAGCTGTAGCAGTACAACCACTGCTGTCAGTTACCGTTATAACGTAAGTGCCAGAGCTAAGAGAGCTGATAGACAGGTTCGTTCCTGCTCCTCCCGACCATGAATAGGTATAAGGAGATGTTCCGCCAGTAGCAGCATTAGCAGTTATGGTTCCAAGAGTGTTACAAGTTACATTCGTTGAAGAGGCAATTGTTATGCCTAAAGCAGATGCAGGTTGTGTAAGTGTAACCGATGTAGAAGTACTGCATCCGTTATTATCAGTTATGGAAACTGAATACGTTCCTGCACTAAGATTTGAGGCTGTAGCTGTTACCTGGCTGTTACCATCGCTCCACAAGTAAGTGTATGGTGCAGTTCCACCAGAAGGGCTTGCCGTTCCAGTTCCGCTATTATCGCCAAAGCAATTAACATTTGTTTCTGCGCTTAAAGACGTCAGAACATCGGGTTGTGAAATGGCAGCAGAAGTGGTAGCAGAATTTCCACAAGCATCATTAACAACTACTGAATATGTCCCTACGGAAAGTCCGGTAGCGGTTGCAGTAGTTTGGCTTGCTGCATCATTCCATAAGTAAGTAAATGGTGCTGCTCCGCCAGTTAATGAGGCAAGTATGCTTCCGTTGATTAAACCGTTACAACTAATATTAGTTACAACCGGTGAAGCAGATAACACACCTGGTTGGGTAATAATAGCTGAAGTAGTAACAGAAGCACCACAATTATCGGTAATTGTTACAGTATAGGTACCTGGCGCTAACCCTGTAGCAGAGGCAGTATTTTGACTATTAGCATCATTCCATAAGTAAGTATATGGTGCTGTTCCGCCACCCGGGTTTGCAGTTGCGCTTCCAGTTGCTCCTCCAAGGCAAGCCACATTTGTTACTGTAGTGGATGGAGACATAGCGCCTGGTTGGGTTATGATTGCTAAAGCAGTTGTTACATCACCGCAAACATCACTAACAGTTACTGTGTATGTTCCAGCTATAAGGCTGGTAGCAGTTACGTTTGTTTGTCCATTACTCCAGCTATAGGTATAAGGAACAGAACCGCCGCTTGGAGAAGCAGAAGCATTTCCATTATTCCCTCCATTACAAGTAACATTATTTACAATTGCAGAAGAAGTTAAAATATTAGGTTGACCCACCACAGCAGAAGCAGTAGCGGTATTTCCACAATTATCTGTAACTGTTACAGTATATGTTCCAGAAACAAGACCAGTGGCAGTAGAGGTAATTTGACTTCCAGGCCCTGTCCATAAATAGGTATATGGAAGGAAACCTCCACTTGGAGATGTTGATACACTCCCAGTGGCTCCTCCATTGCAACCTACATTACTCACTGTGCTTGCCGAAGTGGTTAAAGCATCAGGTACCGATATTGTGATTGGCGAAGTAACTGAAGCACCGCAATTATCGGTAACACTTACCGTATAATTTCCAGCACTCAATCCGGTTGCAGTAGCTGTAGCCTGGCTACCTCCATCATTCCAAAGGTAAGTATATGGCGCAGTTCCTCCGCTTGGAGATGCTAAAGCAGTTCCAAGTCCTGCACAACTTACGGTGACTACAGAAGCTGAGGCGCTGAGAGCTATAGGCTGTGTAATTGTTACAGAAGCAGTAGAAGTCCCACCGCAATTATCAGTAACGGTAACAGTATATGAACCAGCAGGAAGCGCAGTAGCCGTCGCCGTAGTTTCACTGTTTACATCGTTCCATAAGTAGGTGTATGGAGCAGTTCCGCCTCTTTCAGAAGCAGTTGCACTTCCATTAGCACCTTCATAACACGTAACATTCGTTGTAGTATTAGCCAAAGCAGTCAATATGCCGGGCTGTGTTACAGTACATGCTGCTGTAGCAGTATTACCACACCTGTCAGTAACCAGCACAGTATATGTTCCAACAGAAAGACCAGTTACAGTACTGATAGTATGAAGGTTACCAGGGCCCCAAGAATAAGTATATGGTGATGTTCCGCCACTTGTGTTAGCAGCAGCAGTTCCATTGGCTCCGCCATTACAAGTAACATTTCCTGTAACTGTTAAACTAACGGAAAGGGGACCAGGTTGAGTAAGAGTCACTGAACCAGTAGCTGAAGTTCCGCAGGCATCGGAAACGGTAACAGTATAAGTACCCGCACTAAGTCCTGAAGCAGAAACTGTAGTTTGACTTGCAGCATCATTCCAAAGATAGGTATAAGGAATTGTTCCTCCGGAAGGCGCAGCAGTAGCAATACCTGTAGCTGCACCACTGCAACCAACCTGGGTAGTTACACTAACTGAGAATCCAAAAGCCGCAGGCTGTGTTGTGGAAGTACCAGCTGAAGCCGTACATCCATTATTATCTGTTACAGTAACACTATAACTCCCCGCACTAAGACCCGTTGCATCTACACCTGTTTCACCATTACTCCATAAATATGTATACGGGGCTGTACCGCCAGTAGGAGCTGCGAATACACTTCCATCAGCGCCATTGGTACAAGTTACATTTGTAAGAACACCCGCTGATGAACCGAGAACAGTAGGTTGGGTTATAACAGCAGAAGCTGTAGTACTGGCGCCGCAAGCATCCATTACAGTTACCGTATAAGAACCGGTACTTAAACCGGTCGCAGTTTCTGTTGTTTGAAGGTTGGCATCATTCCATTGGTAAGTAAATGGAGCCGCTCCTCCGCTTGGGAATGCCGATGAACGTCCGTTAACCAATCCATTACAAGTAACATTCGACACGGTGGTAGTGGCACTTAAAACAGTAGGCTCTGTAATTACAGCCGTAGCTGAATTTGAACAACCATGACTATCCGTTACAAAAACCGTATATGTCCCGGCAGCAAGACCAGTAGCAGTAGCGTTAGTTTGACTACCTGCATCATTCCATAAATAAGTGTAAGGCGCAGTACCGCCCGAAGGGGATGCCAAAGAACTTCCATTATTTCCACCATTGCAGGTAACATTACCAATGGCATTAGTAGAAACAGTTAAAGTATCTGGTTGGGTCATGGTAGCATTAGCAGTAGCAGTGCTTCCGCAGCCATCTGTAACCGTTACAGAATACGTTCCGATAGAAAGACCGGTAACGGTTGCTGTAGTTTGACTGTTTGCGTCGCTCCATAAATATGTATATGGGGCAGTCCCGCTATTAAGGGATGCTAATATACTTCCGTTACTAAGACCATAACAACTTACTCCTGTTACTATGGGTGTAATAGTTAAAACAGCAGGTTGGGTTATAGTTGCAGTAAGACCAATTACGCATAAATTATTATCGGTAATAGTTACAGTATAAGTTCCAGCAATAAGACCAGTGGCACCTGAAGTTGCTTGCCCATCACTCCAGCTATAAGTATAAGGAGGAGTTCCACCGCTTCCGGATGCAGATGCGCTTCCATTATTACCACCGGTACAATTTATATTGGAACCAATACTTGTAGAACCCAAGAGGGCAGTAGGTTGAGTAACTATTGCATCAGCCGTAGCAGTAACTCCGCAATTATCTGTAACAGTTACTGTATATGCACCAGATTGGAGTGCAGTTGCGGTAGCTGTAGTCTGACTATTGGGGTCATTCCATAAATACGTATAAGGTGTTGCGCCTCCACTCAAGGATACTGTTACCCTTCCATTATTACCGTTATTACAAGTCACATTGGCAAGAACAGTAGTAGAAAGAGTCAGTACACTTGTACCTGTAAACACAACAGAACCTGTTGATGTACTGCATCCATTAATATCCACAACAGACACACTATATGTTCCTGCGCTCAAACCTGTAATAGTATCGGTAGTTTGACCTCCGTTCCAGGAATAGGTATAAGGCGCTGTTCCACCTGCCGGATTAGCAGAAGCTGTAGCGACACCGGCGCAGCTAACTGTAACCAAATAAGGAGTAGAGGTAAGAACAGCAGGTTGATTAATATTTACAGTAGTGGTATAAACCGTTCCGCAATTATCTGTAACTGTAATTGTATAAACACCTGAAATGACATTATTAATAGATGAAGTCGTATTTCCATTGCTCCAGGAATAAGTATAAGGCGCTAATCCTCCTCCTGCAGATATAGAAGCATCACCATTACTTAAACCATTACAAGTAACATCGGTCGTGTTAATGCCCGCAGAAATAGCACCCGGTTGGGTTATTGTTACTGCTGCAGTAACTCCGCATGCAGTATTATCTACAACACTTACACTATATGTTCCTATACTAAGTCCATTGGCAGTAGCTGTAGTTTGGCTATTGGCATCACTCCACAAATAAGTGTACGGAGTGCTTCCGCCGGTAAGGGACACCGAAGCGCTTCCGGTACTTCCCCCTCCGCAACTAACATTAACAACATTAGTTGAAACCATAATAACATCGGGCTGGGTTATTATCGCCTGGGCTGATACACTTGCTCCGCAACTATCGGAAACAGTAATTGTATATTCTCCTGCTATCAAACCAGTAGCGGTAGCAGTAGTTTGGTTATTAATATCATTCCAAGAATACGTATATGGTATTGTACCTCCGCTTGGGGATACATTTACCCGGCCATCATTAGCACCATTACAGTTTACATTAGCCAATACGGTAGTTGAAAGACTCAACGCATTGGGTTGATTAATGGTAGTTGAACCCGATACAATAGCACCAACATTATCAGTTACAGTCACCGTATATGTTCCGGGAACAAGACCGATAGCTGTTGCTGTAGTTTGACTATTTGCATCATTCCATAAATATGTATAAGGCGAAGTTCCTCCGCCTACATTCGCTGTAGCTGTTCCGTTACTACCGCCATTGCAGTTAACATTGGTCATAGTAATGGAATTGATGGTCAAAATTGCGGGGGTCCATAAAACGGTTACTGCACCGCTTGCACCGGCTCCTCCGGCATCAGTAACTACAGTACCTGTTTTATAACTGCCGCCGCCGCCGCCGCCATAAGTTGTTCCACCATTACCAATTCCAGTAGTAATTCTACCGGCAGCTCCATTGCCGCCGCCGTAACTTGTGCCTGCACCAAAAGTAATTGTGACTGCATTTCCACCATTTCCAGATGTACCGGCTCCGCCGCCACCTGCTCCCCCACGTGTTCCATTCAATCCGGCAGCTCCATTACCACCTGTACGAGTAAGTGTCCCAATTCCAGCTAAACCGCCGGCACCAGCACCACCACCTCCATTACCTCCAGTTCCTTCGCCACCACCAGCACCCCCATTGGCGCGCACAGTAGCAGCTGAATTAAAATATGATTCTCCTCCGGTTGTACCAGCACCGGCAGCCACTCCTAATCCTCCGGCACCAACAACAATATTATATGTATTACCTGGAGTAACAGCAAAAGTTCCTTGTGAATATCCACCGCCGCCGCCGCCGCCGCCGCCCCTGCTTGCTGCAGCTGCGCTAATACTACCGCCGCCGCCGCCGCCGCCCCAGGTTCTAATAGTCACACTGGTAACCCCTGGAGGAGCCATCCAGGTAGTAGCACCACTTGCAGTGAATGTAGCGGAATCTATTTGCCCTAAAATCCTGCTAAACGGAGAAAGAGCAAACAAAAATAAAGCTACAAAAAAAGTTTTACTCAAAAAACTTACATTGGAAAAGGAAACTGGTAGTTTTTTCATACGAATAGAGTTTTTGTTAGTTAGAGGTATGGGTTTATAGAATTATTAGAGTTCGGTGCAAAGATAATGATAATTGTCAATTCAGTTACAAAGATAATGATATTTATCAGTTAGGGTGCAAAGGTAATAAATAGTTTTTAATCGGCTTAACCTCACTCAGGTATTTTTCAAATATCCTTCTAAAGTCTTGTCCCATAGGACAAATGAATGTCATTAAAGCAGTGTAGGGTACCTTATTTATCATATTAACGCTTATATCCGGTAGTGTTAAAAATATGTTGAAAAGATTTTTGAATTGATTTTTTGAGTACTAAAAATCGTAACGAGGTTGTGTTATATGGTCATTTTTTACGAATACAAGCATTTTCTCCTATACCTATATTAAAATACTTATCGAATGGCTTCCAGGGGACAAATATAAAAAACTTTTCTCTCCCCTGGTGTTTTTACGACATAAATACTCCGGGGTTACAAAAAATAGAAAACAAAACTTAATTGATTCCATGTTTTCTAAAAAGCCGCACACTTTTGTCTCTTATATAAAAGATAATTACTTACAAGTCTTTTTGAGTTTGACGGAACCTTTATTAATGTAAAAAGCTAATTAAAAACCAATTAAAGTTTAATATGATGAGGAATGTGGATAAAACTCCATTAAATGAAAAAGGATTCAGTTTTTAGGCTGAATCCTTCCGGGTGGGAGCTACAGGGTTCGAACCTGTGACCCTCTGCTTGTAAGGCAGATGCTCTGAACCAGCTGAGCTAAGCTCCCAAAAAGGGGCGCAAATGTAATAATTATTAAAGATACACTATACCCACGCCACTAAAATTTCTTAACTTTTATAGCCTCCGTATCCTCCATAGCCACCATAACTTCCGTATCCACCATAACCACCATAATATCCATAACTATAACGGTTATAATAGTATTTCGACCTTCTTCTTTTAACATTGTTCAATACAAATCCAAAATTCTTTATTTTATTCATCAGTACGGTATCCTGTATCCCCAGAATGGCATCACGATATGCATATTTTGTATTTAATACAAATAGATTTATGTCGGTAAGGTTCATTAATATAAAGGCATCAGAAATTAAACCAATTGGCGGAGTATCCACAATAACATAATCATATTCTTTTCTACCAAAATCAAGAATGTCCTTCACCCTTGGTGAAAGTACAAGTTCCGATGAATTGGGCGGAATTGGTCCGCAAAGTATTATATCCATACCCGGTATAGGGGTTTCTATAATACACTCCTTAATGTTGGTTTTACCAATCAGGATGGTACTTAATCCAACATCTGATTGAAGGTTCAGGGCCTTATGAATACGGGGTTTATGAAGGTCAAATTCAAGAAGTAAAACCTTTTTCTCGGCCTTGGCCAAAATAGCGCCCAGATTAATGGAACAAAATGTTTTTCCTTCACCGGGTCCATTGGATGTAAATAATAATGCTTTTGATGTAGCATCGGTAGCCATGTATTGCAAATTTGTCCGCAAAACCCTGAAAGATTCCGTTAAAGGTGATTTGGGATTATTTTCAATGGCAACTGATAAATTTGCTAAGGTAGGAGCACTTAAAATTTCACCCACTACGGGCAAGGTGGTTTTCCGTTTAAGTTCGGCAATATTTTCTATCCGTTCATAGAAGGTTACTCTGATAAAAATAATTAAAACCGAAAGAAGGACACCGCCGGCAATAAACATCAAGAAATATTTTAGTCCGGTTTGGTTCCAAAGAACCTATAGACCTTGGCTGTTTCAATAATTTCTGTTTTTGGAATTATAGTTGCTTTTTCAATTAATGATGTTGCTTTTTCCTGCAAAAGAAAAGAATAGAGCTGTTCATTCACATCTTGCTGGGTACTTAAATTTGTCAAGCCCCTTTGCTTATCGGGGATGGTTTTAATATGATTGACATATTGGTTCAACTGGGAATTATTATCGTGCAATCAAATTATTGGTAGCTGTCCGTCCTTATCTATATACGCTAAAATTTTTTGTTTAAGCGAATCAATTTTATTATCCAGGCTGGCAAGAGTAATATTTTCCTTTGTTCCTTTTTCTTGTTCGTCTATCCGGTTTATTTGGTCGGTATATAGTTCATCAGTTGCCGATTTTAAAAAATCATCATCACTGTTTATATATACCGAAGGGGGAAGAAACTGGGGGTCTTTATCTTCAATAATATATTTTTCCATGTCATTCAAGGAACTTACCTGGGCCTGCAGGGTTGTACGGTTCGCATCAAGGGTAGTATATTGTGAAAAATATTCATCTTCTTCCCTGTCAATATCAAGTATGTTTTTTTTCTCCTCATAGTTCTGCATATTGAGGCTTATGGTATCTATCTCTCCAATTTCTGCATCAACTAACTTATCGCAAATTTCAATGGTTTTAATATTAACCTGCATTTCATGGTCAACAACCTGCCTGATATACATATCTATAAGGGTATCTAAAAAAGCTACCCCTCTTTGGCGAATTGGGGTCTTTGAGGGTAATTTGCAATACATTGGTTTTATCAGGAACCTCAATATCAAGAAGATATTGTCTGAATGTTATTAACCATCTCATTCAGGTTGTGGACTTCTACATAATAATCAATATTTACAATATCGGTTACCGAGCCATTTGGATGGGTGTTTATCACCTGAATTTTCATGTCAGGATTAACCAGGTAATCTCCAAAAGTCCCTTCTGCGAAAAGTCCTTTTTGTTTTTTGTATAAGTTATTTTATAATGGTATTTATCAATAAATCTAAATTTAATGTTAGTCTCATAAAAATTCTGGATTTATATAACAACACATTAAATTTAAAGGGGACACCGGAAAACATTTCTTTATTGCTTAATCTGCCCGGAGATGTAATAGGAAACCCCCATATCTAGCTTATCAACTACTTTCCTCAATAAGTCAAACGATTCAAGAACCTGAATTTCATTATAGTTTTCAACCTGTTGGCCACCGAAAATATTAACCGCGGAAGATTGGGAATTTGAAAGCATATCCAGGGTGTTATTGTCCTGGTCTTCTGATTTAAGCAATACTTCTGCTACAATAGAATAAATATCGGGCAAAGTTTGCCCATAATAAAATGCAATTCCAGATGCTAGAAGGACAATCCCGGTAAAAATCAACCAATTTTTCCTTGCTACACGGAAAAAAGATTTTAAATCTTCGGTATCAAATATGGCACTTGTATTACGGTTTTCCATCAGTTTAAATGTATGTAGTATCTTTCTCAAACTTCTTTATTAATAAATGTTGTATTATGTAACCAACGTATAGCAAACCATGCTTAAGAGGGCATCTTGGTTATTAAATCATTTATAAAGGTATCAGGCGTATTTTTTACTAATTATTTCCTCCATTTAGTTTCATATCTCTCATTGTTCTCCCAATAATTAGTCAAGCGATTGGGTTGGCTGAGATGCAATCGCTTATTATTTGTTTAAACTCTTCGGGGTTCAGGTCATTAAAGAAGTAGCTTATAGGGTTCACTTTCACCCCATTTTTAATTACTTCATAGTGCAAATGGTCTCCGGTTGATACACCCGTGGAACCCACATACCCTATAACCTGCCCACGTTTTACTTTTTCTCCCACTGTAGCGGCAATGCGGCTTAAGTGGGCATAAAGCGTCTCGTACCCAAAACCATGATTAATAACCACATGGTTACCATATCCTCGTTCAAATCATCGGCTGTTTCCACCACGCCATCGCCGGTTGCATAAACAGGAGTACCTAAAGGAGCAGCAAAATCAATACCGGTATGCATGTGCTCCGTTTTATAAATAGGGTGTATCCTCATCCCAAAACCCGAAACATATTCCTTTTAATTGTTTATTATCAATAGGCTGAATAGCAGGCATGCAGGCAAGCATTTGTTCCTTATTTTTAGCCAGTTTTTCAATTTCATCATACGATCTCGACTGAACATAAATTTGCCTTACCAACTGGTCCATTTTCCGGGTGGTTTCTGTCATCAATTCTGAACTGGAAAAGCCTTGCAAGTCTTTATACCTGTCCACACCACCATAACCTGCCGCTGCGCACATGAACCGGTATAGGGTCGGCATCTAAAACCACACTGTAAATATTATTATCCCTCGATGCCATATCCTGCATTACCTGGTTTACCTCACTCATGCGGTTATTCAGCAAGTCATATTGAAGGTCCAATTGGGCAATTTCCCTTTTCAGTTTCTTTTCTTTAGGCGAATCAATAACGCTGAAACCGATTACCAACACAATAAACGAAAAGAAAACACTGGTAAGTACATACGACAATACCTTGCGCATCTTGTCGCGAAAACGGTGATGAACCTTTTCATAGCTAAGGGTCTTATGATTAAATATGTATTTTATTTTCGCCATCTGTCTGTAAAATTGCCTTACTTTTGGGCAACTCCTTAATTTTAATAAGGAGTGCAAATATAAAAAAACATATCCGAAAATCGACAATATTTATGAAATCGGCAGAAATCCGCTACCCTTTTTCTCAACTTTTTTGAATCAAAACAGCATCTTAATTGTTCCTTCCGCCCCTATTGTTTTGAAACATGACCCTACGCTTATGTTCACCAATGCGGGGATGAACCAGTTTAAAGATATTTTTTTAGGTCATGGCAGCCCCATAAGCCCCCGCATTGCCGATACTCAAAAATGTTTGCGTGTTTCGGGCAAACATAATGATTTGGAGGAAGTAGGGGTTGATACCTACCACCACACCATGTTTGAAATGCTGGGCAACTGGTCGTTTGGCGATTATTTTAAAAAAGAAGCCATTGACTGGGCCTGGGAATTACTTACCGAAGTTTATAAAATTGAATAAAGACCGCTTATATGTTACTGTTTTTGAAGGCGATGAAGCGAAGAAAATCTGGATTTTGACAGTGAAGCAAAAAAATATTGGCTCAATTTATCTGCCCGAAGAAAGAATATTGAACGGAAATAAAAAGGATAATTTTTGGGAAATGGGCGAAACCGGTCCCTGCGGACCTTGCTCCGAAATTCATGTGGATATGCGCAACGAAGAGGAACGCAAAAAAATTGATGGAAAAACATTAGTAAATACAAGCAATCCCCAGGTTATTGAAATATGGAACCTTGTGTTTATGGAATTTAACCGCAAGGCTGATGGAAAATTAGAAAAACTTCCTGCCAAACATGTTGATACCGGCATGGGCTTTGAAAGGCTGTCTATGGTGTTGCAGGAGAAAACAATCTAGCTATGATACCGATATTTTTCAGCCTGTTATTATGGAACTGGAAAAAAATTCAGGTAAAAAATATAATCCTGATAGTGCCTCGGGTGAGCAGGAAAAAATAAATATTGCCATGCGTGTTATTGCCGACCACATCAGGGCAATATCATTTACTATTGCTGATGGGCAAATCCCATCTAATACGGGTGCAGGATATGTTATCAGAAGAATTTTGCGCAGGGCTGTTCGTTATGGCTACCAGTTTTTAAATTTTCGAGAACCATTTTTATATGAATTAGTAGATGCCCTTATTTCCCAAATGGGGAATGCCTTTCCTGAATTAGCCAGACAACAAAAACTGATTAAAAAAGTAATACAGGAAGAAGAGCAGGCTTTTTTGAGAACCCTTGAACAAGGATTATTGAAACTTGAAATTTTGAGTAACATAGCTAAATCAAATAATAAAACTATACTCGACGGTGAAGAGGTCTTTGAACTGCATGATACTTATGGATTTCCGGCTGACCTTACGGCTCTTATAGCAAAAGATTATAACCTTGAAATAGATGAAGAAGGTTTTAAACAAGCGCTGGAAGTCCAAAGAAAAAGGTCGAGAAAAGCTACTGCCATTGACAAAGAAGACTGGACTGAAATTGGAAACCAAACGCAACCGATATTCACAGGCTACGACAGCCTTGAAGAAAAAACGCATATTCTTAAATACCGGAAAATTAATTTAAAAGGAAAAGAACAATATCAGTTGGTATTGGACAAAACCCCTTTTTATGCTGAAAGTGGCGGACAGGTTGGCGATACAGGATTTCTGGAATCTAGCGGAAAACGGATTCATATTCGCGATACCCAGAAAGAAAACAATTTACTTATTCTTTTTTCTGATGCCTTACCCGAAAATGTAAATGATACATTTACCGCTATTGTAGATTCACAGAGAAGGGTTCATATTGCCGATAACCACTCTGCTACTCACCTGCTACATGCAGCCCTGCGAAAGGTTCTTGGCAAACATGTTGAACAAAGAGGTTCGCTTGTAAGCCCGGACTATTTGCGTTTTGATTTTTCACACTTTTCAAAAGTGAACGATGAGGAGTTAAGCGAAATTGAAAACATAGTAAATCAAAAAATACGGGAAAATATTACTTGCTCCACAGAAAGTACTGCCCATAGATGAAGCAAAGAAATTAGGGGCGATGGCATTGTTTGGGGAAAAATACGGAGACACGGTAAGAGTTGTCACCATTGATAAAAATTATTCCATTGAACTTTGCGGTGGAACCCATGTAAAAGCAACCGGGCAAATAGGATACTTTAAAATCATCTCTGAAAGCGCACTATCAGCGGGTATACGTAGGATTGAAGCTGTTACTGCCCTCGGCGCTGAAAACTATATAGCACAGCAGACTGAAACCCTGAAACAAGCTTCCTTGGCTTTGAAGAACCCCAAGAATATAGTGAAAGCCATACAGGATATGCAGCAGCAGGCAGATGAACTGAACAAGCAAGTGGAAAAACTATCAAAAGAGCAGGGACAAAATATTAAAGCAGATTTGACAAATAAAAAACAAGCAATAGGAGGCATAGAATTCATAGGGGAAAAGATAGAAATTCTATCGGCAGATGTAGCAAAAGATATTTGCTTTTCTCTTAAAGCGGAAATACCAAATTTATTTTTAATTCTTGGCGCTGAAATAAATGGAAAGGCAAATTTATTTATAGCTATTTCAGATACTTTAGCTAAAGAGAAAAATTGGAATGCAGGCACCCTCATCCGTGAATTCAGTAAGGAAATACAAGGTGGCGGCGGCGGTCAGCCATTTTATGCTACCGCAGGAGGTACCTATGCGGGAGGCATTGAAACTGCTATTGCAAAGGCAAAAGATTGGGTGGAGAAAAACAGGTAATCTATAAAAGTATTCCTACCCCAAACCCCAAAGGGGTTTAAAGCACATATCCTAAATGCCCAATAGTTTCACTATTCAAAACCCTTTTGTGGTTTGGGGCTGCAAAATTTTTCAGGAAGAACCTACCATCTTCTTAATCAGAAGATAAATCATTTTGAAAACATAAAAAACAAGAAGCCAGCATGCCAGGCAAACAAGCATCATACATACGTAAAATGCCAGGTAATAGATAGGGCTGTTTTTAGCTAAGGCTATGTCGTATTGCTGCAACACCGGGCGGAAAATAGGTGATTCAAAAAAATTCTCAACACCGGAAGAAACCTTCATATTAGGCTGTTTCTTAACCATGAAACGGAATATGATAGGTGCAAAAAAGTAAAACAAGGCAATAATACCAATCAGGTTTTTGGTAATTCGTAGAAAACGGTCGTACATAGGCTTTTAGTTTTAAAGGTTATTGCTTAATATGGAAATAAGAGTTCAAAAGTACATATTTTAGTGTATTAAAAAAATAATCTGGGAAATCATCCGCAATAATGTATTCTTTGCTACAAAACCCCAAATCACTAAATCTCACAAAATAGCTACGCATAGCATTTACATCTGTCATAACCTCAAATTCACTTACCTTTGAACTTTACTTGAATTTTCAATTATCAACTATCAATCATACAATATGAAGCTCACAAATTATGTAGAAGGGAAATGGGTGGAAGGTGCCGGAGAAGGGGTTATGCTCTTTAATGCTGTAACCGGGGAACCTGTTGCCGAAGCCACCACCAAAGGAATTGATTATGCGGCTATGCTCAACTATGCCCGCAATACCGGGGGAGCCGCTTTGCGCAAAATGACTTTTCACCAGCGCGCTATAATGCTGAAGACCCTGGCACTTCACCTGACTGCCAAAAAAGATATTTTCTATAAACTGTCTTACGCTACCGGGGCTACCAAAGTTGATTCATGGATAGATATTGAAGGAGGTATTGGAAACCTGTTTGTAATGTCAGGCAAAGGCAGGCGCGACCTGCCTAACGAGACTTTTTATGTGGATGGCAAACCGGAAGCTATTTCTAAAAACGGCACGTTTATCGGGCAGCATATTTGTGTGCCATTGGAAGGAACGGCAGTGCATATCAATGCCTTTAATTTCCCCTGCTGGGGAATGCTGGAAAAAATTGCTGTCAATCTATTGGCGGGAATGCCTGCTATTGTAAAGCCCGCCACCATTACCTCTTACCTTACCCAATTTATGGTGCAGGAAATTATTGCTTCCGGTATATTGCCCGAAGGCGCTCTGCAACTGCTTTGCGGCAGCACAGGCGATTTGCTCGACCATCTTACCGGGCAGGATGTGGTGACCTTTACAGGTAGCGCCACTACCGGAAAAAAATTAAAATCGCATCCTGCCATTCTTGAAAATTCGGTGCGCTTTAATATGGAAGCAGACTCTTTAAACTGCTGCATACTCGGTCCTGATGCGGTTCCGGGAAGTGAAATATTCAATCTCTTTATTAAAGAAGTGGCAAAAGAAATGACCGTGAAAGCCGGACAAAAATGTACTGCCATACGCCGTACCATTGTCCCCGGCAACCTTACCGATGCAGCTATTGATGCGCTGAAGAAAAGATTAACAGGTATAGCCCTCGGCGACCCGTTGGCAGAAGGAGTGAGAATGGGACCCCTTGCCGGAAAAGACCAGGTGAAAGAGGTCATGGAAAAAGTGAAGATGCTGCAACAATCTTGTGAAACGGTGTTTGGAAATTATGACGATTTTGAAGTGATGGCTGCCGATAAAAAGAAAGGCGCATTCTTCCCTTCCATGCTGCTATATAGCGCTGACCCGTTCAATAATAAAGCCCCGCATGAAATGGAAGCTTTTGGTCCGGTGAGTACCGTGATGCCATATAAAAACGCTGCTGATGCGGCTGCACTTGCCCGTCTTGGTAAAGGTAGTTTGGTAGGCTCGGTATTTACCGAAGATGATTCTTTTGCCCGTGAAATAGTGCTTGGAACGGCTGCCTATCATGGCAGGATGGTGCTTATTAATTCCCGTTCGGCGGGAGAAAGCACTGGTCATGGCTCTCCCCTACCCCACCTTGTTCATGGCGGTCCGGGACATGCAGGAGGAGGCGAGGAAATGGGCGGCATACGCGGGATATTCCACTATATGCAACGTACGGCAATACAGGGGCACCCGACAACCATTATGCACATTACCGATGTTTATCAACCCAAAGCTGAACAATGGGAAGACCTTGTACATCCTTTTCGGAAGCATTTTGAAGAGTTGAAGATCGGGGAAACCGTTACCACCCACAAACGCACGGTTACCGAAGCGGACATTGTGAATTTTGCCAACGTAAGCGGAGATAATTTTTATGCCCATACGGATGTAACTTCCCTTGAAGGCACTATGTTTACAAGCCGAGTAGCACATGGTTACTTTGTACTCTCTGCCGCAGCAGGATTATTTGTTGACCCGAAAAAAGGACCAGTACTCGCTAACTACGGATTAGATGAATGCCGCTTTGTGAAGCCGGTATATGTAGGAGCCACCATAGGCGTGCGCCTCACCGTGAAAGAAAAAATTGCCAAAGAAAACAAGGAAGGAGAAATACCTCAAGGCATTGTAAAATGGCAGGTAGATGTGTATGATGAAACCGGAGAAACCGTAGCATTGGCTACTATTTTGACGATTGTGGCGAGGAGGGAGGTATAATTTTCAATTCCTTTAAGTGGAAAAAGCTAAATTTGTGAAAAATATAAATAATGAAATCCAACTTATCATTTCAGGCAAGGGCAAAGTTAGGTATGGAACTATTATTAAAGCAATCACCCGTTACCTTAGAAGAAGCCAAAGTGCAAATTCTATGGCTAAAGACTCACTCCTCTACAAAAAAGAGGAAACGGAGGCGTTAAAAAATTACATTATCCGGAATAAGCTATGGGTCTCCAAACTTTCGATTGGCGGATATATCAGCGAAGGTGCCGAACAAAAGGTTTATCTTACTGATGAAAAATATGTTATCAAATTAAATGATTCAATCTTCTATACTTCCTGGGAAGATTATTTGAATAGTTTATTGTTACATAATTATTTTTTTCCTGATACTGCTTATGAATTAATTGGCTTTTTGCAGGATACTAATGTGCTGTTTGCCGTTGTGAGGCAACCGTTCGTAATTGCAACAGAAAAAACAAATTTAGAAGCTGTAAAAAAGTTTATGTCTGAAAACGGGTTTATTAATTCAAAAAACAATGATTACCGCAATACAGAATTGGGGCTAATTTTAGAAGACCTTCATGATGAGAATGTCTTGACAAAAAATGGGGTGTTATATTTTATAGATACTGTTTTTTATATACTTCATAAAAAATGAAGACAAGTATAAATGGTTAGGGATGTATTCCCGGGGCATTGTAAAATAGCAGGTTGATTTATATGACGAAACCGGGGAAACAGTGGCGTTGGATACTATTTTGACGATAGTGGCGAGGAAGGATGGGTAAGGAGTACTAACAATTTCAATATTTTATATTACTCCGGTTTGTCAGGAGGAAGTGATTTTAGAAACTCAAGCGTATTATCAATATATTGCCTCGGTTTACCAGAAACTGACAAGTATAATTCACTAAGACTTTCAATTGCAATTGGTATTGTTCCGGTAAGGGGTCTCATTATAAAGTGATTAATTTTTCCAGACTTCAATTGAACTTTATAAGGTAACAGCCATAACTTAAATTTCTTACTCTTATACAATTCTTTCAATTTTTTTTCAAAACTATTATCAATGATTGCATTATACATCAAAAGTTCTTCGTGTAATAAATAAGCATCAATTATTGGTTGCCCAAAGTAGACTAAACTTTTAGTATCTATCGTTATTTTGCCATATGATAAAGCACCTTTAATTGGGATCTTCATAGTACGTGAAACATCAAGTAAAACTGCACAGTCAAGAAGTATTTTCATTATATCCCCTATTAAATCTCCCTTGGAAAATATAATAATAGAATCCGAGAAAGTATATGATAGTGATTCACCGAATGTATCCCCTGAATTATTTGTTTTATTATTGATCTCAATTAATTTTTCACGAAGAGTGGAAAGTGATTGTAAATCTTCATATATTTTTTCATGACCTTCTCTCAATATCCTATCTTTAAAACCCATTATATCAAAGAACGCCACAAACCTATTTGCTGTGGTCTCCCAATCCTTAGTTTCATCAGCCATAAAAAAGATTTTATTTTATGGCAAAGATATAGGAATTTGTTTTCGATTACCGAGACGATCCTGTTCATACTCGCAACGTTATATTTCGAATACAATAAAAATTTAAATAGTTAAAACTATTACAAAACAGGCACGTTTTTATTTCAGCCCACGATTTAAATCGTGGGCTATATAAAGGCACACTCCCTTACACCCGTTAGGACACGACATGTCGTGTCCTAACAAAACCATTGTCATATATGGGTAGGGACATCATATATGATGTCCCTACAATGCACCCCCGCTATGCGAACCCTGCCCCTCCACCTAAGAATTCAGCCTGCCAGCATACAGATATAAATACTACTTTCGCTATATGGCTGATAACCCCAATTCCCGCCTCGAAGTCTTTTGTCATGGTGTCTTCGCCATTGCTCTCACCCTGTTAATTATAGATATTAAAGTGCCGGTTATTGATACAGCTGCCTCCAATTCTGATATGTGGATGGCAATTGAAGCTATTCTACCCAACAATTTACGTTTCTCCTGAGCTTCGGCATCATACTTATTACATGGGTAAATCACCATGCAAGTTTAAAATTGATTGATAAATCCTCCCTTCGCTTCATTTATGCTAATGGCTTTTTCCTGCTAACTATAGTTCTCATGCCCTTTCCAACAGTATTATTGGGCGAGTCTCTGTTCACCAATCATGCCTCGCCCGCAGTGATTCTTTATTCGGTGGTTAATGTTTTTCAAGCCATCGGCTGGAACTTGACAGTAGGGGTTGCCATACGGCAAAATCTGTTAAAAAATGAAAATGCCCTTAAATTTGCCAAATCAAATTATAAGAAAAGTTTCTATGCAATTGCTGCCTATTCCGTTTTAGCTATTCTTGCTATTTGGTTTCCATTGTTGATAGCTGTAGTGATTACCCTTATCTGGATAATTTGGCTGGTAAACGGAATTAGAATAAAAGCAGAATAAATTGAAGGGTTGGATAAAAAACAACTTGGAATTGAATTTATAACGATTCCTCTTTGGGGTTTCTCTTTTAAATTCTGTGTAAACGTAAATTCTTACATATCTAACAGAAAATTCTTATACAGAGGAAATACAGGAGGAGACACGGAGGTTCACAGAGATGCAAAGGAAAAAAACCATATTCGCTGAATTGCGTTTAGTGAGCAAGTAGCTTATACGCTTTATAATTAAAGGAAATAAAAAATGGTTTGCAATTATGTAAGTGATTTTGCCTACAATTGCAAAACAGATATTACAGAAACCAAAATTAATCATGGAGAATATCACTACTGAAAAACATGAAGAAAACCGCCTCGAAAAAGAGGCTGAAAAGTTGTATGAAAAGTACAAAGAGAACTTTATAGATTTTCTGAAAGGGTTAGAAACAGAAGAACGCGGAACGAAGGAAGCCTTTGTGCTGCTTCATGCCCATGCCATAGAAGGAAAGGAATTAACTAAAGCGCAGAAAAAGGAAATAGAGGACCAGATGAAAGATGTTCTTAAAACCGCAGGACTTATAGGGATAGCTGTAATGCCGGGAGGCACGTTGATATTCATATTGGCAAAATTCCTGAAATTTAATAAATATATTATTCCTTCGGCTTTTCTTGAAGCCCCTATACCGGCTAAGTTACCCTCTACCAGCTAAACTGCGCTTGCTGTTCAAATAACTTACAAGCTTTGTTTACAGTTGCTTTAGGGGCTGTTTTCAACTGAGGTTACATCAAACAATTGTTTAAAAAAATCCCTTAGTTTTGTACCATAATAATACGAGGTCTTCCACACGGAAATGTATCAATTCAAACATAGCTAATGGAAACAGTTGGACATTATTTCTTTGAATTTTTCATGATGTTTCTTGCTCTGTACCTGGGTTTTTTAGCGGAAAATCTAAGAGAACGCCTGGCAGAAAAAAAACAAGAGCGGGTTTATATGCAAAATATGGTAGAGGACTTAAAGGCAGATATTGTTCTTTACACAAATTATACAGCCAACAACAAGGCTGTATTTGAATTAATTAACACACTTGTACAACTTATAAAAAGCCCGGAAAGAAAACAATACATCACTAAGCTTGCCTACACAGCAAGAATGATATTGCCCTCTTTTAAGCAGTTATTTCTAACGGAACGTACTTATGAACAGATGAAAAGCTCGGGAAATTTGCGGCTTATAAGCAAGTCAAAAGGTAGCCAACAGTATCTCCTATTATTATTATTCGGTAAGCGAACTGAACAAATATAACGAATCTATTATGGTATGGGCGACGGATTATGGACATGAGATGGGAAAGATATTTGATGGCGAATTACTGCTCAAAATAATCAGGGAAAAAAAAGAAATACCCGCCGACTCAACTGCATTACTTACCGAAGACCCTGTTGTATTAAATGAGCTAATTACCAGTGCACAATACTTATATGGCGCACTTATTTTGGGAGAAAAAATTGGAGATGATAGAAGTGTTGTAGCGCAAGAACTTATCAGGTTAATTAAAAAAGAATATCGCCTGGGAATTTAACAGTGCTAAGCAGGCATTTCAACATATTTGCCCTATCGCCTATTTTTCAACACCTTGGTTATTTTTCCTTCCTTTTCATCTCCCGGATAAAACTCAGGGCTTCGTGTACGTGCCTTTTACCTTCGGTTAAGGAGTGGTATTTAAATACTATTTGCCCTGAAATATCTACCACGTAGGTAACCCTGTCGGTCAGCATAGCTCCGTTTACACAGAATTGCTTTATCACTTTTTCATCAGGGTCGCTTAGTAGTTCGTAATTAAGGCTGTCCACTTGTTGGAACTTTTTATGGCTTTCAACACTGCCCTGGTTAATACCTATTACCTGTGCCCCTGCCTGTACAAAAAGGTTCATGCTATCCCTGAAGGCACAAGCCTCTTTGGTGCAAACTACACTCTCATCTTTCGGATAAAAGAAAATAACGAATATATTATTGCCAACAGAATCTTTCATATTAAAGGTTTTTCCATCCTGGTCTTTCAGTGAGAATACCGGCATTTTTGCACCTACACCTAATTGAGGCTGGGAATTACAGGAAGCCGTTACCAGGAATATATAAAAGAAAATAATAGTGAATTTACACATAAATAGGAGTTTATTTTATAGCAACAAAAGGACGGAGTTTACAGCTTTCAATAAAAGGCTTCAGATAAGTATCTCTGCCTACCTTCATGCTATATTCATTATAACTTTGTACTTTTGGTTTCGTAAAATAGGAAAACGTAAAACTACTCTAAATTAAGACAAATGAAAGCACCCCTTGGAAAATTTGCGATCGCAGGATTAATAAGCTTCGCATTAAGTTTACCCTTATATACTTTTTCGCAAGACGATAATTCTCCGGCTCCTGCCCAGGATGATCAGCAATACACGCCACCCGATACCCCACCGGGTCAGGATGACCAACAGCTGGACCAGCAGGAAGCGCCTCCATCTTCTCAGCCTATAAGCACCCAGGAATTTTATACTGATTTAAACCCTTATGGGCAATGGGTAAATTACGGAAACTATGGCTATGTGTGGATACCCAGCGCAGGACCGAATTTTGCCCCCTATTCCACCGCAGGGCACTGGGTTTATACCGATTACGGATGGACCTGGGTTTCAGATTATCCCTGGGGATGGGCTGTATTTCATTACGGACGCTGGGCTTACGATGACGCTTATGGCTGGTTTTGGATACCCGGGGTTGAATGGGGGCCTGCATGGGTTGCCTGGAGACATTGTGACGGGTATTATGGCTGGGCTCCCCTGTATCCAGGTATAGATATTAGTGCAAGTTTCGACTGGTGGGGCAGGATACCTACAAACTACTGGTGCTTTGTAAATGAAAGATATATTGGAGACCGTTATGTATGGCGCCACTATGAACCCCGGGGAAATAATGTGGTTTTTATCCGGAATTCAACCATAATCCGCAACACCTATTATGACAGGGGCAGAGGAGTAACTTATGCTGCCGGCCCCCAGCGTGAAGAGGTAGAGAGAACCTTACACACTACCATTAGGCCTGTTCCGGTGCGCGAAAGTGGCAGGCCCGAACAACGGTATGACCAAGCACACCTGCACCTATACCGTCCGAATGTCTCAAATCCTGCCAATACCCATCCTACCCCTTCAAGACCTGTTGATATCCGCCAGGTACCTCAACGGAATGCCCCTAACAATAGTGACTTGCACCAAAATGTACAAAGGCAGGCACCTTCAGGTCACCAGCAAATACAGAGACCACAAGCCCAACCGCGATCGGCTCCGGCAAGAGGTGGCGGTGGTGGCAGAAGGCACTAAGGAAGAAAAAGGGTTTTATTGCTTCTCATCAACCCTGCCGGAAAACTTTAAGTCGTCAATAATCAGGGTTGTGCTTAACATGGCGGACTTTTTTAGTTCAGACTGTAAGCCCACAGATAAAAATGCCGTATCGGGAACTTCCGCTTTTATTCTGTATTTTAAAGGAACCACAAAAGGGACATAATCTGGATGGGCATCACCCACCCTTAGTATTGAATTTACTATTGTATCCCTTCTTCTAACTGCCCAATTCCACTTGGTGAGTATTACGCCAAATACAGCTGTATCTCCCGGCTGGCTATTAAAAATATAGAAACCTGTGAAAGACAGGTATTTTTGTGAGCAAGGAAACCCGGCAGATTTAGTATGATAAATCACCTGGAGTAGTGAATCAACGGTACCCGTAGAGTATATCCCTCCATTCACCGTGTCGCCATGGTCAATAGCAAACCCCATTTGCAAGGCATATTTGCCACTATGGCTACGGGTAGTTTTTAAGGTTGTAATACCTCTGTATCCAGGGTCAAAATGCTGGTATAGCAAGTCATTATCAGTCCAGCTTTTAGGGGTCTCATAAATCGTATTTGGGTAATTCAACCACTCTTCAAACCCTGCGTTGGGAATATTTTCTGACTGCGAGAAAGTAGAAAATGAAAAGTGAATAATGAACACTGAAATAAAAAAGAGTCTTATCATATAGAATAGTGTATTATATTATTTTTTTAAATGCAACTCTGCCATTGTATATATAGCAATAGCCCCGCAAACCTGCATTTTATTTGTTTTTATGAGTTCCGGAATATCGTTGAAGGGAATTTCAAGAATTTCAATATTTTCGGTAAGGTCAGGCTGGGGTTCAAATTTTTTATACGCATTCTTAGCAAGAAAAAAATGAATGCAGTTACTGTCTTTGGTAGGATCATCAAAAACTTTGCCCAAAGGAACCATTTCATCCGAGAAATAGCCAGTCTCTTCCCTCATCTCCCTTAGTGCTCCTTCCACTGGAGTTTCCTTTTCAACTTCAAACACGCCCCCGGGAAATTCTAAAAATATCTCTTTCCCGCCATGCTTATATTGCCTGACCATAATAGCATTCCCTTCCGTTGTCACAGGCAGAGTAATCACCACTTCGGGACGGACATTTACATAATAATCATCAATAACCAAGCCATTGGGGAGTTTTACAGCATCTTTTTGAATGGTTACCCATTCGTTGTGGAAAACCGTCTCACTTTTCAAAATTCTCCAGGGTTCTATTTTAGTCATAGTTTTTACGTAATACTTAATCGGGGTGCCGAAGATACTTAACATTGATAAATCATATCAGGGTTTTACAGGAAATTAGGTAAGTTTGAATTCTTTTTTCCTCCCTGTGAACTATCCAAAATATTTTATACCGTTGATTATAGTTTCCCTTGTTTCCTGTTTTGGCTGTGGCAGTGGCACAGTAAGTACAACAAACCCTGGCGAGATGCCTCCTATAGCCCCTCTCCGGCTTTCTTCCCCAGCTTTTCAAAATGGCGATACGATACCGATGGTTTACACTTGCGACAGTAGCAATATCTCCCCGGCATTACATTGGAATAATCCATTGAAAAACACCGCAAGTTATGCGCTTATCTTGGATGATCCTGATGCCCCTTTGCAAATCTGGGTCCATTGGATTGTGTACAATATGCCTGCGAATGATACCGTCCTCGCCATACATTTTCCAATGGATTCTGTACTTGCAAATGGAATTAAACAAGGGGTTACCAGTTTCCGAACTACAGGTTATGACGGTCCATGTCCCCCCGAAGGAATACACCGCTATTTTTTTAAGCTATATGCTTTAGATACCCTATTAAATGCCCCCGCAAGACTTACCAAATCGAAATTGTTTACTGCCATGAAGAGGCATATAATTGCCGAAGCAGATTTGATGGGGAAATACAAGCGAACAAAAAACTAACCAAATATCAAATAGGAAATTTAAAAATGAAAAAAATATTAATCGTTGTAGGCACCCGACCTAACTTTATAAAAGTTACCCAATTCCCTTCGGTGATAAAAAATTATCCCGGTCTGGAATGTAAAATAGTGCATACAGGGCAGCATTTTAATAAAAATATGTCTTCTGTATTTTTTGAACAGTTTCGTTTACAGCCTGATATTTTTTTGAATGTTGAAGCTGGAAGCCCAGTATCCCAGATAGCCGGGATTATGAAGGCTCTTGAAAAAACATGCACAGATTATAAACCCGACCTGGTAATTGTTCCGGGTGATGTTAATTCTACTTTGGCAGGTGCACTGGTTGCTAATAAAATGAATATTCCCCTCGCCCACCTCGAAAGTGGCTTACGGAGCTATGACCATACGATGCCCGAAGAATTTAACAGGGTACTTACCGATGATATGGCAGACTACTTCTTCGTAACCGAGCAAAGCGGGTACGACAATCTTTTACTTGAAGGGAAAAATAAACAAGCCATCTTTTTTACGGGAAACACCATGATTGATACACTGGTGGCTTATTCTAAAGAAATTGACAATTCAAACATTTTGCAAAAATTTGAAATTGCTTCTAAGCAGTTTTTATTAATGACCATGCACCGTCCTGCCACCGTTGATTCTATAGATGGATTGACCAAACTAAATAATTTAATAGCAAATATTACCCTGAAATATAACCTTGTTTTTCCTGCCCATCCACGCACTATCATTAATCTTGAAAAATTTGGCTTTCTGAATAAACTTAAGCTGAATAAAAAGCTCATTTTGTGCGATCCTTTAGATTATTTTTCTTTTCAGAAATTAGTAAAAGAAAGTCTGATGGTTATTACTGACAGTGGCGGAATACAGGAAGAATCAACATTTTTAGGGGTATCTTGTCTTACCCTTCGTGCCAACACCGAAAGACCTGTTACTATAGCCCTTGGTACCAATGAATTGATACCATTTGATGAGAAACTAATAGAAAGCAAAATTGAATCGGTGGAAAATGGCAGCTACAAAAAAGGAACTGTTCCACCCATGTGGGACGGGAAAGCTACCGTAAGAATAGTGAAAATTATAGAGGGAATTTAATGTTTATAAACATCCATTGTGTTATATTGATTTTTATTTTATCTTTGTCACCTGAAATTTAATATTTCATAAAAATCCAGAATTATTATATGAAAAAAAATATTTTTAACTCATTCGCCATTATTGTGATGTTTGTTTCTTTACTATCAATATCAGGAGCCGCTTTTGCCCAAAGCTATAATCTGTATGGGATTACAACTGCCGGTGGACGTTACAATGAGGGTACTATTTATAAATATAGTTACCCAAGTGGTGCTTTTTCTGTCATTCATAGTTTTAATGATACAGACGGGGCGCACCCATCTGCTTACCTTATGCAAGCAAATGATGGAAAAATATACAGCACTACACGCTATGGGGGTACTTATAACTTAGGCGTATTCTATTCTCTTGATCCTACTACAAATACTCAAACTGTTCTGGAAAATTTTAATGGAGCCAATGGTGCTAATCCGGAGGCTGGAATGATGCAAGCCCAAAACGGCCTGTTATATGCTTCAACAAGCGCCGGTGGAGTTTATAACTATGGAGCTTTATATAGTTATGATATTAATACCCACACACAGACCGTTTTATTCAGTTTCAGCGATACTAATGGGAATCAACCTTCGGCGCATGTTGTACAGGCAATAAATGGTTTAATTTATGGTCACACTATGCGGGGTGGCACATTTAATGACGGTATATTATTTTCTTATAACATTAATACAAACATTGAGACTACTCTCCTTACTTTTAATGGCACTAATGGTGCATTGCCACGTGGATTGACAGAGGCGTCCAACGGCTTACTGTACGGTTGCGCATACAAAGGCGGTCCTTTTAATGATGGATTACTCTATTCTTTTGATCCAACCAACGAAACCCAATCAATTGTAATAAATTATTCAGGGGCCAATGGAATGGATGCGGGAGGGGTGGATGCTGGTGATCCCTTCGAGGCCGCTAACGGCTTGTTGTATTCTACTGCCGTTCAGGGTGGCATTTATGGTAACGGGACTTTATATAGTTATAACACAAATACAAATGCCCAAAATATATTTCTTAATTTTAGTTCCAGCGGGATGGAAGGCAGGAACCCTAATGGCTGCGGATATGCACAAACATCCGATGGCTTATTGTATATTCCGATTGATTCCGGAGGGGCTAATGGATATGGATGTATATTATCTATAAATCCAACAACTGATACTTACCAGGATATTCATGACTTTACCTTGTTAGACGGGGTTTATCCGCTCACTAACTTACTTTGCATAAAAAATGATTGCCCAACTATTAATAATACCCGCAACATTCTCGCAGGAAATGTTCTTATTTATACAACAGCTACTGGAATATATAATGTTTCGATTGAGAATATGCATGTAAACTGCACATTAATAATATACGATATGTTGGGTAAAGAGATTTATCAAAAGGCGCTTGTCAATTCAGATACCCGCATTAATATTACCAATCAAAGCAAGGGTATTTATTTATATAAAGTTATTGATTTGAATGGAACCTTGGTTTCATCCGGAAAGATTATTATGCAATAACCCCAGCTCGACTTGTTAATTAGTATCCTTTGTTTATGGGTGGTTTTATTTTGGGTCTATCTCCAAAGCTTCCTTTAATAACAACACAATTTCTTTTTCATCTATGTCCTCAATAGATTGAATTACTCGGTAGTAAACCCTTTTATTAGTGCCATTATAGATATACCGGTTGGTATTCTTTAATTTGTATCCCTGCCAAAACCCTAACAATACCCCGTTTTTAATGCCTCCGCCCTTTATCGAAGCAGGCCATATCAAACAAATCCTGCGTTTCCCATAATAGCATGGAACATTGTAGGCAAACCGTTCTTTACAGGATTGCGGAAGGGTTTCCAGTACAATTTGCCTCAGTATATCTACTATAAGACGTTCGTCTCGGGGCAAATTCTCCCAAAAACTAACATAGGTTTGCTGTTCAGCTGTATTTTGGAAACTCAAAGAAGAAAAAAATTGTACTTAAGAAGTTGGTCTGAGAGTGAGTAAAGAGATACTCTTTTTAGTTATTAACACATTTCATTTCTTAGCGCTCCACTCTTACACTTGCATTATTTCCGCGGAGAGTGGGGGATTCGAACCCTCGGGACCCTTTCGGGTACACACGCTTTCCAGGCGTGCTCCTTAAGCCACTCGGACAACTCTCCTAAAAATTCAGGGCGCAAATATAGCAGTTATGAGCTAAGAGTTAAGAACTAACGGCGAAGAGTTTTAAATTAAATGTTCATTGTAGATGGATACCCTTAGCTAAATATTAAACCTACAAGTATTTTCCCCCTTAGTTCTTATCTCTTAAGGTGTTTAGTTGCCTTGCACGAGTCCTTCGGCAGTCATAGTCCATTTTTTACCACCTGCATGTTTCAATTTGTGGTGTAATGGATGGCATAAAATATTATCCACTCCTTCGGGCATAGCAATGCTTTTATTTAGCGGCACTTCCAGCGAAAGTTCCAGTTTTTGTTTTCTCCAGCCCCTATTTTCTTCCAGGCTGAAATAAGGGTCGAGGAAGAGAGTGGAATCGCGGTTGGAAAAATTGTAGTCAAGGGCATCAATATAAGTATCCGCTTCGGCTTTGTTAATACCCCTTGCAATTTTTGTCACAATTAAGTGGTAATTAGTGTCAGGGCTTTGTTCTACACAAAGTGAAGGGTTCCCCCTGAATTCATCTTCATCGGATATATAAACGTTGAGGGAATCCATTCCAAAAATGTTCTCCCCTCCTCCATTATCGCCCATTTTAATATACAGCATCTTATTTGGCACTGTCAATTTAACGTCATCTCTTTTAAAATCATTTACTGAAAAATGGCTAAATGTGGCTGAAATCCCTATGATCATAAGTATCCAGCTTGCAGCCCATAAAATAGAAGCTGTTATGGTAAACCACTGATACGGTCTCCTTCTTCCGGCAGCAGCCCTGGCAAAACGCATTATTATGGCTAAAAGCGGGATGCCAAGAAAAAGAAAAACGCCCGTAAGTAACACTAGCCTCATACCACCTGTTACCGAAAGTAAATCGAGAAAATGGCCAACAGAGTAATGTGATATTACATGGTTTCCAACTCCAATATGAATAACATTTACGCCACTTGTAATAGATACTATCAACCCTATAAGCAACGCAGCAAAAACAAGACCGACAATAATGGCAACAACAGAAAGGATTCCTTTCAATACCGTAACAAAAAGGGTACCCGCACCATGTCCGGCTGAGGAAAAGAAATCGCCCATATCTTTCCCAAAATCCTTGCTGGCATTTCTCTTGTACCCATCTTTTATTTCACTTCCAAAATCTTTTACTTTTTTTTTAATATGATCCATATCCTCCTCTATAATCTTGCGGATATTATTTACATCTACCGGTTCCCCCATCATTTCAAGTTTTTCAGCAGAGGTACGGGCTTTGGGGGTAATAATAGCAAGTAAAAAATAGAGTATAAACCCAAATCCTCCTAAAAAAATGGAGAGACCGAAAGCAAGGCGTAACCAGATTGGGTCAATATCAAAATGGTGTGAAAGACCAGAACATACCCCAAATATCACCTTATCATCCATATCCCTATACACACGCCTGCGCCCTGAAACACCGCCATACTGGCTACCAGTGTAGCTGTATGCCTGTTCTTTGGTTCCACTTGAAGCCGTACCAAAATCTTCCGGATTTCCCATAATACCTACTACTTCATCCACATCAGCAAGTGTAATTACTTGCTTGTAAGAACTAAGTTTAGGCTGTAAAATTTCCGCAATACGTGATTCAATATCTGCCATAATTTCATCATGTCCTTCGGAATCCTTTAATGAGGCGCTGATGGCATTTAAGTAAGCGGTAAGTTTATCGTGGGCATCTTCTTCTATGTTGAATACGATGCCCCCTATGCTGCTGCTGATTGATTTTTTCATAATGTTGTTATATTTTAGATGAATACTTTGCAATGATTGGATTTACTGAACTCAACAATTCTGTCCATGCAGTATATAGTTCTTTCAATAAATTTTTACCCGATTGGGTTAACCGGTAATACTTTCGCGGGGGGCCCGATAATGATTCCTGCCATTCATAACTTAGCCTACCCTCGTTTTTCAGGCGCATAAGCAATGGATAAAGCGTGCCTTCCACCACTATTATTTTCGATTCCTTCATTGCAGCAATTATATCGGAAGAGTACGCATCTTTTTCCGATAAAATACATAGAATGCAAAGCTCAAGTACCCCTTTTCGCATCTGCGCCGCAACTGCAGGGTCATTCCCTTGAGTTTTTTTGTCTTCTGTTTCCATATTCTTGGTTTTAAGTAGTAATTCCTAATTGGCGATACAAAGATATGTACAAAAAACAATACCTTGTATAACATAGTAGTAAAATAAATAAATAGATGCTGATAATGAGGCGAATAATTTTACAGAAGCCTCCTATCTTGCTCAATTAGTGGCCTCAATACCAGAATAATTAACCTCATTCACATACAATAACAAAACATGGTAACTAAATGCTACTCTCCTTCTCATTCCTCAACTAAAACAGCTTCTTACATGATATTTTTAAGATAAAACATCCACGTGCTGAATAGATAAATATCTTATTCGAGAAAAAATAATAATAATAAATGAGCCTCGCAGGAGATTCGAACTCCCGACCTGCTGATTACGAATCAGCTGCTCTAGCCAGCTGAGCTAACGAGGCACTTCAATTTAAGATTTGAGATATAGGATTTAAGATATTGCAATTATACGGTTTTTATGAGATAGTAGTTTTTTTTCCCTTTTTGGGCAAGTATATATTTTTCCTTTATAAGGTTACTTTTCCCAATGAGGGTATTTATATCATCCACTTTATCTTTATTAATTGAGATCCCCCCCCCCACGAGCATTTTCTTCGCTTCTCCCTTAGATGGAAAAATATTTGTATTAATACTCAGAAAATCAATAATCGGGATCCCATTTTCAATTTCGCTGAGAGGGATATTAACTTGTGGCACTCCTTCAAAAACAGCCTGCAAATCCTGTTCAGATAGATTTTGAAGGCTTTCTTTTGTTCCTCTCCCGAAAAGCAATTCAGATGCTTCTGTGGCAAAACTATACGCTTCTTCGGAATGCACCCTCATGGTAATATCTTTTGCAAGGGCTTTTTGCAAAATACGCAAATGGGGAGCCAGGTTATGCTCTGTTTCCAGTGCTTCAATTTCGTCTTTTTCAAATAGTGTAAATATGCGGATATATTTTTTTGCATCTTCATCAGACACATTTAGCCAAAACTGGTAAAACTTATAAGGTGAAGTTTTATTGGGGTCAAGCCAGATATTGCCTTCTTCCGTTTTCCCGAATTTTGTTCCATCGGCTTTGGTAACCAATTGGGTAGTTAGCGCAAAGGCTTCTCCACCACCAATTCTCCGGATTAACTCTGTACCGGTTACAATATTGCCCCATTGGTCTGAGCCGCCCATTTGCAGTTGGCAATTTTTATTTTTCCACAAATAATAAAAATCATACCCCTGCACCAGTTGGTAGCTGAATTCCGTAAACGATATGCCACTTTCCATACGGTTTTTTACCGAGTCTTTGGTGAGCATATAATTTACAGTTATATGTTTACCTATGTCCCTGATAAAATCTAAAAACCGGAACTCCTTAAACCAGTCATAATTATTTACTATTTCAGCAGAATTTTCCCCGCAATTAAAATCAAGGAACTTCTCTAACTGCTTTTGCTGGCAGGTAAGGTTATGTTGCAAAATATCTTCCGTCAAAAGACTCCTTTCCTGGTTTTTGCCCGAAGGGTCACCAACCATCCCTGTTGCCCCGCCCACCAAAGCAATAGGTTTATGTCCTGCTTTCTGAAAATGAAGCAAAGTCATAATTTGAGCAAGGTTACCAACTCCCAATGAATCGGAAGTAGGATCAAAACCAATATAACCGCTTACCATGCTTCTCTTCAGCACTTCCTCAGTACCCGGCATAATATCGTGTATCATCCCCCTCCAGCGTAATTCTTCTGTAAAACTATATTCCATGAGCCGCCAAAGTTATATAAAGTTATTCCTACTTTTGCGCCTTACATACTAATTAATGCTATTTGTTACTGGTGGTACGGGCTTTATAGGTGCACATTTGTTAACTGAACTTGTCAAACAAAATGAAATTGTGCTGGCATTGAAAAGACCTGCAAGTCAAACCCATTATACTGAGAAGCTATTTGAATGGAAATTCGGGAAACAAGGCATTCAACTGTTTCAAAAAATAAAATGGTTGGAGGGTGATATTCTTGACCAGTGCTCACTATTTGAAGTAATGCAAGGGGTTAAGGAAGTCTATCACTGTGCAGCCGAGGTAGATTTAAGAGACGATAACCCAGGTTCCATAATTAAAACAGCAGAAAAAGGAACGGAGCATTTGATTAATGTAGCATTAGCTTTTGGGGTGGAAAAATTTTGTCATCTTAGCTCCGTCGCTGCGCTCGGGAAACCTCCTAAGGGCGAAATTACTGAAGAATGTTTTGAAGATTTTTCCTTCCATAACGCCCCCTACTCTATTGGCAAACATTTGGCTGAACAGCAGGTATGGAGGGGAAATGCGGAAGGATTGAAAGTGGTGGTGATATCGCCCTCAATTGTTTTAGGCCCCTGGGGTGATTTAAGAAAGGGGAGCATTAGTATGTTTGCTTTTATAGATAAATTATCTGCATATTACACCGGTGGGGGTATGGGTTTTGTGGATGTAAGTGATGTAGTGAATATTATGCTCTTATTAATGAAAAATGGTCCCTATAACGAACGTTTTAATGTTACTTCGGAGAATTTAAATTTTAAAGATTTTTTTTCATACATTGCAACTGAGATTCATAAACCGCTTCCGAAAAAGAAACTAAATAAATTTACCCTTAGGGTATTCCAATATTTTAATAACTTGGTAAGCTTACAAAAGATTAGCAATACCATGGTGCTACACGCCACCGATATTCATAATTTCAGTAATAAAAAAGTCACGGATGCCCTGAAATATTCTTTTATACCTGTTGCAGAAACCATTAAATCCACGGCTCAATTTTATTTAAATGAGAGGAAAAGAAAATAAAACCGACAGGATAATTTTAGGCATTGATCCGGGCACCACTATTATGGGTTATGGATTAGTGAGGATAAACGGCAATGATGCAAGTCTTATTTATATGGACATTATTACGATGAATAAACTCCCTACCCATTTTTTAAAACTAAAAAAGATATTTGAAGAAACGATACGCATAATTGAAGTTTATAAACCAGATGAAGTCGCCCTTGAAGCCCCTTTCTACGCTAAAAATATACAATCAATGTTAAAGCTCGGTAGGGCACAGGGCATCTCTATGGCGGCAGCACTGCACCGCAATTTGCCGGTGTTCGAATACTCGCCCCGGAAAGTAAAACAATCTATCACAGGGAAGGGTTCTGCCAGTAAGGAACAAGTGGCTATAATGCTTCAAAGGATACTTGCCTTATCATCTCTCCCGGAAAAGTTAGATGCTACGGACGCACTCGCAGTGGCTATATGCCACTTTTTCCAGAACAGGATAAGTTCCAGTACTGTGGGAGAAAAAAAATATACCACCTGGAAATCATTTATCAGTGAAAACCCCGGTAAAATAAGCAGGTAGCCCTATTCTAAAAAACATTAAATAAAGAATACCTGTCTTCTTTTCAATAACCCCTCACACCTTACAAGCGGGGATTAAGCAAATAAATATCAACTATATTACAGATAGTGTGGAGTTGCTGACAAACCCATAATAATATTTTTCAGAGAGTTATCAGGGTAATAAAAGAGCATCCTTTGGTTCATTATTTAACCAAAACCTGATTTTAGAGAATAACAGTTGCAGGACCACTGAACTAAATTTGGTCTTGAACATTTTACCTAAGAATCGTAATGGTTTTGAAGTTTTTTCAAAAAAAATTTTAGGTCCTGAAGGCTTTTCTGTAT
>CAVYDB010000003.1:0-88681 GCA_963767125.1 uncultured Bacteroidota bacterium | reverse complement strand
GTTGCATTAGTAGTTACCATTGCACTGGCAGTTAAGGCATCGGGTTGGGTAATAGTTACGGAGAAGGTTAATGAAACCCCGCAATTATCCTGTACTGTTATAGTATAAGTGCCTGCACCTAAGCCGCTGGCAACAGACGTAGTTTGAGATGGCGATGTTGACCATGAATAAGTATATGGTGTTACACCATATTTTACGGTTATTTGAGCAGTTCCATCACTACCCCCATTACAACTAACATCAGTAGAACTTAGCTGGCTGATGTTAAATGGCAAAGCAGGCTGGGTAATAGTAGTTGAAAGGCTCGCAGTGCATCCGTTGCCATCGCTAACCGTTATAGTATAGGTTCCGGCGCTTACATTGGTTATAGAGGAAGTGGTTGAAATAGTATTTATTCCGTCGGTCCAGGAATATGTATAAGGAGCAGTTCCATTAGTAGGGCTTGCTGTGGCGCTGCCGGTGGCAGAACCATAACAAACAATTCCAACCGTATTTATAGTAAATGCCAGCGAGGCAGGGTTGGTAATGGTTACCGTAGCTACTGCCGATTGACCGCAGTTATCGGTAACGGTTACAGTATAAGTTCCGGCTACAAGGTTACTAAGGGTGTTACTGGTTCCAACATAAGGGCTCCATGAATACGCATACGGTGATGTTCCGCCGCTCGCACCTGCGGTAGCGCTACCATTAATGCCGCCGTTACAACTTGGGTTTGTAAATGAAGTTATACTTGCCGATACAGCATCCGGCTGGGTAATAGTTACTACCGAAGTAGCCAGGTCACTGGGACAGGCATCCGTTACGGTTACAGTATAAACTCCGGCTGCAAGCCCGGTGGCGGTAGCTGTTGTCTGGCTTAAGGGATCATTCCACGAATAGATATAAGGGACAGTGCCTCCGGATGCACTAACTGAGGCGCTGCCTGTTTTAAAACCATTACATGTTACATTGGTAATAACAGATGCACCGGCTGATAAAGCAGCAGGCTGGGTGATGGTTACCACTGCCGTAGCCAGGTCGCCGGGACAGGCATCGGTTACGGTTACCGTATAAATTCCGGCAGCAAGGGTATTGGCGGTAGCATTTGTACCTCCGCCTCCGCTCCAGGAATATACATAAGGGGTTGTACCACCGGATGCACTTGATGATGCGCTGCCATCAGTACCTCCGTTGCAGGTTACATTAGTTGTTACCGATGCACTGGCTGATAAAGCATCGGGCTGGGTAATGGTTACATATACATTTTGATAACCGCAGTTATCATTAACGGTTAATTTATACACCCCGGCGCTTAGCCCGGTGGCAGTAGCGCTGGTAGATACATTTACACCTCCGGGACTTGAATACCATCCATACGTATAAGGTGAGTTGCCACCCGATACAGTGGATGATGCGCTGCCGTCAGTACCTCCGTTGCAGGTTACATTAGTTGTTACCATTGCACTGGCGCTTAACGCAGCAGGTTGGGTAAGAGTTGCATAAGATGTACTGGTACAGCCATTAATATCTGTTGTAACTACCGTATATGTTCCGGCAGATAAAAGGGAAGCAGTAGAATTTGTTTGACCCGGGGAAGTGCTCCAGGAATAATTGTAAGGGTTTCCGGTAGGGAAGGGTGTTCCTCCGCTGGCGCTTACCATAGCGCTGCCATTACTTGTGTTATTACAGGTAACTTCGGTTACTACGCTGGTGTTGGAAGTGAGCGCTGCTGAGGGCTGTGTAATAGTAACCATAGCCGAGGCAGTACATAATTGAGCATCGGTAGCGGTAATAGTGTAAGTACCTGCGGGAAGACCTGCTACAGCAAGGTTTGTTCCTCCGCCCCCGCTCCAGGAATAGGCATAAGGTGCTGTTCCGCCCGTGGCAGCATTGGCTGTAGCGCTGCCCGTGCTGTTACCATTGCAATTTACGTTCGTGAAGGTGGCGATGGTAATTCCAAGTGTTGATACCGGCTGGGTAATCGAAACAGAGGCTGTTGCAGTGCATAGTTGATTATCGGTAACGGTAATAGTATAAGTACCTGCTGCCAGGCTGGGCGCTGTAAGGTTGGTTCCTCCGCCACCGCTCCAGGAATAGGTATAAGGCGATGTTCCCCCGGCAGCCATATTTGCCGTTGCGCTGCCCGTGCCCATTCCATTGCAAATAATATTGGTTTGAGATGCTATAGAAATACTGAGGGGAGAAGCGGGTTGGGTAATGGTTACACTTGCAGTAGATGAAGCGCCGCCTGCAGCCGACACGGTTACCGTAAAGGTACCGGCTGATAAACCGGTGGCTGTGGCATGGGAGCCTCCTGTAGGAGCCCATGAATACGTATAAGCGCCGCCGGTGCATGCACCTACTGTGGCTATTGCACTCCCCGTACTTCCTCCGTTACAGTTATTAGTAACAACAGTTGCTTTAGCCTTTAATATAGAATAGCTGAAAAGTGTCCCGGCATTATTTGCTCCACCACCGCTTGCTAAACCAAACAAAGTATCACCAGTAACAGAAAGAGTTAGTTTACCGTATTGTGGATTATCACCGTCTGTGACGGTAAAATTATGAAGGTTTATTATTGCATTTCCCAAAGGAATATAAGCAAATATATTTCCTAAATTCGAACCACTACTGGTCATCCCATAAAGGGTGTCTCCCGTAACGGAAGGTGTAAAAGAGCCCAATGGCTGCGAACCGTTTGTGCCGTTGAAAGGATACGAGTTAATATATGTTGAAGTTGAAATATTATATGAAAAAATAGCCCCGTTAGTAGAAGTACCAATACCTGAACTTGTCATACCGTACAGCACATTTCCTTCCAGCGTTAATGAACCAAAAGGTTGATTACCATCATTGGTAATACTACCAAAGCTATGAAGGTTGTTGTAAGTCCCACCGGCAACGGAAGTCCCACTAAGAGTATAAGAAAAGATGTTTCCTTGGCTCAATGCATTCCCTCCGGCACTTGTCATACCATATAATACTCCTCCCGAAAGGGTTAAATCACCAAAGGGTTCTGAACCACCCGTACCTCCCGTAAAATCATATTCAGCGTATGACGCCGTTCCAATATTATAGGAAAATATACCCCCATCGCCATTCAGGTCTCCCGAGTTAATAAGCGTTCCATATAATACCCCGCCTGAAAGTATCATTGAACCATTGGGACTAAAAGCATCCGTAGGAGTAGAACCAAAATCCACTAAATCATGGTAACCGCTTCCATCGGGATTAATGGAGAAAAGACACCCTCCATTGTATGCTCCTCCTGAGTTTGCCAAGCCATAAAGCACTCCCCCTACTTCAGTTAAAGTTCCGGCAGGACCCTTTCCACTATCCTCAGCAGGAGTTGGATTAGTGCCGCCAAAGTTGCCAAGTGTATTAAATGCTCCTCCACTTATGGTGTAGGAGAAAATACTTCCGTCCTCATCCGTGGTCCCACCGCCCGTTGTCATTCCATATAACACCCCATTCGAGAGCATTAAAGAGCCCAAAGGCTGGTTTCCCAGTGGCGCAGACTGGTCATTAAAATTAAGCAATACCGAATATTGCTGATCATTAGAAATAGTAATACTTGCACTTGAGGTACAGCCGTTGGCATCTGTAACTGTTACCCCATAGCTTCCCGGCGCTAAGCCACTGGCTGTGGCAGCGGTTCCGCCGGAAGGTGACCACAAATAAGTAAACGGTGCAGTACCGTTGCTGACGCTTATAGAGGCGCTGCCGTTTGTAGTGCTTGGGCATGTGCCATGCGATGCTGTAATACTGATGGTTAATTGCTGTTGTATAATAGTTGCAGTAGCCGTGGCTGTACACCCGTTATTATCGGTAACGGTGACCGTGTAAGCGCCGGCAGAGAGACTATTGGCGGTTGAACCGTTTCCTCCTGAAGGGCTCCAGGAATAATTATAAGCAGACGTTCCTCCGGAAGCAGATACAGATGCGCTGCCGCTACTTCCTCCGCTACAAGGCACATTGGTAATAACAGATGTGCTTGCGCTTAAAGCATCAGGCTGGGTAATGGTTACTACCGCAGTAGCAAGGTCACTTGGACAGGCATCGGTTATGGTTACAGTATAGGTTCCGGCAGCAAGGGTATTGGCGGTAGCATTTGTACCTCCACCTCCGCTCCAGGAATATACATAAGGGGCTGTACCACCCGATACAGTTGATGAAGCGCTGCCAGTAGTGCCTGCATTACAGGTTACATTAGTGGTGACCGTTGCGCTTGCTGTTAGGGCTGATGGTTGCGTAATAGTTACACTCGCTGTAGCGGTGGAACCGTTGGCATCCGATACGGTTACGGTATAAGTGCCCACTGATAGCCCAGTGCCTGAAGCATTGGTGCCTCCGGGCAGGAGCCCATGAATACGTATAAGTACCCCCGGTGCATGAGCCAAAGTTTCCGCTTGCAAGTGCGCTTCCGTTACTTTCATTATAACATGCATTGGCAGTTACGCTTGCAGAAGCTTGTAAAAGAGAATAACTAAAAACAACCCCATAACCATAATCAAATGAGGTGTTATCTGTTGGGTATCCGGTAGGACCATAAAGGCCACCGGCAGAAGTAAGACCGAATATATTGTTTCCTGACAGGGTTAGAGGTCCATTGGGATAACCTCCAACCGGATTTACGTCTTCATCAAAAACAACCAAATCTACATATTTGCTTGTAGAGAGGTTGTAAGAAAACAGACCTCCCTGTCCCGAATAACTAATTGAATAATTCCCACCAAAACGAGTGCTGCCATATAAAATATTTCCACTGAGGGTTAGGCCGGCTGCTGGAAGCCCTACTCCGCCATGAGAATTATTGAAATCATATACATCCGAATAGAGGTTTGTTCCTATATTATAAGAGAATATATTACCCCCGCTATGTATCCCGCCATAAGAAGTTGTTCCATATAATATGTTATTCGCAAGCGCTAATCCTCCAAAAGGTTCCCCACCATCGGTAGTACTGTCAAAGTAATTTGTAAACGTATGTAAATTTGTATATGTTGAACCATTCGTTTGTATTGAGAAAAGGTTTCCAAGTGAATAGAGTGTAGAGGTATTGGGGTCAAGATATCCATAAGTCATACCGTATAAAGTAGTCCCGAATAAGGTTAAGGAACCGTAATAGGGATTTGCATCTCCATTTGTTTCAGTAAAGCTATATGACCAGAGAAGGCTACCGGAAGTATTAACGGCAAAAATAGTACCATAACCACCGGAACCGCCATACGTGCACATCCCATATAAGGTGCTACCCTGCAAAGTCAGTTGACCGTTAGGGAAGTTGCCTGAATTAATGCTATCAAAATTATAAATGTCCTGGTACCCCGTTCCATTAGTATCAATCTTAAATATACACCCGTAGCCATTAGCGCCTCCGGTTGACGCCTCACCATATAAGGTACTGCCCGAAAGTACCATCGTGCTTACAGGGTTGCTGCCATCGGTTCCGCTAAAATTATACAGGCTTTTATAGTGGGTTCCATCGGTATCTACCTTAAAAATACCGCCGTCTCCATTGGTTCCGCCATTCTCTCCCGTTGCAAACATGGCTTTTCCTGATTTTGCAAAACCACAATAAGGATTTTCCACAAAAGACGGGGAGAAATTAAACAGGTCGGTATATTGGTCATTAAGAATAGTAATTTCTGTACTGGCTGTACAACCACTGGCATCGGTCACCGTTACTGTATAGCTTCCTACGGATAAACTATTGGCGGAGGAACCGTTTCCGCCGGATGGTGACCAGGCATAAGAAAGGGGTGCAACACCATCGCTGACACTGATGGAAGCGCTGCCGTCAGTTGTGCCCGGACAGGTGCCGTTCGATGAGGTAATATTGATTGTGAGTTGCTGTTGTGAAATAGTTGCATCAGCCGTGGCAGTGCATCCGCTATTATCGGTAATGGTGACCGTGTAATCGCCGGCAGAGAGGCTATTAGCAGTTGCATTGCTTCCACCCGAAGGGCTCCAGGAATAGTTGTAAGGAGATGTCCCACCTGAAGGAGAAGCAGAGGCGCTGCCCGCACTCGCGCCGCTACAAGGCACATTGGTAATAACAGATGTGCTTGCGCTTAAAGCATCAGGCTGGGTAATGGTAACAATTGCTGTAGCAATTGAACCTACGTTATCAGTTACCGTAACCGTGTAAGTGCCAGCACTAAGAACCGAACCTGTCGGATTAGCGGTGGAAACGGTTGAGGTTCCATTAGACCAGGAATAGGTATAGGGAGAAGCTCCCCCGATTGCAGTGGCAGTTGCAGCGCTGTTACTTCCTCCATTACAACTTATATTGGCAGTTTGAATTGCCGATGCAGTTAATACCTGGTAATCGAAAACAACACCATCGTCATTTGTTCCTCCTACAGCCGCTGTTCCATACAATACATTTCCAAGCATTTGTAAACAGCCATAAGGTTGTGCCCCGGAATTTGGACCACCTGTGCCCGTAAAATCAACCAAGTTAATATATTGATTGGTAACTAAATTGAAAGAAAAAATTGTACCTGCTGAATAACCCTGATCAACGCCTGTTCCTCCTCCCGATGCCGTTCCGTATAACAGGTTACCCGAAATCGTTAGGTCACCATACGGATATTTGCCCTGATTAGTATAGCTGGCAGGAAAATTATAGAGTATAGTATATCCGGTACCGTTGGTGTTACAGGAGAACAAAGTACCCGTTTGATTATCCACGTCTGAATACGTTGCTCCATACAAAGTATTCCCGGAAAGAGTTAATGAGCCATAAGGATTTGCTCCATCAACTAAAGTACCCTGCGGGCTGCCGCCAAAACTATGCACTGTATTAACGGTATTTCCTCCAATCGTATAAGTAAAAAGGGTGCCGGCGCCATTTGCCCCTCCGAGATTGGTCATCCCAAATAGAACACTACCAACGGCGGTTAAGCTGCCATAAGGGTTAGCGCCATCTGTGCCGCCGGTAAAATCATAGAGGTCTGCATAAGGAGTAGGGGCACTAATTGTATAGGAGAAAATACAACCAAGACCATTGGTTCCTCCAGCCGATGTCATCCCATATAAAGTATTCCCAACCAGGGTAAGAGATCCCCATGGGTTTGCGCCAGGACTTGCACCTGAAGTATTGCTAAAATCAACAAGGTCGGTATAGGTATTTGTAATCGAATCATAAGAGAAAAGACATCCGAAGTTGTTGGCTCCTCCGAGTAATGTCAACCCATACATTACATTTCCTGAAAATGTTACATCCCCTGAAGGTTGATTACCCTGAGTCACAGTATTTGTTATACTATACACGTTGCTAACCGCTCCGGTAGTGGGGTTAAGAACGTAAATACTGCCATAGCCCATTCCTCCTCCTACTTGGGAGGTACCATAAAACAGGCCATTGTGGAGAGTTAAGCCACTAAAGGGATAATCTCCATTTGTTTCATCAAATTGATGGACTGCATTGTACTGCGCCATTCCCGGCATTGCGCCCAGCACAAACAGGGTGAGCAACAACAAGGTTGATTTTTTCAGGATAGTTTTTTTCATAGGGTGTGTGTTTGAAGATTCAGTATTTTCATTTCCCAAACTGCCTGAAAATAAAAAAGGCTGGCTTTGAGACAAGGCAGCCTTAAATGCAGCAGGTGCTGAAGATAAAAAAGTAGAAATTTTCATGTAAAGTATTTTTATATATTTTATTTTTTTCTCGCTTTAAAAAATTATTGGGACACAGAGTACCGCTTCGTACACCCCCTGACATTTTGCTGCCCGGCTATCAACCTTGTTTCATAAAATTTCCTCATTCCTTTAACGCAGATTTGAGACAACAAATATGTAGAAAAAAACCTTGACCTAAATCATAAAACCGGTATCAAAGCCTTGTTAATAACTATTTACATTGATTATCAGTGTATTAAATTTCAATAAGGCTTTAATATTTAACTCTTTTTTAACAAATTATTGTGTAAAACTTCACAATTGAACTGGTTTAATACAAAAAATAATTGAGCAAAGTTATCATTCTTTCTTCCGGCTTTTTGAGGTTTGGTTCATCCGGTAAAAATATATTTATATGTCTGATTTTAATTTTATATATTTAAAATACAGTAATAACAAATAACTTCTGAAAAGATATATAAATAAATATGTTCATTTAATATTTATAAAAACATATTATGCAATACAGGGCGTTATTCCGGGGACTATTTACTATTTGTAGTTATTTTATTGTATTTTGGCTGTACTAAAAACCACCCTTGAAACCCTTTAGGGACACAAGTCTTGGGGAATCAACTGTAAACCAGCAATATAACTAAGCCGATTTCTGCTTTTTTTTATCAGCCCCAAACAGGCAAGATAAGCTGGCATATTCATAATATGATACATTTGCAGTTTTTTAAAAATTATGAGTTTATTAATTGTAGGCACAGTAGCCTTCGACAGCATAGAAACCCCATTCGGCAAAGTTGATAAAACAGTGGGCGGTGCAGCCACCTACATTGCATTGAGTGCATCTTTCTTCACAAAAGATGCCGGAATTGTTTCGGTGGTAGGAGAAGATTTCTCTAAAGACGTATTGCACCGGCTAAAGAAGAAACAAATAAATATAGACGGGGTACAGGTTATAAAAGGAGGGAAATCTTTTTACTGGTCGGGCAAGTACCACCAGGACCTGAACAACCGCGATACGCTGGTTACCGAACTGAATGTGCTGGCAGATTTTAACCCCATAGTACCACCCCAATACCTGGATGCAGACTTTGTAATGCTTGGCAACCTGACGCCTGCAGTACAGCAAAAAGTATTGCACCAGATGAAGAAGAAACCCAAACTGGTAGTAATGGATACGATGAACTTTTGGATGGAAAGCATGCCGGCGGAATTGGCGCAGGCGCTTGCCATGACAGACGTACTCACCATTAATGATGCGGAAGCCCGGCAACTGTCGGGGGAATATTCCCTGGTGAAAGCCGCCAAACGCATTTTACAGATGGGCCCTAAATACCTTGTTATTAAAAAAGGGGAACATGGCGCTTTATTGTTCGATAACAAGGAAGTGTTTTTTGCTCCTGCCCTGCCGATAGAAGAAGTGTTTGACCCTACCGGGGCAGGCGATAGCTTTGCGGGGGGCTTTATAGGGTTCCTGGATAAAACAAAAGATATTTCCTTCGATAATATGAAACGGGCTGTTATTTTCGGCTCTGCCGCAGCCTCGTTTTGTGTGGAGAAATTTGGGATAGATAAGCTGCTTGAAATAACGGAAGACGACATGCGGGACAGGATAAAAGAATTTATCAATTTAACGCAATTTGATATTGCGATATAGAAAGAGGAACTGCCAATTATACCATAAGATAATAGCCCGGTAGCTGCTATTTTTTTCTGTTACCGGGAAAATAATAAAGTTACATTTCAAAAATATATTAGTTTTGAGGCACAAATAAAAAAATATTTTTCAAAAATCTTTTAAATTCCCTTTTATGAAAATTAAGAAATACCTTTTACTGGCAATGCTTTTCAGCCTTTGTTCGGGCGCATTTTCCCAATCTGTTCAATGGTCTGCTGAAGCAGAAAACCCATCTAAAGTACCTGTGGGCGATGTTGCAGGATATACCGATAAAAGTGTTTTTGTAATTAAAAGAGAAGCCGAAGGGGCCTTCAATAAAGCAAAATACTTTATTGACAGGTACGACCTTCCGGATATGAAAAAAGTGTGGACCAAGGAAGTATGGGGTACCGAAGATGGAACCGACAAGGGCAAGTCATTGCGTATTGTAGGCGCTTATTGCCTTTCAGGTGGGGTGATAGTGATAGCCTCCAATCACGACCGCACCAATGTATATGCCATGCAACTAAGGGCGGAAGATGGTTTATTGCTGGATAGCCGGAAAGTGACTATCGGAGATATTGACAATGGAAATGTGAAAACCGATAAGGAGGTTTTGCGGTTCCGTATGTCTAAAGACAGGTCCACCCTGGTTGGTTATTTTTTAGGCAGGCGCAGCCCTGTTATCCATGTGCTTGCCATGGACGCAAACCTTGATATTAAATGGAAAAAAGACATTATGCCTTCTTTCAGCAATAACGATTTTGATATTAGGGAGGTAGCCTCGCTTGATGGGGATGAAATAGGCATTTTAGCAAGCATCAGGGACAAAGGAAGCGACCAGAAATACCGCTATGTTACGGTATATTATAATCACGCTAAAGATTCAAAGTTTGAAACCCGTATGGATTTAGGCGGCGAAAAATTGATTGACGGAATTAATTTTGATATGGATGATGCAGGTAACCCCATAGCTGCAGGCATGTATAATAACGACGGCGAAAAAGGGCTGTTTGGTACGTTTGGATATAGAATTGATGCGGCTACCGGTAAAATAATTGCTTCGTCGTCCACCGCATTTACTACCGACTTTTTAACCAACTTTATAAGTGAACGAAAAGCGGATAAAGGAAAAGGCGTCCCTGAACTGAAAGTAGATGAAATTTACATGACAAAAGATAACGACATAGTTGTTGCCGCAGAAAGATTTGAAGTTATTGTATCTAATACCGGAGGCGCGGGAGGCATGTCCCACACTACTGTAACATACAGATACAATGACGTAGTTTTGGCTAAGCTGGATGGTAAAACCTGCAAAACAGACTGGGTGATTATACTCCCTAAAAAACAAGTGAGCATAAATAATTTCAGGGCATCCTATGGGTTTACCATAAAGGACAATACCATTTATGTGGCATTTTGCGACAACCGGAAAAATGCTGAAATGGACCCAAAGGTATTCACTGAAAATGCCGATAAGTTAAAAACAGCTGATTTGGATGATAATGGAAAATATCTTGATATGACCCTTTGTACAGTTGATATAGGTTCGGGAAAAACAGACAGAAAATATCTCACCAAATATAAAGAAGATGATAGCAAGTTAGTATTCAATGCGCTTACGCTTACTTCTCTTCCCGGCTCTATTTTTATATACAGGGGCGATAAAAAGACTGACCAGGCGGGGGTTCTTAACCTGCAATAATTTATCTTCACGCCGGGTTCATAAATGCTCTGTACTTTCGTTCCTTAATAACACACCATGAAAATAACTTCCCTGAAACTATTTGTAGCGGTCACCGGAATTGCATTTCTATCACAGTCATGCTCGGGTCCTACGTATGCCCAAGGCACCCCTCCGCCAGCATATACCGAGCCACCCCCTCCTCCGCCACCTCCTGTATATACTGACCCTGCTCCTCCTCAACAGGCATATTCCGATCAGGCTCCGCAACAAAATTACGATGCCCCGCCACCTATCAGCAACCAAACTTTTTATGATGAACTAAGCCCCTATGGCCAATGGGTAAATTCCCCATTGTATGGCTATGTATGGGTTCCTAATGCCGGACCCGATTTTCAACCCTACGGCACAGCAGGGCACTGGGTATTTACTAACTACGGCTGGACCTGGGTTTCTGACTATTCCTGGGGATGGGCCCCTTTCCATTACGGAACCTGGGATTTTGATTCCTTTTACGGATGGTACTGGATACCCGGTTACCAATGGTCCCCTGCCTGGGTAAGCTGGAGAAGCAGCCCCGGTTATTACGGCTGGTGCCCTTTAGGTCCTACTTATGCTTCTGCGGGATATGCCACCTACAGCTGCCCGCCTGAGAGATATGTGTTCGTAAGGGCTACCTATATTAATAGTCCGGTAATAGTGAACTATTATGAGCCGAGGACACAGTATGCCACCTACTACAGCCGGTCAACTGTTGTGTCGAATACCTATTATGATAACAGTTCTCACAATACATATTATGCCGGACCACCAAGGGAAGAAGTAGAGAGAAATACAGGAGCGCCCGTAAGACCTGTAACAGTGGTGCAAACGTCCACACCTGAAAGAGAAGGGGGTTCAGGCAATGAAGTAAGAATGTTCCGCCCGGCGGTACAACAGCCTGTGGCAAGTGCTGCAACAAGACCTGCACCTCAAAAAGTATATCAAAAAAATGATATAGCGCCCATTAACCAACGCTCGGTTCTTACCCAACCCAACCAGGCAAGGGTAGCTCCCTATAAACCTGAATCTACTCAGCATTCGAGTAACCAGGCTACCGAACAAAACAGGCAGCAGCCACCTTTTCAGCAACAACGCCCACCTATACAAGAACAAAAACCTCCTATGCAACAGCAGCCGGCTGCTCAACCACAACAACAACGTCCGCCTGTACAACAGCCACCTGTGCAGCAACAACAAAGGCAACCACAACCTGCCCAGCAGCCGCAAAGACAACAACAGCAACAGAGACCCAAACAACAAAAACCACCCAAACAAAAACCTGCAAAACAAAGCGGACAAAAATCAGTGCAGGAACATTCTGACAACAAAAAACAATAAGAAGTATTTTGGTGATAGTTTATATAAAGAGGCATCCATGAAAAGGATGCCTCTTTTCTTTAATTCATAAATAACATATAAAATGAATGAGATTTTATCCTCTTCTTTAGAAAAGCCCCATAAATCTGCCCACCCTATTGTTTTCTTTTTTCTTTCATTACCCTACGGCATTGTTCAGGGATATGTGCAGGTTGCATTGGCTTTTCTTTATACAAAGAAAGGGATTTCTGTTGAAGCAGTTGCCGCCCTTGTAGGAGCAGGGCTTTTACCCAACATAATTAAATTTTTGTGGGCTCCATTGGTTGATACTACGCTTACCTTAAAAAAATGGTATATACTTTCCAGTATTGTTACGGCTGCAGGTATCCTTGCTTCGGGTGTTATAGTAATTAAAGAATCCAACCTTCCGCTTTTAATGCTGATTATTGTAATAGCCAATATTGGTGTATCTTTCAATTATATGGCCTCATGCGGGCTTGCCGCCCATGATACCCCCGAGGAAATGAAAGGCAGAGTGGGTGGTTATAACCAGGCCGGCAATCTTGGAGGAACAGGATTTGGTGGTGGGGTTGGGCTTTGGCTATGGCAAAACGTAAATGCAATTTGGCTATCCCCGGCTGTACTTGGTATTGTTTGCTTATTAACCTGTTTTGCCCTGGCATTTGTACGAGAACCGGTGATAACTATTAAAGCTGAAAAAGTTATTAAAACGGTATCGAATTTATTAAAAGATATATGGATTACGGTAAAGGCCAAAATGGGTTTTTTAGCATTTTTTTTATGTTTTCTTCCTTTAGGAACCGGCGCTGCGCAAAATTTATGGGCTGCTATTGCCGGAGATTGGCATGCAGGGGCAAACACGGTTGAATTTGTTACCGGTATAGCAAGCGGTTTTATTACTATGGGTGGCTGTTTTATGGGAGGATGGATTTGCGACCGTATGGATAGGCAAAAGGCCTATATTGTTTTCGCCCTTAGCAGTGTGGTTTGTGCAGTAGCTATGGCATACTCACCCTATACAGAAATAATGTATATCGCCTGGACTTCTATATATGCTTTCAGCCTGGGGCTCTGTTACGCTGCCTTCACTGCTTTTGTATTAGAAGCTATTGGTAAAGGGGCAGCCGGAACAAAATATACCATCTATGCCAGTCTTTCCAATTTCCCAATTTGGTATATGACCATTTTTGAGGGATGGGTACATACACGCTATGGTGCTAAAGGGCTGCTTAATGCAGAGGCTATTTGCGGTGTATTAGGCATTCTCGCTTTTTTGCTATTGGCGAAGATAGCAAACAGAAAGAAAGTGGCTGCCTGATATATAATTGCCAATTTACCCGATACTAAGTTATCAATGACTTTTATTCCGTAAGTTAGTATTTAATTTATCGTCTAAGTTGCAAATCTACCCCTTGGCTATATCTGTAGATTGATTTTATTTATGCACCCTGTAAATATAAGTACGCTATAATTATTGTCTATGGTATTTTTAAGATACTGGTTACTGCTAATTATACAATTTGTATTCGTGTCGGTTGCCTTTCCGCAACTTAATGTTAATTTTTATATACAAGAGGCAAGGGCAGACATAGCTACCAAAAAATATTATGATGCGATAGAAAAATTGGATGTATGCCTTCGGGTAAGGCCCGGGGAAAGCATAGCCTATTTTTACAGAGGGGTTTGCAAATATTTTCTTACGGATAATATAGGCGCTGAAGAAGACTTGAATAATGCTATGTCCATGTATGACCCCATGCTGATAGACGCCTATTATTACAGGAGCCTTGTTAAATACCGCCTCGGAGATGGTGAAGGCGCCATAAAAGACATTGACCATGTTATTCATGAGCAGGCTGACAATCCTGAATTATATGTGGAAAGGGCATTTTTTGAACTATCCGATAAAGATTTTAATAGCGTTATAAACGACTGCAATAATGCATTGCGCATGAAATATGCAGGCGAAAACGTGTATTTATGCAGGGGTATAGCAGACTACGCATTAGCGAAATATGACAGCGCTTTGCTTAATTTCAATATTGCCCTCAAACTCAATTCAAAAGATATAGATGTATATGTCCACCTGGGAATGACTGATGCTGCTATAGCTAACTATAACGAGGCTATTGTGCAATATAACAAAGCTTTGAAAATAGATTCGTCATGTACCCTTGCCTATTTTTATAAGTCGGAAGCTGAATTAAAGTTGAATAAAGATGCCGATGCTATGAAAGACCTGGATGAAGTTATAAACTATGACCCTATGAACGCCCTTGCCTATTTTAACAGGGGTATTTTGGAAGCCAATGCTATGAAATATGAAAATGCTATTGCTGATTTTGATAAAGTATTACTCCTGAACCCTAAGAATATTGAGGCTTTGTTTAACAGGGCCAATCTAAACTATGAAACCAGGAATTATCGCGGCGCATTAGCAGATTACAATACGGTAATAGATTTGTTTCCTTATTATGTAGAGGCATATAACAACAGGGCAAGGGTAAAGAAAATGTTGCATGATAATGCAGGGGAAGAATCGGATTATAAATTAGGTAAAATGATGGGTGAACTAAGTCATTACGGAAACCCTGCCCAACGAGCTAAGGACTCGACAAACCTGATGCACCTGTTAGCCTTAAATTCTAACTTCTCGGAGGTTGATCGAAAAACATCAGATACTACCCATGTTGATTTTATGCCTCTCTTTTACATTGTACTAAAGGACAAGTATTCTGATAGAACAGGGAATTTCCCATTGGTACTGAAAAACAGCCAGCTCGATTGCAATAATTTTTACTTAACGGACAAAAAGGACCTAATTACAGATACCATAAAAGGGGGTTTCATAAATATACTAAATAAGACCATAAAAGATACAAGCGGCGAATTTCCGGCGGTACTTAAAAAGGCGGTACAGGAAACAAATATGCAATTCTTTAATGCTGCAATTAAAGGCTTTGATAAAATTATAAAACAAGATACCGCTTGTGGCATAGCCTATTTTGCACGTGGAGTAGCATTGTGCAGGGAATTTGAATTATTAGGTCAGTTTGACCAGCTTAGCCAGGGAAGTTTTAAAAGTAATACACTCCATGTAAACAGTGACCCAGTGACTGACAAGTACGAAAAGGCATTGTCCGATTTTAATAAGACTATTCAACTGGAACCGGGCTTTGTATTTGCTTATTACGACAGGGCTTATGTAAAATACAAATTACAGGACTTTAATGGAGCAGTAGATGACTATAATACAGCCATTAAATTAAATCCGAACCTGGCGGAGGCTTATTATAACAGGGGCTTGTTGCTTTTTTGCCAGAGTGACCAATTCAATGCCTGTGCCGATTTTGGAAAAGCAGGCGAGTTGGGATTAAAAGATGCCTATACCTTACTCAAACTTTACTGTACGCAAGTTACAAAATAAGATAACACTCTCCACCCGGCAAATTAAGCCGTTGCGGAATCAACTTAATTCAAACTGCAACTTGCTCAAACTGCGGTACAGTCCATCGGGCAGTAGCATAAGTTGCTCATGATTGCCGCTTTCTTTCAGTAACCCTTTCTCGAGTACCAGTATTTTATCTGCTTTGCGGATTGTTGAGAGGCGGTGAGCTATCACAAAAGAGGTCCTTCCTTCCATCAGTTTGTCAAGCGCTTCCTGAACCAATCGTTCCGATTCAGAATCGAGGGAACTGGTGGCTTCATCTAACAAAAGAATTGCCGGGTTTCTAAGTACAGCCCTGGCAATAGCAATACGTTGACGCTGTCCCCCTGAAAGAGATATACCCCTCTCCCCTACCACGGTTTCATACTTCTGTGGGAAACTCATAACAAAATCATGGGCATTGGCTTTGCGGGCGGCTTCTATTACTTCTTCATCTGTGGCGCTATGTTTGCCATAGAGTATATTTTCCTTTATAGTGCCTCCAAATAAAAGCACATCCTGTGGGACAAGCGCCATTTGTGAGCGGAGTATAGAAAGAGGATATTCCTTAATATTTTTCTCATCTATATATATAGCGCCACTGGTGGGGTCATAAAAGCGCAGCATTAACTGGGTCATTGTTGTCTTGCCTGCACCGCTGGGACCAACGATGGCAATTGTTTCTCCCTTTTTAATCTCAAATGAAATACCATTCAACACATTAAAATCTTTACGGGAAGGATACACAAAATGCACATCATCAAAACTTACGGCCCCTTCTATCTTTTGTCCTGATGGAATGGCGTCCTGAAGTTGGAGGTTAATATCTTCAATAGGCTCATCTAAAATATCCATCAGCCGTTCAGTGGCACCAATAGCACGCTGCAACGCAGCATACAATTCTGCAATACCGGCAAAGGAAGCCCCCAGGAATACCGAATAAAGTACAAAGCCCAACATATCACCCACCGTCAATTGCCCTTCTGCTACTAATATGGAAGCCCTCCACATAACCCCTACTACAGCCCCGAATAGACAAAAGATAATGAAAGAGATGAAGATAGCCCTCGCCTTACCTCCTATCATGGCTTGTTTTACAATGGCTTCTGTACTCTTTTTATGGCGTATGGTTTCAAAAATCTCATTAGCAAAAGCCTTTACAGTGGCTATTGCCTGCATGGTTTCTTCTACAATAGTATTCGATTCTGCTACTTTGTCCTGGGTTTGCTTGGAAAGCTTCCTTATATACCTCCCGAAAATGACAGCAAAAATGGCTACTACAGGCACTATTGAAAGCATCACCAGCATCAACTTAAAAGATATGAGTGCCAGTGCCGTTACCCCACCAATAATCATTAGCAACTGCCTGAGAAATTCCGCTATGGTGGTGGTGAACATATCCTGCATCATGGTAACATCTGAGGAGATGCGGCTGGTCAATTCACCTATTCTGCGCTTAGAGAAAAAATCCATGTGAAGCCTTACGAGTCGTGAGTATGTCGCCTGCCGGATAGCAGCAAGGGTATTTTCAGTTACATATACAAATAGGGTAACACGGTAATACGAGAACAGGGATTGAAGAAAAAACAACCCAAATAATAAATAGGCATCCCGATTGATAATATCAAATGCCTTTGCCTCACCTGCATTCACCAGGTTGCGGAGCATCCATGGGAACAAAAGTGCCGTTACACTGGTAAGTAACAGAAAAACAAGCCCTAAAAAGTATCTTCCCCGGTAAGGTTTGAAAAACTTTAATACCCTTGCCGCCCGCCTGAATGATTGTTTGGTTATGCGCTTTTTCTTCTCCTCTTCTTTCGCTGGTTGCCCGCTCTCCATATAAGTGTTTCTTAAAAAAGAGTTGCAAAGGTATGATTAAAGGGGTTACCTTTGGGAATAATTGAAAATGAAAAATCGTTTGTATTGAAAAAGAAATTATCTTTGCCGCTCATTTTGAAAAAGTCATGAAAAGAACATACCAGCCTTCGACCCGTAAAAGACGCAACAAACACGGTTTCCGCGAAAGAATGTCCACCGCAAATGGCAGAAGGGTACTTGCGGCAAGGAGAAGGAGGGGCAGGAAGAAACTGACCGTTTCTGACGAAAAGCTCCACAAAAGATAATAGTTTTTTTTGTTCATAAATTCTCCCCTTTCTTAGAAATCGTATTTTAAGGTTATTTACCTTTGTTACCGTCTTTATATTACGATGTGTTTTACCGTAATTAAAGATGGTGGATACATTAAAATTGATTCTATTTTTCATAACTTTGTACTTTAATATCATATTATTATGGCAATCGAAATAACAGATGCTAACTTTAAGGAAATAGTACTTGAATTCAGATAAACCTGTAATGCTTGATTTTTGGGCAGAATGGTGCGGACCCTGCCGTATGGTAGGTCCTTTTGTGGAAGAAATTTCAAAAGAATACGAAGGCAAAGCCGTGGTAGGCAAGGTGGATGTGGATAACAACCCTGCTGTTTCTATGGAATTTGGTATCCGTAATATCCCCACTATACTATTCTTTAAAGATGGTAAGATTGTAGATAAACAAGTAGGCGCTGTTCCTAAGTCAGTGCTTGAAGGCAAGTTAAAAAGCCAACTATAAATCCGGTTATGAGTTATAAGTTATGAGTTATTCCCTTCATTACTTATAACTCATAACTTATAACTCATAACTAAAAAATTGCCTGTTCAGTTAAAACCCGAAGAGTTAAAAGAGCTTTCGCATCTCGAATTCCTGGCAAAGCAGGTGGTGGAAGGCTTTATAACAGGCTTGCATAAAAGCCCCTTTCATGGTTTTTCGGTTGAGTTTGCAGAACACCGTATTTATAATGCCGGGGAATCAACCCGGCATATAGACTGGAAACTATATGGAAAGACAGAACGACTCTATGTAAAAAAATACGAGGAGGAAACTAACCTGCGTTGCCAGATAGTTATTGATGACTCCTCGTCCATGTACTTCCCTGAAGATAAGTTAAATAAAATTACCTTCTCTATTCAATGCGCTGCAGCCCTTGTTGAATTACTTAAAAGACAGAGGGATGCGGTAGGGCTAACGGTATTTTCAGAAGCGGTAGAAGTACATACCCCCGCTAAATCTACCTCCGTTCATCAAAAAATGATTTATGCGGAATTAGAGAAGCTGATGGTAAAATATAAACAGGATAGCAGTAAAAAAACCTCGACCGTAGAAGCCCTGCACCATGTAGCTGAAAACATTCATAAGCGTTCGCTGGTAATTATTTTCAGCGATATGTTCGATTCGAGATTAGGAAAAGAAAGTGAAATATTTTCTGCCTTGCAGCATTTGCGGCATAACCGGCACGAAGTAATATTATTCCATGTAACCGATAAAAATACCGAAGAAGAATTTCAATTTGAAAACCGCCCCTATCGCTTTGTTGATATGGAAAGCGGGGAAGAAGTAAAAATTCATCCATCGGAAGTGCGTGAATCCTATGTTTCATCTATGAATGCTTACCGTAAAGAATTGCTTCTCAAATGTCGCCAATATCGCATTGAATTTGTGGAAGCAGATATTAAAAAGGGATTCCGGCAAGTGCTTATGCCCTATTTAGTAAAGAGGGTTCGGATGCAATAAATTGCCTTAGTGCTGTGGAGTATTCGGCAACGAATCAGCACAAATTTTTTCCAACCCAAAATAGCGGGCATAAACCTCGTTTACCCAATCATCGCAACCGGGCTGAATATCCACAACAAACAAGCTAACTGGTTTATTTTGCAATAGGGGAAGTGTAATTTCTTTTAATCCCTGCCTTTTTGCATTTGATAATAAAGCAGTGCGGGTATTCACTTCTTTATCGAATCCAACAATTTTACCATTCGTAAACTCCCTTAAAGCTGTGCCACAATTGCCAGATAATAAAAGACTTGCTGCTAATAATAAGGGTAAGCTACTTTTAGGCAGGCGGTTTAATAATTGGGCTATCCTTCCGGAAAGCCCATATCTTTTATACATGGAATGAACAAACAAAAACCAAGAGGGAATAAAAAAGAAACAAGCAGTATTCACTGTCCTGTGTTGTCCGAGAATGCCCATATTCCAATAAGCAGGGAAAATACAAAGAAACAATATAGCTAACAAAAAGCCGAATATTGTCCGGGGATTATAATTACCTAAACTTCCTGATAATGGAGAACGTTTGCCAAGTTTCAAACTTATGGGTGCAAAGAGAATACTGGCAAGCAGCAACGGAATATAGAACACCCACGAAAGAAAAAATCTGCCCATCTGCAGAATAGTCATACCCAGTGAATGGAGAAGAAGATGGCTGTTACTAAAGTGTGTTTCCCGATAATAGTTCCCGGGGGCAAAGAAAATGAGGCAGGAGAACATTATACACAGTAATAACAGGGAAAGGAATATTCGGAATTCTTTATTTCCTTTCACCTGTAGCCAAACAAAAAGGTGTCCATATAACAGGAGGAGCATTTGTACTTCGTTGAAACCTATGGAAAGAAAAAGCAAGACTATGCAAATAGTGAAATGAATCGAAGTATTAATGAAAATATCTCTATTAAAATACCTGATTGCCATTCCTATATAAAACATGGCAACTATACATCCAAAAATATATGTCACTGCCCCCGGATACCAATAAACACCCTCAGGCAAGGAGGGCACTAAGCATAGAACCAATGCTGCAATTATACAGGTGAAGACTATTTTTTGTTTACGAGCAAATGCATTTTCTAAAATAGAAGTCAGTACAAAAAAAATGGACAAAGGCATAAGAAACAACAAGAATAAAGCCGCTAAGCGATATATTGCAACAGAACCCCAGAGTATCGGGTTCGACATAACCAAAAAATTGGCAGAATAACGCCCATTCCAGTGTTTGAAAAGTTCCAGCTGGGTACTCCAAAAAGGAGATACGGCGTTATAGGTATAATCATCGGCAGCAGGGTGGGCAAAAAAACATAACACAATAAATGGGATAAAAACGGCACAAAACGGCAGCAGTATGGGTGCCATTATTCCCTTTTGTGATATTTTATTATTCCCTTCCATATCCCACAAAGCTAAAGGATTTAGCCACGACCTCTTTATATACTACATATATTTCCATCTGCAATTTCGGTTGTTAAAGCACTAAGAATGTGCCTTCCCCTGTGTGGGAAGGTCGGGGTTAGGGCATGAAAAAAATAAAATCCTGTGCATGGAAAGGAAAATGGTGTATTTTTGCGCCTCTTAAAAAAAACGGTCTGGTAGTTCAGCTGGTTAGAATGCCTGCCTGTCACGCAGGAGGTCGCGGGTTCGAGTCCCGTCCAGACCGCTTTATTAATTAAAATAATGGATACTATACACCACTGGATTGACCTTTTACTTCATGCCGATAAAACATTGGGCGATTTGGTAAACACCTACCAGGGATGGACCTATTTAATACTTTGTACCATTATTTTTTGCGAAACCGGTTTAGTAGTTACTCCTTTTCTTCCCGGCGATTCTTTGCTTTTTGCTGCCGGGGCTATAGCCAGCAGCCTTAATGTGCTGAATATCTATTCGCTGGTAATGTTGATTTTCATAGCAGCGCTGGCAGGCGATAACTCGAACTATTTTATTGGCAGATATACGGGACCTAAAATTTTCAACCTGAACCTGAAATATATCCGAAAAGACTATCTCATAAAAACCCATACCTTTTATGAAAAATATGGGGGAAGGGTGTTGGTAATTGCCCGTTTCATGCCTATCATACGCACCTTTGCCCCATTTGTGGCAGGTGTAGGAAGTATGCGCTACACGCGTTTCTTATTATTCAGTGTAGTCGGAAACCTGTTATGGATAAATAGTTTTCTCTGGGCTGGATATTTACTTGGTTCCAATCCTTTCGTAAAAGCCCATTTCACCGGGGTTTCCTTCGCCATAATATTTGTATCGCTGCTTCCCGCTATTTACGGGGGACTAAAGAGGTTCATCAAGAGGGACGCACCTTTGTAACCAAAGGTTCCTGAAAAAGAAAAATCCGTTTGTTTCATGGATATAAAGGTATTGGCAATACGAACAGATTTTATACATCACGGCGAAGATTCAGGATATAAGCAGATACTTAAATTTACTCACCCTTATAAAGTTATCGGGATTAATGAAAGAGATACGCTTAACTCTGAGTCCAAACTTTATTTAAAATATCCCTGGCTTTTTGAATTTAAAGCATTCAAATACCGTAATGAAATTGACTTAGTCCATATTTTATATGGAGAAGATTATTTCCGCTGGAGTACGCGCTTATTTAAAAATATTCCGGTAGTGGTTACTTTTCATCAGCCGCCTGAATTATTAGAAAAGGATATAGTTTCAGGTGACTATCGCGGGCGTGTAGGGAAATTAACCCATACCTTTAATAAACAACGGTTTAAAAGTTTGGGGGCAGCTATCATTACCAATATGTCTCAAAAGGATGTATTGAAACAGGTATTGCCCGAAAATAAAATACATTACATACCTTTAGGGATTCATTTAGATAAAATGAACCAACGATTTAATAATTATTACTCCGCTCATAAAAATGGCACAGGCAAGAGCGGGCAAATTATTACCGTTGGAAACTGGCTACGCGATTGGGAATTTTATTTCAAGGTAGTTGCCGCATGTAAAAACCGGAAATTTATACTCGTAAATAAAATGCTGGATGAAAAGTATAAAAAGATGGCAAAAACATTTTCAAATATCACATATCTTGAAAATATTCCGGATGCTGAATTATTCACACATTACCTTGAATCGGATTTACAATTTTTACCATTAACAGGAATTGCAGGAAGCAATGCTTTTAACCAGGGACTGGCTTTAGGCTGCCTTTTACTGGTGAGCGATTTGGGTGAAAACCCGGAGTTAAACGCAAGCGATGCAGTATCCATTTACAAAAAAAATGACTTAGCTGATTGCATTAATAAGATAGAGAGAATACTAACCCTTCCGGCAGAAAAATTAGTAAAAATGAAGCACCGGGCAAACTCTTATGCTTCCCAATTTTCATGGGAAGAAACAGCAAAAAAAACGGTGGAATTATATAAACAATTAGTATGAATATAACTGTATTTGGATTGGGATACGTAGGGGTGGTTAATATTGCCTGCCTTTCAAAATTAGGGCATAAGATTTATGGCTGCGATATTAAATCTTACAAAGTAGATTTAATAAATAATGGAAAAAGCACCATACTTGAACCCGAAGTAGATGGGCTGATAACTTCCGGCTTGGAGAAAGGACTTATCACTTGTTCTGTTGATGCCGGAACCTGTATCGAAAATTCTGAGATGGCTTTAATTTGTGTAGGCACGCCAAGCGATAAAAATGGCAATGTAAACTTGAATTACATAGTAAATACTGCTGACGACATTGCACGCGCCCTGAAGGAAAACCCCAAACCTTACACCATCATTTTCAGAAGCACTATTCCTCCCGGGACAATTGAAAATACTTTGTTACCTGCCATTTCCAAAATACTGAATGGCATTCCTGCTAATTTGAATATTGTTTTTATGCCCGAATTTTTAAGGGAAGGTAGCGCTGTCAATGATTTTTTTCATTGCTCAAGAATAGTAGTCGGGGTAGATATGGAAAGGAAAGGTGAGAAAGAAGTTAAAACTGTATTTGGTTTTAGTGAACAAATCCCTCTCATTTTTACCAATTATGTTACAGCCGAATTTGTAAAATATGTTGATAATGCTTACCATGCAACCAAAGTGACTTTTGCCAATGAAATTTATTCTATCGGCTCCAGGTTGGGTGTGAATGTAAGCGATGCCAACACGATATTTCTGATGGATACCATTTTAAATATCTCAGGCAAGTATTTAAAACCGGGACCTCCATTCGGAGGCTCCTGCCTTCCTAAAGATGTCAGGGCAATCGTTCACCTGGGTAGAGTAGCTGATGTTGAAATACCTTTTTTTGATGGAGTGTTGGAAAGCAACCGCGCACACCAGGAAAGGTTGCTGGAAAAAGTGCTTGGCTTTGCAGGCAATAAAGTACTTCTATATGGACTAACTTTCAAGCAAAACACCGATGATATAAGGGAAAGCCCGTTTTTAATTTTATTAAAAGACTTGGTGAAAAAGGGGAAAGAGGTAAAAGTGTATGACCCGAATTTGAATATGGTATCCCTCCGGATTGAGTTCCCCGAAATAGTGCAGCATATTGAAGAAGATGTAACGGGGCTTTTAGCATGGGCAGAGGTTATTGTAATTAATAAGCCCGAAGTGAAAAATATTACCGGAATGGTACAGGGTGAAAAAGCCATATTAAATTGCTATGACAATAACGCCTACAAATCGGTTCACAATTTATTTTAAGCCGGTTTTAACCAAGTAGCAACTCCTTTGCCCTGCGGCCTTCGCAAAACAACAAGTCTATAATACTTAGCTTTGGTATAAAACCATATTTTTCCTGGAAAACCTGTAAGTACATAATTTCTTTCACGTTTGAAGCTGGAGTGGTTTTCGGCAGATTAAGCAGGCGGTAATCCGCAGCACCTTCATATACTTTTTGGTATGACTCGGTAAACGAAAAATTTATTTCAATATCCAATAAGCTATTCACTATCCCAAACAGTTTCAGGTTCCACTCAATAAGTTTTTCGGGTTTATAGTCCATATAAATAGCTTGTAATTCACTTTCGTAAAACTCAAAAAACGGTGAACGGCGATAGGCTGCCTGTAGAGACCTCCAATGAATAATTCTCCAGTTTGAATCATACGAAATGGCAACTTCTTTCAACGGGGTTTTATCATGATTTCGCTTAACCGGCATACTTAGCTTCAACATTCCATTTGCCCCATATATTGCACAGCGGTTAAAATAATACTGTTTATGGAAGTGTTCATGTATATCAAATATTACATGTTGATATTTCAACATAATTTGATAAAAATGAACCGGCGGGAGATAGGATAAGGGCAGTATGCAAGTATCTCCCATATTCTGATAGTCTCTACCTAAGTATCCTATTATTTATCGAGGCTGCCAAATACTTTTTTCAAAATATCATCTACCCTTGCCATAGGATTTTTACGGATTTTTAATTCTTCCGCAGCAAGCAGTACAAATAATCCGCTTAATGCCCGTTGAGTTACAAATTCATTCAGGTCGGGATTTACTTTTTGAACCCCCGGAACCATATTATAGGCATCTGCCAATGGCTTCCAGTATTTGGTTACCTGCACACTATCTATAGCAGCCTTTACCACAGGCAAAAAAGCGTCATGCAGCTGTTGTGTCGTTTTGCTTTGCAGGTATTGTGTAGCAGCATTATCAGGGCCATGCAGTATCTTTATCCCATCATCAATACTCATGGAAGTAATGGCATTCAGAAAAATATGGGCGGATTTTACGGCTGCTTTCTCAGCAGCGCGGTTCAGGCTTAATACAAAATCATCTACCTGTTTTTGCATCCCCAAATCAACCGCCGTATTCCGTACTTTTTCAGCATCGGGCGGAAAAGGAATCTTTATCTGTTCGTTCTTATAAAACCCATCTACTTTTGAAGCCGATGAACCTGCATTTTTAGAACCTACATTTAAGGCATCTTTCAGTCCCTTAATTACTTCATCATTACTTAATGGGGCATTTTTATCTCCGAGCCCTAATTTTTTCGACGCATCCTTTTCCACATTTTGAAGATTAAATTGGGCGGATACCCCTACCGAACAAGATAGAAATGCAAGTGCTAAAATGGTTTTTACATTCATAATTGAATTTTTAATTATACACAAAAGTAATCTTCTGAATGAGGTTTGGATGAAGGCTTTCTGCAACGGGACAGGTACGGGCAGTAAGTTCCAGTAATTTCTTTTGTTCATCGGTATAGCCCATTGGCGGCATAGTAATAGTAATATCTATCTCCGCTACCCTTCTGGGGTTTGCTGCCATAATTTTAGTCACTTCTGCAACGGTTCCATCCATTTTGATATTGTGCTTATTGCAGGCAATCCCCATAACAGTTAACATACACGTTGCTAAAGAGTTTGCCATCAAATCGGTTGGCGAAAAAGCCTCTCCTTTACCGTGATTATCTACAGGTGCATCGGTAATAATTTCTTTTCCCGATTTTAAATGTACTGATTGGGTCCTTAATCCTCCCGGATAAATAACCTTGGACATAACAGCAGTATCTGACATATTTTATCTAAATTTGCCCTACAAATATAAGACAAACTAATGATGGTAAAGTTTGGCGCAAGGGTATCTGTATTATTTATTTTTTTATTGAGCTATTGTAGCCTCCCGGCACAGGATATTATGCCGGGCGCTCCCGCTCCCGACGCCAATTTCATTTTCAACAAACAGGCTGTGGGCGGCATTTTAGCCCATACCGAGGGATGGGGGTTTTTCTTCCGGAGGGGGAAAATACTGGATATTTATAAAAAAATATTCTGGGAAGCAGAAGCAGTAACCATGCACGATGAACATGAATACAAAATGTCCAACCCTGACCAGCCCGAAGCCACACCCTACTATTTTGGCAAGCTAAACGGAATGGAAGCCATCCGTGCCGGGGTAGGCGTTTCCCGGATGTTATGGAGAAAAAATGATTTGAACTGCGTGCAGGTTGATTTAGTGTATGCTGCCGGAATTTCACTCGCTGTTCTTAAACCGGTTTATCTTGATATTCTTGTCAGCACCCCGAATGGCGACCAGTTACCTCCTACTCCACAGAAATATGACCCCGAAACTGATACACCTGCTAATATTTATGGACGCGCTTCCGTATTTGATGGACTTGGAGAACTGAGCTTTTATCCGGGGTTATATGGCAGGGGTGGATTGAATTTTGATTTCTCCAACCGCCATAAAACTGTTAAAGCTTTGGAAGTTGGCGTTGTGGTAGATGCATATAAAAATGTAATCCCCATGATGGCTTTTGCAAAAAACAACCAGGTGTTTGCTAACCTTTATGTAAGTTTCAGTTTTGGAAAACGCTGGATATAGTAATGTGTGATGTAAGATTTAGAATTTAAGATTTAAAAGGCACTTTGTAAACCAGGTGATGCAAATCTTAAATTTTAAATCTTACATCTTAAATTCAATTTTGTGTCAGAAAATAATAGCATACCATTAACAAAGCCCTTTGCAGGAGGAGGAAAACCCCAGTGGCTAAAAGTGAAATTGCCCACCGGTGAAAACTACCGCAATGTGCGGGCTACAGTGGAGCAAAACCGCCTGCATACCATTTGCCAGAGTGGAAACTGCCCTAATATGGGCGAATGTTGGGGTGCAGGTACTGCAACCTTCATGATTTTAGGAAATATATGCACTCGTTCCTGCGGGTTTTGTGCAGTTGCAACCGGCCGCCCCAATGCTGTTGACCTGAAAGAACCGGAGCGTGTTGCCGAAGCAGTTCACCTGATGAAAGTAAAGCACTGTGTTATTACTTCTGTTGACAGAGATGACCTTGCCGATGGGGGTACCGCTATTTGGGTAGAAACAATAAACACTATAAGGCAAAAATGCCCGGGGGTAACCCTTGAAACTTTGATTCCCGATTTTAAGGGCGATCCTGAGAGCGTTGCAAAAATTGCCGGTGTCCGGCCTGAAATTGTATCACATAACCTGGAAACGGTAAGGAGGCTTACCAAACAGGTGCGCATACAAGCAAAGTATGACTGCAGTCTTTCGGTGTTAAAAATGTTGAAGGAGTTGGGGATACGGACAAAATCCGGCATTATGCTGGGCCTGGGAGAAACCTTCGGGGAAGTTACTGATTCTATGGACGACCTTAGAAATGCCGGGGTTGATATTCTTACCCTGGGACAATACCTGCAACCCACCCCGAAACATCTTGCCGTGCAAGAATTTATACATCCCGACATTTTTGCCGAACTGAAATTAATAGGGCTTTCAAAAGGGTTCCGCTATGTTGAAAGCGGACCCCTTGTCAGGTCGTCCTATCATGCTGAAAAGCATCTTTTTTAGCCTTATCCGCAATTTTTTTGGCTGAAAAAATAAAAGAGGTGTTTGTACATCTCAATTATTAATACCTTTGTATTCTAACATTATCAATTTACCTTGCCATGAACCCGAAAGAAACGAATACCGTCCGTAAAAATTCATTATTTCTTATAACCCTGCGGCTCTTTGTTCCTGCTGCTTTTATAGGGTTTTTATTTACAGCATTTACCGGTAACCATAGGCAATATTCACAAGGTATTGCTGTGGCAAAGCAAGATAATGATGAGGAAAAAGATGCCATAAGCATGGAGAAATTTTTCTTTGATGCCCGTAAAAACATCACTACAAATGCTATGGATTATCAGAGTATGCTTACTGCCGATATAGCAGACAGGGCTATGGCTTCTAACAGCAGGAAGCACTCGCATTCTGTATCGTCTGTAAACAGTTTAAACTGGATAAGTATGGGACCTACCAATATTGGTGGACGTACCCGCGCCATATTGATAGATAACACTGACCCTACCGGACAAACACTATTTGCCGGGGGCGTTTCCGGAGGTATCTGGAAATCTACCAATGGAGGTGGCACCTGGGGAAATACATTTGCTACTATTTCGTTCAGCCAAAATGATACCCTTAGCAATATAAATGTTTGTTCGATTGCACAGGATTCCCACGGAGCTATTTACATTGGCACTGGCGAAGGCTTTTCGCTTTATTATGGTGGAGAAGGTTTCAGTACGGAAATGCTCGGAGGCGGCATATTTAAATCTACCGATGATGGAAATACCTGGCGCATATTGCCCAAAACTGTCCCGGCATTAAACAATAACCCCGGCATAGTATGGGGTTTTACCAACCGTATTGCTGTCCGTCCCGATAACTTTCAAGTGATTTATGCTGCAACTAACTTTGGTATATATATATCACACGACAGCGGAGCAACCTGGCGCAGTGCATACAGAAACACACTTACAAAATTATCCGGCAGCAGCGCTTATAATACGCTCGATTTAAAAATTTCAAAAGATGGAAGTATTGTTGTTGCCAGTATAGATGGTAATGGATATTACTGTTACCCGGAAACGGCTGATAGTATCTTCACCCTGATTCCCCAGTCTGGAGCGGGGCATTTACCCGGTAATAATTCCCGGATTGAATTTGCTATTGCGCCTTCCGACCCTAATCGTATATATGCTTCTGTAATAAACGCATCGGGGCTCTTTGGCAGCGGCGGAAGCGGTTCGGGTATTTACATGACTAAAACAGCAAGTTCTTCCGGAGGCTACTGGTATGAAATAGGGCCCGGGGGAAGCGAATCTTTCAACCCCTATGCAGGACAGGCTGATTATGATAATGCACTGGGCGTATCTCCGGCAAACGAAGGAATGGTGCTGGCAGGCGGAACACAAATGTGGGAATGGAACCAGCTCAGTTCTGCCGATTCTATTGGTTCCTGGTCTTTAGTTAGCCATTACTTCCCTTACTCCATAGATGATCCATTTTATATCCACCCCGATGAACATGCTATTGTATTTGACCCGAATAATACGAATGTGGTTTATGTTGGCTGTGACGGTGGCATCTTTAAAAGCACCAATATCCTAAACGATGTCAGTACCCTTGTTTTTCAAGCCATTAATAGAAATTATGATGTAACCCAATACTATACTATTGCATATTCTCCGGAAGTAAACTATTATAATGTAAATTACGGAAATACCACCATAAAAGAAGGATTGGGTTTAGGTGGCGGAACGCAGGATAATGGTTCCCCTTACGTATCCGGTAACGGGGGATATTACCTAAATGATGCCTCGGATATGTCGGGTGGTGATGGAGCAGGGGCTGCGGTATCTTCCCTTAATCCGAATGTGGGCTACTTTACTTCCGATAACGGGTATTTTACTAAAACCGGCGACCTGGGCACCCTTAGCTTCCCTACCAGTGCCTATACTTCCACCAGTGGCTATAACCTTGGTGCAAATATCGACAGCGTGTATAATGTGGCAGCGGCAGCCGGCGATGTATGCTTTGTTTTTCCGGTGGCATTATACGAAAACCCGTACGATTTATTAAATCATGATTCTTTACTCTATATCGCTACGGAAGCTGATACCGTAGGCGAAACAATATGGCCGGTAGATCCTAACGGACCTACTTCCTATCCTTATGTACTTACCCAGTCCCTTACTATAGGTGAAAGCATTGTGGTTCCCGACCGTGTAGTTTCCAGGGTAGCTGTAGGGTTTTCTCCTACCTATGGTGTTTGGGTAAACGGGCAGGGCGCATGTAATAATACCCCTGTCTGGATGCCTATTGCAGGCCCCCTCTCAACCCCCACCGCTTACTCTGGCACCAGTCCTATACATTGTCTTACCTGGTCTGCTGACGGTGACGCTCTTTTTGTTGGTACACAAAGTGGCAGTTTATTCCGGTTCTCCAATTTAAATACCATGATTGCAAATGAATACCAAAGCGCTGCCTTATATTATGAACAAGGTGGACAGCATTCAATTCCATCCCAGGTAGTTTCAACCAACCTTGCATTTTCAGGCCTTAGCGGCAGAGATATATTATCGATAGCCACCGACCCGCAAAACGTAAATAATGCACTTGTCACCCTCGGAAATTACGGTGATAACGCCTATGTGTATTACTCAACCAATGCTGCCCAGGCAACCCCTACTTTTACATCGGTACAGGGTAACCTTCCGGATATGCCTATATATAGTTCGGTTCTTGACATCCGGAATTCCGACGGCTCATGGAGCAACGGTTCAGCAATGGTTGCAACAGAGCATGGTATTTACACTACCGATAATTTGAATGGCTCATCTACCGTGTGGGTAAAAAACAGCAATGGACTGCCTAATGTAATTACCCTCGCTATCAAACAACAAACTTCACAACCGTGGCAGTGTAATAACTCAGGCGATATTTATGTAGGAACGCATGGCAGGGGCTTATGGGCATCCACTACCAATAATCAACCTACTGCGGTGCCAACCATTACATCACCGGTATCATTAAGTAATTTGCTTGTTTATCCTAACCCTATGACCAACCAGGGAAATATTGAATTTAGTCTTGCCTCTTCCGACAATATTGCCATTATAATTTATGATATGCAAGGCAGAAAAGTGAAAACCCTTTCTACCGGTACACAGGCGCCGGGAAACCATATTGTTTCTTTTGCCTCTGCTGATCTTTCTGCCGGGTCTTATTTCGTTTCGCTTACCGGAACCAATTTCAGAAAAACAGCCAAATTTGTGGTGGTTAAATAACCCGTGTTTTATTCATGAAAAGCCCCTCCGCCAGGAGGGGCTTTTTTATTTCATATCACTCGGTTTTATAAAAGTTTTTTCTGAAATATGGTTGGTTTAATATACCTTTGCGACCCTATTTAAACACCCAAAAAAAACAATGAATAAAATAAAAGTAGCTATTAATGGCTTCGGAAGAATTGGCAGGGTAACCCTGCGGGCATTATTACAAAGAAACAACATAGAAGTAGTCGCTATAAACGATATTACAGACAGCGCTACTCTTGCCCATCTTTTCAAATACGATTCCATACATGGTAAATTTAACGGAAGTGTATCCGTTGAAAATGAAGGTATTAACATTAACGGACATCTTATTAAAATAACTGCCCAGCGCGACCCCTCTGCCCTACCCTGGAAAGATTTGGGAGTGGATATTGTAATTGAATCAACCGGACTTTTTATTGACAGACCAAATGCTGAAAAGCACCTGGCAGCAGGGGCAAAAAAAGTAATTATTTCAGCTCCTCCAAAGGGAGATATAAAATCTATAGTATTAGGCATTAACGGTAATACCATCAGCAACGATGATACCATCCTCTCCAATGCTTCCTGTACCACCAATTGTGCTGCACCTATGGTGAAAGTATTACATGAAACCTGGGGAATTGAAACAGGATTCCTTACCACCATTCATGCCTATACCAGCGACCAGAGACTGCACGATTCGCCTCATAAGGATTTAAGAAGGGCAAGAGCCGCTGCCATGTCTATGGTACCTACCTCCACCGGCGCCACAAAAGCCATTACCAAAATATTCCCTGAATTGGAAGGTAAGTTGTCGGGAGATTCCATTCGCGTACCGGTACCCGATGGTTCCATTACCGATTTTACATGCATACTTAAAAAACCTGCCACCGTTGCCGAAATTAATGCTGCATTCAAAAAGGCTGCCGATACAGATTTAAAAGGCATATTAGAATATACAGATGAACCTATTGTATCTCAAGATATTGTGGGTAACCCCCACTCCTGTATATTCGATTCAGGCCTGACAGCAGTAGTGGGAAGTTTAGTAAAAATAAGCGGCTGGTATGATAATGAAACCGGCTACTCTAACCGCCTGGTTGACCTGATAGAAAAAGTAAGCAGCTAAAATTGCTGTTTGTTTTTCTTTTTGTCATGAACATCTTTGACACTGCATCAAGTCCCGCTTAAATATATTACGCGGGATTTGGTGTTTTAAGAGAGCCTATGTTAAGATAAAACCTAACCCAATAAAAATGATAACCTGCACCCGCACCAACGCTGAAAACACGGGCTTTATTAAACTGGTAAAAGAACTGGATGCGGACTTGCGTATCAGGGATGGAACCGAGCATGGATTTTATTCCCAATTCAACAAAATTGATACTATAAAATATGCCATTGTTGCGTTCGAAAATAACATTCCTGTTGGCTGCGGAGCCATTAAGGAATTCTCTACCGACACCGTGGAAATAAAAAGAATGTATGTACCACCCACTAAGCGGGGTCAGGGAATTGCTTCCATCATTTTGAATGAGTTGGAAAATTGGGCTAAGGAATTGAAATATAACAAGTGCGTGTTGGAAACAGGGAAAAAGCAACCCGAAGCCATCGGGCTTTACACTAAAAATGGCTATACATTAATTCCCAATTACGGGCAATATGAAGGTGTGGAAAATAGCGTGTGTTTTGGGAAGGAAATAGTATAAGGTCTTTTGGTATAGAAGCCTTATACTTACATTGCAAATCTCTAAAAGCTCGAAGGAATCTAAATTGCAGGCATTGTGTCCCGAATTAGCCTCACAGGTAATATATCAGAAAATGCGTATCTTAGTCTCTCAGAAATGTAATATAAAATTTAAATTATAAGTTTTGAAATATGAAAGTAGATGTAATTATTGAAAAGGACGAAACGGGATATTATATAGCAGAAGTCCCCGCATTTCCCGGGTGCTTCTCTCAAGGTAAAACGCTTGAAGAGTCCAAAGAAAACATTAAAGAAGCTATACAAGGATGGATTGAAGTAATGGAAGGGAAATATAAGAACAAGGGAAAATTAAGTAAAAAAATAGCTGTTGAAGTATTAGCCTTAAGCCAAGGCTTTGTTCAGGAGCAGAGGCAATAAAAAAACTCCAGCGAAAGGGATGGAAGGTTTCAAGGCAAAAAGGTTCTCATGTAATGTTAACTAAAGAGGATTATTTCTACACTATTTCTGTGCCCTTACAGAAAGAACTTGGCGTAGGATTACTAAAAAAGATACTTCAACAAGCCCAAATAAGCGTGGCAGAGTTTAATGAACTTTAGTATGTAAACCTAAGTCGTATGCCATACCGTTTTACCTAGTTCTAATTCCCCACCTTCGCCCCCCTAAAAACTCCTCCTATCTTCTTAAAAAAATTAAGGTAAGCATCCCTGTCAAAAATAGCAGAGTCCACGGCTGCTTTATAAGTTAAAAATACCGCTACGGGGCTAAGAATAAAAGCGGATAGCCAGGAGCCCACAAATACGGTCATCACCCCTTCGCTGGCAGATTTTTTACCTATGATGGAAAGAATGTAATACAACACAAAAAACAGGGCTGCCACCACTACCGGCATACCCAACCCGCCCTTACGTATGATTGCCCCAAGCGGGGCGCCAATGAAAAACAAGAGCAAGCAGGCAAACGGAAAGGTGAACATACGCTCCAACTCAAGTTCCCTTTGCAAAATACTTGTGTTGGAAGCATCAAACTGCTGAGATGAAGCATCAATAAGCCCTTTGGCATTTCGTACCTGGTTAATGGCAGCATCTACCACCGCTGTTCTATCCCTTACAACATTAAACCGGGGCCGGGGCTTTATATTTCTCCTTGGGGCATTATCCGTCTTTAAATATGCTGCCACTAATTGCTTGCTGAACCGGTCCTTATCCTTATCCAGGCTCTTTTTAATGGAATCGGACGAACTGCTTAGCTGCCGCATATCCATCATCTGGTAATCGCTTTTAAACAAATCCTCCTTAGTACGGCTGAACCTGAAACTTGAGAGACCAAAATAAATAGTGAGGTGCTGAAAATGGTTCTCAGTCATGGGGTGGGTAATCCTCTCCTGTCCGTTATCCATCATTTCTTCATACGAAGTGCCATCGTTCATAGTAAGCACCAGGTATTGCTGGTCGTCAGACATCTTCATTTTGCCCGATTTGGCAAGATAAACCTTCATATTACCCATATTCGATGAATGGTCATAAATCATAATATTATGCACCGTTTCCTGGTCAGCATCTTTCTTGCCAATTCGTATGCTGTACCCGTCAATCTGGCTATAAAACACATCGGGCTGTATATTCAGGGCAGGCTTGGTGTTCTGTATATCCCAAATAAGGGAATTTGTTTTCAGGTTTACAACCGGCAGACAATAATCGGAAAAGAGAAATGCCCCGATGGAAATAAGCAAGGCTACAGTAGCCAACGGAGCCATTATACGAAGTAATGAGAGACCCGATGATTTCATAGCTACCAGTTCATAGTTTTCAGCTAAGTTTCCGAAGGTCATAATCGAAGCAAGCAATATCGCCATAGGCAAGGCTAAAGGAATCAGCCAAAGGGTTACCCAAAGCATAAACTTGGTAACTACTATCCACGATAAGCCCTTGCCTACCAAATCGTCAATGTATTTCCACAGAAACTGCATTAACAGGATGAAAAGGGCAATTACAAGCGTAAGCGCCATAGGGCCTATAAATGACCTGATAATATACTTATAAAGGGCTTTCATTGAGTTTGTAAAGTTACTTGAAATAGATATAAGAGATAGGATTTGAGAGATAAGCAATGATTCAACTATCTTATCTCTTATAACTTATCGCTGCTTTTAATGGTATTTATTACTTTTGCACCCCCAAAGCCGTATGATATATAATAAAAAAATAGTGGTGGTGCTTCCGGCATACAATGCCGAACTCACCCTCGAAAAGACCTACAACGAGATTCCCTTTGATGTGGTAGATGAGGTTGTGCTAGTAGATGATGCCAGTAAAGATGGCACCGTTGAAGAAGGTAAAAGACTGGGCATTAAGCACATTATACGCCATGAAAATAACCGGGGATATGGTGGCAACCAAAAAACCTGCTACAATAAAGCCCTTTCTCTCGGAGCCGATATTGTTATTATGCTCCACCCCGATTATCAATACACCCCAAAACTTATACATTCCATATCCTATTTAATTGCCGACGGACTTTACCCCGTGGTACTTGGCTCAAGGATATTGGGTAAAGGAGCTTTAAACGGGGGGATGCCGGTATATAAATATATATTCAACCGCTTTCTCACCTTATCTCAAAACATACTTATCGGTCAAAAACTATCGGAGTACCATACTGGCTATAGAGCATATACGAAAGATGTGCTTGAAACTATTCCTTATGAATTATGTTCCGATGATTTTGTGTTCGATAACCAGGTTATATCGCAAATTTTTTATGCCGGGTTTGAAATAGCTGAAATCACCTGCCCTACCAAATATTTTAAAGAGGCTTCCTCTATTAATTTTAAACGGAGCATGACATACGGATTAGGTGTATTGGGAACTTCCTTTAAGCACTTTTTCCAACGGATGGGAGTAATAAACTCCCCTATGTATAAGATGAGGAAACCCAAAAACGGGTAGGAAGTGCTTATAAAAACCTTTCGTTTACTACAGATTATTTTTGCACCAAGTTTCAGATTTAATCCTCACAAATCTAATCTCGCTACCTAAAATATCACATACAATCCAGTATGTTTTCCGTTGCACCCGAATTTCAATTTTATGACTATTGCGACGGCTCCGCAGTTGCTTAATTCCCTGAATTTCTGAAATGGACTTCGCTCTGTTAATCCTTTTTGCCAGCTCCGCAATATGCTGATTAAGGTCTTTGCCGCCTATATTATCCCAATCACGAAGAAAAGAGTTCTTAGTAATTAACTCCACGCTTTTTAAATTCTTTTCGTGTTTCTTTGGCTGAGAGTGATTTTGACTGAAGCCCTTCCTCTAATAATTCTGCCAATTTAGAATCACGGTATTCCTCATCAGTCAATACCTCGGCTTTTGCTCCGAAAATACCCGCAATAAACTTTTTTAATTCCGGCGTTTTTCCTTCGTCCTTTATTTTTATTACTAATACACTCATCTCATTTCTTTTTACAAAGATAAGAAAAAGTTACGGAGTAAAAAAATTGCCGGGGCAAATGGGTGGCAAACCAGATAGGGTAAGTTGAGACCTATCTTATATTCATTTACCTTTGCACCTATGATGAAAATATTTCACATAAACGCAGTATTTATTCAATAAAAAATATTGAAGCAATCCCATACCTGATGCAATTATTAGAAATAAGTTATAAAAAGGAAATAAAGATAGGCACCTTTGAAAACCTTACATATATGGTACTGGGTGCGCTTCAAAACATTGCATTGGCAGGCGATATTAACTTTAAGGAGGTAAAAAGGAGTGTTAAGGCATTTAAAAAAGCACATCTAAATGAATACGAAAATATTAAATATTTGCAACTGGAAATAGAACGGATTGAAAGCCAATTCTATATGAATAAAATAAAATCATATACCCTGAAAGATGTAAAGAAAAAACTAAGGTTAATAGAATAATGGTAATTTGGTAAAACTCAATCACCAAATTATCAAATATTCAAATTCACTTTCACATTTTTCGCTTAATAAAAACCAGTCCTGTAACTCATTGACCCGCAACACTTTGCATGTAACATATTGCTAGTCAAATACTTACAAGGAAAACGCATAACCCCGCCCGAATGCCAGCCCGAAAGGCATGGTCAGGCAGGCATTCTGGCGGGTACCATTCGGTACGGGCGGGCGTTTTTAGCCGTTTTTTTTAGAAAACCCTAAGACCACAGTAAATTCTTAACTTTGCACCCCAAAAAATAAAAACTATGTCCAACGCATTTTTTAAAGTCCCTACCCCTAAAAACGAACCTATATTAGGCTATAAGCCCGGCAGCCCGGAAAAAGCAGAACTCAAGAAAACACTCCGCAAATTTATGACGGAGAAGAAAGATATTCCCATGCACATTGGAGGCAAAGAAGTTCGCACTAAAAAGGTAATTACCATCACCCCTCCGCATAATCATAAACATATTATCGGGCAGTATCATAAAGGCGATGCCAGCCATGTGAAACAGGCTATTGATGCGGCTTTAAAAGCTAAACACGACTGGAGCAATATGCCCTGGGAACAAAGGGCTGCTGTATTTCTCAAGGCTGCCGACCTGATGGCCGGACCATACCGTGCTGCTATGAATGCGGCTACGATGATAGGTCAGTCTAAAAATGTATTTCAGGCAGAAATTGATTGTGTATGTGAACTGGCAGACTTTTACCGTTACAACGTACAGTTTATGACGGAAATATATCACCAGCAACCGGAATCTGCTCCCCTTATTTGGAACCGGATGGAACACCGTCCGCTGGAAGGCTTTGTTTTTGCACTTACACCGTTTAACTTTACATCTATAGCGGGAAACCTGCCGTCTGCACCGGCAATGATGGGTAATACCGTTGTTTGGAAACCTTCCAACACCCAGATATATTCTGCAAGCCTTATTATGGAAATATATGAAAAAGCAGGGTTGCCTCCGGGAGTCATAAATCTCGTATTTACTTCAGGACCGGAAGCGGGAGATGTCATTTTCTCCCATCCCGATTTTGCCGGAATACACTTTACAGGCTCTACTGATGTATTTAACGGGATATGGAAAACCATTGGCGATAATGTTTCAAAATATAAATCCTATCCCAGGTTAGTAGGCGAAACAGGGGGAAAGGATTTTGTAGTTGCACATCCTTCTGCCGATGCTAAAGCAGTCGCAACCGCCCTTTCAAGAGGGGCATTTGAATACCAGGGACAAAAATGCTCGGCGGCATCGAGGGCATATATTCCCACAATCTATGTGGAAGGAAGTAAAAGACCTGTTGCAAGCTGATATTGAATCTTTCAAAATGGGTGATGTGGACGATTTCACGCAACTTTATCAATGCCGTGATTGATGAAAAATCATTTGATAAAATTGCAGGATATATTAATTCTGCCAAAAAGGATAAAAACGCTTCAGTAATTATTGGAGGCAAATCCGATAAATCGGAGGGCTACTTTATACAGCCTACGGTTATTCAAGCTAAAGACCCGGCTTACAAAACCATGTGCGAAGAAATCTTCGGACCTGTCTGAGTATTTATGTTTATGAAGACAAAAAATTCGAAGAGATACTGGATATAGTGGATAAAACTTCTTCGTATGCACTCACCGGCGCTGTCATTTGCAACTGACAGGCAAGCCATACAATTTGCAACCACTAAACTTACCCATGCAGCAGGTAACTTTTATATCAATGATAAACCGACCGGGGCAGTTGTTGGTCAGCAACCATTTGGCGGAGCAAGAAAATCCGGAACGAATGATAAGGCAGGCTCCATGTTTAACCTATTACGATGGACTTCCCAAGCACCATTAAAGAAAACTTTGTTCCGCCAACTGATTACAGGTATCCTTTTATGGAAGAAAAATAGGCAAACTAAAAACGAAAAGGTAAAAACTAAAAATGTAAAGGTTCTTTACTTTTCACTTTTAGTTTTTCACTTTTCACCTCCTACAGGTGCATATCATCCAATATAATATGCAGACAGCATAGAGTGGAAATTCTCCACTATACCAAAGCTTTTAACAGGAATAATAATATTTGCATCGCCTAATTTGCCCAGTGAGTTTTCTTTATTGAAACCACTCAGGGTAATTACTTTCCCATCTCATTTCTTTGGCTTTGCGGGTAGCATTCAAAATATTTTTTGATTCCCCTGAACTGCTGATGGCAACCAGTAAATCACCGGGCAAAAACTGGGCAATAATCCATTCTTCCATAGCTCTTTCCCAGCCATAATCGTTGGCATAGCAGGTTATCATAGCCGCATCGGTAAACGACATGGTGTGCTTGCGCCCCATCTTCATATAGTCTTCCATCATGTGCGAACAGATGGAGTTGGAGCCTCCGTTACCAATAAAAAATACCCTATCGGCTTTAGTGAGTAATTCAGCTGCTTTTTAGCAGCATTTTGTACTTCTTCCGATGCAAAATAAGTAGCAAATTCCGTTTGATATTGTGACCAGTGTTTTGACATATTCTGTTTTTAAATGGGTGCAAAGATAGGCAAACGAGAGATAAGCTATAAGAGATGAGATATGTCTACCTACCAATTCAGCACTAATTGAACGGGTTTTTAATTGTAAGTACTTTATCAATTACCTGGTTATGTTGGAGGTCTTCTGAATAAAGGGTTTTGCAATTACATTCCAATGCAGAGGCAATAATTAAAGAATCAAAATAGGAATAATCATATCTTATTGAAAGGGCTATTGCCATTCTTATAGTATCTTCATTTACCGTATGTATTGTATAGTAGGTGCAGGTTTCATTAATAATTTTCCCGATGCTCTTCCAATCCTTATTGAATTTCTTTCGGAAGACACTAATGAGTTCATTTAAAACCTGGGTGCTGATAAACAGTTTTTCAGATTTTAATAATTGCTGGGAAAGTACTTGCTTATGAGAAGCAAGATTTGTATGAGCATAAATAAAGATATTGGTGTCAACAAAACAATTATCTTTCATTCAGTTCTTCGCGGTTGAACTTGTAGTTTTTATTGTTGAGCTCAATAATAGTGAATGTTCTGTTTTTGACTGATGGAACTTTTTTATTAACAGTCTTTACAAATGAAAAAGATTTAATCATTTTCATAAACTCGGCGAACCTACTATCAGGTATATTTAAAGTGACTTGTTTCATAGTGCAAATTTAGTGAAAATAATTCACCCGGTGTTTTGACATAGTTCTGTTTTATAATGGGTGCAAAGATAGGGAAAGGAGGGATAAGATATGAGATGTGAGAGATGACAGATGAACAATAAATATTATTCCTGTATCTTTACATAGCAATTTACAAATGATTAAGGCAATTCAATACTGTAGATTGGTGTTTGTACTAATCCTATTCATCAGCAACCATGCATTGGCACAAACTTCTTATGTATTGCCCGAAGGCAAAAAGATTGTGGACTTACCGGACCATTATTTTGCCTATATAAACCTCTCAAGTTCCCTCGTTAAAGGAAAATTTCGATGGCATGAGATACCGGATTCTATGGATAAATATCATCCCAGACTTTATAAAGATTCAACAAAAAAAGTTCTTATCCACAGACTTAATACAAATCAAATGAAATTATTTTTTACTTCAAAAGCTTTTGCTTGGCCACCACACACAGATAATTTAGATGACTTAGTCATTACTTCCACTTTTTACTTAATAGCAAAACAACCTAAAATTGGAGATTTGACCCCTATAATTATTTTAATAATTGCTGAAGATTATAATGAACTTATTTATGTGCTTATGAATAAAGAAGATAAGCCCGTTGCAACACTATCATTAGGCGGTGAGATTTGTTTTGGGACTGAAACCACAACAGATACATCTGTTACAATGTGTCCTTATAGAGTATCTATGATTAAACAGAATAATATTTCATCTTATGTTTTACATATTTCGTATATAGTTCATCCTGCCGATTATGAAAAAACCAATTTTGTTCATTCTGTAACTATCGATTCGATTACATACAAAACGAGTGTCAACACTAATGGTAAAATACAAACTGTGCGTCTTGATAGTACACGATATACCCGTTACGCCAATTTACGAAATGAATTTCATTAAATTATTTTAGGCTTTGCACACTTTTACATTATTAACGCCCGCTCATATCTTATAGCTTATATCTCATAGCTATTTTCGTATTTCCGCTATTAACAATAATGAGAGAATCTATCTCATTATCTCCACCTTCTGCATTATAGCATCTCCGTTTTCAGGTTGGGCTTTTAAAATGTACAGTCCTGTGGAAAGCTTGCTGACATTAAAAGTAATTATATCTTTCCCTTCCGAAATAGTTGTCCAAACCTGCTGACCAAAAATGTTATAGAGTGTTAGGGTTATTTTGCCACGGAAATTATTTAATTTTAAGTTAAGTTGACTTACAGCCGGATTGGGATAAGTTATAATGTCCATCTTATATTTCAAATCATTTATACCTGCCAGTCCAGTTATCTCACGTATTCTGTTGTTTGACAAATCGGAGATAAACATATCTCCTGCACCATTAAAGACTATAGTAAATGGGTCATTCAATTCTGCATCAATTGCTATTCCCCCATCACCACTATAACTTCCATTACCATTACTTGCACCAAAACCATTGCCGGCAACGGTATTAATAATATAAGATTGATTAATCATCCGGACAACACAATTAAAACCATCTGAAATATAAAGATTATTATAGCTATCAAAACCCATACCCATTGGTTCACTCAATTCAGCATCTATAGCAGCCCCTCCGTCTCCGCTGTATCCAGCATAAATATTACCCGCAATATTATTTATACTACCCGAAGTATTTACCTCTCGAATTAAGTTGTTCCCCAAATCTCCGATATATAAATTTCCTGATATATCAAAAACTAATCCTGTTGGTTCCCGTAGTTCCGCATTTATTGCAAGTCCACCATCACCACTGAAACCACCGACCCCAATGCCCGCAATTGTTGAAATAATGCCGGATGTATTTACTTTACGTACCCTATTGTTGGATTGGTCTGCAATATACATGTTACCGGAACTATCAAAAATCACATATACAGGAAAATTTAATTCGGAAGCAGTTGCTTGACCACCATCCCCGCTATATTAGCCAAACCCAGTCCCAGCTTCATACCCGTTTCCTACAACTGTAGTTATTATCCCGGTAGTACTTACTTTTCTAATAACATTATTTCCATAGTCAGCAATATAGATATTATTAAATATATCAAGACATATTCCTGCCGGGGTATAAAATTCTGCACTTGTAGCTGGTCCTCCGTCACCACTATAACCACCTTGCGCTGTCCCAGCTTTGTATCCGTTTCCTGCAATAGTTGTAATAATACCCAGAGTATTTACTTTTCTTATTACATCATTAACGCAATCAACAAGATACAGATTACCTGAAGGGTCAAAAACAATTCCAGCAGGACCAATTAGTTCAGCAGCACTTGCTTGTCCACCATCACCGCTGTATCCTGCAATCCCATTACCCACTACTGTAGTGATAATTTGAGCAAAACACGGACTCAAGATTAAACTGCAAAGAAAGATTAACCAAAACAGTTTTTTCATTACCACTGAGACTTGATTTTGAAAACTCTACAACCAAGAGAAAGCGAATGTAGGAAAAATAAATAACTGATAGGAAAAATAAATACTGAATACTGAAGTAAAGAGCAGTATCTACTGCTGGTTCAAAATATGGAATTTTACCCCATATTAAAGATGGTAAAAGAACCTAACCCCGCCTGGGGTACTCCCTTAATGAAGTACATCCCTGTTTTTTCCTAATTTTGTAAGATGGAAAAACTGAAAGTTTATTTAGCATTAAAGGAAGTCTGGGAACTGAAAGAAAAAGCATCTGAAGCTACCAAAGGCTTGTCTTTTGAGGAGTTACAAAAACATTATAAGGAAAACGCTGAAGGTATTGCCCGGTTTTTTAATTTAAAAATTGTACCAGATAGAAATGGGCATTTTAAATTTAAACAGTAACTTTTTCTTTTGTTAAGGGGCAGGGCAATTCTATATGCCAATAAAGAGAACCCATACGTGTCCATTTTATTGGGATGCTGAAACAAGTTCAGCATGACTATTTATATTATTAACACCCGCTCATATCTTATAGCTTATATCTCATAGCTATTTTCGTATTTTCGCCCTTACCAATGGTAAAAGAACCCACCCCCGCCTGGGATACTCCCTTAATGAAGCAATACCAGGGTATTAAAGCAAAATACCCCGATGCCATTTTGCTGTTCCGCATAGGCGATTTTTATGAAACTTTCGGGGAAGATGCTAAACTGGTTTCTAACATTTTAGGGATTGTGCTCACCAAGAAATCAATAGGATATGGTTCCCATACTGAGTTGGCAGGTTTCCCTTACCACTCTATGGATATTTATTTGCCTAAGCTGGTTCGTGCAGGGCATCGGGTTGCGATATGCGACCAGATGGAAGACCCCAAGCTCACTAAAAAATTAGTGAAGCGTGGAATTACCGAACTGGTAACTCCCGGAGTTTCCTATAATGATAAGGTGCTTCAGCATAACACCAATAATTTTCTTGCCGGGGTTTACTGGAAGGATAAACAGGCAGGAGTAGCTTTTTTAGATGTATCTACCGGGGAATTTTTGGTTGCACAAGGTGACAGGGATTATATAGAAAAACTGCTGCAAAGTTTTCAGCCAACCGAAGTTTTATATCCTAAAGACCATAAAAAGGAATACGATGAAATTTGGGGCGATAAATATTACAGCTATGCCCTCGATGAGTGGATTTTCACCAAAGACTTATGGGACAGAATTATTGCTGAAACGCTTCGGCACACTCTCGCTGAAAGGCTTTGGAATTGAAGGCATGAATGAGGCTGTGATAGCTGCCGGAGCAGTATTGAAATACTTGGAAGATACCCAGCATGACAAAGTCGCTCACATCAATAAAATTTCCCGGATTGAAAGAGACCACTTTGTTTGGTTAGATGAATTTACTATTCGTAATCTGGAGTTGGTACAAACCATTCACGAAAAGGCCCGCCCGGATGGACCGTTCGACGGGGTAAATCCTTGTTGGAAGTAATGGATAAGACCTGCTCGCCCATGGGAGCAAGGCTTTTGAGGAGATGGATTACCTTTCCTTTGAAAGATAAAGTATTGGTGGATGAGCGCTTGGGCATGGTAGATTTTTTCCTGCACCACGAACCCGCCCAATACGGTACGGGCAGGGACTTTATGGAAAAAACCACACAGCAACTAAAGAGCATTGGCGATTTGGAACGCATTATTTCAAGGGTTGCGGTATCTAAAATATCTCCGAGGGAAGTAGTGCAGCTAAAAAATGCCCTGAATTCTATTGAGACTTTACAGAAAGAATGTGCGGCTACAGGTGAGCCGCATTTTATGAAAATATCTGAACAATTTAATCCCTGCAAAACGATTTCGGAACGCATAGCCAAAGAAATTGTAGCAGAGCCTCCCGCACTTGTCAACAAAGGTAATGTTATCGGCAATGGAGTGAATGATGAATTGGATGAACTGAGAAAAATTGCTTTTTCCGGTAAAGATTATCTCGTACAAATTCAGCAGCGGGAAATTGAACGAACGGGTATATCGTCGCTGAAAGTGGGATTTAACAATGTGTTCGGGTATTATTTAGAAGTTACCAATACTCATAAAGATAAAGTTCCACCCGACTGGATACGCAAGCAAACCCTTTCCAACTGTGAGCGGTTTGTTACCGAAGAATTAAAACAATACGAGGAAAAAATATTAGGAGCGGAAGAAAAAATATTAAAGTTAGAGGAAACTTTATTTAATAACCTTGTACTTGCCCTCGCCGATTATGTGGCGCCCATACAATTGAATGCCTCTCTCTGCGCCCGGTTAGATTGCCTGTTGTCGTTTGCAAAAATTGCAAGGGAGAATAATTATGTCAAGACCCCATATTAATGAAGATAAAAAAATTGATATAAAAAACGGAAGGCATCCTGTTATTGAGCAACAATTGCCTGTGGGGGAATCTTATGTTACGAATGATATTTTTTTAGATGATGAAACCCAACAGATATTGGTAATAACAGGACCCAATATGTCCGGCAAATCGGCTTTATTAAGGCAGACTGCACTCATTGTGATTATGGCGCAAATGGGCAGTTTTGTTCCTGCCCAAAATGCTGAAATTGGGATAGTAGATAAGGTATTTACAAGGGTTGGGGCATCGGATAATATTTCTTCCGGCGAATCTACCTTTATGGTAGAGATGAATGAAACCGCCAGCATCCTCAATAATATTTCTGAAAGAAGTTTAATATTATTAGATGAAATAGGCAGAGGAACCAGCACATACGATGGCATTTCCATTGCCTGGGCAATTGCCGAATTTATCCATGAACACCCGGAAGCGAAAGCCAAAACCTTATTTGCTACGCACTACCATGAACTGAATGAAATGGCTTCGGTATTCAAGCGAATAAAAAACTTTAATGTCTCGGTAAAAGAAGCAGGCAACAAAGTTATTTTCCTGCGAAAACTGGCTGCCGGTGGCAGCGCACATAGCTTCGGCATTCATGTGGCAAGAATGGCAGGTATGCCGGTAAAGGTAGTTCAACGGGCAAATGAAGTATTGGGACAATTAGAAAACACCCATAGCCCTGCATTAAAGGAGAAACAAATCAAGCCCAGCGAAACGGACGATAATTTACAACTAAGTTTCTTCCAATTAAATGACCCGGTGCTGGAACAAATAAAAGAAGAAATTCAAAAAACGGATATTGATAATTTAAGCCCTATCGAGGCTTTACTGAAGCTTAATCAAATAAAAAAACATCTGAACGGGTAATACATTTAGCCCCAAATCCCAAAGGGGTTTTAAAAATGGTTCGAAAATAAAATAGGTATCATCCAATCAAAGCCCCTTTAGTGGTATGGGGCTAAAAAAAACTAAAGACTATCCAGGTAAATTTCTATTTCAATGCCCTGTGTGCTGCCGCTTTTTGGCAATCATCAACATACGATTGGGCATCATCAATACCGAGGTCAAGGGCTTTCTGGAAATAATCGCAGGCATCCTGTCCCATTTCTTTTTTATGCATTCCTACTTTATACCATGCTATACCTTCGCTGGGTTTCAGGCGCAGTAACTGTTGGTAATCGTATAAGGCTGCTTCCGGCATACTTAGGCTTTCGCAGTCTGTAGCCTGGTGTTTGTAAGCATTGGCAAATTGGGGATTGATAAGAATAGATTTGTTGAGGTCTGCAAATGCTTCCCTGAATTTTTGAGCCTGCTCAAAGGTCAGCGCCCTGCGGTAATATGCCATGTAGCTCCCTGAATCATGTTTTATTGCATACGTGTAATCGGCAATAGCGGAATCGAGTTTACCGAGACCTTCGTACGCAATACCTCTGTAGGTGTAGTAGTTCCCCGAATCATGGCAATACATAATAGCTACATCAAGGTGTTGTAACCCGGCAGCAAATTGTTTCATTTCAACTTCAGTCTTTCCCTTTACATAGTTCTCATTGGCACACATAAAACAAAAGTTATCATTATATGCCGCTTTGGCAGCTTTCGAAGTATCATTCAGCCAATGCGCCATACTTAAATATTTGCAAGCCTCATTTCTTCCTTTTCCTTTAAGCAGCAATCCTTTTTGAAGATATGGCCCGGAATATTGCCCGTCTATTTCATGCGACATATCAAAATCATTTTCTGCCCCGGCCTGGTCCCCACTCCTTAGTTCTACCAATCCCCTTTTGTAATATCCCACAGCCCAGGCCCTGTTATGGGTGAAGCCGGTAAACAAGCTCGCTTTCTCAAATGAATTGCTGGTATCGTAGGCGTGTACCCGCTTTAAATAGTCGGGCAACTTATCTGCAAAAGTTTTAATATAGCGGGAATAGTAGTCTTTGGCAAGAGGCAGATTACCTGATTTAAAAGCGGTTTCACCTGCCATAAAATTGGCATCATCCTGCGCCATAAGTATAGTGGCAGAACTCAGTGAAAATAGTAAAAAGAGCGAGTATATTTTTTTCATTTACCTGTTTTATTAGTGCCACAAAACTAATAAAAAAGTTGTCGGTAATCAGGGGGAGTTGTCAGCCACAGATAACCAACCAGGTTATCAGCGATAATTTAAAACCGGCTTATTATTATATATTGAAGCATATTTACCTATATTTTGATTTACAAACATACCCCCCTGAAAGCCAATAGGGACACAGGTCTCCAGCAATATACTTATAATCAACTACTTAGATAGGGGACTTGTCGCCGTTTTATGCCGTTTTTTTTGTTTCCTTCAAACCATCGGAGTAAGTGCTTCAGAAATTTTTAACCCGGGAAATTCAAAAAATATAAAAGACGGAAGTAGATTTTTAAACAGTCATTTAAAAAAAATTGCACCTTTGCAGTCAACCAAATAATAAGCGCCATGAAAGAAATTGATTCCTATATCGCCGGCAATAAAGACCGTTTTATCAGTGAGTTATTAGATTTTCTTAGGATTCCGTCTGTAAGCGCCGATTCCAAATACAAAAAAGATGTGCAACGGACTGCAGAGTTTGTGAAAAAAGCATTGCTGGCTGCCGGAGCCGATAAGGTTGAGATTACCCCTACCAAACTCCATCCTATAGTATATGGAGAGAAGATAGTAGATAAAAAGCTTCCCACCATTCTTGCGTATGGTCACTATGATGTGCAACCCCCAGACCCGCTTAATTTATGGACTTCACCTCCTTTTGAACCCGTAATTAAAGATGGTAAAATATATGCCCGCGGTTCCTGTGACGATAAGGGGCAAGTCTATATGCACATTAAAGTATTGGAAATGCTTTTGAAAATGGGCAAACTTCCCTGCAACATTAAATTTATTATTGAAGGAGAAGAAGAAGTAGGCTCGGTTTCGTTGGGAGATTATGTAAGAAAAAACAAAAAGAAATTAGCTGCTGATGTAATCATCATATCAGATACCGATATAATTGATAACAAAACCCCATCCATCACGATAGGGCTACGTGGGCTTTCAGGTATAGAAATTGAAGTGGAAGGACCGACCAGGGATCTTCACTCGGGAGTTTATGGTGGTGCGGTTCCTAACCCGCTCAATATTTTATGCGAAATGATTGCCTCGTTGAAAGATAAAGACAAGCATATAACCATACCCGGCTTTTATAAAGGTGTAAAAGCACTTTCCGCCAAAGAAAGAAAGGAACTTAATTCTGCTCCCTTCAGCCTGAATGCGTACAAAAAGGAAATAGGTATTAAAGATATAGTAGGAGAAAAAGGATACACCACGGAAGAGCGCACATCCATTCGCCCAACCCTTGACCTGAATGGTATTTGGGGTGGATACCAGGGGGAAGGATCTAAAACGGTGATAGCGTCGAAAGCTTATGCCAAAATTACGATGCGCTTGGTTCCCAATCAAGACCCTGCTGAAATTACCAAATTGTTTGTAAAACATTTCGAAAAAATAGCTCCTCCTTCAGTCAGGGTGAAAGTGACACCTGCCCACGGAGGCGACCCGGTATTGCTTGAAACTACATCAATAGGCTATGAGGCTGCCAGTAAGGCTATGCTGGAGTCATTTGGTAAAAAACCGATACCCACCCGAAGCGGAGGCAGTATTCCTATTGTAGCATTATTTAAAAAGGAACTGGGGCTTGATTCGGTTATGCTTGGCTTTGGATTAAATTCAGATAATATTCATTCCCCCAATGAACATTATGGAATATTTAACTACCTGAAAGGCATTGAAACTATTGCTCTGTTCCATCGGCACTTTGCCGAATTGTCAAAAAAATAGATATAAACTAACCCAAAACTGATTTTTATCATCCTGATAACCAAGCAAGCGTAGTTTTGTATGTAAAAAACCCGGTTAAAAAAGGTGATTTAACTCAAAAAGGATATATTTGTCGCTTAATTTTTTACTAATGAGCGGAAAAATACTATCTATTTGCAGCGGATTTGTTGTTGTCACAACCTTATTAACAACCAACGTAAAATCCCAGGATCTTTCTAAACTGGACCCAAATGAGAGGATGACGGTTTTATGGGATAATGCCCTGGAAAATGTAAGGGGTAACATGGGGGCATCTAAACAGGAGTTTGATGTTTTCAAACGTTTCGATATGAATTCCATCTACACCCTGAGAAACGAAGCCATAAAAAATTCGATAAAAGAAAATTATGATCCAACCCTGCTTACAGCAACTGCTAAGGAAGTTGAAAAGGATATAACTGCATTATATGAGAAATTTTTGAATACGCAAAAACTATACCCCTCCTCGGTTGACGAATATAAGCATTCCCGTACTGTGGGGGTTGGCAACCCTTGCGATTCTATGGGATGTACCAATATTAATTTTAACCAGGGAACCCTTAATACCTGGTATGGATATTATGGTGAAAATGCTTCTACAGCTACTACTACAATAATTGATGATATTACGGGAGGCGCTTTGGGGGCTGTTACCGAAGCTTGTGATGACCCTAACGTAATTTCATACGAAGCCGGTTGTTCAAGAACTTTAACCCATGATTACCAGTTACTGATTACCAATGGAGGATATGACCGCCTGGTACCAACAATACCAAGGGTTTCTCCCTGGTCAACCGGGGGGCACTCGGTGATGCTTGGAGATAGTACCCTTATTGGATCTGGCGCTGCTATTTTAAGCAAAACCTTTTATGTGTCTTCCACTACTTCCGATTTTACTTACCAATATGCAGTTTTTCTTGCAAATCCTCCCCATCCTGCTTCCGAACAGCCTTTCTTTGAGGTTTATGTACTCGATGAAAATGGAGATACCATACCCAATTGCGGTTCCTATAATGTGGTTTCAGGTGTTTCAACAACAGGATTTGACACCATACCTTCCTATAGTGAATGCGGCGAATCATTCCCTGTATATTACAAAAACTGGACCCTCGTAAATGTGCCTTTGAAACATTACATTGGGCAATGTGTTACGGTAGAGTTTGAAGTTGCCGACTGCGAACCCGGTGGACACTTCGGGTATGCCTATATAGATTGTTCCTGCTCACCGCTGAGCGTAATTTCATCCTCACCAAATATATGCGGACGTGCAGATTCCCTGCAACTTACTGCTCCTCCCGGCTCGGCCGTTTATGCCTGGACAAGTTCTAATGGAGGTATTTTAACCGATACCGCCCAACAGGTTATTTGGGTTGACAGTACAGGGGTATATAGGGTAATAACCACGCCTGTTACGGGCGCTTCTTGTGCAGATACTTTATACGATACAGTCGGTTTAGCTCCCGGTCCTCCTCCAACACCTGCGTTCCATACAAGTGTGGCATGTGCAGGACAGGCTGTTCAATTTACAAATACTTCCAGCAATATAGGTAGTGCAAATTTCTACTGGGATTTTTATAACCTCGGTATTTATGCCGATACAAATGTGATTAATCCAACGTGGACATATTCTTCACCCGGAACATACACAGTAACCCTCCAGGAGCTTTATAACGGTTGCGGAAAAGATACTTCGATTGTTGTTGTGGTTGACAGCACCGTAAGTGGCGCATTTTTAGCCAGCAACTCCTGCGTAGGCAACCTTGTTACTATGACTAATACCAGCAGGGGGGCCACAACTTATTTTTGGAATTATGGCGATACTACCGGTGGAACAAGTGACACAGCTACTGCCCTTACCGGATCATATACTTATACGGCAGTTGGAACCTATACCATTAGTATGATAGCGAAAAACAGCGGTCCTTGTCCCGACACTGTAAAACAAGTTATAACAATAAACAAATACCCAAAACCAACTATTACGGGTCTTGATTCTGTTTGTCCCAGCACCAATGATACCTTGAGGGTAACAGGGGGAAGCGCGGGGATTACAACTTATTCCTGGTCTGTTGGCGGAAGTGATTCTACTGTTGTTGTTTCTTCGGCTACAACTCAAACAATTACGGTTACACTCACCAATGGGGCTTGTTCCCATGATACTTCTTTTGTGGTGTACAGGGTTTTGCCAACTCCCGTGCTTACGGCGACCAGCGATTCCGTTTGCGCCGGTGGTTCGGTCACCATTAGCGCTACCGGTATCGGAGATGGCTTTTCATGGTCAAACGGCAGTTCAGCAAGCAGTATCACCGTAAATCCGAATATTCAGACTACTTATACTGTTTCTTCAAGCCTTGGTAGTTGTACGGGTACAGCATCTATAACTATCGGCATATTAAAACCGCTAACAGACTCCTTGCACAAGAGCCCGGATTCTATTTGCCCCGGTAGCTCTGTCACCCTTACAGCATTCCCCATTGGAACCAGCGCCTTGTCTTATAAATGGAATACTGGAGGTACTACAGCCGCCATCAGTGTCACCCCCACAGTTACTACCACTTACACATCAACGGCATACGGAAAATGTGACAGCGTGGTAAAAACTATCACGGTGGATGTAATTCCTTTCCCGGTTCCGGTTATCAGCGGCACACCATACAAATGCAGGGGTGTGAAAGATACCCTTACCGTATCTGGCGGAACATCCTATTTGTGGAGTAATGGCAGCACTAAATCTTCGTATGTCACAGGGCCTATATATGCTGATTCCACTGTTAGCGTAATTGCATATAATGCTCTCGGATGTTCAGATACTGCTACATTTACTATTAATTTCAGGGCTGTGCCTAATATTACCATTAGCCACCCCAAGGCTGTTTGTTCAGGCGCCCCGGTTGAAATTGTGGCAAGCGCAGGCGGAACAGGGCCATTCACCTACTCTTGGAATACCGGTGAAACTACCGATAGCATAAGCGTCGCAAGTCCTATAGATTCTACCACTGTGGTATATACTGTAACGGTTTCCAATGGCTGTTCAACTTCCAAAACCACCTCCATTACGGCAGAGTACCCCAGTTTGAGTACTTGCTGTAATCAAACCCTGATAATAGAGAATGATACCGCTGTGATATATGCAGGCGGAAATTCAGTGTCTTATTCATGGATAGATTCTACCCAGGTAGTTTGCCTCGACCCGCCTAAATGCGATACCGTTAGGGTTACACCTACGGTCACCACTATCTATACTGTAGTCGGAACAGATAAAGCCGGGTGCGAGGTTACCGGATATGTGACTATCCTGATAGATGTACCTTGTCTCGATTTCAACGTGCCTAATGTATTTACCCCCAACTTTGCCGGACCTAACGGACACGACGGCGAGTTCTATATTAAGACAGATAATATCAATTCATGGTCTATTCAAATATTTGACCGCTGGGGCAAAGAAGTGTATAAATCAACTGATGTTTACAGCTATTGGACCGGCAAAAATGAAAGTGGAAGCCAGGCAAATGATGGCGTATATTATTATGTAATAACCGGGGTTTGCCAAAGCAAAACCTATAAAAAATCAGGGTTCGTACAACTGATACGATAACTGTAGTTAGCTATTGAGACTGGAAAGGTGAAAGTAGAAAGAACGTAGCGTTTTTCACTTTCACCTTTTTACTTTCACCTTATTTTATCCCCACACTTTAGTTCCCTCTGTGCAGTTTTTGCAGATATCTATCTCCTTTCGTGATCGTAAGAGAGATTGACGGAAATTACGATACGTATCGTTATTCCAAAGTTCTTTAAAACTCTGGTTTTTTATGTTGCCCATAGGATGTGAAGCATCTTTATCAAAACAGCAGGGAACCACGTTACCGTCCCAGGTAATTACACAGGAATTCCACATACGCCAGCAATGATTCAGCAGTTTGTTTTTTATGGCATACTTGCCCGAAGAATCCTTTTTATATCTTGAATATTCCTGTTGTTCAGGAATTAAAGGGCTGCCATTTTCATAGTCATATATCTGTACGGTCTTTAGCCGTACTTCATCAATCCCTATTTCTTTAGCCAACGCTTTTACTTCCGGTATCTGGTGTTCATTCGCTTTTACGACCAAAAACTGGAATATCAAATGTGGTGTTTTTGATTTCAGTTTTTTCTTCCACTCTGCTATATTCCTGGCGCCTTCCAGCACTTTGTCAAGCTTGCCCCCAATGCGATAAGAGGAATAGGTTTCCTGGGTAGTGCCGTCAATAGAAATTATCAGCCTGTCTAATCCCGATTCAACGGTTCTCTTTGAAATATCAGGAGTAAGATAATGCGCATTGGTAGAAGTAGCCGTATAAATCCGTTTGGAAGAGGCATACTTTACCATATCTAAAAACTTAGGATTTAGGTAAGGTTCCCCCTGGAAATAAAAAGTGAGATAGGTAAGATGCGGTGCAAATTCATCAATTACTTCTTTAAAAAAATCGTCTTTCAACATGCCTGTATCCCTTGTAAACTGCCTTAATCCGCTTGGGCATTGGGGGCAGCGCAGGTTACAGGAAGTAGTAGGCTCAAACGAAATACTAATCGGTAAGCCCATGTGATTGGGTTTACCCGTAATCCGCGAAAGTTGGTAGCTAAATAGTACCTTACCCCCATTCCACACCTTATAAGGCGTAAGTTTGGAAGCTATATTTAAACTGTCTGTGAGTTTTTCTAACAAGGATTGGTAAATTATTGCAAAGATAGGCATAGTGGGGTTATGAGTTATAAGTTATAAGCCAATTTTGCTATTCTGACAACTGAAGACTGGCAACTAACCACTGCCAACAAATCCTTAACTTTGAGCGGTATATGGAATACAGTGTTTCACAAATAGCAGGGATTCTTAATGCGGAATTAGCATCTAATCCTTCATTAAAAGAGTTGCCTGTTAATCAGCTACTAATTGACAGCCGCGCCCTTGCTGAGCCTGACGGAGTTTTGTTCATTGCCCTGAAAACCCCCAATAACGACGGGCATAGGTTCATTGCAGAACTCTATCAAAAAGGGGTGAGAATATTTCTTGTGAATGGTGAGTTTAAAGATTCCAATAATTTCAATGAGGCAGTTTTTATCCAAGTAGAAGATACGTTGATAGCCTTGCAAAAACTGGCAACACAGCACAGAAAAAAATTTGATATTCCTGTGATTGCTATTACCGGAAGCAATGGAAAAACCATTGTAAAAGAATGGCTATGCCAATTACTTTCTCCGGAAAAAAATATAGTAAAAAGTCCCTTGAGCTATAATTCGCAGGTGGGAGTGCCTCTATCGGTCTGGCAGATGAATGTTAATAATGAATTGGGAGTTTTTGAGGCAGGAATTTCACAACCCGGTGAAATGGAAAAGCTGGAACAAATTATTTCTCCAACCATTGGAATATTCACCAACATAGGCGAAGCACACGGAGCTAATTTTAGAGACAATAAAGAAAAAATCGAAGAAAAGATAAAACTTTTCCGGCATGTTAAGACTTTAATTTATTGCAGAGACTATGCAGATATTGACGATGCTATAAAGTCTAATCCAACATTTTCGGGAATACAATTATTTACCTGGTCGGCAAAAGGAGAAGCAGATGTGATGATTAAAAAAATCACATCGGGAGCAGTAGATACTGCTATTACCGTACTTTTTAAGGGGGCAGAGATAAATATTAGCATTCCTTTTGTGGATGAAGCATCGGTAGAAAATGCCATGAATTGTTGGGCGTATATGCTTTTTGCAGGGTATGAAAATACGGTGATTGCAAAGCGCATAAGTAGTTTACAGCCTGTAGCCATGCGTATGGAGATGCTGAAAGGAATGAACAACTGCACTATTATTAATGATTCCTATAATTCAGATATAAATTCACTTTCGGTAGCATTAAATTTTTTGCATAGGCAAGAGCAACATTCCCGCAAAACCATAGTGCTATCGGATATGGTGCAAAGCGGAATGCAGGAAAAGGAACTGTACGAAAAAATTGCGGGGATTATCAGAGCAAAGCCGGCAACAAGGCTTATCGGTATTGGCGAGGCTATTTTCCGCAGTGCAGGTTTGTTTACTATGGAGAAACATTTCTTCACAAGTACAAATGATTTTTTGAAACATATAAGTGAATTTAACTTTAGAGATGAAGCTATTTTACTAAAAGGCGCAAGGAGCTTTGAGTTTGAAAAAATAAGCAGAGTGTTGCAGGAAAAGGCACACGAAACAGTTATGCTCATTAACCTTGCTGCTATTGGGCATAACCTGCGTTATTACCGCTCCTTGCTAAAACCATCCACCAAAATAATGGCAATGGTAAAAGCATTCTCTTATGGAAGCGGCAGTTTTGAAATTGCCAATTTGCTGCAATTCCATAGTGCCGATTACCTTGCTGTGGCATACCCCGACGAGGGTGTGGAGTTGCGCAATGCCGGAATAACTCTGCCCATTATGGTCATGAATCCCGAACCGGGCAGTTATGACCTCCTGCTCAAATACTGCATGGAGCCTGAGGTGTACAGTTTCCGTACCCTGAGAATGGCGGCTGAAGCAGTTGCTCACAGTGGCAGCAATGAGAAGTTATCAGTTCATATTAAATTAGATACCGGTATGCACAGACTGGGTTTTGGAGAAGAAGATATAGAGCAATTAATATCAACTCTCAGCCAGACACCTTTATTGACTGTAAAGTCTATTTTCTCACACCTTGCTGCAAGCGGGTCCGATAAGCATAAAGATTTCACACTTCAGCAAATAGAAAAATTCACGAATTGGAGTGATAAAATAACGCAAGCTCTGCCGTATCCTGTTATGCGGCATATCCTTAATTCTGCCGGAATAGCAAGGTTTCCGCAGGCGCAGTTTGACATGGTGAGGCTTGGGATAGGGCTTTATGGAGTTGGCAATGATGCAGCAGAGCAAAAGAAATTGGAAAATGTAGGTATTCTGAAAAGTGTAATTTCTCAAATCAGAAAATTGAAAAAAGGGCAGACCGTAGGCTACAACCAAAGCGGAGTATTACAGAAAGATAGCGTTATTGCCACCGTTGCCATAGGCTATGCCGATGGCATAAGCCGGGAGTTTGGCAATGGCAAAGGAAAGATGAAAGTACATGGTAAACCCGCGCCAATTATGGGCGATGTGTGTATGGATATGTGCATGCTCGACATAACCGATATTGATGCCAAAGAAGGCGACGAAGTGCTGATTTTTGATGACAGCGCCTCTCTTTTACAAGTAGCAAAAGATATGAACACTATACCTTACGAAATCCTTACAAGCCTTTCGGGAAGGGTGAAGAGGGTGTATGTGCATGAGTAAAGTGTTTATGAAATATTTTAATATCTTTGCATAGATGAAATTTTATTTAGATACATCTGTTTGGGGTGGCTATTTTGATAAGGAATTTGAAGATTGGACAAAACCTTTCTTTGAGCAATTACAACAGGGTAGATTTAATGCAGTAATTTCAAACATTACTTTCGGGGAAATAGTTTCAGCTCCTGCTTACGTGAGAGAATTAGTGGACAGCATTCCGGAAAGCTATCTTGAATTTGTTACGTTGACCGAAGAGCATGAAAAACTTGCAAATGCGTATATAAAAGAAGGTGCATTGACAAAAAAGTTTTATTCCGATGCCCAGCATATAGCAATCGCAACCATATTAAAAACAGATAGCCTCGTAAGTTGGAATTTCAGGCACATGGTGAATTTTTTTAGAATACGGCAGTATAATTCCGTCAATTTGAAACTTGGTTATTCAACAATAGATATTAGAACTCCTAAAGAAGTAATTTATGAAAAATAACAAAAAAGAATTTCACGCAGTGGAATTCATGAGGGAAGTAAGGGAAAGACTTTCCGAGCTTTATATGACTGATAGGAATAAGTATTTTGCTGAACTGGCAAAGGCTACTAAAGAATTTAAAAAAAGCAGAAAGAAGAAAGTGCCAAGTGTAGCTTGATTGAATACTATACCTTACGAAATCCTTACAAGCCTTTCGGGAAGGGTGAAGAGGGTGTATGTGCATGAATGAATAGAGCAACATCTTGAAGTATTGAGATTCCTCACTTCGTACTTAACTCTTCGCTCATCACTTATCGTTTATCTCTTATCTCTGTTTTTGTTTTCCCTCATCATTTCGCCAAAATCCCGGTGAAGTAAAAGGGCATTTACACACTCAGCGATACGTTTGGCTTTAGTGCCATCCGTTTTGGCTGTATCTACCCATTTGGAGAAATAGCCTTGCATAGAGCGGTTAAGACTGTTAAAAAACTTCAGGGCTTCGGGTTCATCGGCAAGGCAAGTTACTAGTTCAGTATTAATAAGAATATTGCGTTTGTCCAATTCAATAGAGACCTTCAACATCGCGCCAACGCGTTTACCAGTAGTCTTGCGCATCTCGGCATTGAAAGGCATTATAAAGGAACCGTCTCCCATAGGCATCAGGGCAATTTTTTCGACAGGGTAGTTATCTAATTTTCCTTTTACCCGAAATGCTCTTTTATAGCCGGGATTTATTGCTTCTGCAATATCGGCCGGGATTTCAAGATAGCTCCAGCCGGTTTTTTCACCCATTAATTCAAAGCGTAAAATCCGGGTGGTGAATTGTATCATGTTGTATCTGTATCGTCATGCTGAACTTGTTTCAGCATCCCAAAATTTGAGACCCTGAAACGAGTTCAGGGTGACCGTAGCTACGCCTCTATTTTTTCTTTCTTTTCTTTGTATTGAAAAGCCTTTCTGGGCTTTAATCCCAATACTTCGAACATCTTTTTATCTTCGTTAGAATCAGGATTGGGCGTAGTGAGCAGTTTTTCTCCCATAAATATGGAGTTAGCACCAGCCATAAAACAAAATGCCTGTGTTTCTTTATTCATCTGTACTCTGCCGGCTGAAAGTCGCACAACGGAGCCGGGCATCACCAGGCGGGTGGTGGCAATCATACGTATCATTTCCCAGGATTCTACTATGGGCATCTCTCCAAGGGGTGTTCCATCCACCGGAACAAGGGCATTGATAGGTACCGATTCAGGGTGAGGATTCAAATGTGAAAGGGTAATCAACATCCCTATCCTGTCCTCGATTGATTCGCCCATACCTATAATTCCACCCGAACAAACCGTGAGTCCTGCTTTACGCACATTGTGCAGCGTATTTAGCCTATCCTCATAGTTGCGGGTAGTGATGATATTACCATAATTTTCTTCCGATGTATCTACATTGTGGTTATAGGCATAGAGACCGGCATCGGCGAGTTTTTTAGCCTGTTCTTCGGTCACCATACCCAAGGTAGCGCATACTTCCATGCCTTTTGCATTGACGGTTTTCACCATATCGAGCACCCTGTCAAAATCTTTATTATCTCGTACCTCTCTCCATGCAGCGCCCATGCAAAGCCTTGATGCACCCATGGTTTGGGCACGGTCTGCTATATCGCTCACTTCATCTACGCTCATCAGCTTTTGCACTTTAACTTCGGTATGGTAACGGGCTGCCTGGGGGCAATAGGCACAGTCTTCAGGGCATCCGCCTGTCTTTATAGATATAAGGGAGCTAATCTGCACCTCAGCAGGATTGTGATATTTACGGTGTATGGTAGCTGCCCTGTAAACAAGCTCCAGCAGAGGGGTATTATATATTTCAGCAATTTGTTCTTTGGTCCAGTTATATCGTATATCGTGCATAGAGTTGGGTTGTATCAGCAAAAGTATAAAAAAACAGTTTATTATTCCCCAAACCCCTAAAGAGGCTTTAAATAGAGGTACTCAAAGCTTCTTCAGGGTCTTGGGGCAAAGGGCAGTAAGAGATACAAATGTATCGGGACTTTATAACTTTATAACTTTACAAACTTTACAAGCTTACATACATGCGTATAGACATTATTACCCTGCATCCCGGTCTGCTGGAAAGCCCTTTTCAGCATTCCATCATGAAAAGAGCCATTGAAAAAAAGTTGGTGGAGGTGAACATCGTAAACCTCCGGAATTATGGCTTAGGGCATTATAAGCAGGTGGATGATGCCCCTTTTGGGGGAGGCGCGGGCATGGTAATGAGTATTGAACCCATTGCTAATTGTATAGAAGACCTGAAAGCCCAAAGAACCTATGATGAAATTATTTACCTCACTCCTGACGGTGAATTATTTAACCAGCAAAAAGCAAATTCTTTATCACTCTGCAAAAATATTATTTTACTCTGCGGACATTATAAAGGAGTGGATGAACGGGTGCGGGAACTTTATATTACGCGTGAAATCTCAATTGGAGATTATGTGCTGAGCGGTGGAGAACTTCCTGCAGTTGTGTTCTGCGATTCCGTTATACGCCTGCTCCCGGGGGTATTATCTGATGAAACTTCCGCCCTGTCTGATTCCTTCCAGGATAATTTACTTGCACCACCGGTATATACCCGCCCGGCAGATTATAAAGGCTTAAAAGTTCCCGGCGTATTATTATCTGGAAACCCTAAAATAGTGGAGGAATGGAGGCATGAACAAAGTGTGGAGAAAACAAAGAAGAGGAGACCGGGACTCATGAAGTGAAAAGGTAAAAGTGGAAAGTATTTTATCAAAACTAAAACCCTATGTGGAAAATTTATACATGTAAACAAAAAATAATAGTCGTAGCTTTTATTTCCATATTATTGGGTGCTACTTTTATTTTTACAATTTATAATGGGAACGAAGAACATGCATCTCTACTTATGAACAAAGGGTTTTCCAGCGGAGTTATTGTTAAATTAGTACCAGGGAGTGGCACTAATTTTTTAGATGATGACATTCAAGTAAGGTTTGAAATAAAGAATGTAAATAAAATTGATTATCAACTTGCTGTTTGGGGTGTTCTCTGGGATTCTTTAATTGGTAGATCATTCCCACTCATATATGATACTACTTCTCCCAATATCAACCACCTCTTAATTTTTCCGACGGACTTTGAAACCTGGAATTTACCCTTTCCTGACAGCTTGAAATGGGTATTAAAATTCAATAAAAAGTATAAAAAATAGAGCGTTAGCTTAACTTGTTCAGAACAGAACTTCGTACTTCTTCGATCGTATAACTTTTGCTTTTTCCGTTAGTGTGCCTTTTCCAACGCTTTTCCATCTCTTCATACTGTTCATCACTGAGCATGCTTTTTTTAGCCGGTGTATTGTCATACTCCTTCAACATAGCATAAACTGCCTTTAAAATCCTATCGTTGCATGATTTAAATATTCATTGACTTTTTCCCTTATTTTTATGGTTGTCATGTTCTGACTTTTTATTACTGGCAAATGTAAGAAATCTCCTGAAAAATATCTTTTGATTCGTAAACATAATTCATGCCCCATAACTATATCCGTTCCTTTATTTTTCGCAAATTTGCAGCGTATAATACTATTTCAATATGCCAAAAATATCAGTCAAGGGCAGGTTAATGCCTGCATCGCCCATACGTAAATTGGTTCCTTATGCCGAGCAAGCAAAAAAGGAAGGTAGAAAAGTATATCACCTGAACATCGGTCAGCCTGATATTAAAACTCCGGATACCATGCTGAATGCTATTAAAAAGTTCCCCTATCCTATCATTGAATATAGCCATAGCGCAGGGATTGAGAGCTATCGCCGCAAGTTAGTTGGATATTACCGCAAGTACGATATAGAATTGGATTATACCCATATTATGATTACCACGGGCGGCTCGGAAGCGATAGAAATTGTGATGATGACCTGCTTTAATGAAGACGATGAAATTATAGTACCTGAGCCATTTTACGCCAATTATAACGGCTTTGGGTGCGCAGCGGGAATCAGCATAAAGCCTATTGTATCGGATATTAAAACCGGCTTTGCCTTGCCACCCATTAGTGAATTTGAAAAGCTGATAACTCCTAAAACAAAAGGCATAATGATTTGTAACCCTAATAATCCTACCGGGTACCTCTATTCCCGCGAGGAAATTGAACAGTTGGGTGCGTTGGTAAAGAAACACGATTTGTTCCTTTTAGTAGATGAAGTTTACCGGGAGTTTTGCTACAACGGCGAAAAGCATTTTTCTGCCATGCGATTAGAAGGAGTTGAAGATAATATCATTATGCTCGATTCAGTTTCGAAGCGTTACAGTGCTTGCGGGCTAAGAATTGGCGCTATTGTAACAAGAAATACGAAGGTGCTTGAAACTGCCTTAAAATTTGCACAGGCGCGTTTAAGTCCCCCAACTATCGGGCAAGTGGCGGGGGAGGCTGCCATTAATACCCCTGATTCATATTTTCAGGAAGTTGAAACGGAATATACCAATCGCAGAAACCTGGTAGTAGCCATGCTCAACAAAATTGAGGGCGTTTTTTGCCCCGAACCCAAAGGCGCATTCTATTGCTTTGCTTCCCTACCTATAGATGATGCCGATACCTTCTGCCAATGGCTGCTTGAATCTTTTGAACACGAAGGAAGTACCGTTATGCTTGCTCCTGCCAGTGGTTTCTATTCCACAAAAGGGCAAGGAAAAAATGAGGTCCGTATAGCTTATGTACTCAACACCACCGACCTTAAAAACGCCATTAACTGCCTTGAAAAGGCGTTGCAGGTTTACCCTGGGAGGGTGAGTAAGAAAGAGAAGGTTGGAGAAAGTTTAGGAAAATAGGATTATGAAAATTGAAAATATGGGTTGAAGAATAATATCGCTCCTACGGAGCTTTGAACTTTTTAGTTCAGAAACTTACTACTACTACGATATAACTCCTACGGAGTTTTGATACCTGGTTTAGATACATAAAGACAGCTCATATTAAGCGAAATTAGCATATAAACCTCGACACTAAATTGCAATTGTTTCCCCATAGGGGAAAAATCATAATAGCAAAAAAATAGCCCCCAATCATAGCTCCGTAGGAGCGACATAAAATGCCGAATACATATTCCCAACTATATATTCACGTGGTTATTGCTGTTAAGGGCAGAGAAAATTTAATCCACTCTGCTTTAAAAGATGAATTATATAAATATATATGCGGTATTGTAAAAGGCAATAATGAAAAGGTATATTCCATTAACGGAATGCCAGACCATGTTCATATTTTATTAAGTATTAAACCCAATACCCTTCTTTCCGATTTGATGAGGGATGTAAAAGCAAGTTCCTCAAAATGGATAAATTTAAATAGCCTTGTGAATGGCAAGTTCCAATGGCAAGAAGGCTTTGGGGCATTCTCATCTTCCCAATCACAGTTAGATAAGGTAATTTCCTATATAGATAACCAGGAAATGCATCATGAGAAAACATCTTTTAAGGAAGAGTATCTGAAATTGTTGAAATCATACAAAATTGAGTATGATGAAAAATATATATTTGAATGGATTGAAGAATAATAACGCTCCTATGGAGCTTTAAAATTTTTGGTTCTTAAATTTACTATTACGATATAACTCCTACGGAGTTTTAAGGTTTTTTCTCAGAAAATTTTCTAACACTGTGGGATTTTTATACTCAAATTTAGTTTATGAATCACCCTCTTACATCTTATTTCCACTTCTTTTCTATATTTGCAACCATCTATGAAGAATGTAGTTTTCCGTGAAGCCTTACGAGAGGCGCTGACCGAAGAAATGCGCCGTGACGAAAATGTTTTCCTTATGGGGGAAGAAGTCGCCCAGTATAATGGAGCTTACAAAGTGAGCCAGGGCTTACTTGATGAGTTTGGCCCCAGAAGGGTAATAGATACTCCCATTTCAGAACTTGGCTTTGCAGGTATAGGTGTAGGCGCCGCCATGAATGGCTTACGCCCCGTGATTGAATTTATGACTTTTAATTTCTCTTTAGTTGCTATAGACCAGGTTGTGAATTCCGCCTCCAAAATGCTTGAAATGTCAGGCGGACAAATAAATGTGCCTATCGTATTCAGGGGGCCAACAGCCTCTGCAGGTATGTTGGCTGCCCAGCACTCTAATGCCTTTGATAGCTGGTATGCTAATTGCGCCGGGCTAAAGGTTATTGTACCTTCTAATCCCCTTGATGCAAAGGGATTGCTCAAATCTGCCATACGTGATAATGACCCGGTTATTTTTATGGAATCGGAACAGATGTATGGCGACAAAGGCGATATACCCGAAGGAGAATACCTTATTCCTATTGGTGTTGCCGATATTAAAAGAGAAGGAACCGATGTTACTATTGTTTCTTTTGGCAGAATAATGAAAGTGGCTATGGCAGCCGCATTGGAACTGCAAAAGGAAAATATTTCCGCTGAAGTGATTGACCTCCGCACCATACGCCCTATTGACTATGCTACTGTAATTAATTCCGTAAAAAAGACCAACCGTTTAGTAATTGTAGAAGAAGCCTGGCCCCTCGGCTCTATTGCCACTGAAGTGGCTTTCAAAGTGCAAAAAGATGCATTCGATTTCTTAGATGCCCCGGTACGCCGTGTGGTATCTGCCGATGTTCCCCTGCCCTATGCTCCCAACCTTATTGAATTGGCTTTACCCAATGTGGCTAAGACGGTGAGAGCAGTGAAGGATGTGATGTATAGGAGCTGAAATATAGTACCTTCTCTTTACAATTGAAAAAGGAGGCGTAATGGCCTAAAGTGTATCGCTATTTTAGTTAGTATTTGGTCAATGAATTTTTGTTTTCTATTTTTTTCAACCCAGGATGTATCCTGATTTTATTTTTCAGGTTAGAAAAAATTGCTTCCAAAGAATTAGTTGCATTCTGTATGTGAAGTGGCAGGTTGTAATACAAGTCAATAGATACAGCTGGTTGTATTTAAGCTATTGTATGCACTGTCCAAGCGGTGATGCGTATAAAAGTCTAAAACATAATCAGGCGTACTTGTTTACATGGTATGATTATCCATATTTAGAAATGCCCTACACAACCAATTCACTATAGGGTACATTTTCAAACCTGAAAGCAAAACTAAGGGTTCACGCGGATTAAAAATGGAACTAAAACTAAAAGCCATTAACCAGATTTCAAACAAAAAATAGCGACCACTTTTTTCCATTACAACTATCTTATTTAGTACATCACCTGCACACCACCGTATCATACGCGGTTCCGTAGGCGCACCATATACCCAACCCGCCTTTAATATTCCCCGTAACGGGGGCAGGTGAACCAAAGGGATTACCTACATTATTTAGCTGGTAATAATATTGGTTATAAAATTGGTAGGCATCGTAACTTATAGTGCAAAATTGGACAACACAAGTCTCTCCGGTTTTAAAATACCCGGCTTCGGCGTCGGTATCATCAGCGGCTTTTGAGCCGGGTACGCTGCCTCTTCCAAAAAAGAACTGGAACTTTTGCCCGTTGATAAATTCATCGTTAAAAACTGATTCATAAGGAGGAACAAACAAAGTATCTTCACCTAAGCGTTTGGCGAGCCATCGGTAGCAGTTGCCGGGTGTAGGCGGGTCATTCAGTTCAGCCCAAATAAAACCAAGTGTATCTAACCTGGGTTGAAGCTTGAACCAGACAGAATCTAAAGGAACAGCAGGCAGTATGGTAGTGCTTGCAGTCAGGGTTTGCCCATTGGCTTTTACCGTGAGGTTATAGGTTCTTCCTGATACTCCCTTCATAGTTTTTGTTTGATAATATCCTAAAGTTGGAATATATATAGCCATCGTATCTGTTGTATAGCCATCGTTGATAGTAATTACGGCATTATCAATTACATCATTTGCTATAACGCTGGTAATAGATGTAGTACCGAAAAAATTGAAATTATGACTCAAATAAAGCCAGCCAAGTTGCCCCGGCTCTATATGCCCATCTATACATATTTCCTGCGGAGGTACAGGCAGATCAAGGTTGATATCCTTTTGGCAGCCGGTCAGAAATAAAATTAGAAATAGTGCCATAAACTGACAACGGACAACGAACAACTGGCTACTTTTTTTTCTCATCTCTTAAAATTCAAAGTTCCAAGTTACTGACGGAAGCACGGGGAATAACGAAACTTGTTTTGCCTGTATAGTAAGGGAGTTATTGTAAACATTTCCTTTAATATCAAAATAAATAAAATAGGGGTTATACCTGTTATACGCATTAAATACTGAAAAAGTCCAGCTTGTTTTAAAGTTTTTTTGCCAGGTGGCACGATGATCAATATATGGGGTATCTATACCTTTCTTCTGCATTTTTTCTTCAAACTTCTGCTGCCTTCTTGCCTGTCTCTTTTGCCTGTCGGGGGTATAAGTAGCTGCCAAATCGAGTCTGCTATAAGGTGCCAGGCGGTAGTTATTGATGTTGCCATACTGCTGCACCAGGTTGCCTTCGATTATATACCAACCAATTGGCAGAGTTAAAGCTTCGCCGGAAGCATACACAAAAACGGATGAAAAAGTCCATCGGTCATTTAATTGGTAATTTGCAACAGCAGAAATATCATGTCGCCTGTCATATTTAGCATCAAAGGTCTGACCATTGTTTAGGTCGGCAAAGGTTTCGTTAGTCCAGGATAGGGTATATCCTACCCAGCCATTGAACTTCCCGGCTTTCTTTTTGAAGAAAAATTCAAATCCATAAGCCTGCCCGCTGCCGAAGGTAAAGTTCTCATCGGGGTTAGTAGTAGAGTTATCTTCCGGGGTTACGCCGTTCTTATACTCTATCAGGTTTTGCATGTTTTTATAATAAGTCTCCACAGAAGATTCATAGAGATTATCTTTAAAATTCCGGTAATAGCCCAACGCATATTGGTCTCCCTTGGTAGGCTGAACAAGAGAAGTGCTGGGAAACCAAATATCAGTAGGTAATGAAACAGAACTTACCGAAGCCAAGTGGATATATTGAATATTGCGACTGTACCCTAATTTAATAGATGATTCAGCATTTAGCTGGTAGCGAAAAGAAAGACGTGGCTCAAAACCACCATACAAGGCTATATTTTGCAGGCTTTTATAATGTATGGTGTCAATATTCACACCCTGGTTATTTTGAATGTAGCGGTCAAAGGGTCCTATTTGCTGGAAAACGGAATACCGCAATCCCCCTTCTATTTTTATACGGTCGGTAAGATCAAAGTCATCGGTTATATAGGCTGCTCCTTCATTAGAATAAAGCTTTTGGATACTGCTTAAACTGAAATTAACACTTGGCTCATCGGCAGATATTTCACTGGGAATAAATACATGCAGGGTATATTCCAGTCCATATTTTATATGGTTTCTTTTATTCAGCAAATAATCAAAGTTATATTTCAAGTGGTAATCATGTATCCCGGAAAACAAGGAGAAACTAAAACCGGCATCGCTCCCGTTAAACTTAAAATTATAATCGGTATAGTTGGCAGTAAGATTTGAGATAACTTTATCGCTGTAAATATGTGACCAGTTAATTGCAGCTATCCCATTACCCCAGGGGACTTGTGCGCCAAATCCGGCATCGGCATCACTGAACGTAAACACATCTTGTCCAAAATAACCACTGACAGAAATCTTATCCTTTTTGGTAATATTCCAACTTACTTTACCATTTAAATCATAGAAATAATATTTGGTTCCGTAAAATGGAGAACTGCTGCTGATAAAAGGTTTATTGAGAAAAATATCGAGATAAGTACGTCTTACCGAGAAAATAAACCCGGCAGTATCTTTTTTAATAGGACCTTGAACAGTAACATGAGAAGCGATAAGACCAATGCCTCCGCTGGCATGAATATTATCCTCATCCCCTTCTTTAGCTTGTATATCAAGCACCGAAGATATACGACCACCGTAGTTGGCAGGCATATTCCCTTTAATCAATTCCACACTGCTAAGGGCATCGGAATTAAATATAGAGAAAAAGCCCAGCAAGTGCCCGGCATTATACACGGTAGCACCATCCAGCAAAATAAGGTTTTCATCGGGTCCTCCGCCACGTACATAAAAACCTGTGTTAGCATCTCCCCCACTCTGTACCCCCGGCAAAAGCTGAATCATTTTTAAAATATCGGGTTCCCCAAAAAATACAGGGATGGTTTTTAAATCCTTTACTTCCAATTTAACAGTCCCCATTTGAGAGCCACTGACGTTTTTATCAGGGCGGTCACCTGTAACCGTTACTGCTTGTGTATTTACCGATTCAGATGTGAGTTTAATATTTATATAGAAGTTGTCCGTTACATTTATGGGGACAACGGTATCCCTATAACTAAGAATGGAAATATGCAAGTGATAGTTTCCGGGTGTTATTTTAAAGCTATAATACCCGTTTACATCAGTGGCAGCACCCTGATGTCCTTCGTCAATATATACACTGGCACCCGGCAAACTCTGTCCTGTAGTGGCATCGTTTACATATCCGGAAACTTTAACTTCCTGTGAATAGGCATTAATAAAGGGAAGAAAAAAAATAAATAGAGGTACTAAATAGCGCATAAAAGATTTCCCCTAAAATTCAAAAAAAAAGAGTGACAAAGGTAGAGAAAACTTTTGAGGATAATATGGGCATTGATTTATACCTCTGTTAAATATTTTCGGGCAAACCGTATAGCCATAGCCCCTTCGCCTACAGCTGAAGAAATACCAGTTAGCGCGCCCAATCGCACATCCCCCGCCGCAAATATCCCGGGTACGCTTGCTTCACACAAAAAAGGTTCTCTCTGCAACTTCCAGACTATATTGAATGATTTATCTTTCATCAACTCATGACCGGTTAAAATAAATCCATGTTCATCTTTTATGACAATATTATTCAGCCAGGCTGTGCCCGGCTTAGCACCAATATAAATAAACAGCGCTTTGGCAGGAACCTTTTTTTCTTCATTGGTATTTGAATCTTTTAGTGTAACATTTTCAAGCCATTTTTCACCGGATGTGTTTACCACTTCAGTGTGGGGAAGTACATGAATATTGGGTGTTCTGCTTATGTTCTCAACAAGGTAGTTTGCAGCAACTTCTTTCAGATGATCACGCCGGATGAGTATATTTACTTCTTTCGCAAACTTACTAATATGCAATGCAGCCTGGCAAGCTGAATTCCCCCCCCCACTATATATACCATTCCATCTTTGCAGGCATGGGCTTCCACCGAAGCAGAACCATAGTAAACTCCTGCGCCAGTATAGTTTTCAATTCCAGGGATTTCAAGTTTCCGGTACTCAACTCCTGTTGCAATGACAATAGATTTACAATTTATTTCCGAACCATCGGTCATTTCGACAATCTTATAGCCATCTTGCAAACGAATATTTTTAACTGACTTAGGTGTTAAGATTTCCGTTCCAAAACGAAGAGTCTGGGAAATAGCTCTTTGGCTGAGCTCAGCCCCCGACAGTCCTTTGGGGAACCCCAGATAATTTTCAATTCGTGCGCTGCTGCTTGCCTGTCCGCCAGGATTACTCCTCTCAATCAATAGGGTTTTAAGTCCTTCACATGAACCATAAACCGAAGCGGCCAATCCGGCAGGCCCCCCACCTACTATCAGAACATCGTATATTTTCTCTGTAGCGTTTTGTCTGAGCCCTACTTTTGAAGCAATATCCGGCAACGTTGGGTCAGTTATAAATGAGCCATCTTTTAATACAACCAAGGGTAATCTTTCATGAGTTACATTGGCGCTTGTAAGGTATTTTTCCGCTCCCTTATTACTTTCTACATCCATCCATAAAAATGGAATCAAATTCCCGGAGAGAAATTCTTTCAGGGTATGCGATTTAGGCGACCACTGAAATCCAATGATGCGGATACCTTCAGGGTCAGGCTTATAAAGAGCCTGCCATTCATCCAGCAAATCATTTAATGCAGGATATAGTTTTTCCTCCGGCGGGCTCCAGGGCTTGAGGCAATAATAGTCCAGTTTAATATTATTAATAGCCCTTATAGCGGCTTCAATATCAGAATAGGCTGTAAGCAAAACTAATTTGGCTTCAGGATAAATCTCTTTTGCTTTTTCAAGGAAAACGACGCCTTCCATTTCAGGCATACGCTGGTCAGAGATAAACAAAGCAACCGTCTCATTCTTCAGCTTTAATTCTTTTATAAGCTCCAGAACTTCATGGGCAGAGTTGCTTGCACTTATCCGGTATGAGTCACGATACTCATTCCTGATATCGCGCTGAATGGCATTCAGCACCTGCTCATCATCATCAACTAATATTATGAATGGGAGTTTCATTTATCACTTTTCACCTGCACCAGCGGAATACAAATCATAAACTCAGTTCTGCCCGGTCGGGAATTAACTTTCACTTCACCGTTATGATGTTTTATAACCCTTTTCACCAGGTCTAATCCAATGCCTGAACCTTCTCCCATTTTTTTGGTAGAAAAGAAGGGGTCAAATATCCGGGAAACTATTTCCGGTGGAATGCCTGCTCCAGTATCAATGATTTTTACATAAGCGTTTTTATCGTCGCATATAGTTTCTATGGCAAGCTCCCCATTTTTGGGCATGGCATAAATGGCATTATCAATCAGGTTGGTCCAGACCTGGTTCAACTCTCCCACATAAGCAGGGACATCGCCCAGCGTTTCACAGAATATTTTTTTTACCGTAATATTTTTTTCCCTAAGTTTATAACCCATCAGGGTCAAGGTATTTTCAATATCCCGGTGAATGTCGGTAGGCTGTAAATCATTTGATTGGTCCATGTGTACATGGCTCTTAATAGCTCCGACCAAATCAGATATCCGTTTAGAGGCTTCTTCCAAATCCTTGATGAGCTTTTGAGAACTCAATAAATTCTCCATCCAGTAGAGTACTTGCGTAAATGATTCGGCATCCATATCATTTCGGATACTTTCCAAATCCCCTCCTGCAAATCCAGCATCGGCAAATGTTTCGCCTGGCAAATCCTTTGCTAAAAAACCGTTCTGCTGAAGCCAGTCGTGAATTTCATCTTCTCTTTCCATCCGCTGCATTGGGCTCAGCTTCTTTTGAGTTCTCTTTTCCTTTTCTTTTTCTATAACTATATTACGAATAGCATGAATCTCTTCTGCGCTGATTTTGTATTGTAACAGTTTTTCAGTAAATACGTAGTTTTTCTTTAGCTGTGATGATATCTCACAAGTTTCCCGGGTGATGGCGGCAGCAGGGTTATTCAATTCATGGGCAATTCCCGCAGCAAGCTTTCCCAAAGCACTCACTTTCTCCTGCTGCAGTTGATTAGTGGCAAAGGCTCTTGCCCTCTCGGTCATATAGCCAATAAGCCGTGGAATAAGTTCAGGATTGAGTTGCTCTAATTCCTGGAAATAATCTTTATGAAGTTCCAGTCTCCGGACTTTCCCTAATGCATAACTATTTCCGGGAATGGTTTTCATCCTCGAATAGGGCATCATGCCGGTTACCCCACCCGTGGTGTTATCGTTGGCAAAATCAATATAATGTACCTCCACTCCATTCACGTCCATATAAAAAGAAAGCTTTCCTTCTAAAATTATCCACATCTTTTCAGCTGGGTCACCCTTCCTGGTTACGAGGGTACCATCTTCATATTCCTGGTATTCTGAATGGTTTATAACCCATTGCAAATGTTCATCGGGCAGCTCGCTGAGAGCTACCACTGTTTTTAATTCATCTACAGTTACAGTTTGCATACTATCATAAAAACACAAAAATGATTAACGACCTAATTTACGGGAATATACACAAAAAATATTTTTCAATAAAAAACCACCCATGATTATACTCGTCACTCTGCGGTAGTAGGCTCAATAATAGCCGCTACCCTGCTAACTACATTCGCTGGAAAGCCACCTTGTTTTGCATGTTCCCGAACCATTTCTTCATTCGGAGCAATGTAAATACAAGTGATTTTGTTATCGCTTACATAGCTATGAACCCATTGGATTTGCGGGCCCATATTACTTAACACACCGCAAGAGGTTTGTGAAATAGCTTTCAATTGTGCTGCAGATAATTTTTCCGCTCCGGGAATTATCCGTTCAATTATATATTTTGGCATACAATTAGTTTTAATTTCCTACTCATTTGGCTTTTCGGTTACGCCCCCTTTTGTTATGGTATCAGGTATCCCTATTAAATTCCATCACAAATATAATTTATTATCCTGAACTGCTGTGTCAAAGAAAGTAATCTCTCTATTACTATTTTCATAACTTGTATTTTTTAATTTCTTATCGTAGAGTTCACGGTCGGTGTGGTGGTGGATATCTATGAGTCAATTTTAGTGAATATTTCTATACATTATAATGTTGAATCTCTATCTTTCAAAAAAAATTAACTTTGCAAAATTCTTTTTTTAGGCTTTGGTATTATAAGCATCCCATCATCAGGGTCCAGAAAAAGTAAACGTACAAAAAAGCAGTCAACACTTTTATGTTCTAACCTTATTGTTCGGGGAGTGGCGCAGCCCGGTTAGCGCACACGCTTGGGGTGCGTGAGGTCGCGGGTTCGAATCCCGCTTCCCCGACATAAATATTATTTTTTCATATAAAACCTGACGTTGCCAGTAAAGCAATAGATAGCTACTCCTTTACTATTTTTTTAGTGAAGTTATAGCCATCCGTTTGCAAGTGCATAAGATAAATTCCAGGGGTCATGTTTAAGCTTTCATTCATTTCAGAGTTATTGATGTTGAAACAAGAAGCTATAATCAATCTACCACAAACATCATACAATTCCATAGAAACGTCTTTACCCACCATAGTTGAAGGGAAATAAATAACAAGCGCATTTTTTACAGGATTAGTAACCTTTATGCTACCTTCATTCCATTGAGTAATTGTATTAATTCCTGTAGCAGTATTATATGTCACCCCAAGCTGAACTGTTACCGGGTATTTATCTGAAAATTGGTACTCGGCATTTAAAACAGAAGAGGGGGCAGATAAATTTCTTCCGTTTGTTACACTATCATTAACAGAAATGCCTACCCTGTTCCCATCATTCCCTATAGATTTCCATGTGTTTGGTATATAACGGATGTAGTTGTAATTATTAACAATATTTCTCGATAGGAAAATATGGTCGAACCAGTCATATCCTCCCCCGGTATTTCCACAGGAATTGGGGTCAGCATTTTCCCTTGTAGTAGTGGTAAGTTCCATAGCCGCCTGGGTGGGGTTGGTTGTCCAGTCTATTGGATAAACAAGCCTGCTATCAGGAAAAAAAGGAGGATCGTACAGCAGGAAGTCCGTATCCGTAGTTTGAGTGATAAGTTCATACCCAGGTTCGGTGGTATTATGGCTATTAAAATCGCCCATATAAATAAGGTTGGGGAGATGGGTAAAATAAGTCCTCAGAGAATCTATCACGGTAGCGGCCTGCCCATCCCTGCCTGTGGAAGATGTACCTGAAATTGTATGGCACAATACAACATACAAAAATGTAGTATCGTGGGTCAAATTCAAATTGGGGTCTTTATAAAAAAGTTTATATAGATCAATATCTTCCTCACCTTCATATAGGTTCTTTACAGTTAAAAAACCTAATTTATTCTGATTATAAAACAACACACTCATGTCGCCATTGTTGGCTTCCGAGTAATCTGTTAATGTACAATATTCAAATCTCCCCGGGTAAACAGAATCAAGCGCTCCGTAAATGATGCTATCGGCAAACCAAACAGGTGAAATCCCATAAGGATCGGAGGAATTGAGTTTAATTGCCTGCACCTTATCTAATCCTATTAAGTCGGGGTTTACATAGGCAACAATTGTTTTCAGTTGATAATTTAAAAAGTCTTGCGTGCCCTGGCACCCATCCCCAAAATGCAATGTGTTTTGCACCATTACACGCAACGTATCATTTTGGGCATTACAGTAATTGAGGAAAGGTGAAAAAAAGACAAAGAAAGATAAGAAATACTTTACATACTTTTTATTCATATCAGGCTATAAAATTAGCCCGCAAAGTTACAGCAGTAATTTGTACTGTAATTGGGTTAACAATTTGTTAACAGGAAGATAATATTGAGAGGTTACGTAGTTTTATTCGCCCTGTTTTTCTCCTCCTCTGCCCCACCTTTACTATGCATGGAACGGGAGCCTTGTGAATCGCCAAAATGATAGGTAAAGGATAGTCCAACAAACCGCGTATCTCTTCTTACAAAAATAGTTTGATTGAAACCGATAAAAGTAGTTGTGCCGTTAGTAAGGTCAGTCCAAAATATATCATTGGCATTTATTTTTACAGTTCCCTTGCCCTTTAAAACATTCACTTTCAAACCGGCACCTACATTCCACGATCCTTGTATAAAAAGATACCCAAGATCATATCCCGATCCATAGTAACCGTCCAGTTCAAGGCTTAAATCTTTAGAAAGGGTAATATTATTATTGTCGTTTATATCCCATAAAAAGCGCCCCGTGTTAAGGGGGGTGAATGCAAGATTGGCATAATAATGGCTAATGTAAGCGTCAGCACTAACAACCACATTCAACCACTTACCAACCTGGTTTACCGCCGTGAAATTTGAACTGTATAAATCAAATGTATTCAGGTTTTCATTTGTTTGAACCGCTATTCCCTTAGCCCCCGAAAAAGGCAATATTACAGTAGTGATGGCATTGGCTGTTCGGGTGTAACTAAGGGTCAATGTATAATTTTGCTTATAGGTATCAGACAATGAGAATGAGTAGGCATTTTGCGGAATCAGGTAAGGATTGCCCTGCAAATAAAAAGTAGGATTAATATACAGCCTGAATGGGTTCAATTGGTTATAAGTAGGGCGGTCTATTCTCCTGGTCATAGATAATCCTAACAAATGGTCTTTGGCTATCGAATCATTTACAGAAACTGTTGGAAATAGCTGAACAAAATTCCTCGAAAACTCCTGGTTGTCAGTAACCTGGTTTCCATTAGCAATAGTTTGTTCTAACCTCAACCCCAATTGCAGATCAGCTTTATGAATACTCCTGCTATAAGTTGCATACGCCGCATTAATGTTTTCGGTATAAATAAAATGGTTGCTTTGCGTAGTATCTACAGGGGCTGCATCATTTATGCCATCGTAAATCATTACATTATTATCGGTTTTTACATAGCTGCTTTTAACACCTGCTTCCAATCTTCCTTTGCTTCCTAATTGCCCGTCGTAATCGGCTTTAAAGGAATAAATATTCAGGATACCGGGCAGGTTACCATAAAGAATTGAAGGAGGGGCAGCTATAGTATTATCTAAATTATAATAATTGGTAAGTACATTCTGGTTTCCTTTGTTGGTGTAATTCGCATAATCAATATTGATTAATAATTCCCTGCCTATAGAATCAAAGGTATGCTTCAAGTTCAGGTTACCTGAATAATTATAAGTAGTGTTAGGGGTTGCACTATTTGTAATATTATAAGAAGAAGCATGGTGAAGGCTGTCATATTCATACGTGGTAGTCGTTTCCGGCACATTAAATTGCCCTATTGAACCATCCGCAATAAAACCGACGGTCGTTTTATTTGATGCAAAAAAATCGGCTCCAACTCTCCCTATATTATTATTGCTGATAATTTTCAAATATTCATTTTGCAAGGTGGAAGACTCAAACTGCGGGCCGTTATAATAATTGCTTTGCAAGTCAATGGCATTCGATGAACCACGGTAAGAATAATTATACATTCCGAAAATATTGAACTTTTCAGTGCGTTTGCTAATGCTGAAGCCTTCGCTTGTTTTAGGATAAATACCCTGGCTATAGCCTGCATTAAGTGATACATTAGTGCCGATAGCTTTGTTCTTCTTCAGCACAATATTAATGATGCCTGCTGTGCCATTGGCATCGTATTTGGAGGAAGGGTGTGTAATAAATTCTATTTTCTCCACCGATTCCGATGGGAGCCCTTTGAGAAAGTTAGCAAGGTCAGTGGGAGACATCGGGGTAATTCTGCCATCTATCATTACCATAACATTTTGCTTGCCCTGCATAATAATATTCTCATTCTGGTCAATCACTATTCCTGGAGAGCGTTTCAGCACATCGTAAATGCTCCCTACAGCATTTAGCGGGCTCTGGTCAACATTCACCACTGTTTTATCAGCATAGTGCTGTATCATCGGAGTTTTCCCAATCACCAATACTTCTTTAATCGATTGTGAATGCAGATTGATATCAGCCAATGAAACCTGTTTATGGGCATCATCAATATTAAAAGAAGAAGAAAAATAATTAGTATATCCAACTTGCGATATATATACCCTGTAATTATTGTATGCGACATGTTCAAATGCAGCCAACCCGTCTTGCCCGGTGAAAGCGTAAAGTACCATTGATGAATCCTTTGTTTTTATCAATTGCACCATTATCCCATCGAGGGGGTTTTTAGCAGAATCAGAGATTTTTACATTAATTTTTCCCTCCGATTGTCCAACAGCAAAATAGTTTAAGGATAAAAGGAAAGTAACCAGGCATAGTATGTATTTCATCGTCTTTATTTTCATTTGCTTTTTATGCAGTAATATAAAATCTTTGTTTTTACAAAACTAAATGTAAACCTTATCCCTGATAGTTAAAAAGAGTTAATCTTTTATACTGGCAAATAATACTGTACTATTGTATTACCTATACCATATGGAAAACTTCAAAATCGTCTGTGGAATAATTGCTTCTCTTATCAGTGCATTAAGCTATTTGCCCTACCGTAAAGATATTTTTATTGGAAAAACTCAGCCCCACAGCTATACCTGGCTTATATGGGTTATATTGCAAATTACAGCTGTTATAGCTATGTTGCATAACGGAGCAGGCATTGGAGCGCTTCCATTAATAATTGGCACAGTTTTTTGTCTTTACATTTTCATTCTTTCTTTGAAATATGGTACAAAAAATATTACCATTTTCGACACGATTTGCCTTATCGGGGCATTTGGAACCATAGGCGTTTATATTTTCATGCATGATCCTGCTTTGTCAGTGATATTAATTTGCGTGATTGATTTTGTTGGCTTCTTACCAACTCTCCGGAAAGCTTATGCAGAGCCTCATTCCGAAACTATTTCCATGTTTTCTACAGGCGTTATATCGGGTACATTAACAATTATAGCTATTTCAAATTACTCCATTGTAACCACACTCTTCCCGGCTTATATTGTGTTTGCCAGCGGGCTTTGCACCATTCTTCTTTATATAAGAAGAAAACAAATAGCAGATAAGTCCCTTTCTTAATTTATCGTTCTTAACCCACTTACGCTTGTATTTTCAAAAACCTGTAAGTACCAAAGAAAATGGTAATGATGAGTGTGAATAATAACGCCAGAAAATCATTCAGCAAGCCAAAATGAGACCTATTAATAAGGGATGTACGTATAGCATCTACAGCGTAGGAAATAGGATTAAATTCAGCTATAATTTTCATAGCTGGCGGAACATGGTCTAACGGAAATAAGGAACTGGACAGAAAAAATAATGGGATTACAAGAAAGTTATTTACCGCAACAAAGCCCTGCATTTCATCTACCATAGCACCCACTCCCGCACTGAAGCCCACTATGGCGAGTGACAACATGCACATAAATAGAATTGCCACAGGCACCAAATACCAGTTATAAGGACGAAAGCCCAGTATCACTGAAATGATAAACAATACCACTCCCTGAAACAGGGAAACTGTAACACCGCCCAATGCACTGCCCACTATTATTTTGAACCTTGAAACAGGCGCTACCAGTGTTTCTTTTAAGAAACCGAACTGTCGGTCCCAAACAACATTGGCGCCCCAAAACATAGAAGTGAATAAAACCACCTGCACCATTATCCCGGGAACAATAAACTGAATATAGCTTCCGTTACCCGAACTTTGAAACACCGCATTCAAGCCCCAGCCGAGGGCAAGCATATACACAAGTGGCTGCATAAACCCCAGCAAAACCCTTATTCCCGAACGAAAAAACCGCCTTACCTGCCTTAACCATAGTATATAAATTACATCCATTACCGGGTAGTTTTTTTAAGTAAAGTCCGGTGCCTTTCCTTATGTACATCTCCAGTATCAAGGGTTTCATCACGAACCTCGGTACCGGTGAGGGCAAGGTAAGCCTCCTCCAAATCTAATGTGCCTCCTGTTCTGGCTTTCAATTCCTCATTCGTACCGATAGCCACTATTTTGCCGTGGTCAATAATAGCAATGCGTTGCGCCATATCTTCGGCTTCTTCCAGGTAGTGCGTAGTGAAAAAAATTGTCATTCCCTTATTCCTATTCAGGTCGCGAATATAATTCCAAAGCAGGTTGCGGGTCTGTGCATCAAGCCCCAGCGTGGGTTCATCAAGAAACATTATTTTAGGATGATGCAGCAAAGCCCGTGCTATTTCAAGCCTCCGTTTCATTCCGCCTGAAAAAGTCTTTATCCGGCTCTTTCTCCTTTCCCAAAGGTCAACCAGCCTTAGCAATTCTTCTATTTTATCGTTTCTTTGGTGCTTGGGAATAGCATATAATACGGCATGGAGCTTCATATTCTCAAACGCTGTAAGCTCATCATCAAGGCTGGGGTCCTGGAACACAATACCAAACGATTTACGAACCAAATCCTGTTCCTTTATCACATTGTGTCCTGCCAGAAAGAGTGAGCCGGAAGTAGGCATTAACAAGGTGGTGAGCATTTTAATAGTGGTGCTTTTCCCCGCGCCGTTAGGACCTAAAAAAGCAAATATTTCACCTTTATAAACTTCAATATCAATCTCATTTACGGCAATAAAATTTCCGAATTTCTTACTGACTTTTTGTACCGAAATGATTGGCTCCATTAAATACATTTCTAAAAGGCGAAAATAACAAATCATTTCCCATTTTTTTGAAAACATCATATATCACATTTTTGAGCCTGCTTTGGGAAGTGACATTTGTTCACTATGTGAATAAAAACTATCAAAATTTATTCACTGTTTATTGCTCATCGTCCAAAGTTCCGTTATTCCCCCAATTTAGCCTAACTTTGCAACTCATATTCCCAATATTCTACTTGAAAACTAAAACCCTTAAAAAGAACAAAGTAAATGTAGTTACCCTCGGGTGCTCTAAAAACCTGGTTGATTCGGAGGTACTGATGACCCAGCTGAAAGCCAATAACTATGAGGTGGAGCACGAATCAGAAAGGGAAGATTCTTCAATCGTGATAATAAATACCTGTGGCTTTATTGAAAATGCGAGGCAGGAAAGCATTGATACCATCTTACAATATGTGGATGCCAAACAACAGGGAAGAGTTGATAAAGTATATGTTACCGGCTGCCTGAGCCAGCGATACAGACCTGAATTGGAAAAGGAAATCCCTGAAGTGGATGGATATTTTGGAACCCAAGACTTGCCAAGACTGCTAAAAACATTAAAAGCTGATTATAAACACGAATTAGTAGGGGAAAGGCTTCTTACAACCCCTGCACATTATGCCTATCTCAAAATTTCAGAAGGATGTGACCGCAAGTGCTCTTTTTGCGCTATTCCGCTGATGAGGGGTAACCATGTTTCAGTCCCTGCTGAGCAATTGGTTTTACAGGCAAAGAATTTGGTGAAAAAAGGCGTAAAGGAAATAATGCTTATTGCTCAAGACCTTACTTTTTATGGTCTGGATATTTATGGTAAACGGAATCTTTCAGAGCTACTTTATAAGCTGAGTGATGTGGAAGGCTTAGAGTGGATTCGGCTACATTATGCCTTCCCCAGCGGATTTCCCCTCGATATAATTGATGCGGTAAAGAACTGTTCTAATATTTGCAACTATCTTGATATGCCTTTGCAACACGCTTCTGACAATATGCTGAAAGCTATGCGAAGGGGTATAACCAAAGAGAAATCAACGAGGCTGATTGAAACTATACGTGACAAAGTTCCGGGCATTGCTATACGAACAACTTTCCTGGCAGGCTACCCGGGAGAAACAGAAAAAGACTTTGAAGAGTTGATGCAATGGACAGAAGCAATGCGCTTTGACAGGATGGGGGCATTCACCTACTCCCATGAAGAAAATACCCATGCTCATCTGTTTACGGATGATGTTCCTGAAGATGTGAAGAAAGAACGGGCTGGATTGCTCATGGAAGTACAGCGAAAAATATCACATGCATTAAATGCTAAGAAAGTTGGTGAGAAATTAAAAGTGCTTATTGACCGCAAAGAGAGTGGATATTTTATCGGTCGTACTGAACATGACTCGCCGGAAGTGGATAATGAAGTATTAATCAAAGCAGACAACAAGACTTATCTCCGAACCGGAGATTTTGCAACAATAGAAATTACTTCGGGAGAAGATTATGACCTGTATGGGATACCCACAGAAATACTACCCCAAACCCTTTAAGGGGCTTTAACCAAATGAGTGATGAGTTTTAAAAAGACCAATATTCCCTTTAAGGAAACGGGTATGTTTTCAAAGGTATTTAATGAATACATGGAAGGAGCTTCTAACCTGAGACCCTTCTATGAATACTTACCTGCCTTATCTTCTTTTGGGGAGGCAATTGATAAAATGGCGAAGTATGAATATCCCCGCAAACTAATTTCCTCCACCCTCAAAGAATATTATAACCGGAATTCCCCCGGAGCTATTTCAGATGCTACCTTAAAGAATATTCAGAAGTTAGAAGATAAGAATTGTTTCACCGTAACAACAGGACATCAGATATGCTTATTTACAGGTCCGCTATATTTTATTTTCAAAATAATGACGGCTATAAATTTAGCTGAAAAACTGAACAAAGAATACCCTGCAAATCATTTTGTGCCTGTTTATTGGATGGCAACCGAAGACCATGATTTTGCAGAAATAAACCATGCGTATCTATATAATAAAAAAGTAGAATGGGCGGCACCGAATATAGGTGGCCCAGTGGGGAGTTTGCCGCTTGCTTCACTTTCGACTGCACTTGATAGTTTATATGAAATAATAGGTGAGGTTGGAGAAAACACCCAGGAATTGAAGAAGCTCATTGCTGAGTCGTATAATTCTGAGAAAACCTTAGCGGAAGGTACTTTCTCATTTGTAAATGGTTTGCTTGGCAAATATGGATTGGTGGTTATTGATCCGGACAATAAGAAACTCAAAGAAGTTTTTTCGCCGATTGTTAAAAATGAATTAGTAACGGGAAGTTGTTATAAATTGGTTAGCAGGACGGACGAAAAGCTTGTAGAAGCAGGTGCTGAGCCACAGGTTCATCCGAGAGAGATTAATCTTTTCTATATTTCCGCCCCTGACGGTTCGGACGGGGATAAGCTTGGGCGTAACCGCATAGAGAAAAAGGGTGATAAGTTTAGTGTATTGAATACGGATATGATATTTAGCGAGCATGAAATAACGGAATTAGTAAAAACCTCCCCTGAAAAGTTTAGCCCTAATGTAATGCTGCGTCCTGTTTATCAGCAATGTATATTGCCAAATGTCGCCTATGTTGGCGGACCTTCGGAAATGGTTTATTGGCTACAATTGAAAGAGGTTTTTGAAAATTATAAAATTCCTTTTCCGGTACTTATGCCGAGAAATTCTGCTCTTATGGTGAATAAGCCCATTGCTCAAAAAATGGAAAAGTTGGGACTTACCGAAGCTGATTTATTTAAAGATACTGAAACCCTTATTAAGGAGGTAATTCTTCGAACTACCGATGGGCTGCCTGATATGGAAGCAGAGAAAATAAAATTAAAAAATATTTATGATGCTTTAGGGAAGCAAGTTAAGGAAATTGACCCTACCCTGGTATCATTTACCGAAGCTGAATTACAAAAGCAATTTAATGCTTTGAAAACCCTTGAAACCAAGCTGATGCGGGTAAAGAAACAACAAGAGGAAACTTCGGTAGCGAAAATAAGAAAGATAAAAGAGTACTTATTCCCCGGTGGGTCTTTACAGGAAAGAACAGAAAACTTTATCCCTTTTTACCTGCAACAGGGGACATCTTTTTTTGATTTGCTAAAGGAAAATTTCGACCCGTTTGAGTTTGGGGTGTTCGTTTTGACGGAGGAATAAAAATTTCTTTACGGACTTTGCGGGTTGTTGCTTAGCATTCTTTACGTTAAATGTTTTTAAAAGGCTTCATGCTAAGTGCACAAAGTGAATACAGAGTAAAGGCGCAAAGTTTTGACAGCTTCACCGAAGTTGTTTGATTTCATTTCTGTTTTCATAATAGGTTTTGGTTTTTCCATCTACACCATCTGTATAAATGGTTTCAAACATTAATTTTCCACTAATTTAATTCTCTTTACCATACCGTACATTTTGCAATTATATAGGGAATTCCGGCATTTTTTTTCAATACCAAGCATATAGTGTTGCAGCTAATTGTATCAAATCTCAAAAAGAATAAACAGGAAATCATTCTGAGTACATTAGGTTTTAAAAGTCAGGGGCAGGTGAATTAGTTTTATTTTTTACTTTTGGAACAATAAAATACCCCTCTATACTGAGACCTCTAACAGCGATATATATAATCGGGATAACTACTTCGGCAGTTTTTTCATGTGCAGCCCAAAAAGATTCCGCTCATGGACTTAAGGTTAGTTGTTATGTAGATGCTTACTACGCCCGTTATACTGATTCGGCTGGTCCGGGTAAGTTTCAAAAGTTTGGGTATGAATCACCGGTAAGTAATAGTTTTGGAATTAACCAGGCACAGGTTACCATTGATGATACATTAACTACTGTTCGGGCGACCGTAACATTGCAATATGGCGATGTTCCCAGGGCTTTGTGGTCGCCGGTTTACAATTATATCCAGGAAGCAAACGGAGGGGTTAAGCTTTCAAAGAATCTCTGGATAGACGCTGGTTTTTTCAGAACACATATTGGTACAGAATCAATGTTGGCAAGGGATAATTTTTGCAGTGCCCAATCTGTTATTTCCTGGTCCGAGCCTTTTTATCAGTCTGGTATAAGATTAACTTATACACCCTGTGAGAAATTTACCGGGGCCTTACTTATTGTAAATGGTTCCAACCAATTTATTCCTGCCAATAAAAAAAAAGCGCTTGGGCTGGCGCTTACAGTTACCCCATCTTCTGAAATATCCATAGGGTATTACAATTTATTGAGTGATGATACCCCTGATTCCATTAGTATGTCGCACTGGCGCTTATGGAATAATTTTGTTATAAACTGGACTATATCTGCAAAAATTAAATTCCAGGCGGGGGCAGATTTTATTACGCAACAAAATGCGAGGATTGATTATGCATTAAATACCCCGAATTATTCTACAGCGCTGGCATACGGAACAATTATTTCTTTTAGGTACCAGTTCAGTTCAAATACCAAAAATCTTTCATCAAAGTTTTCTATACATGCCCGTTTTGAATCTTTTTATGACCCACAGGGTATTATAAGCAGTGCCGATAATTATTATTTCAATAATCCTGCGCTGCAATTAATTGGTGAAACGTTTGGGCTGGAATTCAAGCCCACCGATAACTCCTTTATTAGGATAGAAGGACGGGAAATCGAAACAGCGAAAGACGAGGAAATATTTTATTCCGATGGAAAGTACTCAAGCAGCAGGGGAGAGGTAATGTTGAATATGGGGGTATCGTTTTAGTTTTTTCAGTATAATTGCCAATTAAAAGAACAATACTATGAATACATTCGACACAGGAAGTACAGGGTTTATGCTTATTGCAACAGCCCTTGTAATGTTTATGACCCCGGGTCTCGCCTTCTTTTATGGGGGGCTTGCAGGAAGACGTAACGTGGTGGGAATCATCTTTCAAAGTTTTGTATCCCTTGGAATAACTACAGCCATGTGGTATGCGGTGGGTTACTCCCTTTGTTTCAGCGGTGGGGCAGGTGGGGTAATAGGAGATTTGCATAAAGCCTTTTTAAGTGGTACGGGACCAACAGTTCCATTCCCCGGAAACCCTAAAATACCGGAATATGTATTTATTGCATATCAACTTATGTTTGCTATCATTACTCCGGCCCTTATTACAGGTGCTTTTAAAAAGCGGGTAACATTTAAGGCATATCTTATTTTCCTGGTGTTATGGCAGTTATTGGTATATTATCCTTTTGCCCACATGATTTGGGGGGGAGGATGGCTTGCACAGTGGGGGGTGCTCGATTTTGCAGGCGGCATAGTAGTTCACGCAACGGCAGGATTTGCTGCTCTTGCTTCGGTTATTTATGTAGGCCGCCGCAATGTGGCGCAACATACCCCGCATAGCTTGCCACTAATAGCCATTGGTACAGGTATGCTATGGTTTGGTTGGTTTGGGTTTAATGCCGGCAGCGAATTGAATGTAGATTCTGTTACCGGGTTAGCATTCCTTAATACCCAGGCTGCGGCTGCTTTTGCAGGACTCACCTGGATGGTGATAGACTGGATTCGTGAAAAGAAACCAAAATTGGTAGGGTTTCTTACGGGGGCTGTTGCGGGACTTGCCACCGTAACCCCCGGTTCGGGTTTTGTCCCTTTAAAAGGCGCTATTATTATTGGGATACTTGCATCAATAGTGTGTTATCTGGCAGTACTATTCAAAAATAAAATGAAATGGGATGATGCCCTTGATGTATGGGGTGTACATGGAATAGGTGGCGCATTAGGAACTATTATGCTGGGGGTGTTTGCTTGTAAATCGTTGAACCCGAGTGGGGCCGATGGATTGTGGTTTGGAGGAAGTACATTCTTCTTCAAGCAAGTAGCAGCTGTTGTTATCGCTTGTGTGTATGCTTTCCTGTTTACTTACGTTACGCTCGTTCTTATCAATCTTATTACTCCTGTAAGAGTAAAAGCCGAACATGAAGAAATTGGACTTGATGATGCGCTGCATGGTGAGAAAGCTTACGATGAAGGAGTGTTTTAAGGCCTCAACTCTTGCCACATTAATGAATTTCAAGAAATTTTGGTGAAAAATATTCTTGCTAAGAAAAGTGAAGGCGAATATACTATTGATTATGAGATTGGTAAAGTAATGGATAAACAATTCATTAATACAGAATTTGTAAAATATAAGAAAAACAATACTTTATTGTGGGTTGTGATTGCTATTGCTGCTCTTACAGCAGCAGAACCATTTTTAAATCAATAAGGAATCCATAGAAAAATCATACAACATTATAGCATAAAATGACCTCTCACGAATTAGCCCTACAACTATTAGCTTTGCCTGATGTAGAAGTACGCATGACTATTAAAAGGAGAATGGATTATCTTAGTGTTCCAATAACTAAAATATTTCTATTTAGTGTAAAAGATGAAAGAGTTAAGGATATGATTTATTTGCATGAAAACGATATAACCTTAGATAATTATACGGTTTGGGAGAATAAATAAAAGCAACGTTAAGGCAGTTATATAGACGAAAAAAGGGAAGTAAGCTAATTAAACTCCTTCCCTTTACATTGTAGCTTGCCGTATTGGAATTACGGTTCTTTTATTTACCATTTGCAAACGTACTGGTTTGTACGCCGCTTTACAATTTTATGCTGATTTTAGCGGTACAAACGTAGTAAAATCTTCGGATAATACTACCTTTTTTCTTAAGGATTTACAAATAATAATCTCTTTCCTCTTTTATCGCGAAAAATCAGTTCTTCGCAATACAAGGCTTTAAATTTTCTGGGACTTAATTGAGAAATCACATCTGTTAGTAAGGTTCCATTTTTAATCTGGAAACTAATTTCTTATTTACATTAGCATCAGAATTAATAGAGTTTATTGGGGTTATTGCAGCACTGGGTCCTTTCCCCTGTGTTGCCCAATACCAGGTTTGCCCACTAGAAAAAAACTGCTTAAAACAACAATAAAAATTAATAGTAATTTTTTCATAATATATAACTCTGGTATAATAGGAAAAAGAACCCGCTGGCTTCAACAATCAAAGATAGGTATTTATTAATGTGATTAGCATTATTATATAAAATGATTAATAACAAAGATTCATAACTCATAATTCATCACTCATAACTTTGTTTTATCCACTTATCTTTGCAAAAAAATTAACCATGGAAAGACTTATTGAATGTGTGCCGAATTTCAGCGAAGGGAATGACTTAGCGCTAATAAAAAGCATAACAGATGAAATTGAAAAAACAGAGGGAGTAAAGCTATTGGATGTTGACCCGGGCAAAGCTACCAACCGCACTGTGGTCACTTTCGTTGGCTCACCGGAAGCTGTTGTAGAAGCTGCTTTTCATGCTATAAAAAAGGCATCTGAATTGATTGACATGAGCAAGCATAAAGGGGAACATCCGCGCATGGGCGCTACCGATGTGTGCCCATTAATACCACTTTCAGGAATTACAGTGGAGGAAACCGTGAAGTATGCTAATCAACTCGCAGCAAAGGTAGGTGAAGAATTGAGTATCCCTGTTTATTTATATGAATATGCCCAACCCAATAAAGAAAGAAGCAACTTATCTGTTATTCGGGAAGGGGAATATGAGGGCTTTTCTAAAAAGGTAAAATTGCCGGGATGGAAGCCGGACTATGGTCCTGCTGAACTTCCGGTGCGTTCCGGAGCAACAGTGATAGGCGTTAGGGACTTTTTAGTTGCTTATAATGTTAATCTTAATACCACTTCTGTTCGCAGGGCTAATGCCGTAGCATTTGATATTCGAGAAAGAGGAAGAGTGATAAAAGATGATACGGGTAATGATGTAACTATTCCCGGAGCCTTGAAATCGGTGAAAGCCATAGGGTGGTATATTAAAGAATATGGACAGGCTCAGGTTTCCATTAATCTCACCAATATTAATATTGCGCCCGTGCATATTGCTTTTGAGGAAACATGCAAGAGTGCCCAAAACAGGGGTATGCGTGTTACAGGCTCAGAGCTGGTAGGGCTTATTCCGCTCCAATCTATGTTAGATGCGGGGAAATATTTCCTTAAAAAGCAAGACCGTTCCACCGGGATTTCGGAAAGTGAATTAATACATATTGCTGTTAAATCATTGGGGTTAGATGACCTCAGTGAGTTTCATCCTGACAAAAAAATCATTGAATACCGGATGAAACGCGAATCTGATAATGCACTTCAAAATCTTACCATAAAAGCATTTGCAGACACTACGGCTTCCGAATCTCCTGCACCCGGCGGAGGCTCTGTTTCTGCTTACCTCGGAGCTTTAGGCGCGGCACTCGGAACAATGGTTGCCAATCTTTCTGCCGGTAAAAAAGGGTGGGAGGCACGTTTAGATGAATTCTCCTATTGGGCTGAAAAAGGACAACTGGTTAAAGACAAACTACTTAAAGCGGTGGATGAAGATACTGCCTCATTCAACCGTATTATGGCAGCTTTTGGGTTACCTAAAAATACCGATGCCGAAAAACAAGCCAAAAAAGAGGCTATCAATAGTGCAACAATAGCAGCTATTGAAGTACCTTATGAAGTTATGCAACTCTCGCTGGAATCTATGCAACTTATAAAAGCCATGGCGGAAAAAGGAAACCCCAATTCTGTCAGCGATGCAGGCGTGGCTGCTCTTTGTGCCCGTTCAGCCATTTTGGGTGCTCACCTGAATGTTAAAATTAACGCCGGAGGGTTAGCGGATAAAAGCTCCGTTAGTGAAATATTGCAGAATGCTGCAAGGATAGAAAGTGAGGCAATTGAGTTCGAGGGAGCTATATTGGATATTGTGAATAGGGTAATAGGTAAGAGTTAAAAAAGGTTAAGTGTATAAAAAGAATCTCTTAACCCGCTATTTTCGATAAATTTGCAAATTCCCCGATAACAATATTCCAATGAAAAAGGTATTTCTTTCTGTTTATTCGCTTATATTTTTCATAGCTGCTTCGTGCACTGTTTTTGCACAAGAACCCGCCCCCGCAAATGCTCAATTGATTGATAAAGTAGTGGCCGTTATAGGTGGTAAAATAATTCTGCAGTCAGAGGTAAGCGAACGGATACAGGAGTACTTAAATGAAAAAGTAACTGATACTGTCGGAATACGCTGCAAAGTAATTGAAGACCTGATGTATGAAAAGCTCCTGCTTATTGAAGCTGAAAAAGATACTACTATAATTATTTCTGACGACCAGGTGGAGCAGGAATTTGAAAAGAGAATGAATTATTACATTACCCAGCTTGGCTCAAAAGAAGCTTTTGAGAAATGGTATGGCAAATCGGTAGAACAATATAAAGAAGAATTGAAGCCCGATGTAAGAGATTTATTGATGGCTCAGCAAATGCGGGGAAAAATAGTGGAGAACCTTTCCATTAGTCCCGAAGAAGTCCGCAAGTATTATGAATCCATTCCTAAAGACAGTATTCCCGGGGTAAATGCACAGGAGGAAATTGCGCAGATAGTAAAACTCCCTGCACTGACTACAGAGGAAAAACAAGTAGCTAAAGACAAGTGTGAATCTTTAAGGCAAAGGGTATTAAAGGGGGAAAATATGGCTACCCTTGCAGTCTTATACTCCGATGACCCGGGCTCGTCAAATAAGGGTGGCGTATATATGAATGTGCGTAAAGGGGAATTTGGAGGAAATGAATTTGAAAAAATGGCTTTTAGTATGAAAGACAGTGAAATTTCAAAGGTATTTGAAACCAGCTTTGGGTTTCATTTTATCCAGATGATACGCCGGCATGGTGAACTTTTAGATTTGCGGCATATTTTAGTTGTACCCGTAGTTTCAAGTGAAGATATGATAAAATGCAAAGAGCAATTGGACACAATAGAAAAGTATGTAAAAAAAGATACAATTACATTTTCTGATGCTGCGGCAAAATATTCCGATGATAAGTCAACCAAATACAATGGCGGGGTACTTACTAATCCGCAGACAGGGCTTTCAAAGTGGGATATGGACCAGTTAGGTGAACTGGAACTATCGTACACCATTAATATGAACCCCGGCGATGTTTCTGACCCTGAAATTTATAATACCCCTGAAGGTAAAAGAGGCTACAGGATAGTATTACTGAAAAGCAGGAGCAAACCCCATAAGGCTAACCTGAGAGATGACTACCAGCAAATACAGGCTACCGCATTGGCTAAAAAACAGCAGAGGGTGATTAATGAGTGGATTAACCACAAACTGAGAGAAGGAGTATATGTGCATGTAGATAAGGACTACCAATACTGCAAATTCCAGAACCACTGGCTGAACCCGTAGGGGTAAAAAAACGGCATAAAACGCCCGCCCGTACCGGATGGTACCCGCCAGAATGCCCGCCTGACCATGCCTTTGGGGCTGGAATCTTTCGGGCTGGCATTCGGGGGGCATAAATACACCTACTTAAGTTACTGGTTATTAGGCGATTGCTGGAAACCTGTGTCCCTAAAGGGTTTCAGGGGCTTTTTTTTGAAAGCAAATTGCAGTGAAATATAATGGCAATTAATTAAAAGTGAGAACACGGTTAGATATAAATGAACCTGCATGGTAAAGACTCTGTTATCAAGAGGTAAGTGGGGAGGGGGCGTTTACAAAAGATTAATAAGGTACATTTGTAAACACGCCATTAGTTATACTAATAGTCGGGGAATAAGATGCGCCGGCAGGTGTACCACTCGCATTACCGCCAACTCCGGTAAAACTAAATGTTCCTGAAATAGTCTGATTTATAGAATCATAAGCCGTTATTGAAAATGAACCGGTGTGTGTGGAATCGGTTGAGTAATAAAAGACATACCCCCCACTGGTAGGAATTTCAACAGAATAAAATTGTGCGAATGACCTTAAATTGAGTGGATATTCACCTATAAAACTTTTCTTAATTATTATATTATAAAAATCCAAGTCATAATGTTGACTAATGTTAGTAGTCCAACCACTCAGCATACTAAAACAGGAGTCTCCATGCCAATTAGCATTGAAGGTTAAAAATTCTCCATTGGCATAAGCGTTCACATTATAAGCAGATAAAGGAGTAGGTAATGGATTTTTTTCCTTTGCACACGAAGAGAATAAAATGGTCATAACAACAACGACAAATGCCACCCAATGTATTATTTTCCCGTTCATTCTTATTATTATTTTGAGATACTAAACGTAAATATACTACTTTTTATTATCATCTTGCTTTAATCATTTTAGCAGTTTTTCTGTCTTTGCTGGTCTTAAGTATCAGGTAATAAGTACCGTCTGATATTGAAGAACCATTGTATTGAATAACATGACCACCTTTGGTATAAGACTCATTATTAATAAGCGTTGCTATCATTTTTCCATTCATGTCAACTATGTAAATGGAAACAGGCTCCTCATTTTTCAATGAAAACTCTATGGTCGTTTGAGATAAAAATGGATTAGGATAATTACTTATGGCATCATAAGTAGGTTTTTGATAAACTCGCTGGTTATTTCACCCCATGCCCGCCATAGCTGCCTTGTGCAGGGCTATTTTCTTGCGCGTGGCTGCTTTTGTGGGTATTTATCCTGAACGTTAGGCCACCTTCTGCAAAATAAGGTGTAT
>CAVYDB010000002.1:0-229428 GCA_963767125.1 uncultured Bacteroidota bacterium | reverse complement strand
GTCCTGGCTCTATGAGAAAAATTTCATTGTTGCGTACGCCGAAGATCTGGCCGACGTGACGCCTCGTGCGCGGCATCGCTCGCAAGAACACCGCCATCGGCGCGATCTTGGCCGGGGTCATCTTCTTGGAGCGTTCGAGGCGCGCTTTCTGCGCATCGGTGTCGGCGGGGATGGTGCCGATCATGCGGCTCCAGGCGAACGGCGAGATGCAGTTGGAGCGCACGTTGAACGCCGCCATGTCGAGCGCGATCGATCGCGACAGGCCGATGATGCCCATCTTGGCCGCGGAGTAATTCGCCTGGCCGAAGTTGCCGATCAGGCCCGAGGTCGAGGTGATGTGCACGAAGGCGCCCGACTTCCTGCTCCCTGAAGTAATTGGCGGCGGCGCGGCTGATGTTGAACGCGCCGTTGAGATGCACGTCGATCACCAGCTTCCAGTCCATCGTGGCTCATGTGATGGAAGATGCGGTCGCGCAGGATGCCCGCGTTGTTCATCACGCCGTCGATGCGGCCGAAGTTGTCGACCGCGGCCTTGATCATGCGCTCGGCGCCGTCCGGATTCGGCGACGCTGTCGGTGTTGGCGCACCGCCTTCCCGCCGAACGCCTGTGATTTCGTCGCACGACCTTCTGCGCCGGGCTGGTGCTGCCGCCGCCTTCGCCGTCGACCGACGCGCCGATGTCGTTGACCACGACCTTGGCGCCGGCCGCGGCCATCGCCATGCGAAGTCGCGGCCGATGCCGCCGCCCGCGCCGGTGACCACGATCACTTTGTCTTTTAGCATATCGATTTCGTCCGGCGAACTGAAAAATCAGAGTGTAGAGGCGTTACCGAGAATGGCGGTGGCCTGCGACGACAACACGCCGCCGTTGCCGTGGCAAAGCGCGATCTCGGCGCCGGCGACTTGCCGCTGCTCGCCTTCGTTTCGCAGCTGGCGCACCGCTTCGATCATGGTGAAGATGCCGTACATGCCGGGATGTACGCACGATAGGCCGCCGCCGTTGGTGTTGACCGGCAACCTGCCGCCCGGTGCGATCGCGCCGCCCTCGACAAACGCGCCGCCTTCGCCCTTGGCGCAGAAGCCCAGGTCTTCGAGAAACAGGATGGTGTTGATCGTGAACGCGTCGTAGAGCTCGGCGACGTCGATGTCTTTCGGTGCGAGTCCCGCCATCGCGAAAGCCTTTGGCCCCGACTCCGATGCGGCGGTCAGCGTAAGGTCCGGCATTTGCGAAATCTGGCGATGCCAGTGCGCGGCCCCCATGCCCAGCACATAGACCGGCGGCCTGGCGAGGCTTTGCGCGCGCTCGGCGCGAGTCAGTACAAAAGCGCCGCCACCGTCGGTCACCAGGCAACAGTCGCGCACGGTAAGCGGGTCGGAGATCATGCGCGATTTTCAGCACGTCGCCGATGCTCAGCGGATCGCGGGAAAAGGCCTCGGGGTTAGCCGCGCCCATTTGCGCGCGGCGACGGCGACTTCGGCAAGGTGCTCGCGGCGAGTGCCGAACTCGTGCATGTGACGCGCGGCGGCCAGCGCATAGCTGGTGGGCGGGTTAAACGGGTTGTAGGGGGCTTCGTGGACCACGGGGTCGAGCCGCGACTTGAGTTTGCCCACCTCGGTGCGGCCTGCGCCGCTGCGCTGGTTGCTCCGTAAGCGACCAGCACCGCGTTGCAAAGTCCGGCTTCGAGTGCGAGTACGGCGGGAATCAGATGCGAAACAAAAGATGAACCGCCGATCGAATTGCAGTCGGAAAACGCGGGCCGGATGCCGAGATATTCCGCAGCCGCCAACGTGGGGAAAAACGTGGTGGTACTGGCTGCGCACAGGCCGTCGATGTCGGCGAGTTTCAAACCCGCGTCGGCGATCGCCTTGCGCGAAGCGGCGGCCAGGATTTCCATTTCACTGAGCCCGGGTGCTTCACCGCAATGCGCGATTCCCACACCCGCGATCGCGGCCTTGCCGCGCAGCGCCGCCGTCACAAAATCACTCCCGTATTGGGCACGAACACGACGATGGGCTTGCCGTTCTCCTGGCGTATTTCCGCGTGCACCCGCATGCCGATGGCAATCGCTTCGTTGGCAACGCCCTCCACCCGGCCCATCATGCGCACGCCTTCCAGCAGGTCCACCAGAACCACGTTGTGATCGCCGCCGTCCTCTTTTTTCTTCCTCACAATGGAAACCGAATAGACGGTGCCCAGGCCGGACGGCCGCGCCCAGGACAAATGGCTGCCGCCGCAATGCGGGCACAGCACGCGCGGATAGAACAGATATTTGTCGCAGTCGGTGCAGTGCTGGATCTGGAACTGGCCACGCGCCAGCGCGGCGTGATATTCGTGTTCCGGGCCGGGATGGGCTGGCGATTCACTCATGGTCGGGCTGGGGCACGGTCGGGTGAATCATCGGAAGCAGGCAGGGTGATGCGCAACGGACTCTGACCGCACTATTCCATGCGCATGCGGCAGCGTCAACTGGAAAACGGATTCCGGTACCGGCATCGACTCCTAGATCGGCGGCGCGTTACCTACCGACAAGCCGCCGCACACGTAGAGCGTCTGTCCGGTAATAAAACTGTTGCGTTCGTCGAGGAAGAACATCGCCGCGCGCGCGACGTCGTCGGGCTCGCCCATGCGTTTTACCGCCAGGCCTTCGATGATTTTTTTGGTGGCCGGGCTGTCTTCGGGATTGCCCTTGCGGAACAGTTCGGTGGCAATCGGTCCCGGCGCGATGACATTGACGGTAATGCCGTCGCCGCCCAGCTCCAGCGCCCAGGTGCGCGCGTAGCCGATCATTCCGGCCTTGGTCGCTGCGTATATGCTGCGCAGGGCTTTGCCCTGGACCGCGCGGCTGGCGATAAACAGGATGCGGCCCATGCCGGCGTCGCGCATCGCCGGCAGGAAAGCCTGCGTGAGCGTCAGCGGCGCGGCCAGGTGCAGGCTGGACAAATGCGCGAGGTTGGCCTGGGTCGCGTCGGTCAGCGAGCCGGGCCGGATTTCTCCCGCGTTGTGAATCAGGTTGGTCACCTGGAAATCTCTGGCGATTTTGCGCGCGATGGAGCCGGCTGCGCCGCGGTCCGCGAGGTCAGCCTTGTAGTCGTGCAGGTTGCTGTGGACGTCGGGTGAATCGCGCCGCGATACGTTGACGACTTCGTAGCCGGCGTCGAGCAAATGCCGCACGATCGCAAGCCCGATACCGGAACTGCCGCCGGTTACCACTGCTACGGGAAGGCTCATGGAGGGAAATTAAAGTGGAAGTGACGCATTGTAATGCAATGCGTCTCATCAACCCGGCTTGCCCCGGGAAAAACGACTTAATGCGCGATGCGCGGCAGCGCGAGCGGCCGGAAATCCATGGCGTCGAAAGTGTGCGGACGCGGTGCGATGGGAAAGCTGATTCTGGGGGGCGTCACCGTTACCGGTTTGGTGATGGTCGTGCTGCCGCCTCCCGGCGTAATGGTCCCGCCGCCGGACACACCGGTGGTCGAGCCGCCGCCCAGCGTGCCGCTGCTGGTGGTGCTGGAGGTCCCGCCCGTGGTGCCGGTCGTGGTCGCGGCACCGCTACCCGTGGTCGTGCCTGCGCTGCGCGACGCCGCAAGCGCGGTGCCCGTGGCATCGTTGCTGTCGATCACGCGGCCATCGCCGGTACGGTTGAAGGTGAGGGTCTTGCCTCTTGGCGGCGGATGATGGACGCAGCCGCGGGCGGCGCCAGGGGATCGCGCCGCAGCAGTACCGTGTCGGCGATCATGCTGTGATCGGCAAGCAGATGGCCGCTGACCTGCACCCGGACATCCGGCTGCAGCGCTGGCTGGCCGCTGCCGAGGCCGACAATGCCGGTGGTGGTCGATAGCGCAACCTTGACGCCGCCGACGCTGATTTCGCTGCTGCTCGCGGTGCCGATATAGCCTTCCAGCACCAGATGGTCGATGTCCTGCGCAAAGCTCAGGCTGGGCGCGAGCGTGATGCGTTCCGGCCGCAGCGACGCGCCGTCGAGACGGCCGCTGACCATCACTTCGCCGCTGGTGACGGTGCCGATTCCGGTAATGTCTGCGTAGTTCACGCGCAACCCGTAAATCGAGAAGCCGTCTGCGTCGCTTTGCGTCACCGGACCCAGCACGCTGGCCTGATCCAGACTCAGCACGGTATCGACGCGCGAGGCGACGATTTCACCGCCGGCCAGGCGCAGCCCCGAGACGCGAACGAGGGAGCCTGTGCCGAGGAAGCTGAAATCCTTGATGCCGGTGGGATCGGCAATCAGGGTCTGCGCCGTGACGCGCACGGTTTGCCCCAGCACCACGATCTTTTTCGCCGCGGTATCGATCGAGGCCACCGGGCCCGCTACCGCATTCAATATGCTTATGCGCACGCCGCCGAGTTCGCCGGCAGCCTGGTAGCCGGTGCCGCTCGCTTCAATGGTGACCACCTGACCCATGGCGAGATCGGCAACCGAGGCCGGCAGGCCGTTCGACATTACCGGCGTGCTGCTCGCGTAATGTACTTCGAGGCCGTTGACGCATACGCTCGCAAAGCCGGTGATGGTGCCGACCACGCCGACACCGGTCTTGCCGGTGCCGCCGACGCCGCCTTTGGCGATATAGCCGGTGCCTCCTACGCCACCCTTGGCGATGAACCCGGTGCCACCGACGCCGCCCGACTGGGTGCCCGTGCCACCGACACCCCCGTTGACCGTTGAACCGGTGCCGCCCACGCCGCCTTCGGGCGGTACGCCGGTGCCGCCAACCCCGCCATCCGGGGTGTAACCTGTTCCGCCGACCCCACCCTTGGCCACGCAGGCGTTATCCGCAAAGGCGGTGCCCGAAGCCTGGCACAGCGCGAACGCCAGCGCCGCGCACAGACAGCGGAGCAGGGAAACGCGAGTACGTGATTGCCGGTGGCTCAAGAATGCATAACCAGGTTCAGGAAGACGTTTTGTCTTCGGTAAAATCTTCCGCAAAAAAATAAATGCCAAAAGTCATGCGCTTGCCCGCGGTTTTTTGCTGGGTATCGCGGCGATCGAGTTTCATCGCCCTTCGGTTGACCTCGAGCACGGCTTCCATGCCGGCCTTTTCCGATAACGCGGCGAGCTCCGTTATCGATGACGCGGACAATGCGTCGTAATGCACACTGCGCTCGAGAAACGCTGGCGCCCCGCCCAGCACGTTTTGCACCGCGGCGGCGGCGTGATCATGCAGATTATGCCCTAGATAAACGGCTTTTTCAGCGAATCCCTTTTCCGGCACGAACGCCTCCTGGTTAAGGCATACGCGGTCGCTTTCGTCGATATGCACTATGCCAAGGCGCAACCACTCGTCGAGCACGGCACGCGGGCGGATGTCCTTGCTTACCGATTCCACCAGGGATTCGAACGATACGCCGCTGGCGCTGCGGGCAAGCCGCGGCAGCGGCAGCGGGTGCTTGCGTTTGTCGGTGAATTCGGGCGCGCCAATCCATTCGGCGACAATCTGCGAACCCAGGGAAACCTCGTTGTGCGTTTCCTCGCTGGAAGTGGGCGGGTTTTCGCGCAGGCGCCTGACGTCCTTGCGGTGCACCCCCGACAACAGGCTGATGCGCGAGTCTGTTTTCAGGTCAATAGCCATTTTCCAGCGTAAGCCCTGGTTACCCGCATTATTAGTAAGGTTAACCGGAGATTTTGCATCAAAATCATCCCACAGGTTTACATCTTTTAATTGCTTTTTACCTTCAATGGTATTCATTTCCTCCTGTTCGTTTCCGGCAGCAGGATTCTTTTGATATTCTTCTAAGGTAGTTTCTTTCAATATAGGGCTACCAATCATGGTGTTGTGGGTCTGGGTAGCGCCTATAGTATATGATTTGTTAGCAGAAGCTATTTCAGCCCCGGTAGCATAATATTGGAAGGTATTATTATTCCATTGTACCCAGGGATATGCATTAGCGCCAATTCCATCGGCTACTTTGCCGGCATTGGTTCTTCCGTAGCCTAAAGCAACTCCCACTGTGCCTCTTGCTTGTCCCGGTTGAGGGAAAACAGGCAGTTCAATACTGCTGCCGTTTACTTTTAGGGTAGCAACGCTTGCAACGTGGTTATCATCTTCTAACAGGCTGAATCCTTTGTCTTTCATTTCAGCAGGATTCATAGTAATGTAGTTATCCCAGGTAACCTTTGAAACAGGGTCAGGTAATTCCTGCAACCAGGGATTGTTTGCCTGCATACCGCTGCCCATACTTGTTTTCTGGTACAGTATAACCTCAAGACCACCTTTAGATGAAGAAGCCAATTTAGACATATCAGGAACGCTTGCAGTTTCCAATGATTTATCGGTTCCCATCTCATCAGCGTTCATGGCTTTTTCAAACACACCTGATTGAAGGGTGCTATTCCATAAATTAGTGAACAGGTAACCTCCGCCTTCGTCTGATTGTTCAGGGAGAAGATTTTTCTTCCAGTTATTTTGAATATAGGTAAAGTAGTCAGTTGTATCGCTGCCAGCCCATTTTAATAGAGATTCCTGTGCAGAGCGGGTTCCTTCGTTACGTGGTTTGCAGAACAAAGGAGAAATAGCAGGTTGTGCCAAACTATATTGTCCTGTATATGGGTTTGCATCGTTCCACGATTCAAGATAGTTATTATCGGGACAAACATAATCGGCAAGGGTTGCTGTTTCATCAACTGATGGAGCAAACGATATTTTGCATGGAACTTTTGCGTAAGCATCTTTAAATCCTACTGCAGAAGAAGCAGTGTAAAGAGGGTTCGTGTTATAGGTAATAAGAACATCCACTTTACCTGCTTTCATATCTTTAACCAAGGCAGCAAATTCCACATCATTACCTTGCTTCAGGTTACATTCCCTATCCTTATTAATAGTGGAACCGTAGTTACCGAGTATTTTATTAATTTGATTGACGATAGCCTGTACATTTATGTCGTTACTACCTGCAATAACCAATGATTTACCTTTGTTGGCTGTTAATTCAGCAGCTACTTTTGTAATTTGGGCATTGTAAGGAGTTGAACCTCCTCCCCCTGAACCCGAGACTGCTTGATAAAGACTCAGAGCTATCTCCCCTTCTTCCGATGGTTTTATTTGAATGCGGGTATCCGCATTTGCGCCGGTAACAGTCATAATACTTTCAAACTGAATATGCTTTGACATTTCCCTTTTGTCCTTGCTTATTCTTCTTCCATCTGCATACTGCTTGGAAAATTCGATGGGAGAAAGCCAGTTGGTAAGGAAATCCGCTGCAATACTGACAATAGTTTGGGCTTTATCAAATGAATACGTAGGAATAAAGGCTTTGCCAAACATCTGTTCATTTGCTGCTCTCATCCCGGTGAAGGAAACTGCATCCCACATTACATGTTTTGCAGTAGGATATTTACTTACAAATTCAGCAATAACCTCTTTTGTAGAAGGGCTTATAATAGTAGAAGATAAAATAGCAATATTCCTTTGCACCTTTAGCAGCGGCATAAGCTTAGCGCCTATTTCATCATCGGCTGTATCCCATGTGATTCAGCATTACGAACGCAGGGGGCTTTTGCCCTCGCATTATCATATAAGGAAAGAACAGAAGCATGAACCCTTGCATTGGCGGCGCCTTTTGTAACGGATGAATTTTTATTACCTTCTATTTTAATAGGTCTTCCGTCTCTGGTCTTTATTAATATGCTGCAATAATCTTCTCCGTTGAAAAATGTAGAGGCATACCAGTTATCAATACCGGGGGTTACTTCTTCGGGCTTAATTACATACGGAATAGTTTTAACAACAGGAGATTCGCAGGCTGCTAAAGAAGCTGCAGCAACGGTAAATCCGAGATACTTTAAAAAATCACGGCGGCTTGTATTGGAAGTAGTGATAGATTCTCTGCCTAAAAATTCTTCAATAGGCACTTCTTTGGCAAATTCCTTATCTCTTGCCTTTACAAAAGCGGAACTTTCATTCAGTTCTTCCAGTCCTTTCCAATATTTTTTTTCCTTCATCATAATTTAGCTATTGGCTTTTAGCTTGATTATTTAGTAGTGACATTTTCCGCATTCCAGTCCGCCCATATCGGCTTCGGTAACATGACGTGAGGAATCTTGTTTCATCAGGACTTCATGCAACTTGGCATAATATCCGTTCCCCTGCATTTGTACAGGCGTTTGGCGGTGGCAGTCTATGCACCATCCCATTGTTAATTTAGCAAATTGCTGGTTGGTGGTATAGGTATTACAAGGTCCATGGCATGTTTCACAGGCAACCTGACCTACTACTACGTGCTGGGAGTGGTTAAAGTAAGCAAAGTCAGGAAGTGAGTGAACACGGTTCCATTTCAACAGGATGTGTAGGATTGGTATAAGCAGCCTTTTGAGGGTCCCAGCCTGCCGCATAATATATTTTAGCAATTTCTTTTTGGTATTCAGGGTTTGAACCTTGAATGCCTTTGTGGCAATTCATACATACATTTAATGTAGGTATACCTGCAACTTTTCCTTTTTCAGCGCCGGAGTGGCAATAGATACAAGCAATGCTATTCGTTCCGGCATGAACATCGTGCCTGAAATTAATAGGTTGTGATGGATGATATCCGGGAGTAACATCAATACCCCATAGATATTCCCATCCATAAGCACAGAACACAGCAGTTAAAAATATATTGATTACAGCAAAATGAACTTTATGGGTACGTATCCATTTGTAGGTACCTTTCCAAAAACCAAGTTCTTCTTCCGGAAGGAAGTCCTTTCTTTTCATTGGCTACAGCCACCAACGATCTGCGAACAGTACGAAGGGTATAAATAAGAATAAGTAATACGCCTATCGTTATTAAAAGAACCAACCCATATCCTCCTCCGCCTTCACTTTTAGTAGCAGTACCTGTAGCACCTGCTCCCCCGGAGGCATCTGCCACAACCTCTTTTGGGGGATTAGCAACATAAGCAATAATATTTTTTATCTGGTCATCGGTAAGCGCTCCGTCAAAAACAGTCATCGCTGTTCCGCTGTTATCTGCAAAAACTTTGTTTGCGTAAGCATCCCCGCTCTTTCTTAAAGCGGCATTGTTCTTGATCCACTTCAGCATCCAGTCCTGGTATGGTGATGGAACCCGTCCGGTAACCCCTTGTAAACCGGGACCGGTTATGGTTTCTGTGCCAAGACTATGACAAACGGCGCAATTTGCATTGAAAAGCTTCCCTCCGTCAGCAATAGTTGCCGCCGATGGTGCATCTGCAGCATACGTTAAAGATGTAAATGCCAGCGTAAAGACAAAGACGAAAAAAGCTGCCAACGACTTTTGGAGCTTTGTAATCAGCTTGTTCATGTTTGGAAGGTGTGTGTTTTTCTTTAAATCGCCGCCAAAAGTAAAATAAAATTGAATCACACAACCAAAAAAGTAACATGATTTTTTTTGGATTTTTAAACGGCTGAATTTTATTTCAATAGTTTATTTGTAACAGGCTGAATGTCAAATTTTTCATGAAGTAAAAAATCCAGCGTGTTTGGCAACAACTCTGATAATTTATTTTTTGCTTTTATATTATCATGAAAAACCAGTATAGAACCGGGTCGTATTTTTTTCTTAACAATTTCAAAACATTGCCGGCTTGAAACATTAACATCATAATCGGGTGTAAGGACATCCCATAAAATTAACTTATATTTTTTCTTCAGGACATTATATTGGGCAAGTGTAAATTTACCATACGGAGGTCTGAAAAGATTGGAGGAAACATACCCTGCACATTCATTCACATTATCCATATAAATATCCAAGGGAGTTTTCCATCCCTTAAGGTGGTTGAAAGTATGGTTTCCTACAAAATGTCCTTCCTCTATTATATAGGTATACAATTCAGGATGCTTTTTTACATTTTCTCCTACGCAAAAAAAAGTGGCTTTGACTCCATATTTTTTAAGTGCCTCTATTATATAAGGAGTGGTTTCCGGAATGGGTCCATCATCGAAAGTAAGATACACGATTTTTTTACCGTTCGTATCGGGGCGGCAAATTATTTGTGGAAAAAAAAACCGGGCTAATGCCGGTATTCGGGAACTATACATGGTGGCGTATATAATCTATACGCAAACATAAGTCTAATTTTGGAAGGGGATACAAATAAAAAATCGCGACCGTGCCGCGATTTTTTGATAGAATATTTCAGAAATGTAACCTCTCTAAAATTAATCCGTAGAAGAATTTTAGTTTTGAGTGTAGGAGTTTTGTTCGTAAGATCCGCCTTCACGAAGACGGAATATAAGGTGGCTTATTTCTTCAGATTGTAATTTTGGCAGGATAACGTGTAATTGTTCTTTGCTTACTGATTCAGGATCGGAATAATGTCTTTTCACGATTCTATAATATCTCCTATATTTGAGCTTTTCACGTACAAAATTGATAGGTGAAGATAATAACAACAAGGGTAAAGGGGCTACCATAATTGTTATGAATGCAAACTGGAGTAGTGATTGGATGTTTAGTGTGATGTGCATAATTCTATCGTTTTTGATGATGCAAAGAAACATCGGCGAGCAAGGTTTAGGCATGACGTAAGGTAAAAACACTGATGAGATTTAGCATCTTTCGGTATGATATTTATCAGTTTCTAAAACGACCCCTATTTCCAGTCCGAAAAATAAGCCTGAAATAGTGCTATCATTTATGCATAAATATACTACCAATATATTATTTTTATAAGCAATTTAATTTTTATGAGTTTGGGTGCCTAATTTGAAAACAAAAGGGAAACTTTACTCAATATATAATACACATCAATAGGCTATTATGTATTAAATGCAGAATTCAATCCATGCAATTAATTTTTTCTATCTTTCGGCTAAAAAAAGAAAAATTTGGGAGATGAATTATTTTTCTGAATTTCATTATTTTTCATCCCCTTTTTAACTGTCAGACCCTCCCCGGAACTTTAGCCCAAAAAATTTATTTGTGTAACCCTTAATTTAAGTTTACGTATGGAAATTTTTGGCTTAGTATATTTACACCCAACAAGCCTATTCCATTTTTAAATTGACCCGATTACCTTTTAACAGGCAAATACTATATGCCACCGGCATGATGGGCTGGTCTATCATGGTGAACCTGATAGCAGTAATGCTGGTGTATTATTATATTCCTCCGGATGGTTCGGGGCTGCATGTGTTATTATCTCAAAAAACAATTTTCGGGGTTTTTACCTTAATGGCTTTAATAACAGCCGGTGGCAGGCTGATAGATGCTTTTTACGATCCCTTTATCGGTCGGGTAAGCGACCGGACAAAAACCCGGAGAGGAAGAAGGATACCCTTTATGCTTTTTAGTGTACTTCCATCTGTTGTATTCTGTATCCTTGTTTTTGTTCCTATGACAAAATCGGTAAGCGGTTCAAATGCCGCCTGGCTTACGATTACCCTCACCCTGTTTTTTATGGCTACCACTACTTATATAATACCTTATTATTCTTTACTGCCTGAGTTAGCCTCTACGAATAAAGATAAAATCAGGCTTTCTACCTTCCAGCAGGTAGGGTTTGTATTAGGAATGATTATTTCTTCGCTTACCAATAATATTGCCGACTTGTGTAGCTCTCTTTTTCATTTAACCGATAGGGCAACTGCCATCGAGTTTTCGGTGATAGCGCTTGCGTTGTTCGGTGGAGTAGCTATGCTTGTTCCCATTTTTACCATTGATGAAAATAAATATTGTAACCCGGTGCCCTCATCTACTCCCTTACTAAAAGCTCTTAGGGAAAGCTTTTCTAATTCTAATTTCAGGTATTTCCTCGTTGCCACATTTTCCTTTTCCACCGCCTTAAATTTAATTACCAGCGGTCTGCTCTTCTTTGTCACAGTGCTTTGCGGAATGGCTCCTTCCGATGGTTCGCGGCTGGTAATTTTCCTGGTATTTCTATCCCTGTTATTTTATCCGGTAATAAATATCCTCGCTAAACTGTACAACGAAAAAAGGATTATGGTTATTTCGTTTTTTATTCTTGCCTTTGTGTTTTCGGGTATCGCAGTATTAGGCAAGGTACCCGTTCTTGTCAAACCCTTTTTCTATGTGCTGATAGCAATAACTTCTTTTCCCCTGGCATCGCTCGGTATATTACCAAATGCGTTGCTTGCAAGGCTTTCATCTGAAGATAAAGCAAAATCAGGCGATAGCCGGGAAGGCACTTTTTTTGCCGTAAACTATTTTGCCGTGAAGTTGGGACAAACCCTCGGTATTTCGCTTTTCGCTATTCTCACTATCTATGGAAAAGATCCCGGGCATGATTTCGGGCTTAGGCTAAGCGGAGTTTTTGGTTTTTTCCTGTGCATCCTGGCAGGCTTGGTTTTCATCCGTTTTAAGGAAAACAATACAGCTAAAAATCGCGAATAACCACCTCATTTGCAACGCACTGCTTGCAATGCGCTAATTATCAAAAAATAGAGAAACGGTGCTATACCCCGCCCGAATGTTAGCCCGTAAGATTTATTTTGACGTGTACCAGTCGGTATCGGCGGCTGTTTTATGCTGTTTTTTTTTCCGCACCCGATTCCCTGAAAAAATAGTATCTTTGAAGGAATTTTTAAATTAAAAGATATGTTACTTTTTTTAGAAGCTATCAAACCGACAGAATTAATTCTGATACTTGCTGTAGTATTATTACTTTTCGGGGGTAAAAAAATCCCTGAGTTAATGCGTGGCCTGGGACAAGGAGTAAGAGAATTTAAAGATGCGTCAAAAGGAGAGCCAAACAAGGATACTGCCCCTAAAGAGGGCGATGATACGAAAGGGCAGTTGAAATAATTTTCCCGGGTTTATATAGCCTTTAAACAGTGATTGCAAAGATTCTGTTTATTAAAATAAAAGATATTTTTACTTCCCCGGGTTTCAATAGTCAAATGGATGAATAATAGTATAACCGGAAACATGGTGCGAAAAATATTCGGGGTATTCGCTTTGCTTTTAGTTCCCTTTTTTAGTTATGCAACCCACCAGGTTAGCGGCTATATTTCTTTCCAATGCCTCGGGGGAACAACCTACCAGGCAACAATTACCGATTACACCAATACTTACCTTACTACTGCCGACAGGGATACCATGCGTGTATATTGGGGTGATGGTACCAGTGATTTGTTATATAGAACTAATGGCCTGACAGGAGAGGAATTATTTGGTAACGGGGACCCAACTCCGAATGGAGTACCGATTTGCAATTATATATTTGATGCAACCCCACCCGAACCCCAGAATGGAGCAAGGAAAGTTAATATATACCAGGGGACCCATACCTATCCTGGTCCTGGTACATACCGACTATCTATGAGTGACCCTGACAGGATGGCAAATATTAATAATATTACCAACTCGGTAAATGTGCCTTATTATATGTACTCTTCTGTCACTATCGGTCCGGAACAAGGCTGTGTAAATTCCCCGGTAGTATCAAACCCACCGGCATGTCAAAATGGTTGTGCCGGCATGTGCTATACCTACAATCCCGGGGCATATATACCCATCCCACCTTCCGACGCAAATGACAGTATAGCTTACTCCATTGGAAATAGCCTGGTATTAAATGGTGATGTAGCCCCTGGTTATAATAACGAAGGAGCCACCGTTGACCCTGTAAGGGGAACATTGACATGGTGTAACCCACAGGCCGGAATCTGGAATTTTGTGATTTTGATAAGGACCCTGAGAATATCAAATGTAGATGGAGAAAGGATAATTGTGCCTGTTGATACAGTGGAACTGGAATTAGAAGTTATTATACAGGGGAACTGTAGCACACCTATTGTTACCAGTAAAGATACCTGTGTAGAGGCGGGTGGTAATGTTACTATAAATTATACTGCAAGTGATAACGGGCATACTCTTTATGTATCAGGTTCGGGGGAACCGTTTTCATTAACCCCGCCAGCAACACTTACCAATATTGCCCCGGCCCCGACGGTACACCCAGTTTTAAATTGGACAACTACATGCAGCGAGGTACGGGAAAACCCGTATCAAGTTATTATAAAGGCTACAGAAAAAATAGTGCTGGGTATTGGAAGCCTTACTGATACAGCGTTTTATAGTGGCTATGGTACTTCACTTATAACTGTAATAGGCCCTGCACCTAAAAATCTTACTTCCACCGTTACCGGAACAACCGTATGCCTGCATTGGAACCCAAGCATTTGCCCACAGGCTACAGGCTATAATATATATAGAAAAATAGGTTGTTCCAATTGGAAGCCCGGGTACTGTGAAACCGGAGTGCCTGCCTATACCGGCTACACCCTTATTGGAACTAATACCGCAATAGACGATACTACTTTCTGCGACAGTGCAGGAGGGGCGGGCCTTTCTCCCGGGGTTTCCTATAGTTATATAGTGGATGCTATCTATCCATTGCCGGATGGCTCGCAGAGCTATGCCTCCAACTCTACTTGTGCATTAATAAAATTAGGCGTTCCATTACTTACGAATGTAAGCGTTACTGAAACTGACCCCGCCAGCGGAGAAATTTTTGTCCGCTGGATGAAACCACTGGTTGACACTGCTGATTTAGATACTACAGTATATAAACCACCATACAAATATGTATTACTGCGGGCAAAAGGGATGAATGGATTAAATTTTTCAACCATCGCTTCTATCAGTTCCCTGCATTTTAATTCTCGTATAGATACTTCCTACATGGATACAGGGTTAAACACCCGCGACAGTAGCTATAATTACAAAATAGATTTTTATTACTCCGATAGCGGTACGATTAAATTAGCAGGCTCGTCTGGTACAGCATCCTCTATTTATTTGAAATTACAACGGGAAAATCAAAGTATGAACCTTGGTTGGTCAGCATCGGTACCCTGGACTAATGATACATTTTATGTGTATCGTGAAGACCCTCCTCCCGCCCTTCAGGTATATAATTTCCTCACTAAAACAACTAATAAAACATACACCGATACAGGGCTTCACAATGGTTCTCAATATTGCTATTATGTTAAATCAAGCAGCCATTATGGAGATACCAATATAGTTCACCCTCTTTATGATTCTTCTGAAACTATATGTGGAATTCCGGAAGATACAATTGCACCTTGCTCTCCTCCCTTAACAATAACTGCAAAATGTGTACTTTATGAAGATTCTATTATCTGGAGCAACCCTAACAGGCTTTGCCCCAAAGCGAATAAGGTAGTGAGTTATGAAATTTTTTACAGCCCTACCGAAAATGGAGACATGGCTCCAATTGCTACTATTACAAACCTTGACGACACCGTTTTTGTAAACGGTAATTTAACTTCTGTTGCAGGGTGCTATGCCGTTATTGCTATTGATTCTGCAGGGCAAACAAGCCCATTTAACACAGTATGCGTTGATAATTGTCCTCTTTATACATTACCCAATGTATTCACGCCAAATGGAGATGGTGAAAATGATGAGTTTATTCCTCTTGAGCCCTATCGCTATGTAAAATCTATTGACATTAGTATATATAACCGATGGGGGCAGGTTATGTTCCATACTACAGACCCTATGATAAACTGGAATGGTAAGGTTGACAATTCAGGTGGGGACTGCCCCGATGGGGTGTATTACTATATATGTATAGTGAATGAAATCCGCTTATCAGGTATAGTACCCGTTACCCTAAAAGGGTTTGTTCAGCTTATCAGAGGGAAATAATTTAGAGGGATAATTTTAGTCCGTCGTATGCCAAATGAATATGCGTAGGTAATTCTTTTTCCACATCAGCGTGTTTACCTAATTGGTGGCTTATGTGTGTCAAATAAGCTTCTTTGGGGTTTAATTCTTGTATCACCTCAATTGCTTCATCCAGTGAAAAATGAGAGATATGTTTTTCTCTTCTCAGGGCATTTATTACCAGAACTTCAGACCCATATATTTTCTCTTTTTCTTTTTCAGGAATGGAATTAGCATCCGTGATATAAGTGAAGTTATTTACCCTGAATCCCCATACGGGTAGCTTATAGTGCATTACCAGTATAGGAATAAATTTAGTTTGTCCTATATCAAAAGGTTCCCCGGTTATGCGGTGCATAGTTACTTCCGGAATGCCAGGGTATTTCACATCGGAAAAAACATACCAGAGCATCCTGTGTAAAGCCTTTTCCACATTATCATCAGCATACACATCCATAGCCGATTTCATAGTAAAATTGAAAGCTCGTATATCATCTAATCCGGCAATATGGTCGCGGTGTTCATGGGTAAATATCACAGCATCAAGGCGTTTAATATCTTCCCGTAACATTTGTTGTCTGAAATCGGGTCCGGTATCTATCACAAACACCTTTCCTCGGTCTTCAATAAGAATAGAAGTACGTAGGCGCTTATCTTTTTCATCAACCGAATGGCACACTTCGCAATTGCACCCAATTAAAGGTACCCCTTGAGATGTGCCTGTGCCTAAAAATGTAACTTTCATGTAAAAGAAATATAAGGCGTTTTATGAAAGTACAAATTTACTTTATTTATATAGAATCCTCATCCTTATGGCTAAAGCCTTCTATCGACTTTTTGACCACAGACTTAACTCTGGGGTTAAAGATATCGCATAATTTGTAGCTTTAACCATGACCTTACAATGAGATTATCCAAGCTTTTGTTTACTTTATTCCTGACTTGCATTATCACATAACTACAACGTATAAAAATTTCCCGGATAAAGTTTTGATGTGCATATCATACTTATTTTCAACTATCCAAACCGGCTTTTTAACATTTAAAAACTTTATTACATCGAAAATCCAGATAAACGGAAATAATCCTATTTAATTTTGATGTTGAAAATCCTGAATTAAATCTTAAACCCAAATACAAAAGATTATGAAAAGATACATCATTGTTTTATCAGGTTTTGTTCTTCTTTTTGCATCCTGTGTCCCAAAGCGGGATTTATTGAGCGAGCAGAAGAGAGTAAAAGATTTGCAAAAGGACAGCTCGTCCACCCATTCCAGTTTAAGTGATTGTAATTCTCAGGTAGCAACGTTACAAAAGGACAAGGCAGGGCTGCAAAGTTCTGTGAATGACCTTTCAGCAAGTTACTATTCATCAACTATGACAGTCGCTCAGCAGGCAAAGCGTTTGAAAGATTTGGAAGGACTTATTCAGGCACAAAAGGATGTGATGAATAAGCTGAAGAAAACCGTAGCAGATGCTCTAATTAATTTTAAGCCCGATGAATTAAGCGTCTATTTAAAGGACGGTAAACTTTATGTTTCACTACAGGAGAAATTGCTGTTTCCCTCCGGCAGTGCTGTAGTTGACCCAAAAGGTAAAGAGGCATTGCAAACCCTTGCTGTCGTTCTTATTAATACTCCAAATATTACCATAGATGTGGAAGGGCATACTGACACGGTTCCAATAACCGGAAAGTACGAGGATAACTGGGCTTTAAGCGTAGCCCGTTCAACGGCTATTACCCGCATTCTTACCAAAGATTATGGAGTGAACCCACATACTATTATTGCCTCGGGCAGGTCTAAATATTACCCTATAGCCGATAATTCAACTGCTGAAGGAAGAGCAAAAAATCGCCGTACTGAAATTATTTTATCACCTGATTTGACAGAACTGTTCCAATTACTTAATCAATAAAACAAGAAAAAATGAGAAAAAATGGGCAATTAACATGGGTGGTAATAGCCCTTACAGAAAGTTTATTTCTGTTAAGCATACTGATAAGTTGCAATAATGGTTCCCAAAAACCAGAAATAGCCCAAAATAATATCACCGACACTATAAAACAACCCGACACAACTTACTTAAAAGATATGGAAACATTTAAAAGACGAACTGCCGACACCATTGAAGCTAACCGGAAAACCATAGATGAGATTAAGGGAAAAATAAAGACCGCATCCAGCGATGTAAGAGCCGAATACGAAAAGACAGTGGATGCCCTGGAGAAAAAAAATAAAGAATTGCAAAGGAAATTAGATGAATACAAAGCGGAAGGAAAGGAAAAATGGGAGAAGTTTAAAACCGACTTTTCAAAAGATTTAGATACCCTGGGTAAACAAATTAAAGATTTTAGAATATCAAAATAAAATAGCGATAGTAGTATTAAGTCCCGATACGGAGAGCCGTTGACATATAAACGGAGCCAAAGGACTTAAAGAAAACCGCCTGAAAAGCGGTTTTCTTTTTTTTAATATGTCTATGCACGTTTTGTAAACACCCTTAAAAGGTTTGTAAGCCCTTTTCATTAAGGGCTCGGTGAGTTATGAACGTCTATTGAAAAAATAAGTTTTCCAAAGGTTCAAAATAGTAGGGAAAAAGAGATAATTTTGCGTGACTTGAAAAATCCCTGTATTGACCCGACGAAATAATGAAAAACGCCCTACTATCTGTTTTCGATAAAGAAGGATTAGAACCTATTGTACGCCAGCTTGATAAGTGCGGCATTACCATTTACAGCACCGGTGGAACCCAGCAATTTATTGAAGGCTTAGGCATCAATGTGGTTCCGGTGGAAGATATTACCTCCTTCCCTTCTATATTAGGAGGCAGGGTTAAAACCCTCCATCCCCGCGTGTTTGGCGGCATATTAGGCAGGCGCGATTTAGCAACTGACCTGGCTGAACTTGATAAATACGAAATCCCCCCTTTCGATTTTGTGGTGGTGGACCTTTATCCCTTTGAAAAGACGGTAGCAGAAGGAAAGCCTGAAGATGAAATTATCGAAAAAATAGATATTGGCGGTATATCCCTTATTCGTGCTGCAGCTAAGAACTATCAGCATGTTACGGTAATTCCTTCTAAAGAGGAATACGGCAAACTGCTGGATATTCTGACTACTCAGGATGGAGAATCAACCCTTGAACTTCGCAAGGAGCTTGCTAAAAGAGCCTTTGAAATAAGTTCCCATTACGATACCCAGATAAATGCCTATTTTTTAGGTAGGAAAGCCTGTTTCGATAAAAAGGTAGAAGGAGCAAAAACCTTGCGTTATGGCGAAAACCCCCATCAAAAGGCTACTTTCTTTGGAAACTTAGATGAGGTTTTTACCCAACTGCATGGCAAAGAACTTTCATACAATAACCTACTTGATGTTGATGCCGCTTTCAACCTGATTTCAGAATTCAACGAAACTACATTTGCCGTAATCAAACACAATAATGCCTGTGGTTTGGCATCCCGTAAATTATTAATTGAAGCCTGGAAAGGTGCTCTTGCCGGAGACCCTGTATCCGCTTTCGGGGGTATATTAATTACGAATGTCTCTATTGATGAAGCCACGGCAAAAGAAATAGACACTTTATTTTTTGAAGTGCTTATTGCCCCTTCTTTTGATGCCGGTTCACTCGATATTTTAAAGCGTAAAAAGAACCGTATTTTATTGCAATCGCATCCATTTAAATTCCCGGAACGTAATTTTCGTTCCTTGTTGAATGGAGTGGTAGAACAAGACCGTGACTGGAAAACAGACCTTATTAGCGATATGAGGCAGGTAACGAAAGTAGCGCCAACTGAACAAGAAAAAATTGATTTGGAATTTGCCAACAAAATAGTAAAACATCTTAAATCAAATACCATTGTATTGGCAAAAAACAAACAACTATTGGCTGCCGGAACGGGGCAGACATCAAGAGTAGATGCGTTAAAGCAAGCCATTGAAAAAGCCGGAACATTCGGGTTTGACTTGAAGGGAAGCGTTATGGCATCTGATGCGTTTTTTCCTTTCCCGATTGTGTGGAAATTGCCCACCATGCAGGAATAACTTCTGTCATTCAACCCGGCGGTTCTATAAATGATGAAAAATCCATAGCCTTTTGCGATAATAACAACATGTCTATGGTATTAACAGGAACAAGACATTTTAAACATTAACTAAGTTTGTAAACTTTTAACTGAAATGGGATTATTTAGTTTTCTGCAACAAGACATAGCCATAGACCTTGGCACAGCCAACACTATTATCATTCATAATGATAAAGTAGTGGTGGATGAGCCTTCTATAGTGGCTATGGACAGGATGACCGGCAAGGTGATTGCCATTGGCAGAATTGCCCAGCAAATGCATGGCAAAACACATGAAAATATAAAAACTATACGTCCCCTGAGAGATGGTGTGATAGCTGACTTCAATGCTGCTGAAAACATGATACGCGAATTAATTCGCATGACTCATACAGGTAAAAGATGGTTTACACCTTCTCTGCGCATGGTTATTTGTATTCCTTCGGGTATTACCCCTGTAGAACAACGTGCGGTAAGAGATTCAGCAGAACACTGCCGGTGGCAAGGAAGTTTATTTGCTGCATGAACCCATGGCTGCTGCCATTGGTATTGGCATTGATGTGGAAGAGCCTATGGGCAACTTGATTGTGGATATTGGAGGTGGAACGACTGATATTGCTGTTATTGCGCTTGGAGGTATTGTTTGCGATAATTCGATACGGGTGGCAGGTGACGAGTTTACTGCCGACATTGAAGAATATATGCGCCGCCAGCATAACATGCTTATTGGTGAAAGAACGGCAGAACGAGTGAAGATAGAAGTGGGCGCTGCTATGTCGGAATTGGAAAATCCTCCGCCTGATTATCCGGTTCATGGCAGAGACCTTATGACCGGTATTCCGAAAGAGATACAGGTTTCCTATTCTGAAATTGCACATGCGGTAGATAAATCCATTTCTAAAATTGAGGAAGCTATTTTACAGGCATTGGAAAAAACACCGCCTGAACTTTCTGCTGATATTTACAGAACAGGAATTTATTTAGCCGGGGGTGGTTCTATGTTGCGAGGGTTGGATAAACGTATTTCCATCCGTACCAAATTACCAGTTCATATTGCCGAAGACCCACTCAGAGCCGTTGCCCGTGGCGCAGGTATAGCCCTGAAAAATATCCATCGTTTTCCCTTCCTGCTCAAATCCTGAGTTTATTTCAATTAACATGGAAAAACACCGCAGTCCATGTATGGTATAGTCGCTTTTTTCAGAAGATTTTATTTTACGGTACTTTTTGTCGCCTTAGAAATCATTTCGTTGGTTTTTGTTTTCACAGATAACTACTATCATGAAGCGGGTTATTTCAATTCATCGAGCAAAATAGCAGGAAGTTTTTATAATACTTACTCCGGCATTAGTTCCTATTTCAATTTAAAAAAAGTGAATCAACAACTGGCGGAAGAGAATGCCCGTATGTTGAATTTTGTTTCTGAAATAAAAGATACATCTGCTCATAAAAAAATAGCTAAGACAAATCCCTTTGGACAACAATATAATTTCATTCTCGCCGAAGTAATTGATAACTCTACCAACCTTCCCAATAATTATCTGACTCTTGATGCAGGCTCTGCGCAAGGCATTGATGAAGGAATGGGAGTGATCAGCCCATCAGGAATAGTGGGAGTAGTTATACAAGTTTCAGAACATTATTCGGTGGTGATGTCCCTGCTTCATCAAAAAGCATTGGTGAGCGCTATGTTCAAAAAGAGTAACACCTTCGGCACCCTTTCCTGGGGCGATAAAATGCCAGCCCAAACAACATGGTCGGGCTGGGACTATCGCTTTGCTGCATTAAGCCAGGTCCCCATGAGTGAGAAAGTGAAACTGGGCGATACTATTGTAACAAGCGGATATTCCAATACTTTCCCAAAAGGTATAATGGTGGGCATTGTGGATGATTTTAAAGCCATACCCGAACAATATTTTTATACTGTTCATGTAAAACTTTCCACTGATTTTAAAAACCTGAGATATGTATATGTAGTGAAGGATATTAAAAAAATTGAAAAAAACACCCTGGAAAAAGATGCTCAAAACTCATTAATTGGTAAACCGAAATGATTGTTGAAGCAGGTAAAAATATATTGCGTTTTATTTTCTTTATCTTGCTACAGGTAACCATCCTCAGGCATCTTGATTCAGGAATTTTTTTCAATCCTTTTCTGTATGTCGGCGCTATTCTTATGCTTCCTCTTAAAGCCGATAAAAGTCTGGTGCTGTTTATAGCATTTGTTACAGGATTAATAATAGATATGTTTTACAATACCATGGGAATGAATGCTGCTGCCTGTGCATTTATGGCTTATTGCAGACCAAGAATTCTAAATTTTTATTCCCCGGCAGGAGATTATAGTGCCGATGCTACGGCAACCATTAGCTCTATGGGAATACGTTGGATGCTTGGCTATGCCGGAACCTTAATTTTTCTTCACCATTTCATTTTATTTTATTTGGAAATGCTTTCCTTCCATGACTTCTTTACGACCCTTGCAAAGGTTATTTTAAGCGGATTAACTACCCTTGCTCTTCTTCTAATGACTCAGGGCATATTTTTTAGAAATTCCAGATGAATACCTTATATGCAGACCGGAAATATATAATTGGCGGGATGTTCCTGGTCGCCTGCATTGCATTTATAGTACGTATGTTTTATATGCAGGTAATGGACGAAAGTCTTAAACTGGATGCCAGTAACGAAACCTTCAGGCATATTACCCAATATCCGCCGAGAGGATGTATTTATGATAGAAAGGGACGTTTATTGGTTACCAATGAAGCTGCATATGACATCCTTGTAGCTCCATCACAAATTAAAGATTTTGACACTAATTCTTTTTGCAGTGATTTAGGTATAACGAAAGCAGATTTTATTTCGGGAATAAAAAAAGCAGTTGTACAAAATACGGCTTACCACTCTTCCATTTTTATGAAAGAAGTAACACCGGAAATTTATACAGCATTCCAGGAAAAGCTTTATCAATATCATGGATTCTCTTCACAGGTGCGCACTGTAAGAAGATACCCGATGAAAGTGGCGCCGCATATTTTAGGATACATAGGTGAAGTAGATAAAGAATTATGCGACCGTGACCCTGATTACAAAGAGGGCGATTATATCGGCATCAGCGGGATAGAAGAATCTTACGAGAGCGACTTGAGAGGAAAGAAGGGAGTAAAAATAATGATGTTCGATGCTATGAACAAAGAAGTGGGCGATTATAAAAACGGGAAATACGATACCCTCCCTATTACGGGTGATAATCTCACCTGCTCTATTGATGCGGAATTGCAGGAGTATGGGGAAAAGCTGATGCAGAATAAAGCAGGCAGCATTGTAGCCATTGACCCTGGAACAGGCGAAATATTGGCCCTTGTTTCAAGCCCTTATTATGACCCGAATATGATGGTGGGAAGTGTGCGTGCTAAAAACTACGGAAAGTTATTACAGGACAGTATTGATGTTCCTTTATTCAACCGGGCTCTGATGGCTATGTATCCTCCGGGCTCCACTTTCAAAACTATTGAAGCCCTTATCGGGCAGCAGGAAGGTGTGCTGAATGAAAACACTGCTTATAGCTGCCCCGGCGCTTTTCACCTGGGAAATATATCGGTTGGTTGTGATTTAGTGCATGGCACTTTGCAACTGGAAAAAGCAATTGCACTTTCCTGCAATACTTATTTCTGTAATGTTTTTATGAGCATTATGAATAATAAAAAATACCATTCCACGGAAGAAGCTTTCAATTCGTGGAGAAGATATGTAACCAGCTTTGGCATTGGAATACGCCCTGATATTGATTTGCCAAGCGCGCTAAGAGGTTCTCTGCCTACCCAAAACTATTACGACAAATATCATGGGAGAGGACAATGGAAGGGAGCAACTATTATTTCTCTCGCCATAGGACAAGGGGAATTAGGTGTCACACCTCTTCAAATGGCAAACCAGGCTGCCATTATTGGAAACAGGGGATATTATTATTTGCCCCATGTCATAAAATCAATTGGAGATAAGCCTACTATAAAAAAATATGCAACCAAACATTTTGTACCGATTGATGCAAAATATTTCGATATTGTTGCCGATGGAATGTGCGATGTGGTGAATGACGGAACTGCCGCTGGCAGCAAGATACCGGGCATTGTGATGTGCGGCAAAACTGGCACGGCTCAAAATCCGAATGGAAGAAATAATTCCTTGTTCATTGCTTTTGCACCCAAGGATCATCCGCGTATTGCCATAAGCGTAGTGGTGGAACGCGGGGGTTGGGGAGCCGATTGGGCTGCACCTATCGCCAGTTTGATGATTGAAAAATACTTGAATGACACTATTAAGAGAACGGATATTGAACAAAGAATGCTGCAAGGAAACACCATTCAATATTTGGCGGAAGAAAAAACAGCGCCCAAGCATAGTGGAGCAAAAAAATGACAGACCGCCGCAGTAATATTGTACCCCATATAGACTGGTTTTCTATCAGCATTTATTTGGTCATTGTTATAATTGGTTGGATTACAATTTATTCGGCAGTATATAATCCTGTTCATCCAAGTATTTTTGATTTTTCACAGCGCTATGGCAAGCAGTTTATTTGGATAGTTACTGGTCTTGTATTAGCTTTTCTCATTATGCTTTCCGACCCCAGTTTTTTTTCTGTTTTTTCATTTCCTCTTTATTGGATTACGATTGTATCACTTATAGCGGTGCGGTTTGTTGGCAGGGATATTGCCGGAAGCCATTCATGGTTCAGGATCGGAGAGATTGGCATACAGCCCGCCGAGCTTGGGATTTTCGCTATTAACTTGGGACTTGCCAAATATCTTAGTAATGAAAAAAAAGCCATAAATCATAAAAAAATCAGGTTGCAGGCAATGGGAATGGTACTGTTGCCCATGTTGCTTATTGTTATTCAAAATGAAACAGGTGTAGCGGTTACTTACACAGCGTTCATATTTGTGTTATATCGGGAAGGATTATCAGGTAATATACTAATGGGAGGATTATTATTAATTATTCTTTTTATTCTGGCTTTGGTTGGAAGCAAAATGGTCATTTCAATAGTTCTTATTGGACTTTCGCTTGGCTTTTTTCTCATTTTTACGGGGCATAAATGGAAAGACCTTGCAAAGGTGGGGGTGCTTCTTGGCTTTGGTCTTGCCATCGTTTTTGGTACTAATTATGCCTTTAATCATTTGGAGCCTCATCAGCAAAAAAGAATACAGGTTTTTCTGCAACAAAATGTAAATAACAGCAAGGAGGGATATAACCTTCACCAGGCTGAGATAGCAATCGGTTCAGGCGGCCTTGCAGGTAAAGGATACTTGCAGGGTACACAGGCGAAATTAAACTATGTCCCGGCACATGCTACCGATTTTATTTTTGTTACTCCCTGTGAGGAATGGGGATTTGTAGGAGCCTCTTGCATTGTAGTTCTTTATTTTGTGCTTATCCTCCGACTGATATTTTTGGCTGAACGGCAGCGTTCCCCTTTCAGCCGCATTTATGGTTACGGAGTAGCTTCCATATTTTTTATTCACGTAGCCATTAATGTTGGTATGAATCTTGGATTGATGCCGGTAATTGGCATACCGTTGCCATTTATTAGCTATGGTGGCTCTTCTCTTTGGGCTTTTACACTGCTACTTTTTATCTTTCTAAGATTAGATGCGGATAGGTTGCAGATATTGCGTTAGAGACCTTCGGTTCTTTCCTTAAGCAAATCCAGCAAAATATTTATAGTAGATAAATGCGTCCGGAAACTAAGCACTGCAAGCCTTAGCATAAAACGACCTTCAAGAGTAGTGGAGGAAATAAAAACCCTGCCATCCTTTACTATTTCTTCCATTAATTTTTTATTGAATGCATTGGCATCACCCTGCTTGGGAACAAAGCGGTAAGATGCTACCGATAAATCAGGATAGGGACCCGTCTCAAAACCTAATTTTTTTACTTCAGAATAAAAATATCTTGCTAATAATAGTTTCTCTTCCAAACAGGCACGAAAGGGCTTTAATCCCAAAAGTTGCAAGGGTAGCCATAATCTCAATCCCCGGAAATGCTTGGTAAGTTCAGGTGATAAGTCAGCAGGAGATAATTCTTCATCCGCACTCAGAGAGTCTTGCAAATAGTTGGCACGATAATATTGAGATTTTATCAATGCTTCTTTATTTTTTACCAGCACCATTCCAAGCCCATAAGGCAAAAACAATCCTTTATGCGGGTCGAGGACAACAGAGTCTGATAGTTCTATACCTTTAAGGGCTTGCTTACCATATTCCGTTAAGATGAAAAAGCCGCCATAAGCTCCATCAACATGATACCAGAGATTATGTTTCTTTGCAATTCTACCAATACTTTCCAATGGGTCAACTGCGCCAACATCCGTAGTACCCGCTGAAGCGACAACTAAAAAAGGAATCAGGTTTTTCTGAATATCTTCCGCGATAGCTTTTTCAAGTGCGTCAGGTTTCATGCGATAATTTTCATCCAATGGAATATACCTGATAATGCACTCCGAAAGCCCCGCTATTCTTATCGCTTTAAAAATGCAATGATGTGCTTGTGAAGAGGTATAAATGACAGCTTTCTTCACCTTTTCAGAAGTTATTTGCTGGTAATCTCTTGCAGCCACAATAGCAGAAAGATTGGCTATACTTCCCCCGCTTGCAAGGTTTCCAGCACAATCGGCAGGATACCCCACAAGCCCAGCCGCCCAACGGATTAAACTATTTTCCATACGAACAGCGCCCGGAGCTGCAAAATATAATCCGGCAAAACGGTTGGTAATATCAGCCCAATAATCTCCTAATGAAGCATAATAAATGCCTCCACCGGGAATGTATCCCAGGTGCCCACCCGATGCTGGATTTAAGCCAGAAATATCCAAGCCTGATTTAAGTGTCTCCAGAACTTCATTTAAAGGGGTCGGGCTTTCACTGACTGCTAAATTCCCCAATATTTTACTTGAATCACGCTCCGCAACAAATGCCGGAATTGATTCTATAGTATTAATAAAATTTTCGGTGTAATTGATAACGCCATCCCTTACTTCTTTCCGTTGAGTAATCGTAGGTTCAAGCAAACGTGAAGTTTCCTCAAGTTTTATAATATCTTCAGGCGTTATATCCGTTTTCATACTATTATTTTTTTATTTCTTCTTTGCGTACTTCGCGCTGCCTTTGCGCACTTTGCGAGAATGTTTTACCTCTTTCACGCAAAGTGCGCAAAGAAAATACAACGCAAAGTATGAAAAGAAACTATTGGTTATTTCCTCTTATCAATTCTATCATCATTTCTTCTACTTCCGTTGAATTCCATTTTTCAGAAATGTTAGGAACTGCAAGCACTTTTTTCATTATTAAATCTTGCCTTTTGCCTCTTTCCTGCGCATAGCTGTACGATAGGTCACTAAAGGTAACCATAGAATAAAGTGGTAGCCATTTATCTGGATATTTGCTACTGAAATGTGCTTCAATTTTTTTCTGCAAAATAAAATCGGGGTGAGTAACAAGGTCTCTCATCTCGATAAAATTATTTACTGCAAGGTCTGCTATTGCATCTGAATTAGGCTTACGTGATTGCTCAATTTCCTGGAATACCTTTTTCCACGCTGCATCATCATGCGGTTGGTACTTCTCCATCATTTCATTTAAGACAGTACAGTCCTCAAACCCGCAATTCATGCCCTGTCCATAGAAAGGAACTACTGCATGTGCAGCATCACCCAGCAACAGCATTTTATCTTCAAAACTCCAGGGAAAGCAGCGCACAGTAAGTAATGATGCAGAAGGATTATGAAAAAAATCATCTAACAAAGTGGGCATTAATGGCACCGCGTCAGGAAAAGTTTTATCAAAAAATTTCTTTACAGACTCTTCTGTTGTCAGTGTCGAAAATGATTCTTCGCCCTCATAAGGAAAAAATAAAGTACAGGTGAAACTTCCGTCAATATTGGGCAAAGCAATCATCATGAAGTTGCCACGGGGCCAAATATGCAGACAATTTTTCTCCATGGCAAAACCTCCGTCCTTTGTTGGAGGAATATGCAATTCCTTATACCCGTAATTAAGATAATGCTGGGAGTATTCAAATCGGTCAGTCGAGAGTTGCATTTGTAGCCTTGCTGCTGAAAAAGCCCCATCAGTACCAAATATCCGGGAAGCATAAAACTGGTAGTCTTCTTTGGTTACAGTATCTTCTAAAACTAAGGATGTTTCTTTTAACGAAATATTTTTACAGCGTTTGTTAAAATGGATTTTACTTCCTTTCTTTTCTGCTAAACTCATCAAGAGGCAATTCAATCCTGCACGCGAAACAGAATATATCGCCTGACCCTCTTTTCCATAAGGCAAAATATTAGTATTGCCTTCCTTATCGTGGGTCATGCGCCCTTTCATAGGGATAGCAATTTCCATTATCTCATCCGAAATACCCACACCTTTTAAAGCTTTCCAGCCCCGGTCGGAGAGGGCAAGATTGATGGACTTTCCTCCCAGTCATATTTCCGGCACGCATGTCATCTCTGCGCTCGAATATTTCTACCCGGTATCCTTTTTGCTCTAAATAAATTGCCAGTAATGAGCCGACTAATCCTGCCCCTACTACTGCTATTGGTTTTTCGTTCATGCCTTATTCTTTTGATTTTTATTTCTTGCTTTTCTGTATAGCATCACCGCACCCCATAGCATAAAACCCAGCAATAATAACCCTATAATACCCCAAAGAAAACTTACCGTGTCTTTTAGTGTAACAATAAATACGATAGCTACAAGAAAAATGGTAGCCAGTTCATTCCACAGGCGCAGCTGAGTGGACGACCATGTTATTTTATTTTTTGCGAGCCTGCGAAAAATGATATGGTTTTGAAAGTGATAAAGTGTCAACCCGAAAACGAAAGCTAATTTAATAAGAAGCCATGCCGGAACATTCCAGCCATAGAGGTGATACAGTAAGGTGCAACCCAACACGTATGTCAAGATAGCAGAAGGCCAGGTAATGATATACCACAAATTTCTCTCCATAATTTTATACTGGTTCTGCAAAATGGTTCTTTCGGGTTCGGGCTTTTTTTCTGCTTCCGTGTGATAGATGAAAAGGCGCACCATATAGAACAGCCCGGCAAACCAGGTTACTATAAAGATAATATGTAATGGAAGTATGTAAATCATGATTTATTTAAGATTGGATAAAATGCATTTTGAATATGATTGACTTTATAGTTGTCACCCGTTTTCAATACCGATAAAATATCAAAACGACTTTCGAGCATCAGGTTTTTCTTTTCAAGATAGGCATTGGCGGCTTTGATGAGGTTCCTTTGTTTTTGCCTGTTTACAAAAACTTCCGGCTCTCCAAAAATAGTGCTTGAGCGGGTTTTTACTTCCGCTATTACCAAATAAAATTTATCTTTAGCGATAATATCTATTTCCTGGTTGCTGTGTTTCCAGTTTGTTTCTAATATCTCATATCCTATCGAGCGCAAATATTCCACCGCTTTTGCCTCTCCTTCACCGCCAGTTTTTAGTTTTTCATTCATCTGTACGAAGATACATAAATCGCAAAGTGTACCTTGATTATCTTGTTACTACCACTTCATTCCTAAATTATAAAACACAAAGCTCCACATATCCCCGTACTCATCAATTTGCTTGGACATAGGCTTACCGCCACCATGCCCGGCATTGTGGTCTATCCGGATTAAAACAGGCTCATCACCTTTTTGATGCTCCTGTAATGTAGCTGCAAATTTAAAAGAGTGTGCAGGTACCACCCTGTCATCGTGGTCTGCTGTGGTAATCAGAGTTGCTGGGTAGGCAGTATCATGCACATTATGCAATGGAGAAAATTTTATAAGATTATGGAATTGTACAGGGTCATCACTTGTGCCATAATCGCTTGCCCAAGACCAACCAATAGTAAATTTATGATAGCGTAACATATCCTGCACACCTACCACAGGCAGCGCTACTTTAGCCATATCTGGATGCTGATTGATAGATGCGCCTATCAGTAGTCCTCCGTTAGAACGCCCGTAGATAGCAAGTTTGCTGCGTGAGGTATATTTATTATGTACCAGGTAAGTGGATGCCGCATAAAAATCATCAAACACATTTTGCTTGTTTAATTTGGTTCCCGCTTCATGCCATTTTTCCCCATACTCGCCACCACCGCGGATACTTGGCACGGCATAAACGCCACCATGTTCAAGGAAAATTGCCGGACTCGCAGCATTGCCGGGGTTATATGCGGGCACTTCGCTTACGTTGAATCCCCCATAAGCATATAAGAGACAAGGATTATTCCCATCCATCTTAGTGCCTTTTTTGTACACTATGTACATGGGTATTTTCGTTCCGTCTTTACTGGCAAAAAACACCTGCACCGTTTCATAGTCATCAGATTTGAACCCATTGTCGGGCTTTGCAAACAGTGTTGACTTATCGGTATTTACGTCATAACTGAAAATAGTTGGCAGCGTGGTATAATTGGTAAATGAATAAAATACTGTAGCGCTTTTCTTATCGGTTGAAAAGTCGCTGGTACCAATCTCCGGTAGTTTTATTTCATTCATCATTTTGCCATCCATCCCATAGACGTAGAGCTTTGTTTTCACGTTATCAAGATAGGAAACGACCATTTTATCTCCTGCTGTCAAGCCTACACCCTGCAATAAGTTTTCCTGTTCCGGCAGCACATTTTTCCAGTTAGCAGAATCGGGCTTAGAGACGTCAATCCAAACGAGTTTATTATTTGGAGCATCCCTGTTTGTCATTACCAGCAGAGAGTTATTCTTGTCATCAATAATAATATTATTGCTGCTGAAGTCGCCGAAAATGGTGACAAAAGGAGCATCCTTCGCCGTAAGGTCTTTCACCATTATTGCATTTCCATAAGTAGATTCTTCCTGGTGAATGATTAAAAATTTCTCATCATCGGTTACATCTGCACCCATGGTACGCAGAGGGTGTTCCTTGTCTTCATACACCAATTGGTCAGCGCTTTGCAAGGTACCAACTGCGTGATAATAAATCTGAGGGTTCTCATTTTTATTTACGAGCGCACCACCCTTTGCGGGGGCAGTATAGCGGGTATAATAGAGCCCGTCTCCTTTCCAGCCTATGTCTGAAAACTTTATCCAGTTCAATGTATCACTTAGCTGTTTTCCGCTTGCGACATCTATTATATAAAACTCGTTCCAGTCAGATCCGGCACGGCTGATGCCATAAGCAAGATATTTCTCGTTGTTTGAAACGGCAATTTCAGATATAGCTACCGTACCATCTTTCGAGAGGGTATTGGGGTCAAGCAACACCCGTGGAGTGCCTGCTACTCCTTCCTGTACATAGAGCACACTTTGGTTTTGAGAGCCGTTATTTTTATAGAAAAAAACATAGTTGCCTTTAGTAAATGGCACACTGTATTTTTCGTAATGATAAAGCTGAGTTAACCGTTTCTTCAGCGAATCTCTGAACGTAATTTTGGAGAGATAGCCTTGTGTAACGCTATTTTCCTCCTTCACCCATTCGGCTGTTTCAGCAGAGGTATCATCTTCAAGCCAACGGTAAGGGTCGGCTACCTTTGTACCGAAATAATCTGTTACGGTATCTACCTTGCGGGTTTTAGGATAGTTTAATTTTTCAGTCATGTTTGTTGAAGGTTGGTTGCAAGCTGCAAGCGTTAGCAACGCCAGTGAGAATGGATATAGCTTCATAGGATTTTCAAATGGAAGACGAAAGTATTAAAAAATTATGGATGATTTATTATATCTTGTTCTAACTCGTACGTTTCGGTTAATTTTCTTCTTATCTTTGTTTCATAACAAATTAAAATCAACTATCATGAAAAAAATCCTCTTATCAACAGTTGCCGGTATTGCATTCACCTTCGGTGTTATAGGCACAACGGCTTTTATGAATTATCAACAAAATGTAAAAACTGAAGCGAGCGAGCATCCCCGTATAGCAAAAGCTATTGACCAAATGGAAGATGCAATTAAATACATGGAAGCCGCTCCCCATGATTTTGGCGGACATAAGGTGCAAGCCATAAATGACACTAAGGCTGCGATTCAATCTTTAAAACTGTGTTTGGCGTATCGTGCTAAACAGGATAATACTCATAAGTAAGATTCATTCGGACGAATTGACCTCTCTCAAAAATGGACTGTAAAACTATTAATTTTGAACAGTGCCTAAGAATGGTATCAGCCTTTTAATTCCGCCCCCGGATTCAGGTAATTAATGGGCCGAAATTTTACGGATTGACCTAATCGTCCAAACTCTTATTATTTGCAAGCTAAATTTGGCTATTTTTGCCCCGGGTAAGCCTTATACGACCAGCTCCTGCATAACTCCCCCAGGTTCGGAAGAAAGCAAGGGTACCGTGGTTGAGCGGTGCGATGTAAGTAGCTTACCCTTTTTTATTTGTCGAACGGGGAAATAACTTTTATCACCTCTATCTCAAATAACAGAGGAGTAAACGCCGGGATGGATTTACTTGCACCGAAGGGGCCGTAAGCCATTGAGGAAGGAAGCAAAAATCTCACTTTCTCACCTTCATGCATGGTGCTGAGCACCTCTATCCAGCCTTTTATCAATTGGGCGTTATGTTTAAAGAGTAGTTTATATGTAGCCTTTCCACCATCCCCTTTGTTCGATTGGTCAAAAATGGTTCCATTAAGCAGCATCCCGGTGTATTTCACTTCTATTGAATCACCTTCTTCGATAGGCCTAATCATATTGCCACCGCTTCGTTCCAAAATATATATACTATCCACCATCGTGGGCTTGGTTTTGATATTGTTCTTGGTCAAATACCTCTTAATAGAGTCTGCTTCCGAATTTTGAATTTTCTTGAGTTCATCAAATCGTTTTTCCACCTTGGTATGCTGTTCATCTTTTAATTGGTCCGGAGTTGCAAACCTTATTAACTTGACATAAAATTTAAGATCAGAACCTTCTTTGATAAAATGCGGAAGGGCTTTAAGTTTAAACGCTTTTATGTATAGAGAATCAGCATTAATAAGAAAACTCGCGCTGTCGCCCACCGACATCATTTGAATACCTTGTTCAAGAGATCCCTGAAAAACCGATTTTAGGTTGAGGGGGAAGCTGCCTGTAGAATCTGTATGCCCCCCTGTGCGGGAATCAAACAACAAAGAATCATCGTCCCTCTTATATGTTACACATACAAAAGCTATATCGCCCGCGGCAGGCTTTACAGCGGGGCTATTCTGCTTAAAAAAAAGATACCTTACCCCGGTGGCAGGGTCTTTTTTATAATCAATCTTACCATCAGCAGCGGTGGACTTTAATGCAACTGAAAGTAAAACTATTACTAATGACGACGAGAACCAGCTAATCCGTTTCAAAAACGAGGATTATTTACCTGACTTAATACTTACTACCTGCATCTCAAAAATCAATGGAGTGTAGGGTTGAATTCCCTGGTTTCCCTGGGCTCCATAAGCCATCGCAGATGGTATCAATACTTTCACCTTCTCTCCTTCATGCATTTTGCCAAGCACACTAATCCATCCCTGTATTAAATGTACATTTTTAGTATATAGAAAACTAAAAGTAGTATGTCCGGGTCCATGGTCACTCTTGTCAAATTCCATACCATTTAAAAATGTTCCTCTATAAGATACTTCCAGCGAATCTCCCTCCTTTACCTGTCTGCCGGTACCTTTGGTGGTTTGCAGGTAAAAAATACTGTCAGCATCAGGTTTTACATTCAGGTTATTGCTTTTCAAGTAGGTTGCAATATCAGCAGGTTCCTGTGTTTTGCGGGTCTGGGATTCTTCCATACGTTTTTGCATATCAACTTGTCTTTGAGCCATCATTTCCTGTTGGGTTTGAAAACTTATCAGTTTAATACTAAAGGTAAACATAGTGGAACCGGTAATAAAATGCGGCATTCGTTCTGCCGGCAGGCGGAAGGTTTTGGTAAATAATGAATCTCCATTAACCTGGAATACAGCGCTGTCGCCTTTTGCCATCATCATAATGCCTTGTTCAAGGCAACCATTGAATGATTTCTTTAACTGAATAGGTAAAGCACCTGTTGAATCGCCCCTGCCTTTCATGTGTGAATTCAAATAAACTGAATCGGCATCGCCTTTAGCATTTTTCCCTGTCCATAACATTACTACATGTACTATGTCACCATCGGTGGGTTTAGCACCCTTATCATCATGGTTAATAAAACGGTACTGAACACCCGTAGCAGCATCGGTTTTGAAATCCCCCGAAGCGCCACCTCCTCCGCAGGAGGTCAATAATGCTGTAGTTGCAAATGAAAATAAAATAAAGTTAACTGTTTTCCTGGTTCTCATTGGAACTTATTGTTTAGTTATTTTTTCAGGTCTATTTACTTTTACCATTGTAACCTCGTATATCACTGTTGTATAAGGGGGAACAATACCCGTGGAGGACCCTTTTTCTCCAAAAGCGGAGTGCGAAGGTATAATAATTTTTGCTATATCACCCTGCCTCATTTTTTTTATGCCTGTTTCCAACCCCTTAATTATCTGCCCCGAATCGCCAAGAGTGAAGTCCATAGGGTTGTTGGCGGGGACGGAATCAAAAGTCTTATGGTTCAAAAAATATCCTTTGTAGTAAATACTTACCCGGGAGCCTTCTACAGCTTCTATTCCCGATCCTTTCATCATGGGAACCAGGTATATATCACTTATATTATCTGAATCGGGTATATTATTAAGCATTAAATAGCGGGCAAGTTCAGCTTTTTCTATTATTTCATCCTTCTCCGGGGGTTTATAACTCTTCATTTTCTCTTCAACCTCTTTAGAGTCAAGTATCGCCCCAATTCTTACATTTACTTTGACTATACTATCAGCATCAAAGTAGCGCGGGCTTTTGGAATCGGGAAATAATACGTCTCTCCGGATGATGAAGTTCATGCTATCGCCAATATTGCCTTTTAGGAGCATTTTTCCATAGATATTGTTATTTACAAGGAAGTTGTAAGAAAGCAAAACCGTACCTGGATACCCTAAGTTGCGGGAATCCCAGAATACAGAATTATTCACCCGGGAATAATTGATGGAAATTTCCATTATTTCCCCGGGTAATATTTTCCCTGTCGTAGCTCCAATGTCCGCATATTTATAATAGATGGAACCCTCCTCCGAATTATACCCTTTATAGGGTACCTGTTTGTTGAAATCGCAAGAAGAAAAAGATAAAACAAAAAATAAGAGTAATGGTATTTTATGCATGTGCCTACTATTCCTCTCTTTTGGGGATAACATAAAACTCCGCAGAATCAACAGAAAAATGGGCCGGGTTAAGATTATCGAGTTCCAATGTTTTCCATTTTCTGCCCGGAGTGATGCTCAAATATGTTTTAATGCTGTCTTTCACCTTAGATACAACCTTCACAGGCATTTCAAAATCTTTTCCAACGCTATCCCAGCGATAACTGAGTGCAGTTGCATCCCCTTCTTGTTTTAATTTATAATTAAATATAGGTGGGGAAACGTGTTTAAGATATTGATTGAAAAAGGGCATATAATTCTTGCCGGTAAATCGATCGATATAGGCTATAACTTCATCCGTATTGGTGCTTGAATACCTGAATTGCTTTTGGAGTCCTTGAAGAATAGCAAAAAAAAGAGAATCATCATTTATTACATGCCGGAAGGTTTGCAACATCCAAGCGCCTTTGTAATACATATCATTATCGTTATTGGTACCCTGGAAGTTTACATCGTATGGTCCAATTACAGGATATTTATTCATGACTTTTTTTTCTTGCGTGTATAAATATTTAATTGCTGTTTTATAGCTTTGAGTGCATTCCAGGTATAGAGATTCGGCATACGTGGCAAAAGCCTCATGCAGCCACATATCTGCCGGATCGGAACAGCTTAAATTATTTCCCCACCACTCGTGGGCGCTTTCATGTACAATGATAAAATCGAACCCGAAAGAATTATTATGAAACTTATTGCCGTAAGCCACACAACTCTGGTGTTCCATTCCCCAATAATTTGTTTCCACCAATTTGTATCCGTCTCTGTAAAATGGGTATTTGCCAAAATCCTTTTCATAGCAGGCAAGCATGGGTTTTACCTGTGCAAATTGCGTAACAGCTTTTTTTTCATTATACCATAGCACATAGTAATCCAAACTTAGTGTGTCTTTATTATTCACATAATAATCGGCAATATGAACATAATTGGCAATGTTGAGGGTTATATCATAATTAATAATAGGCGTTGAAACAAACCAGATGTAGCGGGTATAACCCTGCCTGATTGAATCTTTCGGGCAAGTATTATCCAATTCTTGTTTAGAGCGAAGCCTTCCATTTGATACACACGTTAACCCGTTTGGAACATCAAAACTCATGCGCATACTGTCGGGTTTATCAGAAAGGTGGTCTTTGCAGGGCCACCAAAGTGAGGCGCCTGTACCTTCACATGCCACATCTATCCAGGGTTTTCCGGTAGAATCTTTACCCCAGACAAAGCCCCCATCCCAGGGCGGTTTTTTGGCTACTTGGGGAAAACCATGGTAATAGATTTTTATGGAATCTTTTTGGCCTTTGACTTCTCCTATATTTATCCCATCAGAAACACTTACAGTTTTAGTAATATAGTCTTGCGACAGTTTTGAATCACTAAAATAAAAATCTATGAATACGGCATTGCCATCACGGGAGAAATCCAATTGATATTTGCCATAAATAATACTGTCAATATCCATATTCTCAAATAGGTCCACTTGCATAATGGAAAAATTATTTACGACTTTAAATGCTATCATATTATACCCCGAAATAGATTTATCCTCTGGATTTATTTTAAGATGCAAGTCATAATAATAAACATCATAGCATTTCCTTTCGGGCGTAAGTTTTCCCCTCAAGGTATCAGCATGAGTAAATACCGGGTATTGCTGGGCATAGCACCCCGAAACTATTAGAAGTGTAAGAAAAGTTTTAAAGAATCTTTTTGCCATACTATGGTATGGCAAAAATACACGTAATCATAACATAAAGGAAAGCAAAAAAAGGGAGTCGTTCGACTCCCTTCATAGGCATTAACAAAACCGGCATTATTTAATAATTATTAATTTCCTGGTAACAGATTTAGCAGTATTCGTAACCATTTTAATAAAATACACACCTTCCGATAAGCCTTCATTATTTATGCCAAGCGTATGCTGCCCGGCAATTTGATTACCATTGGCAAGTTCTTTAAGTTCCCTGCCTGTCAAATCATATAGCCCTATATTGACAGGTTGGTTACTAGCTAAAGAATAGCTTATGGTTGCCTCTGTTGACATAGGGTCAGGATAAACTAAAAGGTGGTTATCTTCCGCCGAAATTGGATCTATACCAACGGTACCACTCAGATTCACATTATCAATATAAATATTGTTGCTATATATACCGCTGGTGTATTGAAACATAAAGCGCACATTGGGTTGTCCGTTTATTGCGGTACTCAATGGAATACTGATATTGTTCCAGTCTGATGGAGAAGACGGCGTATATGCGGTTGTCCAAAAGCCACCATTGGTTAATGTAGGACCTGAAATTGTTCTTATAGGAACCCAGTTAGCCCCGCAGTCAAGGGAGTACAATAGTCCCAGGGTTTCTGTGATAGCATTTGCTGAAGTAGCTTCCGTAGCACAGGAATAATCGAAGCTTAATGACATAGAACTGGCAGTTTGCAAGTTTACGGAAGGGGTTATCGCATTCCAAACAGCATTGGGTCCGGTGGCAGGAGAAATTATTACAGGCGGATCAAAGTCAAAGTTATATATGTTTGCTTGTAACGAATTTAACATGAGGGAGCCGGTCCCCGTTGATGCGGCTGTATTGGTATATTGCCAACTGATGCCATCATTAAATACGTTTTGAAATAGCCAATTAGTGTTTACCTCTGAAGGGTTTTCGAATCCTTCGGAAAAGGTCCCAAAGTAGCTGGTCCATAATGGGCTTACATATACATACCCATACCGGGTAAGAGTATTGCTGCCGACGCTGTCGGAAACGGTCAATGAAACTGTCTGTGAATAAAGGCTATCATAGGTAACCACCGGATTTTGCATGGTAGAGGAATTAACATTGGCGCCCGTAAAAGCCCAAAGCCAGTTAGTGGGTTCGGCGTTAGTTGAAGCATCATAAAAATCAACACTTGCTCCCTGGCAAACGTAGCAGGTATTTCCATAGAAAGATGCCATGGGGACACATTCAGTAGTAGCAGGCGTATATACCCCTGTTGCAATTAAATTGGCAGTATCCCACAAATTATTTCGTTCGGCCAGCCCGGTGTTTAATGCTGCCCATATTCTTTCCTGTTGCCCCTGGGTAAACATCATCGAACAATAAGAATAGTCCATAAAATTCTGGTAGTTTTCAGTAACCACATACAGGGGGCTCTTTGAAACCGTATCGCATATTTTAGCATGATTTGAATCGGCGGGGCAATAATCATATCCCTCCGTTTCAGGGGTATCACCCACCCCGTCATCTCCGCAAGAAACCCCCGGTGAATTGGTTAAACCCCAAGGGTGTTCAAGGTTCATAACATGACCTAATTCATGTGACAATGCCCTGGATGTTAACGGCGAGGAAGTGCCTATGCTACCGATATAATTACTTAAAATAAGTACTCCGTCATAAGCGGCTGCTTCCGGAGCATCCACTTCAAAAGGGAAATAGGCATACCCTGCTACGTCAGGTGTTCCTCCAACCGTTATAGACTTTACCACCCAAACATTCACATATTTTGTTCTGTTCCACCAGTTTATCTTAGATACATCGTTGGCATTATTGGTAAGGTTTGTATAAATCCGGTCTATTCCATTGGTGCAATTTCCATTCGGGTCTATTTGTGCCAGGCGAAATTGAACCTGGATATTTCCTTCTATTGACTTAAAATAGGGGGTGCAGGCATCACTTGTGTCGGGGTTCATGTGACCCCAGTCTTCATTCAAAATCCTCATTTCATCCATAATCTGGGCATCTGAAATATTTTCAGGTCCGTTTTGGTGTAAAATGTGAAAGACTATGGGAATAATATAAACTGCGGGCGCTGAGGAAGCTGTTCCGCGGGACAAAGGGGCTTTCATTGCTTTCTTCGCCTCCAGGGTTTTTACATAATTCCGGGTATACGTCTCCGACTGGTTATATTTTTCAAGTAATTCTGGGTGCTGTGCAAGCAATTGCCGGGTTACGATATCGGTAGCGCAGAGTTTTTTCTGCTGTCCTGATGCTGCACTAAATGACAGGATTGCAACCAAAATTATGCTTGCAGAGGCTCGGAAAAAATAATTTGAATTCATGGTGTAAATTTTAGGAATTGTTATTATCTGGTTAATTCGTATTAAAATTATTGCTACTATTACCCGTTAATAGGGAAGATTATTTTTGTTTTTTTAGATGAATGGACTTTCTTATTTTCTATTGTTCTTGTAATTAATTCGGCTTGTTTAAAAAAGAAAAAGAAACCCCGTTACCAGCGGGGTTTCCTAACATACCAATTTTCCTTTCTATCATCATGCACCACTCGCAAAAAGAAAAAAGAAACCTTGTTACCAGCAAGGCTTCTAACTTAACTAAACTCACACCTGTCGTCATGCGCCGCTTTAAGATTAATACTATATCTGCACCCTTTACCCTTTCCATACCGGCTATTTGATAGAGGTTATACCTAAAGAATATCCTTGCAGAAGCAATTCATTACTCCGGTACAAAAAAATATCATGCATATTGCTAAACTCAAAAAAATATAAATAGATAAAAAGTCAGTGCCTATTGAAAAAAATCAATAGTAAATTTTGTCTTCCGGAATATAAAAAGTGCCGAAAGAAATTACTGCCTTACTTAGCACAGGCAGATTAACAAATGGCAGGTGGATGCCAGATATTATCGGTAGATGTTAAGAGATGTTGTGTCGCAACATTAGAAGGCAAAAAAAGCCCGGAAACCGTGAAAATATTTATCTTAAATTCAGAAACAGGTGTGTATTCTTTCTGGAATGAGTCCATTATAGTTTCAGCAGATTTGGCTCCTTTAGAAGACTGGTCGGGATGAAAGAATTCCTTTTCAAAATTGTGAAAAGCGGTTATTAATTCTGTTTCAGGGTCATCCGGGTATGCCGTTACCTGGTAATTAGCACCCAATTTTTGAATGTTTACCACATCATACATCTGATTGTTGAAAGAAAACTCTTTGTTTTGCTCGCTCCATTTCAGGGAATTATAATCAGTATCACAGAAAGTAAGTTTTTTTACATTGCTCTTTTCTGATATGCATTGTTTAGCTTCCTCTTTTGTATAGAGGATGCCGAGGGAATACATTAAGCGGTATCCGGCAACATAATGAAACATGGCAAAAAGCAGAAGTATTGCCAGGGTTCGTATAGTAACCGTGTATTTAATTTTTTTAACCATTCTTATTTTACTAACTCCAACTTTTTTTATTCTCGTTTCTCAGGCAATAGATGTATAGAATGCCCAATACTTTTTCATTTTAAGAAAAGAAACCCCGTTACCAACGGGGTTTCTAAACATACCAATTTTCTTTTCCATCATCATATTCCACCTTAAAAAAGAGAAAAGAAACCCTGTTACCAGCAGGGTTCCTAACATACCAAAACACGCTCCTATCATCATGAACCACTTTTAAGATCTAAAGGAATTATAAGCTTTATACTTACATTTCTGCCCATATTAAATACCCCTACTCTATCTGTAAGCCGGATTTACAGGATAATATTTAAACCTGCTCATATAATCCATATAGCCTGTATTCATAAGATTATTACAGATCATATAAATTTCGCAAAATTCCTGTCCGTCTGCTTCATAATATGACCGCCTATCCCGCATTGAATAAGGTATATCCGGCTTCAGCATTTTGGCTGGCTGCATATTCATATGGCGTTGCAGCGGAACTTAATGCTGTATATATGGCAGCTTCCCTGTAAACATCGCTTTGTTGTGCAACATTCATAACACCGAACCTTACATAAGCATCATTTATAAATTTGCATATTTTACCTGCATGGAGTAATCAAATCTCCTGTAATTCGCATTGGCGGTACAAATGGCAAATATTTAGTTGAATCGCTTACTACCTGTTAAGTCCTCCTGTAACATAACTTACTGTGGAATTAATCTCTAACCATTTAAGCCCTGAAGGATGGATATCCAATGTCATTTCACCACCTTCCAATTGGGCATTTCCATTCACATATTTAAATACCGGCGCATCCGGGAATAAGGTGCCATTTACACTTAGTCATTACTAGGAATTGCTCCACTGCACTCGGAAGCCCTTGGCATAAATAAAATTGGAAATGGTATTCACAAATCCAGTCACTTCAAAATTCGCATCTTTTGAATTTATCCCGAAAGTAAGATCCTCTTCCAGGTTTGTTTCGGGTTTAATACTATTATCACCAACTTCAAATACAATTGTTCCATCATGAACACCATCTGCTCCACATTCATTTACATTAGGCGCTCTCCATCCCTGGGCTATATTGGCTTTTACATAAATGCTATGAGTTATATCATAGGTTGCGCCAATGCTACCAGACATACCGCTAAAGGTAGTTGTAAAAGGATGAAATTCTTCAAATGAATTAGGGGAATTGGGTGCCACCGGCACTTGTGGAGTAAGGGTATCTGTAGAAACCCAGTGTTCTCCTCCTGTAAATGTACGCGTATCATACCGTAATCCCCCGCTCAAATTGAGCTTGCCAATTTTTTCACTTGCAATGGCAAACCCTCCTATTTGAGTATAATTATAATTCGGTATCAACTGAACAAGACCAAGACTTTGAGAACTTTGATAAACTCCATTCGCCCCGGCAGAAAAATTAAATCCTCCAATTTGCGGAGCCACATAACGTGCATCATAAGTAACTCCATTGGAATTATAATAAATAATGGGAAGATTGGGCTGTGTCGGGTCATTCATTTCCTCCCGTTGGTTTCTTTGGTAAGAGAAGGTAGCTTTAATTTGACCGCTTCCCACTGCAATGCTATTGTCCCAAATTGCCATGTAGTGGTGAATGTATTGGTAAATAACAAAAGGAGTATATGTTTTCATGTCTTGCTGATTGGGTTCCACGTAAGCAAATGGGAAGGGAGGAGTGGGGGTAATACCGGTATAATATACCGGCATTAGCTGGTTACCTGCTGAATCTCTTGTTCCGTCCACAATTCCGGTGTTCATGTAAAAAGAGCTTAAATGGAGTTGCGTATATCCCCATTTTTTATGTATGCCGATTGTTCCATCTGCATTAAAATTACTGAATTGGGAATTCAACACATAGCCATCATAAGGGTCCTGGTAAGCATGTGCCACAGTATTATCAGCCCTAAGGCTCCAGGAGACCCCTCCCATAGATGTTCCTCTGAGCTCAAACATATTATTTATCAATCCATTATTGGTCTGGTAATTAAATAATACTCTGCCTTCGGTATGTCCGGCAGGCAGAGGTTCTTCCGGTATCAGGTTCACTACTCCTGAAATAGCATCGGAACCATAAGCAAGCGAGCCGGGTCCTCTAAGTATTTCATACCTGTCCACAGCATCGGGGTCGGCTTCAATACCAAATTCATCAAACCAAGGCTGATCAACTTGTTCCACTCCATCATTTATCGTAAGTACACGGTTGTACCCTAATCCTCTTATAATGGGCTTACTTATACTTTGTCCATCGGTAATAGCAGAAACCCCGGGAGCGGTAGCAATAGCATCAATTACGTTGGTTGATGAGTGTTGGTTTAAATATTCATTTGTTACATCCGTAGTAGGTTGAGGATTGTGTTGTTCCTCCGTGGCTCTTGAATTTCCAGTAATTACTACTTCGTCCTCCTGGAATTCGGAGGGGACCAACATGAAATTTTTCGTTACGCTTCCTTCAATTTTAACCTGCTCAGAAATTACCTGGTAACCCAAAATATGCACTTCCACCACAAAAGTTCCTTTTGGAATATTACTAAGTGTGTAGCTTCCATCCGATCCAGCTTGTGCAGCAACTTTCAAGTCAGGAAGATATACCACCGCTCCCGGTAAAGTAGCTTTTGTGGAAGAATCGGATATTTTTCCTGTCAGTACATTAGGTACATCCGGTATAGCGCTTGGCGTACTTGGTGCGGCTGGCGGACTTTGTGCGAGTCCAATCCGGCAAGATAACAGGATAATAGCAAGGGAGAGTAGTTTTAAGTGTTTCATGGTTTTTGATTGTTTTGGTTAAGAAGTTTATGCCTATTGAAGTAATCAATAGAAACATGCATATGCTACAAACGCTTTTTAAAACGAAAGAGGCATTAATCTATCCCCTAAAGGGGAGAGATTAGCAGTTGACAGGCGGATGCCAGATAGTATGGGTAACTTGCAGGGGATGCTGATAAACAGCAACAATAGGCTGAAATAGCCTGGTAAATGCTACATTATGTATCTTCAATTCAGTTTGAGGAGTAAAATCTTTTTGGAAAGATGATAGCACATCTTCAGCAGATTTAGTTCCTTTGGCAGATTGGTCAGGATGGAATAATTCCTTCTCGAAGGTATGGAACGAAGTTACCCAATCCGTTTCTTTGTCGTCTGTATATACTGTTATAATATATGTATCTCCGGATTTTTGAATGCTTTTAACATCATACATTTCATTATTCAATGAAAACTCTTTGTTCTCCTCACTCCATTGTAATGACTTATACTCTGAAGTTGAAAGGGTAAGCTTTTGAATATTGCTATTTTTTTCAGCCATGCACTCTTTTGCCTCTTCTTTTGAATAAAGAATACCTAAAGAATACATAAGCCTGTAGCCTGCTACATAATGAAACATAGCAATCAGCATAACAAATGCTATCGCACGGACATATATAGAGAACCCTGATTTTACTTGCATTTTCATTATCTCAACGGTAGTTTTGAAATGGATAGAAATACCCTTAAAAAACCTTTGCCGTTGATGCAAATGTATAAAGTTTTTGAATAAACAAGCAAAAAGGAGAGTTTTTATAGAAATGACTATGGCGTTAACTAATGAAATCCCAATTAATAAGATATGTTTGCAATTTACTTATACTGTACAGGGATATGAAAAGAATTGTCGTTCTTCTGTTCTTTATTTACTACGGGTCAGTTTATGCCCAAACATGCAATTGCGATTCAAATTTCCAGTGGCTGAAAAGCTATATCGAAAATAACTATCCTGGTTTCAAAGCCAAAGTAAACATTCAAACTCAGAGCGAATACAATGCCAATCTGAGTAAATATGAGCCATTAATTAAGCAAGCTATAAAGCCTGCCTATTGTGAATACTATATACTCAAATGGCTAGATTTTTTTAAAGATGGGCATTTACAAATTAAGTCTGACCAAGGCAATAATCTTCCACCCGAAGCTGAAAATGATACTGCTATAGTCAGGAGATTAAACAATATGGCAGAAACTATGTTTTTTGACAGTAGTGTATTTGTGAATGGTCTTATCATAAATAATGAAAAAGATGTTGAAGGGATTTACAGGTCTTTTGACTCTACCTACACTATTGCAATTGTCAAAAATAAAAATGCCTTCAGAGATTATGCAGGAATAATTCTGAATTCTAAAACAAAATTCTGGCATAAGGGGGAGATAAAAATAGAGCTGAAACAGCTATCAGACACTACTTACAGTATGCTTATGTATATGCGTAATCATTCCGTGAGAATTGCTATCGGTCCACTTCCATTTAAACTTAATAGAGCACATAAGTTATACGAAGGATGGGAAAAAATTATCCCTCCTGTAAAAACGGAACCGGAAATAAGTAAGAATATTTCCAGCGAAGACAATAAGCCCAACACCGTATTTAAAAACCTGGATGGGGATATATCTTATCTGAGAATCCATTCCTTTGATGTGTCTTATGCTCGTGCAATTGATTCTATTATTAAAGCGAACATGACTCAAATTAAAAATCATAAATTTATGATACTTGATTTACGTAGTAATGGTGGAGGCAGTGATTACTCATATTCACCTCTTGTACCTATTTTATATACTAATCCGGTATTGGATATTGGTACGGATGTATATTCTACACCCGACAATACGAAAGCTGTAGAAAGACTTTTGAAAGATAACCCTAACCTCCCCGGAGATGTGAAGAAGGAAATAGACACGGTAATAGCACGTATGAAGGCTCATCCAAATCAATTCACAACTTCAAACTCCGATGACACTATAACAGAAGATTCAGTACTGAGATATCCAGAAAAGGTGGCAATTCTTATTAATCAAAATTGCGGAAGCACTACCGAAGAATTTTTGTTGTATGCCAAGGAATGTAAAAAAGTTGTTTTGATGGGTGAAAATTCTGCGGGGGTATTAGATTATTCCAATATCCGCCCGGTTGATTTCCCTTCCATGCCTGCTACTCTTTATTACCCGGTAACACTTTCACGGAGGGTAGCTTTGCATAAAGGAATAGATGGGATTGGTATTCCACCCAATGTTCGCCTGAACCCTGATAGTGATTGGGTAAAGGAAGCAGAAAATTATTTACTGAAAAAATAAATTCTCGTATGATTAAGAAAATAGAACATATTGGCATTGCAGTAAAAAACATTGAGCAGGCGAATGAATTATATACTAAGCTTCTTGGCTTTGGTGCTTATAAAAGTGAGAAAGTAGAATCGGAAATGGTAACCACATCATTTTTTAAAACAGGAGATAGTAAAGTAGAATTACTGGAAGCCCAATCGCCCGACAGCGCTATCTCAAAATTTATTGATAAGAAAGGGGAGGGGCTGCATCATATAGCTTTTGAGGTAGATGATATCGTTGCAGAAATGGAAAACCTGAGAAACCTCGGGTTTACATTATTATCTGATACACCCAAGCGTGGAGCTGATAATAAGCTGATATGTTTTATACATCCTAAAAGTGCCAATGGGGTGTTAGTGGAACTTTGCCAGGAAATAAGACCCTAACTCCCGCCCGAATGTACCATTCGGTACGGGCGGGCTTACCTTCCCCAGATGGGGAAGGCGCAACCATTTCCTTCGTGGTCATTCAAACTATCAACATGTACTTTTCCTAAACTCCCAAGTATTCTTCGAGGTTTATAATAGGGGTGTAGTGAAGAGTTTGCAGCCCAAACAATTTTGCCCCTTCTATATTTTGTATGGAATCATCAATAAACAAAGTAGCGGATGGTTCTAAGGAATTCTCCATACAAACTTTTTCATAAATTTCCTTATCGGGTTTTCGCAACCCCATACGGCATGAATAATATTCCTTGATAAATAAGTTGCCCAACACCCCGGGAGCATGGGTTTCATCCATCATTTTTAATACTTCGGGCAAATGAATTTCGTTGGTGTTACTTAGCAGGAATATTTTGTAATTTCTTTTTACTTTATTCAGGAGTTCAATTTTAGCGTGTGGAAAGCCGATCAATAAAGCATTCCAGGCATTATCAATTTGCTTGTCTGTAATTGTTGACGGTAACCATTTCTTCAACCCTTCCCTGAATTGGGCAGGTGAAATGTGTCCTTTTTCAAATTCATCAAAAATACCGGCTTGCTTTTGCTGTGAATAAACGGCATCGAAATTAGTTGTAGAACCCAATTCCCCAAAAGCTTTTTGAGTGAATGAATAATCAATATCAAATAACACTCCGCCGAGGTCAAAAATGATAGTATTAATATTTTTTGAAACTGTTGAATTCATTTGGATTATTTTGAGGGAGCGCAAATGTACAAATGCTTTAATTATAGGTTATCTTAACTCCTCGGGGAGTTTCAACTTGATTTTACCGCTAATTTTGGCTGCATCATTTTCAACTATATGTCTGCCCTCTTTCATATAAGATATTCTGAACACGAAATTTCTCCGGAAATTATCAAGGCTATAGATTCATTACAGGTAGAAGATAATTCCTATGCAGCCCTCGACATGGATAATACCTTATTGATTGGAGATATTGGAGAAGCTGTGTTTGCCTTATTAGTAAAGAAAAAGCTGATTAAAAATTTTGGGTGGAAAGATTATCAAAGCCTTATAGAGAAAAATAAATTAAAAGCATACAAACATATTATTAATATAATGCAGGGGCTTCCGGTGCGCTCATTGGAAGAAGCAACTATGGAAGTTATCGGCACAAAAAATAAAAATATCTCTGTGGAAGGTTTTAAAATACCTGTTCCCAAGCCAAATCAGCTAATGAAAAAGATAGCGGAGATACTGGAGAAAAAAGGAATAGCTATTTATGTTGTTACAGCAAGTAACGAGGTTTCAGCCCGCATGGTTTGCAAAAAATATTTTGGAATACCTTATTCTAATATCATAGGAGCGGAGGTTGCAGTGGATAGTAAAGGCATTATTCAAAGGGGTACAAAAGAATTTCCTTATGGAAAAGGGAAAGTGAATATTCTTAAAAAAAGGTTTCGGCATAAACCAATTGTTACGGGAGGAGACAGCCCGGGTGATAAGTATTTATTGAACCATACAGTAAAGGTCGGAATCAGGCTCTGGTTAGGACAATAGAGTTTAAAAATATGTCGAACTTTATGAACTTAAACTAAAAATACCGGAAATTTGTTAATTTAGTAAAGCTACTGTAATATTCACGTAAGACATAAGCCAGACCTTTGCCCCGTCTAAAAATAAAATAGACGAAATGCAAAAACAGGTAGCTCCTCCAAGCTTTTCTTCTTACCCAAATCCCCTACCAGAGAACTCGTCGCCCCAAATTTCAACCCTCGCCAGCGAGGGAAACAGCCTGAAAATAATTTCGTGGAACATCTTTATGCTTCCACGTTTTGCCATGCGGTCAGGGCAATTAAAAAGAGCATCTGAAATTGTAAATGTTTTAAAAGATGAGGAGGCGGATATTATCGTTTTCCAGGAAGCTTTTGATACCAGTGCAAGGGGAATTATCAGGGAAGGATTATCATCTTACTTCCCCCATGAATCAGGCGACCCGCCTAAAAATATCTTTTGGAAAACAAACTCCGGGATATGGGTGTTGAGTAAAATACCATTTATGATTATTAGAAATATTTATTTCATAAATGGTAAAGGACCCGATTCGCTCGCCTGCAAAGGGGCTATATTAATACAGTCAGAAAAAAACGGATTCCCCTTTCAACTTATGGGTACCCACTTACAATCTGATTTCGGGGGAAAAAATTCACAGAAAATAAGACAGCTCCAATGTGAACAGATTCGTAAAGAGTTACTTGAACCTTATGCAGAAGAAGGTGTACCTCAACTTTTGGCAGGAGATTTTAATACCATCCATCACGAATCAGAAAACTATGAGCAAATGCTTAACACTCTCCAGGCAAAACAATTTGCATTAGACGGGGAACATTCATTTTCTTATGACCATACAACAAATGACCTTATTAAAGGGGAGAAAGATAAACCACAGCTTATAGACTATTTTCTATACACATGCAATGACCACCGAAAGCTGGATGCAAGAATGTTTATCAACCGGTTTCGCAAGCAATGGCATTTGAATTTTCAGGACTTATCTGACCATTTTGCTGTTGCAGGGATATTCCAGTTTTAATGTCCTTAATTTTAAGGTTAAATTATAGTAACACCTTCTTTACAGTAAATTTATTTTCAGGTAACTATCAGGCAAAGTTGTATTTATTTCTTTGCACTATAAATTAATTTAATCTTAACTCAGTTCATGCCACAAAGAAAAAAAATCCTTTTCCTCACCGGCTCCCTGAACCAAATAATACAGATGCATAAAATTGCATCGCATCTCATCTCCGATTACGATTGCTATTTCAGCCAGATATTCGACGACAGTAAAACGGTTAATCTTTTGATGAAAACCGGGCTGGTTGAGAGTGTAATAATATCTGATACTTTCCGGGAAAAGGCTGAAAAATATTATACAGAACAGGGGCTTAAAGGTGATTACCGGGGTGAAACGCGAGGTAATATATATGACCTTGTAGTAATGTGCAGCGATATAGTTTTCCCAAAAAAATTCAGAAATATCAAGACCATTTTTATACAGGAAGGAATGACTGACCCTATGAACATGTGGAGTAAAATTGTTCAGTCCGTGGGGTTGCCGGGCTATTATGCCTTGAGTACTGCGCTTAACGGCTCCTCTAATCTTTGCGATATTTACTGCGTGGCATCCCAAGGCTATAAAGAAAAATTTGCTGCTTCAGGAACAGATGAATCAAAAATTATTGTTACGGGTATGCCCAATTTTGATAACCTTCATTCCTTTTTGAATAATGATTTCCCGTATATGAATTATGTACTTGCTGCCACTTCGGATATCCGGGAGTTATATGGGTTTGATAACCGGAAAAAATTTATAAAAAACTGTGTGGATATTGCTACAGGCAGGCGACTGATTTTTAAGCTGCATCCCAATGAATGGAAAGAAAGGGCTGTAAGTGAAATTAAAAAATATACCCCCGAGGATACACTGATATTTTCTGATGGTAATGCCAATCACATGATAGCTAATTGCGATGTATTGATTACCCAATATTCTACATTAAGTTATGTGGGTCTTGGTTTAGCAAAAGAAGTGCATTCTTATTTTGATGTTGAAGAGCTTAAAAAACTAGCACCGCTCCAAAATAAAGGAACCTCCGCAGGAAAAATAGCAGAAATATGTAAGTCATATATAGAGTACGGGCAGAAGAACCCGTATTTGAAATTGGGTTCAAGCATATATCCTGAACCGAAAGAACGTAGGGAAGCTGTATATAGTTCGATCCAATAAGGAACAGCAATACTAAAAAAAACTTATTTGAAGTGGATCCAGCAGGACTTGAGCCTGCGGCCAACGGATTATGAGTGGTCCGTTTGGCTGCAAATCCCATGAGTCCTAAGGATAATTTCTGCAAAAATTTGGAAAAACCTATATTTTGACCAAAATTCTGCACACCGAGACCTCACACCAATAATCTTACTAATCGAGTAGGTTTATTCATTAGAAATCGGGAAAATAATAGGCAATATTCTTAAGGGAATATGGTCCTTTGATTGGGCTGGTCCCCAGCCCGCAATAAAAACAATATTTACCTATGACTCGTATAATCTACTCCATACACGTAAAAACCAAAGATAAAATGGAATTCATTGAATTTCCCCCAGAAGAAATTAGAAAATATAAGGGGATAGAAAACCTTACTAATATGGGGGCGGAAAATATTGTACAATAAAAAACACCTACGAAACTTGTGAGTGCTTTATTATGTTGTAATACGAACTGAAATTGAATCAGCAACACAAGGGTTTTCAGTGCCAAATTATACTGGCAATATGATTATGCTTTAGTCTTTTTTGATTGAAGCTTTATCATTTTCTTCTTCTCTTCCCTTTTGGCAATGCGTTTTTTCCTTTTTATATTTTTTTTCAGAAGCTGTTTCATGGTTATTTTTATTTATTGTTTAATATTTCATTCTTAATTACATGCGTATGGGTCTTAACTGCGCCCTTAATTTAAAACAGTTCAAATGTATGATTATATTTTTGGGTATCTTGCATAATATTTTAGAAAAGCCACTTAATTACGAAAATACTATTTCGCAATAGGTAAGCTAGTAGAGCATTGGGCCATAAATCAATAATTACTGCACACCGAGCAATAAAAAAGCACCTACCATTCCTTAAGTGCTTCTTTATCTGTGGGCCCAGCAGGACTTGAACCTGCGGCCAACGGATTATGAGTCCGCTGCTCTAACCGTCTGAGCTATGGGCCCCCTATTTTGAATTGGGGTGCGAATTTACTATTTACAATTTAATTTTAATGCCATACGGTAAAAATTTATCCCTTCTGGCAGCAAAAAGCTCAAATATCATAGTAATTATCCCAATTTTTGGGGCTGCCTTACTAATTCTTATCGCCTGTTTTTACTAAACTTCTTACTTTTGAAAATAAATAAGAATGCAATGAACTCAAAGAAAGAAGGTAGAATAAACATCTTTAATTTTTTTCCCTTCCTCACATTGATAGTTATTTGCCTTTTCCTCGTCAATCGGTATTTATATATTCACCGATATGACGGTGGATATATGTACACCCAGGCAGTTAACTATAATGAGTTCTATTTTCCCGAAGAAAAAATCCATATTCAAAATCTTGAAAGCCTGTCAAATGACTCTTTGAGGATAGATGTAGCCCCAACCCAACCTATCTCCGACTGGAAAATAAAAGATACAAATGGTAGCTTCATTGAGAAATCTCAAAAAACCCCAACCCTAAAATTATATAATGGAAAACATAGGTACGTAATATATACTACAGGGAAATCTTGCCCTGATTCAATAGTAATACAGATCGAATGTCATTTCCGTGACGCATACACTTTTATTTCCTTTTGCAGTTTGCCTATGATAGAAAATATGCTCTATCCCCTATCTACATGGACTAAACTGCCTGACAATATTTCAGAACAAGAAATAAATGAAACAAAGAAAATCCTTCGGGATAGCATAGGTATAGGCGATACCACTACTACATTAAAAACAATAATTAAAATCGGCACATACCTTGAAAATAAGCTGCGACCCGTAACCGGAACTCCCTCTGATTCAATAAAATCATTGACTCCTTTACGGCAATACCAACTGGCTTGTGGCAGAAAAGACCATGTAGATTGCGCAGATTACAGCGACATCTATTTTTTGTTTGCCAATTGTGCAGGCATCCCTACCAGGAGAATAGGTATTGCAGGATGGATAAATGGAATTGGAAATTCAGGACATGTGCTAAACGAAAGTTATGTAAAGGAACAGAACAGATGGGCTGTTGTTGACTTAACCTATAAAAAAATTTTAGAACTGACCGACAAAATGGAAGTGTTAAACACAATCGATCTTTTAAATAATAATTCTTCCGGCCTTATATCAGGAATACGATCCGTGATTGTAGATTCATTGAATCATCTTGATACCGTTCCATATTGCAGAGTTAATAATTCTGAAATAGTGTATTTCAAGCCTACTACCCAGTTTTATTGCATCAATCCGGATATTAATAATAATATGAGCTTTAAAGATTTATTTAAAGAATATTTAGGAGAAAAAAGTCACTTTGGGATCTATTATGGTGGCACATTTAAAATAGATAACAGTAAACATTACCTGGCATTATTTATCTTCAAAACTTCTGTAGCTATTTTTATTTTCTGGCTCTTGGTATCAATATACCAACTATTTAAGCTTTTCAAAGAAAGGCGATTGAAATAGTTGAGAAAGAAAGGCAACCAGCCACTTATATACCACAAAACCTTGCCATTTATTTTGAAATATGTTATGAAATGAAATCCCTCACTGCTTGTTAAAAGCCTTTAACCTCAATTTGGTTATCACTCTTTTCGTGGATAGAGGGAAATCTCCATCCATCATCCAGTTATAATAAGAAGGCTCACTTTTAAATATTTCCAATACAGGTTTACCCTTATGTTTTCCAAAATTAAATACTTCTACTCCTCTTTTATCCCTTACAATTCGTCCTGCAAGGTCAACAACATCATTGGCTGAACTAAATTTATGCAGATATGCCACATTCCCTTCCAGGCTGTCATACATCTTTAACTGAGCTTGTAATACTTCAAAGGTAGCTTTCACATCGGCCTCCGCTCCATGTGCTCCCGTAAGTTCCTTATGGCAATAAAACTTATAGGCGGCAGCGAGCGTCCGTTGCTCCATTTTATGGAAAATATTTTGAACATCAATAAACTTGCGGTTTTCAAAATCAAAATCTACCTCAGCCCTTAAAAATTCTTCTACCAATAAAGGAATGTCAAATTTATTGGAATTATAGCCCGCTAAATCGCATTGTTCCAATATTTTTAATAAGACGGGTGCCAGTTGCTTAAATGTGGGGTTATCTTTTACATCGCTGTCCGTAATACCATGTATGGCAGTAGATTCCACCGGAATAGCAATGGTAGGGTTTACACGGAATGTTTCAATATGGGTAATATCGTCAGGCATCAGTTTAAGAATGGAAATTTCAACAATCCTGTCCGTACCAATATTTGTACCGGTAGTTTCAAGGTCAATAAAGGCAATTGCCCTATTCAATTTTAATTTACCCATAAAGTTCTATTGGTTTCTTAGCGTAGTGAAGCTTTAAAGCCAGCTAAGTTATTATATTTTACTTTCTTCTAACTTTAGAATATGCATTAAAATAAATAATTTAAAGGCCTCAACTATTAAATCGCTTCTGATTTTACTATCCCAATTCACGAAAATTATTACTTTTGCGCTCCATTTTTGCTAAACATTAAGTATAATTTATTCAACTTATGATAAAACGCACCCTTCTGATCGCCTCTCTGTTTTCAACGTTCACCTTACTATCTAATGCCCAGTCTAATGATTCTAAAACCCTTATGACTGTGGGTGATAAACCGGTATCGCTAAGTGAATTTAAAGCCATGTATTTTAACAACCTTTCTAAAGACTCGCTGAAGAACCCTACTGCGCTCGATAATTATCTGCAGTTATTCATAGAATTCAGGCTTAAAGTAAATGCAGCCCTTGATGCAAGACTTGACACTACTCCTTCCTTTAAACAAGAAATGAACGAATACCGTGATAAGTTAGTAGAGCCAAAACTTAAAGATACGCTGGTTGAAAATCAATTGGTGAAAGAAGCCTACGAAAGATCCAAATGGGACGTGAGGGCAGAACATATCCTTATTAAGGTAGCTCCTGACGCTTCACCGGCTGATACACTGGCCGCCTACAAAATGATAACGAAAATACGGGAAATGATTATAAAAGGTGATACGTCTTTTGAGAGTGCCGCCATGAAATATTCCGATGACACCTATTCAAAAGGCAAAGGAGGCGATTTGGGTTATTTTACCGGGCTTGGAATGGTTTATCCCTTTGAAACAGTGGCGTTCAATACCAAGACGGGTGATATATCAAAACCCGTGCGTACCCAATTTGGATACCACATTATTAAAGTTCTGGATAAAAGAGCCGATGTAGGTCAAATTGAAGTAGCCCACATTATGCTACGTACTAACCCAAAAATGAATGCCGGAGATTCCTTGAAAACCAAAGCAAAAGCGGACTCTATTTTCCAATTGGCTAAAGAAGGGCAAGATTTTTCTGACCTCGCTAAAAAATATTCCCAAGACCAGAGTTCAGCCCGCCATGGTGGAATGCTACCCTGGTTTGGAGTGGGCAGAATGGGAAAGGTTCCGGAATTTGAAAAAGCAGCTTTCAGCTTACAAAATGTAGGCGATATTACCGGACCGATAAAAACATCCTATGGTTGGCATATTATTAAATTAGAAGGCAAAAAGCCCATTCAGCCCTTTGATTCTATAAAAGATGCTTTAACAACCAGGGTGATGAAAGATGGCCGTTCACAATTGGCAGTGGATGCTGAGGTGGCCGGAATAAAAAAGAAATATGGGTTTAAAGAATATCCTGAAGCTAAAAAAGAATTTGCCAGCCTGGTAGATGATTCCTTTTATAAAGGCAGATGGTCGGCTGATAATGCCAAGGGACATAAGACTGTATTATTCACTATTGGAGATAAAAATTATACCCTTGAAGATTTTGGGAGGTTTGCGGCTAAAAATGAAACCAAAGGCGAACCCAAAGGTGGTGAATATGCTACCAATATGCTTTACCCAAAATACGTGAACCAGGAAGCATTACAGTATAAAAATGATCACCTTGAGAAGGAAGATCCGAAATTTGCCGAAATGATTACCCAATATAAGGACGGCATATTACTTTTTGATATTACTGACCAAATGGTATGGTCAAAAGCATTAAAGGACACCATGGGCTTAAAAACTTTTTATGCAGCACATAAAGCAAATTACAACTGGACTGAACGTTGTGATGCTTCCATTTATACCTGCTCAACAAAAGATGTGGCAGCCCTTGTGAGGGGATTGATAAATCAAGGTAAGACCGATAAAGAAATCCTTAGTACCATTAACGTAGGCTCTACAAAACCACTCGCCATAACGAGCAATAAATTTGTAAAGAATGATAATCCTTTGATAGATGCTAATTGGAGAAAGGGAATGTCGGAAAATATGGATAAAGATAACAAAGTAGTATTTGTGAATGTGAGAGAAATTCTGCCTCCCCAGCCCAAGTCATTAGATGAAGCAAGAGGACTGATTACAACTGATTATCAAAATTACCTGATGGACCAATGGCTGAAAGAGCTGAAAGCAAAATATCCTGTAACTGTAAATAAACAGGTGTTGGCTGAGGTTATACCAAAATAACTAAGGGATTTCATTGGATAGATTAAGACTCAGTAGGAGGGATTTAAGGTTTGTGTAGAAAAACAAGCAAAACTATTCAAGTTCTGGGCGTAAAGCTACAATTGGAAGCAACCACTACTAAATGACAAAAATCGCTACGTCAGCAAATACATTCAGAAAACTTGCCTAAGCTTTTTTCACATGGCATTGAAGTTCTCTCTTTTGTAAAAAAAATTCCAAAAATACTCTAAGGTATCTTCGCCTGATACTTTTAGTGTCCCATTTCCGCAATGAACTTGATACGCATCAGGCGCAAATCAGTTTCAGTATACTCGTTTTCGCCTAATTCTTTCAAGGCATCCTCCAATGAGTCAGACTGTGATTCACGGAAATAATCATATACTTCTTCCTGTCTTTCACGGTCAAGCATTTCATTTACAAAATAACCAATGTCAACCTTAGTGCCGGAAGATACAATACTCTCAATTTCATCAAGCAATGTAGGTAAGGTCAGTCCTTTAGCTCTTGCCATCCCTTCCAAATTTACTTTGCGGTCAATACTCTGTATGATATAAACCTTTAAGCCCGATTTGTTCACTACCGATTTCACAATTATATCCTGAGGTCGTTCAATCTCATTTTCCTCAACGTACTTGGCAATCAGTTCCACAAATGGTTTGCCGAATTTGTCAGCCTTGTTTACCCCTACACCTGTAATTTTAGAAAGTTCATCCAACGTAATGGGGTAATGGGTAGCCATCTCCTCTAATGATGTTTCCTGAAAAACCACAAAAGGAGGCAGATTTAGCTTAGTAGCTGTGGCTTTAACAAGGTCTTTTAATAAGGAATACATGGTAGAGTCGAGGGCACTGCCACCTTTTTGTCCGCCAGCCATCACTATATCTTCTTCGTCATCTTCTGCATCGCCGCTATAATCATGGTCTTTCGTGAGCATTATGGAATATGGTTTTTTCAAAAAGTCTTTTCCCTTTTGACTCATTTTCAGTACTCCATAACTTTCAATATCCTTTATAATAAAGTCCAATACCAAAGCCTGGCGAACAATAGCATTCCAAAATTTCTCTTCTTTTCCGTCATCATTTCCTTGCCCGTATGATTCTAACTGGTCATGTTTATATGATTTCACAGTGGAACTTAAGTTTCCAATAAGTATATCAACGATATGCTTCGCCTTGAATTTTTCTTTCGTTTCAACTATTACATCAAGCAATAGTTCGAGATCATCTTTTCCTTCAAATTTGGTTTTAGGATGAAGGCAGTTATCACAAGCGCCGCAATTTGTTTCTTCATATTTCTCACCAAAATAGTGCAATAGCATCTTTCGCCTGCATACTGAACTCTCTGCAAAAGCAATCGTTTCCTGTATAAGTTGCCGGCCAATTTCCTGTTCCGCAACCGGCTTATCTTTTAAAAATTTTTCTAATTTCCTTACATCATCGTAGCTATAAAAGGTAATACATTTACCCTCCCCCCCGTCACGCCCTGATCTTCCGGTTTCCTGGTAATAGCTTTCAAGGCTTTTAGGAATGTCATAATGTATCACATAGCGAATGTCGGGTTTATCTATACCCATACCAAAGGCTATGGTAGCAACCATCACATCTACTTCTTCCATTAAAAATTTATCCTGTGTCTGGTCGCGGGTAGGTTTATCCATCCCGGCATGGTAGGGCAATGCTTTAATGCCATTTACCTGGAGGGTAGATGCAATTTCCTCTACTTTTTTTCGGCTGAGGCAATAAATTATGCCCGATTTACCTGTGTGCTGGCGGACGAACTTGATAACTTCTTTTACGGTATTTACCTTAGGGCGAACCTCGTAATACAGGTTAGCCCGGTTGAACGATGATTTGAATACTTTGGCGCCCTGGATTTCAAGGTTCTTTAAAATATCCTCCTGCACTTTAGGTGTAGCAGTAGCTGTCAGTGCAATTATAGGCACCCTTCCTATCTGTTCTATAAGCGGACGCAGACGGCGATATTCCGGTCTGAAGTCATGACCCCATTCGGAGATACAATGCACCTCATCAATAGCAAAAAAAGATACTTTCACTTTTTTGAAGAATGCAACATTAGCCTCTTTGGAAAGTGACTCAGGGGCAACGTAAAGCAACTTGGTGGCACCACTGATAACCTCTTCTTTTACCTTATTTATCTGGGGCTTTGAGAGGGATGAGTTAAGGAAGTGGGCAATTTCATTTTTCGTTCCAAAGGTGCGTAAAATATCAACCTGGTTTTTCATGAGGGCTATAAGTGGAGATACCACTATTGCAACTCCATCGCTCAATAGCGCAGGCATTTGGTAGCATAATGATTTACCTCCGCCGGTTGGCATAATAACAAAGGTATCCTTGCCTTCCAGCACATTTTCTATTATCTCTTCCTGCCGGTCTTTAAACTTTGAAAACCCGAAAAACTTCTTCAGGTAATCTGTTAATTCATTTTCTTTAACCTTTCTGCCCATTAACGTAGCTATTTTATTTTCAGGGTAAATATAATATTTTCTTCGTAAACAAGAGATGCAGTGTAATTATGAAAATATTTTCCCTTTATGTATATTACCCGTATGATAATATTTTTAGTGTGCTGACAGAGAGGATGTTTAGAACTTATTTTGCTGTTAAATTTCGTTAAATTTATATTTACGTAGTTTTACATTGTACCTTTACATAAATGCCAGTAAAGAGTTTTATACTTTTGAGAACTCTATCCAATTCTTCTTTTCCCATTGATGAAAGCCAGTTTATATGTAATTTTCAGTGCTCTGTTGTTATTTATATTTACGCCCGCACTGGCAGATAAAAGCGATACGGCAAAATCAAAATTTAAGCGCCCCATCAGTTATTCTTTCACCGAATCTATGTTTGCGCCTGATAATATCTGGGCTCAGAATGGTTGGCAGAATATGCATACTACAGACACCACGCTCACAAATTTCGAGACTTATATAACCCATTATACCCTCGGCAATACCGGGCTTCCTTCTGTTCCGGTGGTTTTCAATCAAGATTTACAGCCCCTTGGGTTTTACTATGGTAAAAACTACGTTGATAATTATTTTTACAACGATTCTTCGATAAGGTATTTTGATACCCGGGCCCCTTATACCCAATTTTACTATGTTTCAGACCCGCAGATTCACCAGTTTTTTCAGTTTACCCACGCCCAGAATTTTGGGAAGAATTTAAATATTGCTTTGGGTTTTAAGAGGATACGTTCCGAAGGAAACTATATAAACCAAAGTACGAACTTAAACCAGTTTACTATCACGTTAAATTATCATACAAGGGACTATCTTGTATTCGCTGATTTACTTTATAGTGTGCATAAGTTCCAACAGAATGGAGGGATAGAGGCTGACAGTGATTTAGCAAGTAAATTTTACAGTGACAGGCAGACAGTACCTGTAAATCTTAGTTATGCCACCACCGAAATATTTGAACAGTCTTTTCATCTGCAGCAATATTATTTTCTGGGATTTAAAAACGCTGATAGCAATAGGGAGCATCCATTGTTTTACTTTTCACACTCCTTTAAAATTTCCGGGCATTCTAATGTTTTTACAGATAACAATACCGCTGATTCCACTTTTTTCAATCCTTTAAAAGTATTCCATACTGCGCTATCTCCAACATTAACATACGATTCCCTCCGATATATCGAAATTAATAATGACCTTTCAATAGGTTCGGGCAAAGGGTGGAACAAATTTCTACGATGGGAAGCCGGGGTAAGGGACCAATGGTTATATTATAGAAATTTTGTAGGAGAATATAGAAGTTTAATCAATCCGGATGAACCTACTTACATGTACAATTATTCTGATACCGTTTACAATAATTTTATTGCACATGCCAGTCTTTATAATGCTTTCGACAGTGGTAAAATTCTTTTTGACGCTTCGGGGCAATATATTTTTAATGGCAGCCAGCAGGGTGATGAGCAGTCAGTTGTGCAAGTTGGTTTTAAAATGGATTCAATCAGGTTTCTTAAAGTTTCGGGCTCCTATTCTAACCAGGTTCCAGCTTATATTTATGAATTGTATCAGGGAAATAATCTTTATTGGATGTATCATTTTCAAAATACAACTACCTCATCCATTGCCCTTACTTATTATGACAAAAAATGGAAATTAGGCATAACCCTTAAGGCATCCCAAATGTCGAACGTGGTTTATTTTGACACCAGCGCTTTGCCCCGTCAATATCAACCTTCATTTATGGTATATAGTGCAGGAATTACAAAAGATTTTAAATTATATAAATTCCATTGGAACACTTCTGAAAAAGTGCAATCTGTGCCAAACTCAGCTCCATTACGATTTCCGCAATTAGTGACGGAGAACTCTATTTATTTTGAAAGTTACCTGTTCCATCATGCACTATTGCTCCGGGTCGGATCTGATTTTTATTTCAATACCTCCTATTATGGGTATGCCTATATGCCCATTACAGACCAGTATTATTTAGAAAATTCAACTAAATTGGGCAATTATTTATATATCGACCCTTTTATTTCTTTCCGTATAAAAACATTCCGCATGTTTGTGAAATATGAAAACTCTACTGAAGGCTTCGTGCCTTACAACTATTACTATGCCTTACATTATCCCATGCCTGACGGGACACTACGTTTTGGGATAAGCTGGGATTTTTGGAATTGAAATACAATGGAACGCGGATAACACAGATTGTTTATGATTAAAACTGATACTAACGGAAGCCCAACTGCCTAAAGAAATCATACTAAATCTTAAGTAATCTGCGTTCCATTACACCACATATAATCTATACTTTTTGAAACTCGCAATCATAGGTACCGGTATAGCAGGCATGGCTTGCGGGCATTATTTGCAAAAGAAATACGATATTTTCTTTTACGAGAAAAATAATTATATCGGGGGACATACCAATACCATCACTATTGATGAAGATGGGGAAGAAGTGAATATAGATACCGGGTTCATGGTTTTCAATCATGTTACCTATCCTTTGCTTGTTAAGTTATTTGATGAGTTGAAAGTCCCGACCTATAAGACTTCTATGTCATTTAGTGTGCAGTATAAACCGGGAAACCTCGAATACTGCGGGTCGGGGTTAAACGGGCTATTTGCTCAACGGAAAAATATTTTCAATATCCGTCATTTAAAAATGCTGAAACAAATAGGGCGTTTCAATGAAGAATCTGTTAAAGATTTGGATGACCCGAAATATACCTCCCACTCGTTAAAAGAATATGTAGCCGAAAAAGGTTTTGGAGAAGATATGTTGGAAAAGTATCTAATTCCCATGAGTGCTGCCGTGTGGTCAACCCCTATGGATAAGATGCTCGATTTTCATGCCCAGACTCTCATACATTTTTTTTACAATCATGGTTTTCTTGGATTAAATACTCAACACCAGTGGTACACTGTATCCAATGGCAGCAGGACATACAGGGATATTATAATGAAGCCCTTTAAAGACAGGATACAACTTAACAATCCGGTTGTAAAAGTGATCCGGAGAAATGATAAAGCTATTGTCCGCATGAAAAATGGAACAGAAGCAGAATATGACAAAGTAATTTTAGCTTGTCATGGAGATGAAGCTTTGACTTTATTAGATAAACCTACAATGGAAGAAAATAGTTTGTTATGCAAATTTCATTACGAAAAAAACACTACCGTATTACATATCGATGCCTCAGTAATGCCTAAAACAAAAAGAGCCTGGTCGTCGTGGAATTACATGGTGGAAAAGAAAAATGGAAAAACTTATGCCTCTACTATTTATTGGATGAACAGCCTGCAAAAAATATCAGATAAAAGAAATTATTTCGTCTCCCTGAATGACCCCGGTAATATTGACGCAAAAAAAATACTAAAGGTGATAGACTATGAACATCCTTTGTTTGATATACACACTGCTCGAGCCCAACCTGAATTGCCCACCCTGAATGAAAAAGGACCTGTTTATTTCTGTGGCAGCTACTTTAAGTATGGTTTCCATGAGGATGCGTTGGCTTCGGCAGTGAACTTATGTGAGAGGTTAGCCTCTACCTCAAACTCCAAAGAGTAATTTTACGGTCTTGTTGCATTGACATGGAGAACGGATATACAAAGAAAATGATAAAGAATGTAAATTTAAGAAAGGTAATAGGATTAGCCTTTTGACATTTATAAACGATCAGGTGGAGGGTGAGATTTGGAAAGGATGAATTAGAAATATTCTGTCATAACGGGCATTATAGTAATTGTAAATATGCCATAGTTGATTGCGTCGTCTTCGTATTTTTTCTTTTCCATTCTATGTGAACTTATTTTTCTATTTATCAACAACCGTATTTTCTATTAAGGGCAATTCATAACTTTGTATATAAGCAACACCGTTTGTTGCGGATAATAAACTATGCAGGAAGGTATTGTATTAAAATCACTTGGTCAGGTATATGATGTGCTTACCGAAAAGGGTGTCAAAGTTAGCTGTACATTAAAAGGAAACATCAGATTGAAAAACATTTCTACTACCAACCCTGCTGTGGTAGGCGATACGGTTACTATTGATGAAACAGCACCCAATGAGTATGTGATTGCCGCGGTTGCACCACGTAAAAACTATATCATACGCAGGTCAAAAAAACTTTCTAAGCAATTTCAAATAATTGCGTCTAATATTGATAAGGTATTTGTGTTGGTTACCATAACTCATCCAAAAACACAAAATAGCTTTACAGACAGAATACTTATTACTGCCGAAGCTTATGGTATAGAAGCACATCTTATCTTCAACAAAACAGATCTTTATTCTGAAAAAAGTAAAGCTGATGCGGAAGAGAGAATCGAAGTCTATACAAAAATAGGTTATCCTTGCCATTCTTTATCCATGTTGGATGACAAACAAATTTCTTCTATAAAGAAACTTTTTATTAATAATGTATCTCTTCTTTGCGGAATGTCAGGTACAGGTAAAACAACGCTCATTAATTTTCTTATTCCCGGTATCAACCGTAAAACAGGAACCATTTCAAAAGCGCATAAAAAAGGAATGCACCTAACCACTTTCTCCGAGATGGTTCCCTTGCCCGGAGGTGGTTTTGTAGTAGATACACCAGGCATACAGGAATTTGGATTAGCGGAGATAAGCAAATATGAACTTTCCCAGTATTTTCGTGAAATGAATTTGTACCGGGATAAATGTAAATTCAATAGTTGTATGCACGTTAATGAGCCTGGCTGTGCTGTTATGGAGGCAGTCAATGATGGCGAAATAGCCGTTTCCAGATACGAAAGTTATTTAAGTATGCTTTTTAATGAAGGAGAGGAGGTTAGTTATGAATGATGAAATTATGAACGCGTCAAAGCCAAAAGAATATTTCGACGGCAGAGGCGCACAGGTGAATCCCTCAAACCGGTTTTTGAAAACTTCTTATGTACAGGAGCACTGGGAGGGAATTGATGAAGATTCCCTGATGGAAAATAAACATACCCAGTATATAGAAGTATTTCCCAAAACGATAGTTAATAAAGTTGAAAGCCCTGATATTGGCGGCTATTCCATGAATCCGTACCAGGGATGTGAGCATGGCTGCCTGTACTGTTATGCCCGAAACTCGCACGAATACTGGGGATACAGCGCAGGCATGGAATTTGAGCAAAAAATATTGGTAAAGAAAAATGCTCCACAATTATTGGAAGAACTTTTTAAGAAAGCAAGCTGGGAACCTGAACCCATAATGTTTTCAGGTAACACAGACTGCTACCAGCCTATAGAAAAAAAAATGCAAATCACGAGGGCTATGCTTGAAGTATGTCTTAAATATCGTCATCCTGTGAGCATGATTACCAAAAATGCCCTCATACTGCGCGATTTGGACATACTCACTGAAATGGCGAAACTCCGCTTAGTACATGTAATGGTTACCATCACTTCGGTGAATGAAGACTTGCGCATGAAACTGGAACCACGCACTGTTACTTATAAAAACAGGTTTAAAGTATTGAATCAGCTTTCCTCGAATGGCATACCCTGCGGAGTAATGGTGGCTCCTATTATTCCGCATATAAACAGTTACGATGTACCCGCCGTAATTGAAAATGCCGCAAGGAACGGGGCACAACATGCCGGCTATACCATTGTGAGACTTAATGGGCAAATAGGGGTGATTTTTAAAGACTGGCTCAATAAAAACTTTCCTGACCGGGCTGAGAAAGTATGGCACCATATTGAATCTTGTCATGGGGGACAGGTGAATGATTCCCGCTATGGGAAACGCATGAGAGGCGAAGGTCAAATAGCAGAATCTATCCGGCAGCTTTTCAAAATATCAGTGAAAAAATTTATGGGTACCCCTCCGCAATTTTCCTACGACTTCAGTATTTTCAAGCGAAAAGGACACGAACAACTATCTTTGTTCTCATAAATCTATTTTCCTTCCCCCCTCTACTGGTAGAGAGGGGATAGGGGAGAGTGGTAAAAAGTATCATGAAGGTTGTTATACAAAGGGTATCTTCTGCAAGTGTTTCGGTTGACAATATTGTGAAAGGAAGTTGCGGCAATGGGCTGCTTATCCTTGCAGGCATTGGGGAATTGGATACGGAAGAAGATGCTGAATGGCTTAGCGCCAAAATCGTGAACTTGCGTATTTTTAATGATGCAGAAGGAAAAATGAATCTCTCCTTAAAAGATGTGAATGGCGAAATACTTGTTATTAGCCAGTTTACCTTACATGCCAACACTAAAAAAGGTAACCGTCCCTCCTATATGTTTGCAGCCCGACCAGAAAAGGCTTTGCCCTTATTCAATTTATTTGTTGAAATGTTGCAGAAAGAATCGGGCAAGCCGGTTGCAACAGGAGAATTCGGCGCACACATGGTAGTGAGCCTTGTGAATGATGGACCCGTAACTATTATTATTGATTCAAAAAATAAAGAATAAACTATATGACAATTACCGAAGCGCAAAAATTTGTTGATAAATGGATAAACACCCAGGGAGTGCGTTATTTTAACGTACTTACGAATATGGCTATGCTCACGGAAGAAGTAGGTGAAGTTGCCCGGGTAATTGCCAGAACCTATGGGGAACAATCTTTCAAAAAATCGGACAAAGGAAAAGTATTGAGTGAAGAGTTGGCAGATGTATTATTTGTGCTTATCTGCATTTCTAACCAGACTGGTATTGATTTGGAAAAAGCATTTTTAAAAAATATCGAGAAGAAAGGTAAGCGTGATAAGCTAAGGCACAAACAAAATCCTAAGCTGAAATAAATTCTGCTTTATTATTGCATCCCCCCTTTCCTCTGGTAGTAACCGTTCAGGGCGTTTCGAGCCTGAAAATTATTAGTATCTATTGACAGCGCCTGTTTCCATGCTGCGACCATTTCATCTTCTTTTCTCATCTTCTCATACAATATCCCCAGGTTATAATAAGCCGCACTATAGTTGGGGTTTATTCTATTCTCTTCTTTAAATTCCTTTTCAGCATCCTCGAATTTCCCCTCCTGCCCATAGAGTATCCCCAAATCATTATGTATCATAGGTTGTTCCGGATTAATGGCTAAACCTTCGTTATAAACTTTTAGGGCTTCTTCATCCTTCCCTTGCTCCCATAAAGCATACCCATAATTTAATTTAGCCAGCGAAGAATTAGGAGAGTTAGTAGCAGCTTTTTCCCAAAATGAAATATGATTGGAAAAAGCGCTTGTATGATTAAAATTAATGAGTACGAAAACACCCACAATAATAGAAATAAATGCAATTGAAGCAGGCTTCTTATAGGTTAAGTTTTTAAGATAATCTATTTCAAAAATAATTATGAGAAATCCAATAAGAGGAAGATACCCTCTATGCTCAAACCCTGTTAAAATTGGCACAACAAATGCAGGAAGCAAAAAAACATTGAACCATATAAATCCGAATAAAATATAATTCCCGCGTTTCTGTTTACTGAAAACAAGAAGAGAGATTATTACGATTATTAAAAGAATACTTACTATAAAGTTAGTATCCTTAACAATGGATATAATAGACAAATTATAGGGAGCTATAATTTTTTGTATTACCTGGAACCAAATCGGCAGGTTTATTATAAAATTTTTTGCCAGGCTACTAAAGGCTAAATCGGCAGAGGTGTGTGAAATTACATGCTGTCTGATTAAAAACCAGGGAAATAGAACAAGTACATATCCCAATATCATAATACGTAAATCGCGGGCCTTGAAGCCATGTTTTACCCCTGACATCTCCTGCTTATACAGCAAAATATAATACAGAAAAATAATTAAGGGCAGAAAAACAGCTGATTCTTTTGTGAAGATTGCTAAAGCAAAAAACAAAACATGAAGCCACCATTTCAATTTATCATTTGTTTCGAGATACCTTATAAAACAGATAAAGCTTGCCAGGATAAATAAGGTAAGCAGGGTATCATTTCTTCCCGGTATCCAGCTAATAGCCTGCGACAAAGCCGGATGCACGGCAAATAAAATTGTCCCGAAAAATGCTGTTTCAGCACGATACCTCATCAATAGAAAAAACCTGAAAAGCAAGAAACAGCAAGCCAGATGAAACAATATATTCATAAAGTGATAAAACCCCGGTGACTGCCCTCCAAACTGGGAATCAAACATAAAAGATAAAGTCATTAAAGGTCTGTAGTAGCCTTTTATTCCCCCGGAATGTTGTGGATTGTAAAAAACATCATTAATAAACGCTGCCTTTAAGTTACCCAAATCGTGAATAAATTTATAGTTATCAAGGATGAGGGTAGTATCATCCATATTCACAAACTCAAACCGAATAGTCCGGGCATAAAGTACAAATACTAGTAAGGTGATTATTCCCAATTGAAATTTATAGGAATGAAAGAAACCTTTTTTTACCGGTTGTTTGATTTTAGCCATAAGTAACCTTATTCAAGCGAAGTGGAAACAGTAAACTTAAATACGAAATTATCAATAGGCTTAGTAAAAGCATAGGGCCCGTAACGGTAATAGCCCCCAATACCCAAATGAAATATACTTGACTTGAGCAAATTATTTATTTCCATTCCAGATTCATAGTACCCTTTATTCATTATCTTATACATTATATCATGCTGGCTATCCGGGTTATCGAGGATGCCCCAGCCTGCATGAGATACCAATTTTAGTTCCGGGCGGAAATGTTTATGTCTGTATAAAAAGGATTGGAAATTATGAGAATAAAAAAGATTGACATATTTGCTGGACAAGAATTCATTCAGCCGCATAGTTTCAAAAGAATTATCTACGGCAACAGTAAATTGCTCATACGAGCCTTTGCCATTATATAAAAGCGTGTACGGCACATTTCCCTGCACATAGCCTGCAAGCACTTCAATAGAAGAGTAACCGGCCTGTGGTATATGAAAGTCCTTACTTACCTTTAGGTCATATTTGGTATATTCAAATCCTCCATTGAGCAAATCGTTAAATCCTTGTGTGATATTTCCCCATACCACGGGGTACTTGGTTCCCAGAGAAATCATTCCCAATGGGCTTTTCAAAAAGTTTTCGTTATATGCAAACCGGAAGCCCATTCCTGCTTCTGAAAACCAATATTGGTTTGAAAGAAAGGTCACATTATCATTACTTATGCCAAATTGATAAGAGTTGGTAACTGTTCTTTGTTGTTCATCTCCAAAAATATTAAACTGGAAATATCGTAGTGCATCAAAGGAAAAAGAAATAGTTTGTTTCTGCATTTTATCCATATTATTTATAAAGTAATTATAATACGATTCCGTAGAAAGAAGACTCTGGTCATTATAAAAGCTCACCGTGCCTGCCCCTATCACGTCATGCTGATATGCAAAATCAAGTTTGACATGATTATAGGAATTAAAAATAAATCCTATATCGCCCCCGTACTTAAAAGCATTATCACCGGTACCATAGGCACCATACCCTCCTATAGCTACAAATTTTGATACTGCATCATTAGTGTGAACACCCATTCCCAATCTGAATTTTTCATACCCATTATAATTCAGGATCTTATTTAAATCCATATTTAGCCAGCCAATTTTAAGCTCACCCGTAGTCAGTGTTTCAAACCATTTCAATTTTCGGTCAAAATGATTTGCCTGTCCTATGCTATCAATTACCTTATATGTTCTTTTCTCCTTTCTTGATAAGGTATCAATTCTATACTTATTCAAAATATCATCTGTTTTGGCAGAAGAATTATTATCTACCTCCACCTCTACCCTGCCAAATTCTCTTTTTCGCAAAGCCGTATCCAGTAGAATATTTTTTATATAGGTTCGCGAAACTACTTTTAACTTATTGTGCTCGTCATCAGGGTTCACCGAGGCAGTTGCCAAAACAATAGCAGAATCGGTTACAATAGAATTTGTATAATACCAATCGGTGTTTAATTGAACAGGGAACCATTGCTTATTACCAATAAACTCATATTTTTGCTGTATATGTATGCTCACACTCTGGTCATCTCGAATAGGCTGGGCTATTACATTTTGTACAGCGTATCCATTGGTGCAGATATAGACAACCCCCTTCATGGCATTAAAGTTTTTACCAGATTTGGGATTGAAAGAGATTACGAATACTGTATCTTTTCCACTATACAAAGTATCTTCAATAATAAAATAATAGCGTTTTATTCCGCCGTCAGAAATAGGGTTCAGGTAGTCATTATCAAAAATAGTTATGTTATCGGGGTAAAAAGAGAATGACTGCATTTGTTGAGCGAGCAAAGCAAATGGTGAATCCTTTAACCCTGAAGTACGCGATGCAATTACTTTTTCATAATTGTGGTCCGGGTAAAGATATTTACGCTGGCTTACCGATTCCATCAAAAATAAATACTGTCTTTTTAAAATCTTCTTTATGGAATGATGTTTCTTGTGAATGCTATCGGTATGTGTTCGCAATACTTTAATGGTGTCTAGTGAGTTTACCGTATCCGTGGCGTTCTTCATATCTGCAGTACAATACAGCTTATTATAAGAATCGTACATGAACGAATGCACTTTTTCCGGGTTGTTTTTATCTTTCTTATCAATGGCTTCCCTGATTATTCTAAGAGCAGGGTTAATGCCAGGGAGTACTTTTACCTCCTGGAGCTTAAAACCTATTTCCTGTAATTTAATCACAACATCCATTGAATCATTGGAAGGACTTTTTATTAATACAACTGTATCTCTGTATCCAACATAGGAGAAAGATAGGGAAGTAATTTGAAAAGCGGCGGAAATTTTAAAATTGCCATCAATATCAGCTGTAGCTCCTATTTGAGGATGACCTGTAACTATCATATTTACAAAGGGCAAGGCACCCCCTGTATTTTTATCAATCACTTTGCCTTTGATATTATATTGCTGGGAATAGCAATTTATTAAAGGTAGAATTGATAGAAATAGGAAAGCAATCTTTTTGATAGTCATACATTTTTAACCTGTCAAAAATAACAAAGGAATCGGACAGGCACAAAAAAACTCCCTGGCTGTTTTAAGCCAGGGAGCAATAAGTATAAATTTATTAAAGACTATTCCTTTTCTGGTCCGCCTTTCTTTTCAGCATCCTTTTGCTTTTGAAAAGCTTCCCATTTTTGTTGTTGTTCAGGAGTTAGAATAGCATTTATTTTAGTTTTCATTTCTTGTCCATTTGCCCTGTTAGCTTCCTTCATTTTATCCTGGTCAGAGCCATATTTTTCTTTATTGGCTTTCCTGTCATTAAAAAACTGGACAACGAGTGGTTTTACTTTTGTAATTTGATCAGGTGTTAAATTACAAGCAGATGTAATGTTTTTCATCATCTTGTCAACCTGGGGCTCATTGCTTGTTGCAGCAGGTGCTTTCATAGGTGCTTGTTGAGCTTGAACCCCAAATAAGCCCACAATGCAAATTCCGGCGATTAAAAATACTTTTTTCATGATTTTTTAAAATTTAAATTGGTTTTTTATTAATAGTTACGACAAAGGTAGCTTTTTTCCTTATACCACAGCCGCACGGATTAAATATTCTGCATACCAAGCAATATCACTGGGTTTTCCATTAATTGCTTAAAGGTTTGAAGGAAAGCCGAGCCGGTTGCCCCATCTACTGCACGGTGGTCGCAGGACATGGTAACTTTCATTAGATTTCCGGGAACTATTTTTCCATCTTTCACTATAGGTGTTTCATTAATGCCACCTATCGCCATTATGCAGGCATCGGGAGGATTTATTATCGCAGTAAATTGCTCTATTCCAAACATGCCGAGGTTGGAGATAGTGAATGTATTCCCTTCCCAATCAGCAGGCTGAAGTTTTTTATTTTTTGCTTTTTGAGCATATTCCTTTGTTTCAATAGAGATTTGTGACAATGTTTTAGAATCAGCAAAACGAATGACCGGAACTAATAGCCCGTCTTCCACAGCTACCGCCATACCAATATGAATATGATTGCTATAGCGGATAAAATCTCCTCTCCAGGAAGCATTTACACGGGGATGCGCCCTGAGTGCTGCTGCAACTGCTTTTATAACAATATCGTTAAAAGATATTTTTACCGGCGCGGCAACTGGTTAATGGCTTCCCTTGCTTTCATCATCTCATCCATTTCTATTTCCATGGTAAGATAAAAATGCGGAGCCGAAAATTTGCTTTCCGCCAACCTGCGGGCAATGGTTTTACGCATTTGCGATACAGGTTCATCGGTATAGCTTTCTTCCAATATGGCAGGTATCATTCCACCCTCGTAGTTTTCAATATCCCGTTTTATTACTCTGCCCCCATCACCTGTTCCTCTGATTAAAGACAGGTTTATATTTTTATCTCCTGCCAGTTTTTTTGCCAATGGCGAGACCTTAGATCGTCCTTCATTATTTACTTTACTGAGCATAGAAGTGGTAACCTTGGGAGCCGGAGTTTGAGCAGCCGGTGCAGCTACCGTGGCTTTAGCAGGTTCTTCCTTTTTAGGTTCTGCGGCTTTGTTATCAGCAGCAGGGGTTTCAGTAGTTTTAGCTACGGGAGCTTCCGCCTGAGGGGCTTCAGCAGCGGGTGCAGGTTTACTTTTTTCTCCATCCAGCGGAGCGGTAATATCTTCCCCTTTTTTACCAACAATGGCAAGTATAGAATCTACCGGGGCAGTTTTACCTTTTTCAACCCCAATATATAAGCAGTGTTCCTTCCTGGAAAGATTCAAACTCCATCGTAGCTTTATCCGTTTCAATATCTGCAAGTAATTCCCCGCTTTTTACTGTATCTCCTATTTTTTTATGCCATTCAGCTACCACCCCTTCGGTCATGGTGTCGCTTAGTTTGGGCATCCGTATTATTTCTGCCATGCTTTTATATAATTGTATTAGTCCATTATAAAGGATAGTCTTCCTGCTTGTACACATCTTTATATAGTTCCGATGCATCTGGATAAGGTGATTCATCAGCAAATTTTACTGCATCGTCAATCACCGTCTTTTATTTTCTTTTCCATATCTTCAATCTCTGCATCTGTAATCCATTTGTTTTTCTTCAAGATATCCAGAGTATGTTCAATAGGGTCTTTCGCTTTGTATTGTTCCACTTCTTCTTTGGTACGGTAGTTGGCAGGGTCGCTCATGGAATGTCCGTTATACCGATATGTTTTCATTTCCAATAGGGTTGGACCGTTACCTTTCCGGGCATTTTCCACTGCCGAAGTAATGGCTTCATGCACCGTTTCACAACGCATTCCATCTACCGGGAAGGAGGGCATATCAAAAGCTCTGCCTAATTCATATAGCTCACGGAACATTGCTGCTTCTTTCAACAGATGTACCCATAGCATAATGGTTATTTTCAATAACGAATACTACCGGAAGTTTCCAAAGCATAGCCATATTCAACGCTTCGTGGAATGCACCTTGGCGTACTGCTCCATCGCCCATATAGCAGAGGGTAACGAGGTCACTTTTGCGGTATTGGTCGGCGAAGGCTAATCCGGCGCCGAGGGGAATTTGCCCGCCTACTATGCCATGTCCTCCAAAAAATTTATTTTTCACATCAAATATATGCATGGAGCCTCCTTTGCCTCCTGAACAACCTGTGGCTTTGGCAAAAACTCAGCCATTACATATTTGGTTCCATTCCTTTGGCTATGGGGAAAGCATGGTCGCGATAGGCGGTAATGATATTATCCTCGGGGCGGATGGCGCTTACCGAACCGGCAGCAACGGCTTCCTGCCCAATATAGATATGGCAAAAGCCCCGTATTTTTTGCTGAAGATACATTTGCTGGGCACGCTCCTCGAACCTTCTCATCAACAGCATTGATTCATACCATTTGAGATATTGTTCTTTTGGAATACTTGACTGAATTTCGCTTTTTTCTGCCGATACTTTTTCCATTTTCTTTCTGTTAGGCAAATGCAAATGTAAAAAAACTGCTTTACAACTTCGATATTCAGTATTCGACATTCATTATTACGGGTTTAAAAAACCAATATCGAATTTAGAACACTGATATTGAATACTGAAGTGAAAGTAAAAAAAAACGGCATAAAACGGCATAAATTTGCCTATTTAAGTGGCTGGCTATGAGCTGATTCCTGGAGACCTGTGTCCCTAAAGGGTTTCAGAGGGTGTTTAATTTATAGCAATACATAGTATAATTAACACCATTTTAATATATTTAAATAACTTAAAATGGCAGGCAATGCCTGCCATTTTAAATTACATAAAAGATTCAATGGGTTGGTAAGTTGTTGAGATATAAGTAGGGTAATTATTTTCCCTCCATTACCTCAACCCAGCCCTGTATAGCTTCTTTAATATTCTCTTTGGATTCTTCAAGGGTTTTACCCTGGGAGAAACACCCGGGAAAGGCAAGAACTTCAGCTACATAATAGCCGCTTTCATCTTTTTCTATTATTACATCCACTTTCATAATTCAAAACCTATACAATTAATTCTACGACCAATTTCTAAGATACTAAGATATACATTATTCTGAAATATTACAGATTGGAGATAATACACCAGGTAGTGTCTCCTAAATTAAAGGACTTAAAGGGTTCAAGAAGTTTATAATTAATGGTAATACAAGCGTGTGCAAAATGGGTTACTTATAAATTCTATGACACTAAGTCTTACTTTTGAATAATAGAATATAAGTTCAGCTCACAAAGGACTAAGTCTAACTTAAATGGCTAGTTTACCGCCTGCATAGTTTAGCAAGTAGAGAGAATTATATTTATATTTGTGATGGCTACAATTTATTGTAAAGCGCAATTGTCAGTTATAGGATATGAAATAGAGTAATCAAATAAATTAAAAAGTATCAGTCATGAAAAAGAAAAATCCTTTATCAATAAAAGAAATTAAAGTAGTGAAACTCTTTGGTTATTATACATACGATATTCCCTTAGAAAAGATAGATGATATTTCTCAACTTCTTATAATATATGGTGACAATGGTTCTGGGAAAACTACAATATTAAAACTTGTATTTTGGCTACTCTCTTCACGAGATAAGAGCGGATATAAAACTAAAATAGCAGAAACTAAATTCAAACATTTTTCCATTACGTTTGAGAATGGAGTTGAAATTGGTGCAACAAGGAAAGATAATTCCTTTATAGGAGGTTATACTTATTATATAAAAACAAAAACGGAGACCCTATACTCTTTGTCTTTTAAAACAAATACTGACCATTCTATTAGCCTGGAAGAAGGAAGCAAAGAAGACTCGACCTTTAAACATATACTTAATTTCATTAAGGAGCTTAACATTTCAGTATTTTATTTATCTGATGATAGAAAAATTCTTAATAGTTTAACTTCAACTGAACACGAGCCTGAATCATCTGGTAATATCATTTTTAATGAATCAGATATTATTTTAGCCAAGAACTATGAGAGAGTTGGGATTAAGAGAGTGCTTGATGAGAGGAAAATGGCTTTAGAACCAGCTATTGAAAGGTTAATTGACTGGATAAGAAATAAAATAATTACAGGTTCAAGAACTGGAGAGAAAAATTCACAGGTCATTTATACAGAGCTAATAAAAAATGTATTAAGACAGAATGAAGCAATGAAACAAACTAAGACCAAAGAAGAGTTAATTTCAGAAATAGAAATAATTGAAAAGAATGTAGTACCATATGTGAAACTTGGTTTAATAGATATGTTTGACTCAGAGACAATCAAAAACAGTATTGAGGCTTCTAAAACAAAAGCGCAACTTAAAACTCTAAAAACTGTTATTGCGCCCTATTCTGAGGGCATAAACGCCAAACTTAAAGCCCTCGAAAAGCTGAAAGATACAATACTTCTTTTTTTGGATTCCATTAATGAATACTTTACAAAAAAGAAAATTGAATTTAATTTAGCGACTGGTTTTACCTTAAAACAAATAGGTGGTGAAGCAGTACGATTTGACCTATTATCGTCTGGAGAAAAACAACTTTTACTCCTTTTTATCAATACGATAACTTCGGCTGAAATAGCGACCATTTTCATAATTGATGAACCGGAGATATCGTTAAATATTAAGTGGCAAAGAGGTTTAATTGATACATTATTGAAATTTAGTGCTGAAAAGAATATCCAATATGTTCTTTCTACACATTCACTTGAACTACTTTCTTCAAACCTTGAACATGTAACAAAATTGGAAGATAAGAATGGAAACTCTTAAAAAAAAGCATTATGAGATAATAGCGCTTTATAAGCTTGAAAAAGATATTAGAGATATCTATGTGGAAGGTAATACAGATAAAGTTTTCATTGAAAATTTTCTGAAAAATAAAAAATGCTTCAAAAAAGTTGTTCCCATTGAAGTAATTGATTTTTCAGAATTACCTGTTGATTTCATAGGAGACTTAAATATTAATTCTAATCGGAATAAAATAATCCTTCTATCGCAGATGTTAAATGAGAAAATACCCGCTACAAATGTAAGGTGTATCGTTGACAAAGACTTTGATGATTATATCAAATCAATCACTAATGATAAATTATTGAAAACAGATTTCAGTTGCCTTGAATCATATCTTTTCTGTAAAGAAGTAATTGATAAATTTTTACAAATTGGGATAAGCAATTTCCCTTTTACTACAGAGTTTATAATAAAGCAATTGGAACTTGTTTTGAAACCACTTTTTTGCCTACGTCTCTTAAGAGAACTACAGTTTTCATCAGCAAAACTTGTTGACATTGACGGAAACCTTGCAATTGATAAGAATAAGGGTACTATCAATTTTGATGAAATGAACTATTTAGAGAAATTCATCAGTAAAAATAACTTAATAAAGGATTCCAAGATTATTCAGGCATCTTATAAAGCATTATTTCAAAAATTAAACTTGGAAATTCGGCATCACTTAAATGGACATGATTTTATGGAAATATTTTTTTTATATGTGAACAAAATAAAAAATACCCCAAGGTTCAAAAGAGAAAATTTTCCCAAAGCATTATTCTTGACTGTTGAAACACCTATGATAGAGAACTATACATTGTTTAAAAGTATCATTGAAAAGCTATAAAATATTCACTGCCCTACAGTCAATTGTACTTTTCTTAGTTTTTGCGAAACTAGTGCTTTTCTTATTTCCAAAGTTTTTAGCCTCTACCAAAAAGTTGCTATGTACCCTGAACGTTATTTACCACGCATTTACCTCCCACTTGCCCCAAGACATACAGTTAGGCATTTTACACTCTCAATTAAACAGTAAAATAGTAGTATAGCTGTAACGAGCAGGTTGTCTGCTATATATAAGCATTCCTTCTACACTCGTTTATAATCTGAAAAAGCCCCCCGTACCGAACGGTACGTTCGGGCGGGTGTAAAATAGTGTTCCAAAGGAATCCATTAGGATAAAATAAAACCGCTAAAAAGTCCTCAATTCTCCCCTCCCGGGTTAGGCTGTTCCTCTCCCTGCTTATCCGGGTGGTCGAGTTCATCCTGTAGTTCCTGGTAATGCATTTTTAAGGAGTCTTCTTGTTTTCGGGTGGGGGTAAACCTTGCACAGTTCAGGCACCTTCCTTTATGAAAAATTAAGGTATCTATGGGTGCGCCATCGGTATAATAAATCAGGTCGCCTTCCTTCATATCATTATGGTAAATTGCCCTTGCCGCCATTTTTCCGTCCGGTTCATAAAGGTAGAGTGTATCTTCTAATTTGCCATGCACATAGGTGCCTTCTTCCTTTATTCCGCCCTCATCAAAATACTGCTGGAAGGGACCTTCTTCTAAATTATTTTTCCAGTTTTTTATCTCCAATACATTCCCGTCGTAAGCATAAAAAATAACCGATTTACCTTCCTGTTTCCCATTTTTAAACAGGTCTTTTCTAACCATCCGCTGCAGGTTATCATAAAACTTCCAGATGCTGTCTTTTTTCTCCATTACATATTTTCCTTCTGCATTCAAGGCACCCGAAGGATAAAAAAAGTGGGCATAGTCCGATAGCCCGTCATCGGTATAAGCCCTAATAGCAGCAAGGGTATCGGCTTTATCGTAATAATTTTTAAAAACCCCGTAAGGCTTATCATCCGAGAAATGGCCACGGTACCTTAAGTTACCATCGGGGTACTTTTTTTCCCAAAGCCCTTGCTTTCGTCCCTGGTCATCCGTTCTATTCCGGGGAGTCCCGGTATCGGCATAAATATAAACTGCATTAATACTATCTTTCCAAAAAACAGGTATGGTATCATGTGGCTTTACCTGGGCGTAAATATCCTTTACTGCCAATAGTAGCATAGCCAAAATAATAAGAGCCCGTACTTTCATTTTAAGTGAATAATTGCAAAACTATTAATTTTGATGTAGCATTTTTGCCCAAGCGTTCATAAATTGCCTAATTTTGTAGGATTGAAACCCACTATTCCCTCCTCTGAAATGAATATATCTCCTACTAAATATATCTTTGTTACCGGGGGAGTCACCTCTTCATTGGGCAAGGGCATTATATCTGCTTCCTTAGCCAAGCTATTACAAGCAAGGGGATATTCGGTCACCATTCAAAAATTTGACCCTTATATTAATATTGACCCGGGAACACTGAATCCATACGAACACGGGGAATGTTATGTTACAGATGATGGAGCCGAAACCGATTTGGACTTAGGACACTACGAACGCTTTTTAAATACTCCTACTTCACAAGCTAATAATGTGACTACGGGACGTATCTATCAAAGTGTTATAGATAAGGAAAGAAAAGGAGATTATTTGGGCAAAACGGTTCAGGTATGCCTCACATTACCGATGAAATAAAAAACCGCTTTCAGTTGCTTGGCAAATCAGGCAGGTACCAGTTTGTAATTACCGAAATAGGTGGCACAGTGGGCGACATTGAATCGCTACCTTATATAGAAGCTGTAAGGCAAATGAAGTGGGAACATGGCAAAGATTGCCTCGTGGTTCACCTTACATTATTACCTTACCTTCATACTACGGGCGAATTAAAAACCAAACCTACCCAGCACTCTGTAAAGGCGTTGCTGGAAAATGGGGTTCAGCCCGATATTCTGGTGTGCCGCAGCATACAATCCATAGATGAAGACATACGCCAAAAAATTGCCCGTTTTTGCAATGTGGCGCCCGATGGGGTTATTGAGGCATTAGATGCAAGAAGCATTTATGATGTACCTCTGCTGATGGCGAAAGAAAAATTAGATGAGGTAGTACTTCACAAATTGGGCTTACCGATGGACACAAATTTGGATTTAAAAACATGGGAAGAATTTTTGAACAGGCTTCACCACCCCCGCCAAAAGGTAAGAGTAGCTTTAGTAGGAAAATATATTGAGTTAAAGGATTCTTATAAATCTATTGCAGAATCATTTGTACATGCCGGAGCAGCGAATGACGTTCAGGTTGAAATAGAATGGATACATTCGGAAGATGTGAATGAAGAAACCGTTACCCAGCTTTTTGAAGGAATAAGAGGAATTGTAGTAGCTCCCGGCTTTGGAAAGAGGGGTATTGAAGGTAAGATAACAGCCATACGCCACGCCCGTGAAAATAATATTCCGTTTTTGGGAATTTGTCTCGGTATGCAATGCGCTGTAATAGAATTTGCCCGTAATGTATTGGGCTTTAAAGATGCTCATTCCACCGAAATGAACCCTGCTACTTCTCATCCTGTTATTGATTTGCAGGAAGTGCAGAAAAAAGTTACCCACCTTGGGGGAACCATGAGGCTGGGAGCTTATCCCTGCTTAGTAAAAGAAGGCACCAAAGCCTACGAAATTTATGGAAAGAGAGAAGTAAGCGAACGCCACCGCCACCGTTACGAGTTTAATAATGAATACCTGAAAGACTTTGAAAAAGCGGGGCTAAAAGCTTCCGGTGTGCATCCGGAAGCAGGGTTGGTAGAAATTATGGAATTGAAAAACCATCCCTGGTTTATAGGTGTCCAGTTTCACCCGGAATATAAAAGCACAGTGGCTAATCCGCATCCATTTTTTATAGGCTTTGTAAGAGCCGCCTTAGCATATCAGCCCCAGCATGAAGCTTTGAAGGCAGAGAAGGTTTAAAGGTTTAAAGGTTAATAGCTTATTCCCATTTTCCCTCACCAGATATAGGGTATAATGCGCTTGGTTCGCTTTTTATATTCTTCATAATCTGAGCCAAAAAAATGAGACAATAGTCCTTCCTCCACTTTTATTCTGTAAACAAGAGCGCAGATAATAGGAATGTTAATTACTAACAGAGGGTACCAGCTATTGAATAAAAGTGACAGACCCAAAAACTCTAGCAATAAGCCTGAATAACTCGGGTGCCTGATTTTTTTATATAAACCGTTTTCTTTAATCTTTTGAGTGGATGAAACCGCAACATTGACCGTAAATGCCTTTCCGAGCTGATAAATAGCTTTCCACCGTATTACCATTCCAACGATTAATAAAAAGAGCCCAATCCAGAGAAGGGCAGGAATGCTTTCAGGCATTGGGTATAGGTTAGCAAGATACAATCCGGCTAAAACTGAAATTGTAACTACAGTCCATAATATTTGTATAGATAGCTTGTCCTGTTTTATCCTTGTGGCCGAAGATTTTGCCCTTTTAAATATCAATAGCAATAACTCTGAAATAAGGAAAAAGGCAGGAAGGGCTTTACTAATAATTTCCATCGCGATTATGGGGTTTGTTGGTTTTCAAAATCAAATGTACTGATATTGGAGATACCCTTATCCTCATATCTTATAGTTCATAATTCATCTTTAACCTTATTTTTGCGCCTCACTTTTATCCCCATGCTGAATATTGTTAGCACAAAATCAGAACTTGAAAGCCTCCTTAGTCCTTACAGAGAAGCCGGAAGGAATATAGGCTTTGTGCCAACTATGGGCGCATTGCACAAGGGGCATATATCACTGGTAAATCTATCTATAACAGAAAATGATGTAACAGTTTGCAGCATTTTTGTAAACCCTACCCAGTTTAATGACCCTGCAGATTTGAAAAGATATCCACGACCTGTTGAAAGCGACCGTGAAATGCTTGAAAGCGCCGGTTGCGATATTCTTTTTATGCCTTCGGTAGAAGAAATGTATCCTCATGAATGACTATACTTTGTTAAATGAAGACTTCGGCATGCTCGATAAAGTAATGGAAGGCAAATCCCGTCCGGGTCACTTTGCAGGTATGATAACCATAGTGAATAAGTTATTCAATTATGTAAAGCCAACTAAAGCTTATTTCGGCAATAAAGATTTTCAGCAACTTACTATTGTAAAGTATTTTGTAAAAAAACACAACTTGCCAATCCTTGTGAGGGAATGCCCTATCAGCCGCGATACCGATAATATAGCCATGAGTTCCCGCAACCGCTTATTATCTGCGGAAGAACGAAAAGCGGCGGGTTTAATTCCCAGTACTCTTTTCAAGGTGAAAGGAAATGTGGAACGAAAAAAATATTCAGGAATTGAAAACTTTTGTAGAAACAGAGTTTGCCAAAGAACCCATTTTACGACTTGATTATTTTGAAATTGCCCATTTTGATACTCTGCAACCTTTAAGCGAACCTGTTTCAAAAGAAATTCCCGTTATCGCCTGTATTGCCACGTTTGCAGGTAAAATAAGGTTGATTGATAATATAAGACTTCAATAGTCAATACTCACCCCTTCCATTCCCCTCTCTATTGATAGAGAGGGGAAGGGGGTGAGTATTACCTGATTTAAAGGCAAATTCATTCCCTGTCGTCTAATTGTGAATAACATTCCGTAAAATAATTTTTAAAACATACTTGTATTGTCTGAAAATTTTACTTTTGCAGAAATTTTAAAAAAAGTAAACCCATGTACTGGACATTAGAACTCGCATCATATTTGGAAGACGCACCGTGGCCAGCCACTAAAAGTGAACTTATAGACTATGCCATTCGTTCCGGAGCTCCTATAGAAGTTGTAGAAAATTTACAGGAAATGGAAGATGAAGAGGAGATATATGAGAACATTGAAGAAATTTGGCCCGATTACCCTACCAAAGAAGACTTTTTTATTTAACGAAGACGAATATTAAAGAGTTATAGGTTATGGGTTATAAGTTATTACCGCATTAATTCGGATATAACTCATAACTTATAACTCATAACTAAAGTTATGACCTCAGACATATTGCTTTCGTTTGAGCGAAATGAAAAAATAGATTTTTTAAGAAAAACGCTCAAAGAAAGTCCTGCTTGTTGTATTTATCCCGAAAAGACTTGCCGGGAGTGCCCTTGCATTTATTGCCTCCAGCACCGTAAACTCCCTAAGCGGAAATCATTTATTTATTCTTCCCGAAGGCGAGGAATCTATTTACTTTAGTAATGACCTTGAAAACCTGCTTCCTGATAGGGATATACTCTATTATCCTGCTATTTCACCGGCAGAAAGGGCAAGAGATTCAGGACGGTCAGGACTTATTAAAGAAAACAGAAATCCTGAATATTATCAGGAAAACAAAAGGTCAGATAATCGTGGCTCCTGCCGCTGCCCTATGCGAGAAAGTTGCTGATAGTAAAGTAATAGAAGAAAATACTTTTTTAATAACTACGGGTTCTGCGCTCTCCATGGATTTTATTATTGAGCTTCTCGCCCAATATAATTTTCAACGGGCTGATTTTGTTACTGACCCCGGACAATACTCCCGGAGAGGAGGCATATTGGATGTATTTTCTTTCTCCGATGAACATCCTTTCCGGCTTGAATTTTTTGGAGATGAAGTAGAATCCATCCGCTTGTTTGACGCATCTACCCAGCTTTCTCTCAAGGAACTGAAAAAAATTGAAATCACTCCCAATTTGCGCGATGAATTGAGTGAACGCTCTAATCAGAGTTTCCTTGAGTATCTTAAAGAAAGCGACCAGACCTATTTATGGATTAAGGATTATTCGGTTACTCTTTCTACACTGGAAGAAACATATAAGGAGCAATTAGAAGATTCACCAGATAGCTCGAAACAGGTATTATCGTCTTCTGAATTCGATGAGGAATGCAAAAACTTTTCGAGGGTAGTGTGGGGGTTGGCTCCTCCGTCATATACTCATAATTTTTCTTTTGCCTGCTCTCCTCAAAAATCATTTGGTAAAAACTTTAATTTGTTTTTTGATGAAATACATGAAAACGTAAAAAAGGGCTACCGTAATTATATTTTCACCGATACGGAGCAACAGATGCAGCGTTTGAAAGAAATATTTTCCGATGCTCAGATTAAATCGGAGTATGATTTTGAGTTAGATAAAGTATTGATACCCGTCTTTCTGCCCATGTATAAGGGGTTTTCAAGCCACGATACCAAACTTGCATTATATACCGACCATGAAATATTCGGTCGCTATCATCGGTTCCGCTTAAAAGATACTTTTTATAAATCGAAGGAAGCCCTTACCCTGAAAGAGTTGCAGGACCTGAAACCCGGAGATTATGTAACCCATATTGACCATGGCGTGGGGCGCTTTGCAGGGCTTGATAAGATAGATGTAGGAGGTAATATGCAAGAGGTGGTGAGGATACTTTACAAAGACAATGACCTCCTGTTAGTCAGCATACACTCCCTGCATCGCATCAGCCGCTATTCAAGCCGGGAAGGACATCAACCTACGCTGGATAAACTGGGTTCGGCAAGCTGGAAAGCCCTGAAACAAAAAACAAAACGCCGGATAAAAGAACTGGCTTTTGATTTGGTGAAAATTTATGCCGAACGTAAATCCCGCGAGGGCTTTGCCTTTCACCCCGATACGTATTTACAAAATGAACTGGAAGCCTCCTTTTTATATGAAGATACTCCTGACCAGGTTAAGTCAACCAAAGATGTAAAAAAAGATATGGAATCTCCGCATCCTATGGACAGGCTTGTTTGCGGGGATGTAGGATTTGGTAAAACGGAAATAGCAATCCGTGCAGCGTTTAAGGCAGTGAGCGATAGCAAACAGGTCGCTATGCTTGTACCGACAACCATACTTGCTTTACAGCACTATAAGACCTTCAGCGAACGGTTAAAAGAGTTTCCATGTAATATAGATTACCTCAATCGCTTTCGTACTTCAAAAGCAAGAACCAAAGTTTTAAAAGATACCGCCGAGGGAAAGATTGACATTTTAATCGGTACCCACCAGTTGGTGAATAAAGAACTAAAGTTTAAAGACCTCGGGCTTTTAATTGTGGACGAAGAACAAAAATTTGGGGTTGGTGTAAAAGATAAACTGAAAACAATGCGCTCCACCGTTGACATCCTAACCCTTACTGCCACTCCAATCCCCCGGACATTGCAGTTTTCATTAGTTGGCATACGCGACCTTTCTGTTATCAATACACCTCCGCCTAACCGATACCCCGTGCAGACGGAAGTATCTACCTTTTCAGATGATGTATTTCGTAATGCCATTAACTATGAAGTGGCAAGAGGCGGTCAGGTGTTTGTCATTCATAACCGTGTTCATTCCATTCAGGACATTGCTACCTTAATAAGGAGGCTTTGTCCTAAGGTGAGGGTAGGTATTGCACACGGGCAACTTAAAGGACATCAATTGGAGGAAGTGATGATGCAGTTTATAGAAGGTCAGTTGGATGTATTGGTTTCGACTGCCATTGTGGAATCAGGTTTAGACATACCCAATCTGAATACAATTATTATTCATGATGCCCATATTTTCGGCTTAAGCGACCTGCACCAATTAAGAGGGCGGGTGGGACGTTCCAATAAAAAAGCATTCTGTTATTTAGTAGTTCCTTCCTTTGAAACTCTTACACGGGAAGCCCGCACCCGCTTAGATGCTATTGAAACTTTCTCCGACCTCGGCAGCGGCTTCAGCATAGCTATGCGTGACCTTGATATACGTGGAGCAGGTGACTTGTTGGGTGGCGAACAGAGCGGCTTTATTAACGATATGGGAATTGATACCTATCATAAGATATTAAATGAAGCAATAGAGGAATTGAAAGAGGAAATTGGAGGCGCTGCGTTGGCTACTATGGGAATTCGTACAGAAGAATCCGCCACTAAAAAGTTTGTGAAAGATTGTAATGTTGAAACGGATGCCGAAGCCCTGCTGCCCGATGATTATGTGCATAGCCAGGAAGAGCGCTTAAGGCTATATAGGGAACTGAATGAAGCCAAAGACGAAACCCAAATGACCCATTTTGAAGCAGAGCTAATTGACCGATTTGGTAAGTTGCCCGATTCCGTGCAAGAGCTTACCAATGTAGTAAGGCTGCGCCTCATGGCAGCAGAAGTTGGGATAGAGCGTATTGTTTTCAAAAATAAATCTTTCCACTGTTTTTTTATCTCTCAAACCGATTCTCCATTTTATACCTCCGGCATATTTGCCAGTATCATAGAATACATCAAAAAGCATCCTGCCACTTGTAAAATAACGGAAGGAAAAGATAAGCTCTCACTGGTCATTAAGCCTGTGCAAAGCGTGAGCGCAGCATTGAAGGTACTAAAAGATATGAGAGGATAAACGGGCTATTGTCATGTTGAACGAAGCGAAACCCGTCCGAACGATTCATCCGGGCGGACACCTCAATAGTTAGAGAGATTCTTCACTTCCTGTCTGCCGACAGGCAGGCGTTCAGAATGACAATCCCCTTGTACAGTTAAGCTGCGTTTAGTTTGGAAATAAAATGCAAGTTCTATTTGCAAAGAAATAAACTCAGCTTAAAAGCATACCTGTGGGTAAGTTGACTGAATCAATCTGTCGCTCCGATGGAGCTCAAAATTTCGACTTGTACTGTTCTGCTATTAATATATAATCCCTACGGGATACTCCGTTAGGAGTAAAATAGTAATAGAAAAAAAATGAACATAAAAAAAGTCCCATCGGGACGACATAGTTAATTATCCGCATCATCACCTACCCTAACCTGTTCTTCTCCATCCTATATTCCCAAAAAAGCGTTTTCATATACGCTTCACAATAAAACTGAATATGGAAAAGAGGTAAAGGTGCCAAGCTGCTTGCAAGGCTATTTTCAACCGATGTTAACATACCTGCAATAAACCAGGAGAAGCTAATATCTTCGGGCATTGTTAGTTCTTTTACATTCTTAGTTTCACCCAACCAGATAAGAGAAGTATTCAGTATTACCCTTTCCATGGGGTGAGTCATTCCCGATAATTTTTGAAATATATCCGCTTTTAGTTTTGCGTTTAATTGAAGTAAATCAGGATGAGTGGCTACAGTCAGCAATCTTGATATGTGATAGAGAATAATGGATGTATTGGGATAATAGGGAGCAACCCTAAAGGCTTGGGTTTTATGTTCATCATTATTTATTACAGAGCAAATAAACTGTATGCAACCGAGGTCATATTCATTTAATTCAGCGTTACTTTCAAATAACAGGTAAAGCAAGTTCGCACACACGCAAACGTCTATCTCAAGCGGTATGTTTTTACCAAACCACGTTGAATAGATTTTAAGATTACGATATTGGAGTAAGGTATTTTTAGAAGTTTTTACAGGAAGTTTAGCATGGCTCAATAGTTTATTTTTCAGATATAAAATATCATCTTCTGTGTAGCCATTAGCAAGATAAATAAGGGCAGTACAATCCACATCATCGGCAAGGCGGAAATAATCAAATTTGGAGAATATGTTACTATTTGGGAAGTGGGCATTTTTCTCTGTCCTCCAAAAGTTATAGGTATTTTCTCCGTTTCTATTTTTATATAGTGGAAAGGCGTTTTTAGCATGCAGTTGTATATCATCGGCTATTTTTAGTTCCTCCGGAGAAAAATATTTTTTCAGCCGGTTGAGGGTAAATACAATCAGCGCGGTAAAAAAGGAATTGTCATCTTCCCGGGTTATCCCGGTTGCATTATGTCTCCGTTGAGAGGGGAAAATCCCTTCCGGATAAATGGCGCCATTATGCTTGGCTTGCAGTGCCTTAATATCAGACAAAATGTAAAACATAGAAGCGGTGAAATTACTTGAAAACGAGGAGCACAGGCTATGTAATATCCACAAAAAGGGAGAAAATAGATGCCCCCATTGCAGAGAAGGATATTATTATTACATTTGACGCCTACTCTAAACTGAAAATTACTGAACTATTATTTAAAACTTTATGAAAAAATACTTCTCCCCGCTTTCTATCATTGTAATTAGCTGTCAGCTATTGGCAGTCCTTGGTTTGAATGCTCAAACAGGTACCTGGACCCAAATAGCCACTCCAAGCCCTCATTACAATATGGGAGCTTGCTTAGTAATGACTGATGGAACGATAATTTGCCACAACACCAGTGGCGGTGGCGAAGGAACAGGTTGGGACAGGCTTATACCTGATGCTGCCGGCAGTTATGTGAATGGCCGTTGGGATTCTATTGCACCTATGATTAACGACCGGTTGTTTTTTTCCTCCCAGGTTTTACCAAGCGGTAAAGTTTGGGTAGCTGGTGGGGAATACGGTGCAGGGGGAACAGCAGCAGAAATATACGACCCGGTAACCAACACCTGGACCCTCTCTAATGGGGTGCCAAGCGGATGGAATATTTACGATGCCCCTTCTGAACTTCTTTATAACGGAAATGTTTTAGACGGACCTGAAATTGGAACCGATCCTTCCTTCGATTGCATGTTTTATAACCCGGCTACCAACTTATGCAGTATTGCTCCATCCAGCTTATTTAATCACGACGAAGCCCAGTGGCTTAAATTGCGTGACAGCAGCGTGTTATTTATAGGTATAGCTAATGATTCGTCCAACCGGTATATCCCACAAACCAATACCTGGATTCATGATGCTACTGTTCCCGGATTTATTTATGACATAGATGGTGAAGAATCTGGTTGCGCTACTTTGTTACCTAACCATAATGCGATATTCTTTGGCGCCACACCGTTCAACGCAATTTATACTCCAAGTAACAATACTACACCGGGGTCCTGGACGCCGGCAGACAGCTTTCCTATTATTGGCGGATACCGTACAGGACAACCGGATGCCCCGGGCGCTATGATGGTGAACGGACATGAACTGCTTGCAGTATCACAGGTTGGAACCAGTTCAGGTGAATTTGGGTTCCCTGCCTTTTTTGTAGAATACGATTACACCACCGGTCACTTTACCCAGGTAACAGCGCCTATTCCGGGTATCGGTGATTCTATTCCGGGAATAGCTACTTATCAAACCCAACTGCTTGACCTGCCCGATGGTAATGTTCTCTTATCAATAAGCCAATCCAGCAGCTATTCTACTTCATACTTTATTTATACCCCCGGCAGCGCCCCCATTCCAGATGGAAAACCAACAATCAACAGTGTCCTGCCCTTTAATTGCCCCAATTATATAATCACAGGTAAGCTTTTCAATGGTATTTCAGAAGGAGCCTCTTATGGAGATGATTGGCAGGTTGCTTCTAACTATCCTCTTGTACGTCTTAGCAACGGAACTAATGTTTATTATGCCAAAACCAGCAATTGGAACAGAATAGGGGCGGTACAGACCGACAGTTTGGAAGATACTGCTTATTTCACCACGGCTAATATCCCGGGTGGAACTTATTCGTTAGTGGTAGTTGTAAATGGGTTTGCTTCAAACCCTATATTGCTGAATGTTTTTGGGTTTTCTTCAGTTTCAGAGACTAATATCAACTGCCCGTCTGTTGGCACAGGTAGTGCAACTGTAAACGGTGCCAGCGGGGGTATAAGTCCTTATACCTATTCCTGGAGTGATGCAAACAGTCAAACTACGGCGAACGCAACAGGTTTAAGTGCCGGGACATATACAGTATCAGTTTCGGATAATGGCGGGTGCGCTATTACGGCTGCTGTGACCATCACACAGCCTAATCCCATGATCCTTACCGCCACAATAAATTCAAATACAACTTGTAGTGGAGGGGCAAGCGGGAGTATAACTGTTGACCTTTTACCCAATACTCCATTCACACAAAATTTTTCGTATAAAGGAGTGATTCAAAATTTAACTATTCCCACTGGAGTAACTTCGGCAACAATTGCAGTTACGGGAGGAGCCGGCGGCGGCGGTACCGGAGGAAAAGGCACTTCTTTTACCGGGCTTTGTTCTGTCACTCCTGGCGATGTTCTTTCTTTTGCAGTTGGAGGAGTAGGAGGTAAAAGTATTGATGATGATGGCGACGGAGGAGGAGGAGGCACTTTCATCTATGATTCTAATACGGTTAGCTTATTCGCTATTGGCGCTGGCGGCGGCGGCGCAGGATATTTCGGTGATAGTGGCGGTACAGGCGGTACAATAATTGTATCTCCCTACACAGCTACCAATGGAACAGGTGGCAATGGAGCTAACGGAACGGCCGGCAATGGCGGAGTTGCAGGAGATTCCAGTGATATTGCGGCCGGCGGCGGCGGCGGAGCAGGATGGCTTAGTAATGGAGGAAATGGAATTAGCAGCGGAGTTGATGGAATAGGCCCCGATACTACTTTTGGAGGTAAAGATGAGGCTCTTCCGGGCCACTTTGCAGGAGGAGCTTATCCTGCATTAGGCTTTACTGACGCGAATTTTGGCGGATATGGCGGCGGCGGCGGCGGCGGTTACGATGGCGGCGGCGGCGGCGGCGGCTATAATGGCGGCGGCGGCGGAAATGATACTGACGCAGCCGGCGGCGGCGGCGGCGGCTCATATCTAAATGGAACTGTTTTGGTTCCTGCTACGGCAACTAATAATTCCAATGGTAATGCATCTATAACGTATAACGTTCCGGGCGGCACTGCTCCATATACTTATTTATGGACACCTAATGGTGGTACCAATTTGACCGCGACTGGATTGAGTGCAGGGACTTATACCTTAACGGTGACAGATAACCACGGATGTACTGCAACTGTTTCTGCTACCATAACCCAATCGAGCACACTATCTGTTAGTGCAACTGTAACCAAAGAAGCAACTTGCAGTGGCGGCGGAACCGACTCTGCTTCTGTTAATGGCGGTATATCGCCATACACCTACCTTTGGAGTGATGCTAACAGTCAAACTACTGCCATTGCCACCGGGCTCAGCGCAGGAATTTATACCGTTACCGTGAGCGATAGCAGTGGGTGCTCAATAATGGCTTCCGATACTATTATCCAACTTGGGGCTTTAACTCTTTCAACTACCGTACTCTCGAACGTAAGTTGTAATGGAGGCAATAATGGAAGGGATTCTGTTATAGTAAGCGGTGGAATTCTGCCTTATACATATATGTGGAATGATGCCAATAGTCAGACTACAGCTACAGCTACGGGTCTCGGCGCAGGAATATTTATAGTGACTGTAACTGACAGTAGCGGATGTTCGGGCACAGCAAGTTGCACAATAACACAGCCTGCAGCTTTAACTGTTACAACTACTACAATTAGTGGATGTTTGGGAAATAACAGTACAGCTACTGCTACTGCAAGCCTGGGAACAAGTCCATACACATACCAATGGAATGATGCCAATAGTCAAATATCCGCTTCAGCTACCGGGTTAAGTGTTGGAACTTATACTGTAACAGTACAAGATAGTTGCGGGGCATCTGTTACAGCTTCAGCTACTATATCCAGCCCTCCTGCTTTAACAATCTCTACGAACGGGGGTGGAAGCGGTTGCGGAAACAATGGTACTGCTTCAGTTTCTGCAAGTGGTGGAAACTCTCCTTATACGTACTTATGGAATGATGCAAATAGCCAAACGACTGCCACAGCTACCGGATTAAGTATCGGCAGCTATACGGTGACTGTTGATGATAATTGCGGTACCTCTGCTACGGCTTCTACTGTGGTGGTTCAATCTGCTTCACTATCCATTTCAGTTAGCGGAACAGCGAGTGGATGTAATGTAAATACCGGTATAGCAACAGTAGCTGCCAGCGGGGGAACAAACCCTTACACCTATTCATGGAGTGGAGGGGGAGGAAGCAATGCTACTGCTACAGGGCTTGCGGGAGGCAACTATACGGTAACCGTAAGTGATTCCTGCGGCAGTGTGGTAACAGCTTCTGTCATAATAGGTCAATCTTCTGTAACTATTAGTATTGCAGCAAGGGTTATAGAAGCATGTGACGGAGTAGGCTATATTACTGCTCATCCGGCCGCAGGCGGGGCTTCGCCGTACACTTATTCCTGGGCTCCCAGCGGGGGTACAAACCTTACCACTGCCACTAACCTTGGGGCAGGGAACTATACCATTACTGCAACCGATAATAACGGGTGCAGCGGAACAGCTGTAGAATCTATTATCTTGCCACCTCAATTAACGGCTACTGCAAATATCCTTTCTAATATAACCTGCAATGGAGGAAATGATGGAAGTGTATCATCCACATTTGCAGGAGGTACTTCACCGTATAATTATTCCTGGTTCCCCGGCGGAGGGACTAACTCCAGCGAAGGAGGTTTGGTAGCAGGGGTATATATTTTCACGGTGAGTGACAGCAACGGATGTACGGCTGCCGCTTCGGTAACCTTAACGGAGCCTAACGGGATGACCATCTCGCAATATTCTGTTTCACAAACCCAGAACCAGGTTTGCGGGGGATTGGCGGCAGTAACAGTTACAGCAGGAGGGGTTCCACCATTCACTTATTTATGGAACGGGGGACAAACAAGCGATACGCTTGGCGGACAATGTGCAGGGATTTATTGTTGCACCATTACCGATAATAATGGTTGCTCACAAAGCACTTGTGTCACTATCAATGATGCTACCGGAGTAGCCAATATCAGTAACTCATCGGATATTACTATTTATCCTGACCCCAATACCGGTTTCTTTACGGTTTCAGGAGTATCAGGAGGTCAGGTGATAGAGTTATATAATTACTTAGGACAAAATATTAGCAGTGTAGTTGCAGAAAATCCTACCGTATATTTTAACATCTCTACCAAACCTGATGGTATCTATCTTATCAGGATAGAAAACAAAGATGGCAGCATTGTAACCCAAAAGAAAATTGTGAAGGTGCAATAAATAAAACAGTGAAATTCAGAAAAGCCCGGTTAAATAGCCGGGCTTTTTTTATGGGTAAAAGAACCGGCTAAGCCCGGCTCTAATGAATCTTTCGGGCTGGCATTCGGATGAAACTATTGGTCCTATAGTTACACACTTGGTTGTGATAGGATTCTCTGAATGCTGTGTCACTTATTGGGTTTCAGGGAGTAATAGTAGTTTGGCAAATTGCAGGAATAAATCATTCAAAATGTACTATTAATTACATACATACTAGGGCATCTGCCACAGATTCACTGATTGAAAGACACAATAATATAATGCACCATATTGATTTTGTAAGGTACCGCGATATTTTTTGAATTTTAAATTGCGTTTCCTGTAATTGACTTTTCGTATCTCTAACATCCTACGAACTATCTTTATACTGTTTTATTACTCTGCACCTCTCTGCGGTGTATTTCCTCCGCGGCTCTCTGCGGTTATTGTTCTTTTTAACGTTGAGTGCGCTGAGAAAACGGCACATGGAGTGTAGCAGAATAAAATAGTAGTAATTGTCCTTACAAAAACTTCGCCAGCACCAGCACTATCAGCACAAAAGGCAGATAGGCAAAGGAGCCAAACATCAGCCCGAGAGCTGATTTATGGGTTCTCTCTTTATATAATTTATACGCAAAAACAGAGAAGCCAACCCCTGCTAAAACCAATGCCCAGGTAACATTCACCCCGGCTGATTGGTACATATATAGCAGTAACCCTGCCGGAATAATAAGAAAAGTGGAAAGTAAAATAATAATAGCTGATGCCTTGTTTCTTCCGCCTGAAGTAGGTAACATTCTGATACCTGCTTTGCTGTATTCATCATCTAACAGCCATGCAATAGACCATGTATGAGGGAATTGCCAGATAAACTGAATGGCAAAAAGGATAACGGCACCTTTGGTGATTTCACCGGTAGCGGCTACGCAGCCTATTACCACAGGTAATGAGCCTGCCACAGCACCCGGGAAAATAGTAAGAGGGGTGATTCTTTTTAGGGGGGTATATATTCCGGCATAAATAAGCATGGCAGTTATTCCGAGGAAGCCGCATAACATATTTATTTTGAAAAGCAGTGCTGCCCCTGCAATAGCCAATGTAAATCCAAATAGTAATGCTTCTGTAACATTCATACGCCCTTCAGGCAGAGGGCGGGTAGAAGTGCGTTTCATTAATTTATCGGAACTTCTTTCAATAATTTGATTGAAGGTATTAGCAGCCCCGGTGATAAAAAATCCACCAACGGATAGGAGCCAAATTGTAAGAACATCCACATGGCGGTCTGTAGCCCATAGGTAAGCCATTGAGGCTGAGAACACCACGAGAAATGATAGCCTCATTTTAATGAGTTGGGTGTAATCAGCTAAGCGGGACTGGATAGTTTTCACGGTCGGCAAAGATATACTACTTATCTGATAGATGATAAATAATATATATGCACTTACTGAAATGGAACGCAGATGACGCAGATGATTATGATTACTTAAGATAAAATCCTACAAAATCTGCGTCATCTGCGTTCCATCGTAATCCCTCCCCCGAGACATCCATTATTCCCTATATTTGCGGCAATTTCAACTATGCTCTCTTTCGACAACACAGCTAACGCATTTTCCGGCAAAACAGATAACGATTTAAGGCGTTCTTACTGGCTCTTTAAAACAGTCAGTAACAGTGGCCTGGTGAATTTTGGCAGGTCTTTTACCGATTTTGCCCTTAAAACACATCTCCCCATTCATGGCATTATCAAGGCAACCATTTTCAAGCAGTTTTGCGGGGGCGAAAATATAGATGAATGCCTCAAAACTATTGAAACACTGGGTAAATACAATATAGGCTCCATCCTTGATTATTCGGTGGAAGGCAAGGTTAGCGAAACTGATTTTGATAATACAGCGGCAGAAATAATCAGAACGCTTCAATTAGCTTCAAAGAATAAACATATTCCCTTCGGGGTATTCAAACCGACCGGAATAGGGAGAATAGAAGTGATGGAAAAAGTGAGTTCGTGGGCCAAGTTGAATGCAGAGGAAGAAAAAGCCTGGGCGAATATGAAAACACGGGTAGATAATATTTGCCGTGCCGCTTCTGAAAATAACGTGCAGGTATTAGTTGATGCGGAAGAAACCTGGACGCAGGTGGCAGTAGATGCGCTGGTGCGTGACATGATGGAGAAATACAACAAGCAAAAGGCTATTGTTTATAATACCGCTCAAATGTACCGAAGGGACAGGCTGGCATATCTCGACAATCTGCTGAAAGATGCTATAGAAAAGAATTATATTATTGGAGTGAAAATTGTGCGTGGGGCATATATGGAAAAGGAAAGGGCGAGGGCTGCCAGCATGGGTTACCCCTCCCCTATTAATGATACCAAAGCCAACAGTGACCGCGAATATAATACCGCTCTTGAATTTTGTATCAAGCATTTAGATAGAATTTCTATTTGTGCCGGAACACATAATGAAAACAGCGCTGCCTTGCTTGCCAAACTAATGCAGCAACAAAATATTCCGGCTTCCCATGCGCATGTATGGTTCTCGCAACTGTTGGGTATGAGCGACCACATAAGTTATAATTTGGCAAAGGAAGGATATAACGTAGCTAAGTATGTGCCTTATGGTCCGGTGAAAAATGTTCTGCCCTATCTCATTCGCCGGGCACAGGAAAACACATCGGTGAAAGGACAAACCGGAAGGGAGCTAAGCCTTATTATTAAGGAAAAAAAGAGAAGAACAGAAATAAAAAAAGCTGCCCGATGAAACTCTTGCAAAACTATCCTTTGCAGGATATTACTACGTTTCATGCAAAGGTACATGCCAATTATTATTCGGCATTTTCTTCAGTAGAGTTTTTGAGGCAACTCCTCTCTTCACCTGAATTAAAAACGATGCCATTCATACTGCTTGGCGGGGGAAGCAATGTATTGTTCACCGGCGATTTTAATGGAGTAATTATTCGCAATGCGATGGAAGGCATAGAAGTGGTAAGGGAAGAGGAGAATTCTATTTACATCAAAGCTTATGCCGGTGAAAAGTGGCACGACTTTGTACTTTATTGTGTAAACCGCAACTATGGCGGAATTGAAAACCTGTCCTTAATTCCAGGCACGGTGGGCGCCGGACCTATTCAGAATATAGGAGCTTACGGAGCAGAGTTAAAAGATGTGTTAGAAGAATTGGAAGCAATGAATGTCCACACCCTTGAAATACGAAAATTCTCCAACGCTGAATGTAAGTTTGGTTACCGGGAAAGTATTTTTAAGGTAGAGGAAAAAGGAAATTACATTATTCTTTCGGTCACCATAAAATTACAAAAACACCCGGTAGTAAATGTTACGTATGGCTCATTGAGCAAGGAATTAGAGAGTGAAGGAATTACCCAACCTACTATTAAAGATGTAAGTAATGCGGTGATTAAAATCCGTTCGAGCAAACTGCCTGACCCTGATAAAATTGGCAATGCAGGGAGCTTTTTTAAGAATCCTGTTATAACGAATAAAGAATTTATTGAGATAAAAGAAAAACATCCTGACATAGTCTCTTTCCCGGCAACAGAAGGGCATACCAAGTTAGCTGCGGGGTGGTTAATAGAGCAAGCCGGATGGAAAGGCAAGCGTATTGGAGATGCAGGTGTGCATAAAGACCAGGCTCTTGTTCTCGTAAATTATGGAAACGCCACCGGGAAAGAAATTCTTGAATTATCGGATATGGTAATCGGAGCGGTAAAAGAAAAATTTGGAATTCAATTAGAAAGAGAAGTCAACGTATTTTAACGATAATCTATGATTTATTTTCGTCATTGCGAGGCTCCGCGAAGCCCGTCCGATACGGATCATCCGGGTGGGCAATCTCCTCAGTAACTTACGCCATGAAGAAGCTTTCCATGGATGAATTGAATCGCAAGACAACAGAGCAATTTAAAACCGCTCACAAAACTCCTATTGTTATTGTTCTTGATAATGTTCGCAGCATGAATAATGTCGGCTCGGTATTTCGCACGGCAGATGCATTTTTATTGCAGGCTATTTATTTATGCGGAGTAACTGCCAAACCACCCCACCGCGAAATACAGAAAACCGCATTGGGTGCAACTGAATCAGTGGAGTGGAAATATTTTAATACAACGATAGAAGCCGTCAATTCACTGAAAAACGAAGGCTTTAAAATTTATGCCGTAGAGCAAGCTGAAGAAAGTATTATGCTGGATAAGTTCACCGTTGCGCCTGGAAAAATCGCTTTAATATTTGGCAATGAAATTACGGGAGTAGAGCAGACTGTAATAAATGCTTGCGATGGCTGTATTGAAATACCCCAATACGGTACTAAGCATTCATTAAATCTTGCAGTAAGTGTGGGGATAGTGGTGTGGGAGATGGTAAGTAAACATCGCACATCGTTGCAAGAATAAAAACATATTTTTGCATGAATGGAAAATCTAAAAATAGAAGTTGTTGAAAATAAGACCTATTGGCAAAGGATGAGAAAAGCACTTATATTCCCTTTGGTTTTTGTATTATTCATACTTATGGTGCGTCCTGTTCTGGATATTTACTCGCACAAACCTATTGAAATACCATTTGGCATTATTATATACTGCATTATCGTTTTAATTTTTGTAGCTTTTCTTTGCGATTCAGTATGTTCTACCTTTATAACCTTAATTGAAATAAATGAAAATAATGTACATATTGTTTTCACGAAAAGAAACAAGAAACATGCAATTACTAATACGATAGAAAAATTCTCGTTTAGGCTAAAGAATACCTTAAGCCCTGCCCGTTGTTGTATTGAAATAACTTATGAAAATCGATACTCTTTAACTCAATATTATCAGTGGAATTGGAAAAAAGAAGAAGTCTTTTTTGAGTTATGGGATTACCTGAAGAAACGTAATATATTAAAAACTGGTTGGTTCTCCTAAGGCTTTTTATTCCCGTCCCCGTCCGAACCGGCACGGGCGGGCATTTGCCCCAGCATAAAATACTGCAATATATTTGCGCCCATTTCAAGGGCTTTTTCGTGCATGTCCGGAGGGTCGTTATATACATCCTGGTCTTCCCATCCATCGCCTAAGTCGGCATCGTAATTATAAAAGCAAACCAGGCGACCATTATAAATAAGCCCCCAGCCAATGGGTCTTTTGCCGTCGTGCTGGTGTATCTTAGGCAAACCGTTTGGGAAATCATATTTCTGATGATAAATGGGAAAGGTGAATGGCAATTCAACAAGAGTAAGTTCAGGAAACACTTTTTTAATTTCCCTTTTAAATGCTGAATCCATACCATAGCTGTCATTCACCTCCAAAAACCCGCCACCAATAAGGTAATTCCTCAGGTTCTCCGCTTCATCTCCCGAAAAAGTAATATTCCCATTACCCGAAATATGCACTAAGGGATAGTTAAATATCTCAGGACTGCCCGGCTCTACCGTTGCTTCCTGCGGGTTAATATTCATGCCGAGATTTTTATTACAAAAACTTATCAGGTTAGGCAAGGATGTAGGGCTCACATACCAATTGCCTCCGCCCCGGTATTTCATACGGGCAATCTGGTAGGTATAGGAGCCTGGTTCCTCAATTTTGAAAGAGAGGAATAAGACAGAAAGCAGGAGGAATAAAAAAAGCTTTTTCATGACAGTAATATGATAGTCAAAGTTATATTAATTATTCTAAAGTCAATTTTTTGTAGTTATGTAGTACGATAATATTTTTTAAACCAATCAGGGATGGGCTCATTTAATTTAAACATTTTTCCATTTTTTAATTCGGCAATAAGGTTAAATTCTTTTGAATTATTAATAAGAAAGGCTGTATCAGCAAGTTCAGCCGCTTTGGGAAAATTTTCAAATGATTTGTAATAACGTGATTCTATTTTCTGTCTATCAACCTTATGACCTCCCTGCATTACTCTTAACTTGACACGCTCCACATTTAAGCGCCAATCATTTGTAACTATAAAATATAAATAAGTCTTATATCCCTTTTGGCAGGCTTTGTTCATTAATTCAATCTTGGAAGAATGGGACAATACCGTTTCGTAGCAAAATGATTGCCCTGTTTGAATAAGTTTCTCCGCAAGATATGTGGTTACAAAAGAAGCAATATACGAATTCAATTTAGTTTTCCCCAGCCTTAATCTCAAAACCCCGCTTTGTATCTTCATCTGATTTAAGTTAAATGAAGCTTTAATCTTGCTCAATATCCCTGAATTTTCAATATGCTTTTTAAAGTCATCATCTGATACTTTAACACGGTAAGCATTGAAGTTAAACTCTTTCTTTCTATTTAGTTTCTCCTCAATGTCATCTGCATTTACATAGATCTCCGTATGAATATACGATTGGCTTTTGAGGTATTTAAATAAGTGGGTTTTACCTGAACCATTCGGACCGGCAAATAGTCTGAATTTCGGCATTAAGATTAAGAAACTTTTTTATGCTTTTTCCTGTGCAGTATTCTTATTTTATTATCAGGATAGAGTAATTTTATTTCACCATTTTCCGAAATGGCAATAGGCAAATTCTTCCGCGATGCTTTAAGTCTTGCAGACCTTGCCGCCTTAGACAATAAAACTTTTAATGACGGCTTCTTATTCATGTCGCAAATTTAGTAAATATTTATACTACTTCATTTCTTCTCCCATTTCATCACCCGGTAAATCTCTCCTACATTATGGTGAGTAGAGCACATATCCACTTTTTTTTGCAATGAAGCCGGATATTTTTCTACAAAATTAAAGCCCTGTTTCGTAAAGAATCCGGGTATTACAGTTACCAGGTGCACATCCCGTTTAGCCTGTTTCAGGAGGTGATTCACCATCTGTATTCCGTATCCCTTCGCTTGTTCTTTTGTAGAAACTCCCAAGGTGCAAAGTTCTGTAGAATCATGATGTTCTCTCAATCTGCCAAAGGCAATAACATTTCCGTTATCGGATAGAACATAAAATTGCTCTCGTTTCAGGTCTTCCATATCGAGCCACAATTCTTTAGCAAGTTTTTTTACTTGCTCAAATTCTTCTTCATTAGGTTGTTTAACTGTTTTTCCGATTTTATTCAATCTAAGGGATAAATTTTCAGGCTCAAATCCAAACTCTTAACACTATGGGTAAGCGCCCCGACTGAAATAAAATCTACACCCGTCAAGGCGTATTTCCTAATATTCTTTTCCGTTATTCCACCCGATGCTTCAGTTTTATATTTCCCACCGACAATCTTCAATGCTTTTGAAATGTACGCCGTAGTAAAATTATCTAATAGTATCCGCTGGATGCCACCCACTTCCATCACTTCCTTCAATTCTTCAAGGTTAGATACTTCGATTTCAATTTGTAATTTCTTTTTTATCTGTTTAAGATATGAATGTGTATTTACTATGGCTTTTTTTACTCCCCCTGAACAATGAATGTGGTTATCTTTAATAAGTATCATATCATATAGTCCCCAGCGGAGATTGCTTGCTCCACCAAGGCATACAGCCCATTTTTCTAGAATTCTGATACCCGGCGTAGTTTTTCGGGTATCTAACACAATGGCATTTGTTCCTTTGCATAATGCGGTAAGACGGTGAGCTGTAGTAGCAATTCCGCTCATTCGTTGCATCACATTAAGTACAAGTCGTTCCCCCGTATGAAGCATACGGGCATTACCATTAACCATAAAAGCAATATCTCCTTTTTTTACTTCATCCCCATCATTGAAAAATGTATCAATAGTAATTTTTTTATCTAATTTTTTTAAAATGCGTTTCGCCACTTCTATTCCGGCTATTACACCGTCATCCTTGACTAATAACCTGCCTTCGGCTTTAATAGCAACAGGAATGCAGGCAAAAGAGGTATGATCCCTTTCACCAATATCCTCTTTCAAAGCTAAATCTATAAGGGAATCCAGCTTTTTTTGGAAATCTTTGGAATGAAAAACCGGAGGAATATTTTTAGCTGATTTCAAAACAGGTTACATTTGTGAAGATGCAAAATTAAACTATTCAGGTATTCTTTCAATGAAAATATTATTAATCACCATAGGAGACAATGAAGACAGGTATCTTGCCACCGGCTTTGAACTTTATGCCAAACGGTTGCAACACTATGTCTCTTTTGATATGGTAATAATATCATCTCAAAAGAATAAATCAAATAGCAAAGAAGCTGCTATGCAGGCTGAGAGTAAGGAAATTATGAAAAAAATAACTCCATCTGATTTAGTAATATTATTAGATGAAGCGGGCAAGCAATACTCTTCGGTAGAATTTGCCAAACAAGTCCAAAAATACTTGAATATGCCAGGTAAAAGAATGGTATTTATCATCGGTGGGCCTTATGGGTTTGCGCCGGAAATAAGGGAGCGGGCATCTCAAACCCTTTCCCTATCCAACATGACCTTCAATCACCAAATGGCAAGGCTCTTTTTCCTGGAACAGCTATACCGGGCTATGACCATTTTAAAGGGAGAGCCTTATCACCACTAAATCTATTGCATACATTTGTATCCCCTATGAAGAAAAAGATACTAATGGTATGCCTCGGAAATATTTGCCGCTCCCCTATGGCAAAGGCAATACTCATTAAGAAATTAGAGGAGAAAAATATTACCTGGGTAGAAGTAGATTCCGCAGGCACTTCTGATTACCATTCCGGTGCCGAAGCCGACCAACGAACTATAGAAAATGGATTGAAACACGGAATTGATTTATCTACTCATAGGGCAAGGCAACTCACTCCAAGGGATTTTGGCAAATATGACCAAATTTATGTAATGGACACTGAAAATTATTCCGATGTAATTCACCAGGCAGCCAACGAAGATGATATTAATAAAGTAAAATTAATATTGGATGAAATCAACCCCGGGGCTAATTTATCTGTCCCTGACCCCTGGTTTGGAGGTGAAAGAGATTTTGAAATAGTTTTTAATTTGCTGTACAAAGCCTGTGATACAATCGCTGATAAAATTCAACTTGGTGAATAACTGTGAGTAAGGAATCAAAAGGAATATTATATCTTATACCATCCCTGCTTGGCGATGCCCCTGTAGAAAATTCTCTACCTTCATTTAATATAGAAATAATACGCTCTATTGATGAATATATTGTAGAGGATATACGAAGCGCCAGGCGTTTTTTGATAAAAGCGAAGATTGATAAACCCATAGATTCCCTTACCTTCCACTTGTATAATGAGCATTCGAAAAATGTGGATATTAATTTCATTATGAAGGGGTTAATGAATGGCAAAAACGCAGGATTGATAAGTGAAGCCGGCTGCCCCTCCATTGCCGACCCCGGTGCAGAAATAATATTATTTGCACATAAAAACAATATTCGGGTTATCCCATTAGTAGGCCCCTCTTCCATATTATTAGCGCTTATTTCTTCCGGGTTGAACGGGCAAAATTTTACTTTTAACGGATACCTTCCTAAAAAAGAACCAGATAGAATAAAGGCTCTCCGCCAGTTGGAAACGCTGGTATGGCAAAAAAACCAGACCCAGATTTTTATTGAAACACCTTACCGTAATGACTCTCTTTTAAAAGACATTCTGAATACATGCAGGGAAGAAACCCTATTGTGTGTAGCCGCTGATATTACACTTCCCACTGAAATAATAAAAACTCAACCTATACGAAATTGGAAAACTTCTAAGTCACTGTTCAATGACCACCCGGCTGTTTTTTTATTAGGCAAAGCTACCAACCTTTAAAGCGTTCTTGCAGGTAACCTTCTGCTTTTTTTTGCTTCTTTGCGTACTTTGCGAGAAGCGTTCCCAATATTTATTTCTATGAGGAATAAAGCTTACCGGGCTTTTCTCACAAAATCAAGCTTTTATTCCTATCTTTGCTATACAAGCATAGTAAAATTGCATTTCTTTTATGAAAAAGTTATTTACTTGTTTTTCTTTTTTACTCTTCTTTATTCCATTTCTTGCTGCACAGCAACGGCAGATTGACTCGCTCAAATTAGAAATAATTTTTGACCATGAAGATTCTCTAAAAGTAGTCCACCTGAATAAGCTTGCCCTTGCATACTGCGACCAGGGCGAAATGCAACATGCCCTTGATTGCGGGAAAAACGCCTCCGCTCTTGCTCAAAGAATTTATTATTTCCCCGGTCTGGAAAGGGCTTATGCGAACATGGCGTATGCCAATTATCTACAGGCGGATTATCCTAAAGCATTAGATTTTTATTCTAAAGCATTGGATATTGCAGGGCAACTGGGCAATCAGTATAGTGTTGCATCTATCACATCAAGTGTAGGATTGATTTATGATGCACAGGGAAAACTGCCCGATGCATTTTCTAATTTCTTTAAAGCCCTGAAAATTGCAGAAGAAATAAATGATAAAAAGTTAATTGCCAATTGTACAGGAAACATTGGAGATGCTTATCTATACGAGGATGATTTTGCAGATGCCTTGACCTACTTTCAAAAATCTTACAGGCTTGATGAAGAAATAGGAAATAAAAATGGGGAAACTTATAACCTGGAATGCATGGGAAATGTTTATTTTAAAAAACAAGAATTCCCTAAAGCCCTCGATTACTACAGCAAGGCATTGAAAATAGGAGAAGAAATTCATAACAAGCGTGCCATTTCGTCAGCATTGGGGAATATTGGAAGAGTTTATGCTGCCGATAGTAACTATAAGCAGGCAATGAATAATTTCACTTCTGTGTTGAAACAATCGGAAGCTATGGGAAACCAGGCAGAGGTAGCAAAATATGTGTACAACATCGGGCAGGTCTATCTTGAACAGAAGAAATATAAGACTGCTGAAGAATATATCACTAAATCGGTAAAAATTGCTGATAGCATTAGTAATAAAAATGTTGAGAACGAAGGCAATAAAAGGTTAAGCGAATTATATGCCCAAACTGGCGAATGGCAAAAGGCATACGAGAGTTATAAGAGATATACCAATTCCAAAGATTCGCTGATAAATGAACAAAAGAGCAAGCAACTTGGAAAGCTGGAAGCTAAATATGAGTATGACAAACAACTGGCACTTCAACAGGCTGACGCGGAAAAAACCAAAGCGCTGGCTGAAGCAGCCAGCACAAAACAAAAAGTAATAACCTTCCTGGTTGCTGCAATCGCTGTTTCCATTGCTTTAATAGCAGTATTAATATTTCGTCTATGGAGAACTACCCGCAAGGAAAAACTGAATGTGGAAAAACAAAAAATTGCGATGGAGCTAAAAGCCCTCCGGGCGCAAATGAACCCTCATTTTATTTTTAATGCCATTAACTCCATACAACATTTTATCCTTAATAATGATTCAAAGGCAGCGCATTTGCATTTGACAAAATTTTCCCAACTCATTCGCAAGGTACTGGAAAATTCCAGGTTTGAAAGCATCCCGCTGGCGGAAGAAATAAGAATGCTGGAGCTTTATTTGGAGCTTGAATCGTTACGATTCTCATCAAAATTTAATTACCGTATTTCGGTGGAAAATTCTATTGATGCAGAGAATTTTTTAATTTCACCGCTCATAATACAACCCTTTGTGGAAAATGCAATATGGCATGGATTAATGCATCTCGAAAACAAACAAGGGGAACTTTTAATTGGATTTGAAAAAATAAATGGCAATTTGAAATGCATTATTAATGATAACGGAATAGGCAGGAAACGTTCGCTGGAATTAAAGAAAGGAACCCTGCATCAATCCATGGGGTTATCTATTGCGAATGAAAGATTACAAATAGTAAATATGCTGAATAAAGCCAAAACGAGCGTGAACCTTATTGATAAAACAAATACTGACGGTACTCCATCCGGCACTATTGTGGAGCTGTTTATGCCGGTAATTTTAAACAAACTTGTGTATGCTTAATGCACTAATTGTGGATGATGAAGTGTTAGGCGCCAAGACATTAGAGGCTCTCCTGAAAATGCATTGCAGCAATGTAAATTTACTCGGGATTGCCAACTCGGTAGAAAGTGCAGAAAAGAGTATAACGGCAACTTCACCCGATGTGGTTTTCCTTGATATTGAAATGCCTTTTGCCAATGGTTTTGACCTTCTCCGGCGATTTGAAAATCATTCCTTTGAAGTGATTTTCACCACAGCTTACAATGAATATGCCGTAAAAGCCATTAAACACAATGCGCTTGATTACCTCTTAAAACCTATCGTTCCCGATGAGTTGGTGGCAGCCGTAAAAAAATGTGAAGAAAAAAGAAAAGGTGAGCCTCAAGGCTACAAAAACCTGGAAAAAATTATTTCTACCCTTTCTCAAAAAGTACATAGGTTGCCTGTACCTTCAGCCGATGGAATAGTTTACCTGGACACGGAAAGCATCGTTTATCTCAAGGGAGACATTAATTACACCCATATCCATCTTATACAGGGGCATAAAATAACATCTTCAAAAACCCTGAAAGAGTTTGAGCCGTTATTGAATTCCAAACAATTTTTCCGCATCCACAAAGCCTACATTATCAACCTGAGTTATGTAAGCAAATACCTAAAAGGGGAAGGAGGAGAAGTAGTAATGTCGGAGGGCTCATCGCTGGAAGTTTCACGGCACAAAAAGGTGGAATTGTTGTCCTTGCTTTCTCAATAAGAGACCTATTTTTGGGATTAACCTTTTTTATGACTTGCAAAAAAGTTATTTAGCCTACATTTGCTATCCCTAACTATAGGTACACTACCCTTATTTCGTAATATTGACGGTGGAACACTACGGGATAATAATTTGATGAGTATAATACGCGCCTCCGGCTTTTGCCTTACAATTCTTTCATTTTCTTTAATACTCTCCCCTGCTAAAGGGCAGGTGAAAGACTCCAATTCCCACTCAATTGATTCTATTTCCCTCGGTATTTCGTATGCTGATACCGGGGCATATACTAAAGCCGGCGCTTTATTTGAAGCTGTATCCCCTACAGATACAAATTATAAACTGGCTCTTTTGGAAGATGCGATAGCGAAAGATTTATCAAACCAGGATAGCTTGGCTACAATTATATGCCGCAAAGGAATTAGCCTGAAAAGTCAATATACTCCTGATTTTTATAATTTATTGGCTTCCGCTTATTATATTGACAATAACAATTATGCCGATGCTATAAAATTACTGAAGGATACCGCTTTGTCCCAATATCCGGGAGTGCGCAAGCTATATTTTACGCTTGGGTTAGCTCAATATAAAATGCATAATTTTTCCGATGCAATAATCTCGTTTGAAAAATCAATAGATATGGATAACTACGATGCCCTTAGCCATTATTATTTAGGGGTCTGTTGTTTAGAGCAAGGTCGTTTAGTACCTGCCTTGCTTTCCCTGCAGTTTTATCTTGTTCTCCAACCTCAATCACCCCGATCATATTCCGCAGTAGCGTTGATAGAACAAATGACTGAGAATAGTTACCCTTATAATAAATTGTACCAGGTATCACCCTCAGCGTATCATGACAGCGCCTTTATGGAGCTGGACCTCATAGTGCGTTCAAAAATTGCCACTAACAAAGGGTATAAAGCAACAACCAAACTAACCTATGATGTGGCAAAGCAATTGCAACTATTTATGGAGGAACTAAAATATATCCCTAACACAGGCAATTATTGGATGGAAAAATATGTGCCATTTTTCACCCGAATGCAACAGAAGCAATATCTCGAACCTTATCTTTGCTTTATCCTCTCATCTACAAATGATATAACGATATCTAAAGATATTGTGAAAAACAAAAAAAATATCCGGGAATTTGCCCAATGGGCTGATAAAATTTTGCTCGAAGATAAAAGTAATACGAAAGGAAATGTGCAGCAATAAAATATCAGGCTTAAATAAGATTCTCAGCTTGTTTTTCCTGCTATGCAGTATTACCGGATTTTCTCAAAAGGAAGATTTTTATTCGCAGTTGAGGAAAAAATACTCTTCAGAAACTGCCGTATTTGTTTCACGCAAAGAAGATGCAGTGATTAAGATAGAAAATAATGCACCTGTTATTTATTCCAATACTTATGAAGAGCTTTTGTTATTGACAGACAACACTTCCGAATATATGAACAGGGAGGTTTATTGGGAAGATTTCTCATCTATAAAAAACCTCGATGCCCTTTCCTTAATTCCTGAAGGTGATAAATACAAGACGATAAAAGTAAAAGACTTTGCACGCACGAATGAAATAACAGAAGGTGTATTTTATGATAATCAGCGGGCATACAGGTTTGCTTACCCTGAATTAAAAAATGGAGCAAGAGAAGTATTATCCTACACGGAAAAAATTACTGACCCACACCTGTTCGGAAGGTTTTTTTTCAAAACATATTCCCCTGCGAACGAAGCAGCGTATTCTGTAACGGTACCAAATGGAGTTAAGATTCGATATAAACTATTTAATGTGAGGGACAGCAACATTCTATTCTCCATGAAACAAGCCGGCGAAAACACGATATATACATGGAGCCTTAAGAATGCCGGGAAATTAAAGTTTGATGATAATGCTCCCGCATTGGCTTATTATGCCCCTCATATTGTTGTACTGTTAGATTCCTACAAAGAAAATGGAGTAGAAAAAAAAGTGATGACTGACCCTGACGCTTTGTATGATTGGTTTTACAACGATGTTAAGGATGTAAATAAAACCATATCGCCGGAGGTTAAAAAGTTGGTTGATTCCATTACTGCAGGAGCAACAAGCAATGTTGAAAAAGTGAAACGTATATTTTACTGGGTTCAGGATAATATAACTTACGTAGCTTATGAAGATAGTCTCGGGGGCTTTGTTCCACGTGAAGCTACGTTGGTATGTTCCCGCCGGTTTGGCGATTGTAAAGACATGGCAAGCACGTTGGTAGAGATGATAAGGGCGGCAGGTCTGGAAGCCTATAAAACATGGATAGGTACAAGAGATATTCCATATTCATTCACGGATGTCCCTTCCCCCATGGCTACTAATCACATGATTTGTACCTATGTCGAAGGCGGGAAGAATTATTTTTTAGATGCTACCGGGAAGGATGCCCCTTTTAATTTTTATACATCCATGATTCAGGGAAAAGATGCCCTGGTAGGTGAGGGACCCGGAAAGTATGAGATTTTGAAAGTCCCTGAAATGGACACGGATAAAAATGAATTTATTGACTCTGCTATTTTAACTATCCATAATGCAGTGATAAATGGACAGGGCTATCTAAAAGCAAAGGGCTATGAAAAAATAATAACAGGAAGGCAGCTCCTGAATTATGAAAATAAGGATAAGCAAGACTTGCTGGTAGCCTTGTTAGGAAAGGGCAATAATAAATTCAGGATTGATTCCTCCTCTTTTGATAACCTCGAAGATAAAGACAAAGATTTAGGTATCCGCTATAAATTTGAAATTAATGATTACCTCCAGAAAAATGAAAAAGACATATATATCAATATGCAACTTGAAAAAGAATACCGTAATTATCTCATGGAACCTGACAGGGAAACTCCGCTGGAATTTGAATATAAAAACATTAACAAAAATGTAAATATTCTTGATATTCCGGAAGGATATAAGGTCTCCTATCTTCCTGCTAACAGCAGTTATTCCGACCCTATGTTCGGGTTTCAGATTAATTATGAAGTGAAGGATAACGAAGTTATATACCGGAGCTATATTTATATTAATACACTGATGCTAAATACGGAAGATTTTGACAAGTGGAACCAAATGATTCGACGCCTTACCAAAGCTTATAACGAAACATTGACTCTGACCAAAGAATAACTTCTATGTATTTTTAAAAAATATATATTATTGTTATTTTGCATTATCTTATTGCAAAATATCTTTGCACAAAGCCACGATTCGATACCCCCAACAATCCCTGAATATATAGGCTATCATTGGGATTCTATCCCCAAGCTCCATCTATTATCTGCCGATGAACAAAAAATGGGAATGGTTGTAATTAAGGATAAAAGGATACTAGAATATTACCTACAGGAAGGAGATATTGTAATGTACATCACCCGTCACATGATTATCAGGGTCAACTCGGAGAAAGCCATAGATGAGGCTAATACGGTTTATATTCCCATGCAGGAAGGCACTACCTTAGAGAATGTGCAAGCAAGGTCTGTTACTAAGGATGGGAAGGTAACTACGCTTAATTCAGCGAATATTAAAGATGTGGATAATTACCAGAATATGGGGCATTTCAAAATATTTGCGATAGATGGAATAGAGCCGGGTTGCGAGGTGGAATATATGTACACCCTTTTAGAGCCTTCGCGGAAAAGCGGTACTGATTACATCCAGGTAAATAGCCTAGTGAAGGATATGCGATTGGATATTTATTCTCCCCCGGGTCTTATATTTGATACCAAGTGCTATAATGGGTTTCCCGATGCACAGTTAGATACCATTACAACCGGCAAAAGACATATTTTTTGCGAAGGAACAGACATTAAAGGTTACGACCGTGAGGAGTATTCCGGGGAAGAAGGTGCTTTGATGCGAATGGAATATAAATATGCTTATAATGCAAACGGAAATATTAACGTAAGGCTGGATACCTGGAGTGATTTCTGCCAGAAATTTTATGAAGCTCTAACTTCAGAAACTATTAAAAAAGATATGAAGTTAGCAGCTAAAGTGACTGACACCATGAAATTAGGTAGCTTAAAGGAAGAAGAAAAAATCAGGAAGATTGAGGAAATGCTGAAGCATTCGGTTACTTTAAAAGAAAACATTACTGGTAAAAACAGTAATACATTGCAGGCAATATTAGCCAACCACGCTACCGATGAATTAGGCATACTAAAAGTATATGATGAATTATTTAACTCGGTCGGAATAAAGCATGAGTTTGTACTTACGTCTGACCGCTTCGATAAACCTTTCGACGGCGATTTTGATTCCTGGACATATTTGCAGAAATACCTCATTTATTTTCCCGGTACCGATAATTATATTGCACCTTTAGAGCCCCTGTCACGCTATAGCTTTGTACCTGAAGACTGGATTTGTCAGCAAGGTTTATTTATGCGCCCCATCACTATCGGAAAAGATTTCAAAACTGGTATATCAGAGGTAAAAGAAATTAGCTGCAACGATTGGAAGCAAAGTATGAATAACTTATTTGAAAGCCTAAAATTTGATTTGGACATGGGTATGGCAAATATCCATTTGAAAGAAACATTTACCGGCTATGAGGCATACCAGATACAGCCGCTTTACTTTACTTTATCAGATCAAGATAAAAAGGATGTCATTAATAGACTTGTTCAATTAATTTTCCAGGATGCAAAGCCCTCCAATATTAAAGTGTCGGGAGATAAAGAAAGTGAATTATTCAGGCAGCCTTTTTCGGTGGAAGCAGATTTGAGTACGAATAGTGTATTAGAGCAAGCCGGAAATAAATTTTTATTTAAAATAGGTGATTTAATCGGGCCACAACAACAGTTATATGATGATACCACAAGACATACCCCGGTAGAAAATCACCATAACCACGGATACCTCAGGGAACTTGAATTTGAAATACCTGATGGATATAAAATAACTAATTTAAATGCTGTAAACATGGATGTTTTTCATGAAACGAATGGAGAAAGAGATATGGAATTTCATTCCTATTATAAAACAGACGGGAATAAAATTACGGTAGTTATTGATGAAGATTATCGTGAAATCCGTTACCCAATTAGCATATATGAGGAATTTCGCAATGTGATTAACGCTTCTGCTGATTTTAATAAAGTGGTTCTCTTTATTGAAAAGAAATCAAGCCCGTGAATATTGAAGAAATACGGAATTATTGCAAATCTCTGAAGGGAGTTACCGAAGACATAAAATGGGAAACTGATTTGTGTTTTTGTATCGGTGGTAAAATGTTTTGCATAGTTCCTTTAGAGGGTGATTTAAAGGTAACATTTAAAACCGGCCCAGATGAATTTGATGATATAGTAAGTACTGAAGGATTTATTCCGGCAGCGTATCTTGCCCGGGCCAAATGGGTCACCCTGAAAGACAGAAATGCTATAAGTGATAAAGCACTTAAGGCGTATATTTACAAATCATACGAACATATTAAAGCTAAGCTACCGAAGAAATATTTAAAATAATATGCCCAAAACTAAAAACATACCCTTTCCTTTTATTCTTGATTGTTTGCTTCCCCTGGACCCAAATCTGAAACCATTCTTCGGTTGTTATGGAGTGTATGTGGGAGAACAAATTGTATTTATCATTCGTGAAAAGGATTCGCACCCTGAAGCCAATGGGCTTTGGATTGCCACTTCTTATGAGCATCATAAAAGCCTGAAAAAGGAATTTCCCTCACTCACCACTGTTTCCGTTTTAAATGACGGCTCCCGCGAAACATCCTGGCAAATGCTCCATTCCGATAGTGATGATTTTGAATCATCTGCTATCAGGGCTTGTGAACTTGTGTTGAAAGGAGATAAACGAATAGGGAAAATACCAAAACCTAAGAAGAAGAAGAAAAAAACTTAAAATAAATAGTTGTTCATTATGGAAATGACCAAATACCTCATTGAAACTTTCAATTACAATAGCAATGCTAATAAAAAAGTATTTGAAAAAGTACAACTGCTTCCTGATAAGGAACAAGCGATGAAATTTTTAAGCCATCTGGCAAATTGCCAATACAAATGGATGGCAAGGATTTTACAAGACCCCAAGGCTATTGAGATGAGTTGGTGGGAACCGCTTTATTCTATAGATGGGTGGACCAAAGAGTGGGATAAAAGCTTGCAACTATGGCTCGATTATCTCTCCAACAAAACAGATGTTGAAATTTCAGAATGGGTAACGTATGTTGGTCTTGACGGAGGGCAATGGAGCGCTAAACCACAAGATATTGCATTGCAACTTAACTACCACTCTATCCATCACCGTGCGCAAATACAAACTCTAATACGACAACAGGGCTTTGAACCCGATTTTGTTGACTACATAGGGACGGTTTATAAAAAACTAAGTTAAGCGCTTTATTTCTTATTTATAAAACTACTAATGGCAGTTACTAATTCCGGGTCAATTGGTAACGCTGGCATAGAATAAGTAGCAATATTCCCCTGCCTGTCGTTCCCTTCCACGACTCTGAAAATATGATTCATGTTATCCAGCAAAACCAACGTGGCATTTTTATTCCCTGCACTAAGTTCCTTCGCATCATCTACTGTTACCTGTATATCTTTTGTGCCTTGAAGAATTAAAACAGGAATGGAAAGTTTGCCAATTTCCACTGCCGGATTATATTTTATCCAGGAAATCATATAGGGTTGTACACTCGGTCTGAAAAGGGAATACAGCGTGGGGTCCACATGACTCACAGTTTTTCCTGCTGCAAGGCTATCAAGAATTTTATACGCAGTATCCCTACCCTGTTGTGGCCATGATTTTAATTGGGTCTTTAATATTTTATCAGCGCTTTCTCCTGCTCCTGCAATAGAGATATATTTATCAGCAGCACCATTTTTAGCCGCTATCATACCGATAAGCGAACCTTCACTATGCCCTATCACAATAATATTGGTAAATCGCTTGTCCGATTTAAGCATCTCAATCCAATCAGTAGCATCGTTCACATAATCATCAAATCGCAACTCAGATTCACTCTTCATTGAGGCGCGGCTTTCAGCTATGCCCCTCTTATCATATCGTACAGTTGCAATGTTAGAAGCGGATAATTTATGGGCAAGTAATTTATAAGCATCTGTAGATAAACCCATCGTATTATTGCCATCCCTGTCTGTTGGACCTGAACCCGCAATTATAATTGCAACCGGACCTGTCACAAAATTTTTGGGTGTGCATAGTGTCCCGAATATCTGCCCGGTTTTAGTTTCAAGGGTAATTTTAGTTTCTGTCCATGTGGTGTCTGTAGCCCCATTCACAGGGGTAATATGAACTAATGCAGCAAAGACTGCAATAAAAAGCGATGTGTTTTTCATATCATTTAAATTAAATGGGAATGCAAAAATACAAATAAAAACTAAATAATATTAAATACATACTTAATTATATTAAAATACTTGTTAATTTTGCATCCTAATCAGAATGATATGTTAAAAAGACTGCCTCATAATTGCCCTTCTTGCTCCTCTCCGCTGAATGTGAAAAGTCTTGTGTGCGGAAACTGCGCAACGGAAGTAACAGGTGAGTTTGATTTGCCGCTCTTAGCAAGGCTCAATGCAGATGACCAGGTATTTATTATCGCATTTGTAAAATGCAGTGGCAGCCTGAAAGTGATGGCAGAAAAAATGAAATTAAGCTATCCCACCGTCCGTAATATGCTGGATGACCTGATAACAAGAATGGATGAAATTGAAAAACCACAAAAATCTCCTAAGAAATGAAAACATGGTTGTTCAATCCTTTTAAGTATATAGCAGGCGGAAAGTCTTTGCTATTGGGTATAGCAGGGATGCTCATCACTTCCATTGCCTGTTATTTTGGCGCAATTCATTTGGACGGGATTATTGATATGCACAAGTCAGCTACTATTAATTTTTCTGCATTATTAATTGAACCTGCGCTCGACTGGCTCTCATTTGCTGTCACTCTTTACATATTCGGGCGTATGCTATCGGTTTCATCCGTTCGTTTTATTGATGTAGCCGGAACCACTGCCCTGGCACGGTATCCATTATTTTTTGCGGCAATTATTACGATATTCTTTATACCTGATATTAAAACCCCTCAGGAGGTGCTGAATGCCATTCAAACCAATCCGGATCTAATAGTCAAACTGGCAATTATGGGTCTTGCTGTTCTGCCATTTATAATATGGACTGTTGCACTTATGTTTAATGCTTATTCCGTTTCCACAAATTTAAAGGGAACTAAAGCGGTTTGGTCTTTCATTGTTTCGCTATTCATAGCAGAGGTTTTTTCAAAAGTATTGCTCACTTTACTATTCAAATAAAATTATGGAAACATACTCTGCAAGTCTGGACACTGCATCTAAAATATTAACAGGATTTATTTTCCTTATGTTAATTGGCGGAATAATTATGTCTTTAATTCTTGATCCCTGGTATAGTGGTTTAATTGTTAGTGTTGTACCCGCTTTATTAATACTATGTCTTTATCCTTATAGGGTAGTATCTTACCAGATAACTGATGAGAAATTAATTATTGACAGACCATTTTCAATGTTTAATAAAGAGATTCTATTATCAGATATCGAAAGCGCCAGATTGCTCACCAAAGAGGATTTTAAATGGACTATAAGGACCGCCGGAAACGGAGGATTATTTGGCTATACGGGGTACTATGCTAATACAAAACTTGGAAGTTTCAGAATGTATGCCACCAATGGAAAAAACAAGCTATTGATAATACTTAAAGGTAAGAAGGACAAAATCGTTATTTCTCCCGATGATGCAAGTATGATTGAATCATTACTAAAGCACTTGAGAACACCCCTCATCCATCATTAATAAAGAGGAAAACATGCTTTTATCATTGAATTCAATGGAGAATCTTATTTTTGCAAATAGATTTACGCCCGAACTTTATGATGAAAGACTTGATACAAGGGTTCCCTGCCCAACTGAAAGAAGCAGTTGAAATTGCTAATAAAGCCAACCTGTCTCCATTACAAAAACCTATTGCCAATGTAATTATTTGTGGCTTGGGGGGCTCCGGTATTGGCGGAACGATAGTCAAGGAAACTTTATTTGATGAATGTGCAGTACCCATTGAGGTTTTAAAAAGTTACTCTCTCCCCTCTTATGTAAATGAGCATACCCTTATCGTTTGTTCTTCCTATTCCGGAAATACGGAGGAAACGCTGGAATGCTATTCCTTAGCACAACAGCAAAAAGCAAAAATAGTTTGTATCACTTCCGGCGGAAAATTACTGGAATTAGCTAAAAAGGATGGGAACGATTCTATAGTCGTACCTGGTGGAATGCCCCCAAGAAGTTGTTTGGGATACTCCCTCACCCAACTTTTGCATATTCTTTCTTATTATCATTTGTCCCCGAAAAAGACTACCGATATTGCTGCTGCGGCTGAAATGCTGATAAAAGGAAAGGAAACAATAATGGATACTGCCCGCCACATTGCTAAGAAAATAAACCACAAATTGCCGGTTATTTATTGTACTGCCCTTCATGAAGGCATTGCCATACGATTCAGGCAGCAGTTAAATGAGAATGCCAAAATATTATCCTGGCATCATGTAGTTCCTGAAATGAACCATAATGAATTAGTAGGGTGGAGCCAACCATATCCCGATACGGTTGTTCTGCTGTTTAAAGATGCCGGCGAAAATCCCCGTAACGCTTTGCGTATGGATTTTTGCCGGAATATATTTGATAAATATGCCTCTGAAATAATTGAAATACCAAGCCAGGGAGAAAATGTTATTGAAAAGAAAATTTATTGGATTCACCTCGGCGATTGGATTTCCCTCTTTCTTTCCGAAGAAAGAAATGTAGACGCTATGGATATTAAAGTAATCGATAACTTAAAGCAGGAACTGGCAAGCAAATGAATTCCGTCGTTACAGACAAAAATTCTGAAGTTGACCGGAGCGTCACTAACGTAAAATTTATTGACTTAGGACTAATTGATTATAAAGAAGCCTGGGATTTCCAGGAGAAGCTTTTCAGGGAAGTAATAGATAAAAAATTAGCCAATAGGGGGCTTCCCTTGGAACAACAAGAACCCACGGGGAATTATCTCATTTTTTGCGAGCACCCACATGTGTTTACACTTGGTAAAAGCGGTTCTGAAAGTAACTTGCTCATAAATGAAGAGCAACTAAAAAAAAGGAATATTGCCTATCACCGTATCAACCGGGGCGGGGATATTACCTATCATGGTCCGGGACAATTGGTGGTATATCCCATTTTTAACCTGGATTACTTTTTCACCGATATTCATAAATATATGAGGACCCTCGAAGAAGCGGTGATTCTTACATTGGCAGATTATGCAATAAAAGGGGAAAGATTAGCGGGCTCAACAGGGGTTTGGCTAGACGTAGGGCATCCGGGGAAAGTGCGTAAAATTTGTGCAATGGGGGTACGGTCAAGCCATTGGGTAACCATGCATGGCTTGGCATTTAATGTGAATCCCGATTTGAATTATTTTTCATTAATTGTGCCCTGCGGAATAACCGATAAGGCAGTAACATCTATGGCTGAAGAGCTTAAAACCATTCCGGATATGGAAGAGGTGAAAAATTGTGTCAAACAATATCTTGCAACGGTTTTTGAGATTGCTAAAGTTAGTTAAAGTTCTAACTGTATCTTCTATATTTTTTTATATTTGCAGCCCCTTAAAAAAATTTCGTATGAAAAAAACATTGATATTCAGTTCGTTCGGCTGCCTGGCAGCTGGTTTAGTAATTATTAATACCTCTTGCACTAATAGTGCAGATAAGTTGCCTACGGGAATAAGCAAAGCAAACTTTGATACAACCGTAAAACCCCAGCAAGATTTTTATAAGTATGCAAACGGTTCCTGGTTGAAAAACAACCCTATCCCTTCTGACCAGGCTACCTGGGGAAGTTTCGACATTTTATATTATAGTGTTCTCGATCAATTGAAAACTATACTACAGGATGCTGCATCTCAACAGGCACAACCCGGCACTATGGAACAAAAATTAGGCGATTATTATGCTGTGGCTATGGACTCTGTTAAAGCAACCAAAGACGGCATTCATCCTTTAGATGATGAATTAGGTAAAATAGATGCTATTAAGGATATGCCTTCATTCTGGAGTGAAACTGCAAGATTACTTAAAATGGGTCCCGATATTATGTTCGGTTTTGATATAGAAGCTGACCAAAAGATTTCTAATAAGGAGGCTCTTACCTTTTCGCAGGGAGGTATGTCGTTACCTAACAAATTTTACTACCTGAGTCCCGATTCAGCCATGCAAAAAATAAGAGATAAGTACATGGTTTACCTGAAAAATATTTTCGGGCAAATGCATGAAAATGCTGACCAGGCTTCTAAAGATGCTCATACTGTTATGGCTATTGAAACAGAACTTTCAAAAGGAGCTATGTCGCCCATTGAAGAAAGAGATGTACATGCCCTTTATAACAAAATGACCTATGCACAATTTACTGCCACTGCCCCTTCCATAGGATGGAAAACCTGTATGGATAGTGTTGGGTTAAGCAATATTGATACGGTGATAGTAAATATGCCCCGTTTTTTTGTGAAACTTGATTCTGTTGTTAAGTCAACTTCCGTTGATGACTGGAAGGTTTATTTGAAATACCACCTCGTTAGCCATTTTGCCACTAAACTCGGAGATACGCTTGAAATGATAAGTTTCAATTTTTGGAACCGCACATTTGGCGGACAGGAGCATATTGAGCCTATGTGGAAAAGAGTAGTAGGCAATACAAGCGGAAGCATGGGGGAATTGTTAGGACAACTATATGTAAAGAAATACTTTAGCCCGGAAGCCAAACAAAAAGTATATGATATGGTACAACATCTTATTGCAGCTTATAAGGAAAGAATTAATAACCTTGATTGGATGGACCCTGCCACCAAAAAAGCTGCATTAGATAAATTAGATAAAGTTACGCTCAAACTTTGCTATCCTGACAAATGGAGAGATTATTCAAAACTGCAATTAAAAAGAGATGCATGGGTGCTTAATTCTATTCGTGTAAATGAATTTGAAACAGCTTATAATATGAGTAAATATGGCAAACCGGTTGACAAAACGGAATGGGGAATGTCCCCTCAAACCGTCAATGCATATTACAACCCTACTAAAAACGAAATTACTTTCCCTGCTGCTATTCTACAACCTCCTTTCTTTGACCCAAACAGGGATATTCCTATGAACTATGGCGGCATTGGGGCAGTTATAGGACATGAAATGACCCACGGTTTTGATGACCAGGGTTCACAATATGATGCCAGTGGCAATATGATTAAATGGTGGACCATTAAAGATTCTGTAAACTATTTTAAACACCTCGGAGTTTTGATAAAACAGTTTGATAATTATATCATTGACTCAGTTCATGTACAAGGAAAACTTACCATTGGAGAAAATACAGCCGACCTCGGCGGCATTACCATTGCTTATTATGCACTTCAAAATGAAATGAAAGAACATCCTGAAGAAGTGAAAGACGGATTTACCCCCGAACAAAGGTTTTTCATCTCATTTGCACAGATATGGAGGAGTAATGATCGCCCTGAAAGTGTTAAAAGCCAAGTACAAAATGACCCTCATTCCCCGGAAGTATTCAGGGCAAATGGTCCAACCTCCGACATGAAAGAGTTTTATACTGCATTTAGTGTAAAACCCGGCGATGCAATGTATAGAGCAGATAGTTCGAGGGCTGTTATTTGGTAGTGAGCTGTTAAAAGTTAATTGTACGTTAAAATTAACTAATTGACTGCTAATTTTTTTAACTTTGCGCCCCATTAAAATTTAAATTATTCAATTTTTAATCATGAAAAAAGCATTTTTTTATCTATCTTTTGCAAGTGTTGCATTAGGTATTTCATCTTGTAGTGAGCCTGATAATCTTCCGGCAAATATCAACAAGGCGAATTTTGATACTACAGTAAACCCCGCTAATGATTTTTATGAATATGTGAACGGAAATTGGGTGAAGAATAACCCTATTCCTGCTTCTGAGGCTGCATGGGGAAGTTTTTACATCGTACGTGATACAGTTACATATCGTTTGCGTGATATGTTGCGTGCCGTTGCAAAACAACAGGCTACTCCCGGTAGCATAGAGCAAAAAATAGGAGACTATTTTGCCACTGCTATGGATTCTGCAGGGATGACCAAAGCCGGTGTCACTCCCCTGATGGATGAATTTAAAAAAATAGACGCTATTCATGATAATCAATCGTTATGGAGTGAAGCTGCCCGTCTCGACAAAATGGGAACAGATGTAATGTTTGATTTTGGTGTTTCTCCCGATGATAAAATCAGCACCAAAGAAGTATGCGAATTTGGTCAGGGAGGCATGTCACTGCCTAATAAAACTTACTACCTGCTTGATAATCCAAGGATGCAAATGCTAAGAGGGGCGTTTTTAGATTATGGCAAAAAGATGTTTATGCAGATGAATGAAAATGAAGCTGCTGCTACCAAAGACATTCAAACCGTAATGAATATCGAAACGGAAATGGCAAAGGGTTCTAAAACCCCGGAAGAACGCAGAGACGTTCATGCTGAATATAACAAAATGTCGATGGCTCAATTGGCAGCTATGACAACAAACATTGACTGGAAAACCTGTTTCGATACATTTGGAATAAAAGGCGTTGACACTGCTTTGGTTGGGGAACCCGCTTTCATGAGCAAGTTAGATACCCTTACAAAGTCAGTTTCTTTAGATGACTGGAAAACGTATATGAAATTTCATTTGCTTAGCAGCAGTGCTACTATGCTTGGTGATTCTATATACAATATCTATTTCGACTTTTGGGGAAGAACCTTTATGGGTCAGCAACAGCCCCGTGCAAGATGGAAACGCATGTCTGACGCTACCAGCCGCGCACTTGGTGAATTATTAGGACAGCTTTATGTAAAACAATACTTTAGTCCCGAAGCTAAACAAAAGGTGTATGATATGGTTCATAATATTATTGCTGCCTACAAGGTACGGATTAATGCTGCCGCCTGGATGGACACTGCTACCAAGAGAAAAGCTATTGCTAAACTGGATAAAGTTACCCTTAAGCTTTGCTATCCTGACAAATGGAAAGATTATTCCTCGCTTCAGATTAAACGTGATGCATGGGTACTGAATGCGATGCGTGTAAATGAATTTGAATTTAATTACAATATTCAGAAATATGGCAAGCCTGTTGATAAAACAGAATGGGGAATGTCTCCTCAAACTGTAAATGCTTATTACAATCCAACGGCTAATGAAATTGTTTTCCCGGCTGCTATCATGCAACTTCCTTTCTTTGATGCAAACAGAGATGTTGCCATGAATTATGGTGGAATGGGCGCTGTTATCGGTCACGAAATGACACATGGATTTGATGACCAGGGTTCACAATACGATGCTGAAGGCAACATGAGTAAATGGTGGACAAATAAAGATTCCATAAACTACTTTAACCGCCTGGGAAATTTAATTAACCAGTTTAATGGGTATGTTTTAGATTCTATGCACGTAAACGGTCACCTTACTTTAGGTGAAAACACAGCAGACCTTGGTGGAATTACTATAGCCTACGAAGCCTTGCAAATGGAAATGAAAAAACATCCTGAACCTGTAAAAGACGGGTTTACTGCTGACCAACGTTTCTTTATTGCCTTTGCACAAGTTTGGAGAACGGAACTGCGCCCGGCTTTTGCCAGGCAGCAAATGGAAAATAACCCACACTCCCCTGGCATGTTCAGGGCGAATGGTCCTTTGTCCGACCTTCCCCAGTTTTATACAGCATTCGGTGTAAAATCCGGTGACGGAATGTATAGGGACAGCACTACAAGAGTTTCTATCTGGTAACAGACACGAAGGAGCAAAAAGTTCATAAAGTGAAAGTTTTCACTTTATGAACTTTTTGCTTTTAACGAACTCGGTACATATAACCGAGCGACCAATTGTCGCTGTCTTCCCCGGATAAATTCCTTTGGAGAAACCGTTGAGCCTTACTGGGTTCGGGGATTCGAATCCTGACTTGTATTTTCCTGATGAATAATTTAATATACGAGTTTTTAAGGATTCCTTTATTCATGCCTTTTTACGTTTATATATTAAAAAACACTATTTACGGCAGGAGATATCTACGCAGCTGAATATATCAGCTCCAACGGCTTAATAGGTGGTAAAGTTAAATCTTCAAAGGCTTATCTGCTTATGAGATTATTTACACAGAAATATTTGAATCTTGTTCCGCTATAATAAAAGGAGAAATGTTCTCTAAAACCATAGATGGATATAATTATTTGAAAATATAGGAATCTATAATACATAGGTATATTATCTTTGCGCCCCTTACCGGAGAGATGGCAGAGCGGTCGATTGCGGCGGTCTTGAAAACCGTTGAACCTTAACGGGTTCCGGGGGTTCGAATCCCTCTCTCTCCGCAGAAATAGAATTTAATAAGCGCTACTACCTTCGTTTATTAAGCATTTTCAAACAGTCTTATTAGTAAACAATAAAAAAGGAGGGTTATTTAACCCTCCTTTCATTTGTAAGCTCTATGATTTTTATTGCACTTTAATCATTTTCTTCTGGGTAACTAATACCCCGTCGCTGGTCTGAATCCTAATCAGGTAGATTCCATTTGCCCTGCCGGATATATCAAAATACACGGGTGAAGAATTACCTGCAGTAATGCTGCTTAGTTTCTCGCCCATATAATTATAAAGAACAATAATCTGGCCACGGGTTACTCCTGCAATAGTAAAATAACCATTGTTAGGATCAGGATAAACTTTTATGCTTGAAGCATTACTAATATTTTGAACCCCGGCAACAATAATTTGTACACAGGTACTTGCAGTGCAACCATTAGCATCCTTAGCCGTTAAACAATATATGCTGTCAGAACATAATCCTCCAATGCTATCTGTTGTTTGTCCCCCGCTCCATAAATAAGTATAGGGAGGCGTACCACCATAAACTAACATCGGAATTGCTCCATTACAAACCGTATCATTACTGACTACTACATTTGAAGAATCAGTTATTGTAAACCCGATAAGTGATGGCTGACCCAACACTTTAGTGGCAGTAGAACTGCACCCGTTAATATCTGTAACGGTTACAGTATATGTCCCTGCACTAAGGCCAGTAGCAGTTACATTTGTGCCCCCGGTAGGCGACCAGGAATAGGTATAGGGAGCCACACCTCCGCTTGCAGATGCTGAAATGCTGCCATCGCTAGCACCGTTACAGGTAATATTACCCGTTACTGAAGTAGTGATATTTAAGGAAGCCGGTTGGGTAATTACAGCAGAAGCTGTTGTTGAGCTCCCGCAGGAATCAGAAACAGTAACAGTATAATTTCCGGCAATAAGTCCGTCGGCAATAGCTGTAGTTTGGCTACTCCCATCATTCCACAGATAAGTATAAGGTGAAGTCCCTCCGCTGGCAAATACGGAATCTAACCCGGTAGGGTTACAGGTGGCATTAGCTATCACTATTGTTATAGCATTCAAAGGACTGGGCTGTCCGACAGTAGCTGAAGCCGTAGAAGAGCCTCCGCAAGAATCAGAAACGGTTATGGTATAACTGCCCGCACTAAGCCCATTGGCAACAGCCGTTGTTTGGCTGTTACCATCATTCCACAAATAAGTGAAAGGGTATGTTCCCCCCACCGGAATTACCGTGGCGCTACCGTTACTTGCAGTTGAACAACTTACGTTAGTTACAACTATAGAATCAACCAAAGGATTAGGTTGTGTGACAACTATGGAAGCCACCGCCATAGCGCCGCAGGAATCTGTAATGGTTACAGAATATGTACCGGCGGTTAATCCTCCGGCAGTTTGTGATGTTTGAACATTCACATTATTCCATTGATAAAGATACGGAGATGTTCCGCCTGAAGCAAATCCTTCGGCGCTTCCATTCCTGAAACCGGGGCAACTAACACTGGTAACAACAGTGGCCGAAGCGCTTAGCGGGTTTGGCTGGATAATAATATTGGCAGCTGTTGCAGTACACCCGCTATTATCTGTCACTAAAACAGAATAGGTCCCGGCACTTAAACCGGTGGCTGTAGCAGTATTTTGACTGTTGGCATCACTCCACATATACGTGTATGGTAATGTTCCGCTAATAGCGGAAACAGAATCGGTGCCAGTATTTGCCCCGTTACATCTTACATTGGCTGTAACGATAGCAGTGTCCGTCATGGTACATTGGGCATTCATGCGGTCGCCCGCTACTGCCAAAACAGCAGTAATAGAAAGAAAAAGTAGTTTTCTCATAGGTTATTTGTTTTAATGATAAGTGGCAAATGTAGTGGTATTTTAATTACTGGTTATGCGTTATGACTAATACTCCTTTCTATTGAAATATTTAAACCTATTTTGGTTAGAAATCTAAACTGAATGAAAAATAGGTAACCGGGGAACTTGAAATAACGCCATTGTTAATGCCCCAGGCCTCATCAAGCCTCAGGAAATACCCTAAAATCCTGGTCCTCACCCCTTCACCAAAGCCTTCTACAAATGGATATTGCTGGGTAGAAATAATCACCGTAATAGGGTTGCCGGGGGCGCCTGCTACCGTAGTATTTATAGCATTAACGGTAGTATATGGTGTTGCGCCTGTCCAGGCGGTTCCCACATCTACAAATGTAATCAGCTGGAAATTATTAAAAAAGTCTGACTTAATAGGGCGATTGAGCAAATACCGGAAAATAGGAAACCTTAATTCGCTGTTGTAAAGCATAAAATTTGTGCCATTCCGAACATTCTGGTCAAAGCCCCTCAAGGGTGTGGCCAAAGTTTGAAAAAGGTAATTCTGCCCGGGGGTAACACCTGTTACATTGGAAAATGAAGGATTGAACCATCCATCGGCTCCGCCCATATAATACAATACATGCTCCTGTCCGAAAGAGGTGCCTGCCGAAAAGCGGTTAGCCCAGATTAATTCCCGATGGATTTTTTGGTAATAACGCACATCTAATCCAAGGACGTATGTTCCGGCTTTTGCCTGGTTCAGGTCCTCATAATATTGTATGAACCCTTTTGCCCTTAGTCCATAATAAATATTCAGCCCGGCAGGAATAGTGGCATCGTACACATACTCCATTTCAAGGTGTGGCAAATAATCGGTAGTGGCAGGGGTTTCAAGGCTGGTAATATCTTCTGCCAGTGTTATATTTTTCTCATTAAGTATGCCGGCGCTCCCTTCAATACGGGCAACTTCACTAAGCGGATATTTTAATTTAATGGTAGCGTCGAGTGAATACATATTTGCCAGGTAATTGCCATCTGAAACACCCAAAAATGCCCCCCGCTGAAAAATCAATTCTTTTTCCAGGCTGCCTGAACGGTCTTCGTAACTTAAATAATAATTGTTATTGTCTAATCCGAAATCCATACGCACCCCGCCTGAAATACTATAATCTTCAAACAAGTCCTGTAACCCGTTTACAGAAAGATTGAACCCAAGACCGGGATCAAATAGCGACGAACCTGCGTTAGGTGAATAAGGAATATAGAAATTAGATAGATACGTATTGTTTAACTGAGCAATAATATAAGAAGGTTTAAAACTTACATGATAATTTTCCTTGGATAGTATATGTTTTGCCAATGCACTATCTTTAGCTGTTGGCCCAATGGGTTTAATCATAGGATAATTAATAGTGTTTTGAACAGGCGCCGGTGGAGGAATAGTTTTAACCGAAGGTTTTTCAGGCGCAGTTAAGGGTTCATCAAAGGAATAGGAATTAATATTTACCGGTAAGCGGAAAAGGTCTTGATGGGTAGTATCTGCTTTGGTGGTTTTAGCTGTGTCAGGGTTGACAGGCTCTTTCTTCTGGGGGGTAATAGAGTATTTTATAATAATTGAATTCGTATCCCTCCTGGTAAACCTGGCGCTTGAATCATCAAACTTTCTTCTTCTTTCTATGGCAAGATATTGGCGCATAAAAGAGGTGGGCTGCGGGCTTAAAACCGGCACCGATGCCAATCTAACAGGCAAAGTATCTTTATAGAGAAAGTATTTCCCGTTTTTATAAAAAACTTCCGTAATATATCTCATATAAGGCGAAGCATCCTGTTCAAGTATATTATGGCTATAGTCTGTAATGTTAAAGGAATTCACGACATACCTATAGTGCGCAGACGTATCAACAAAGCTGATTGAACTGTCTATACGCGCTATATTGCGGTTTACTACCCCATACGCATTACTGAGGTAAGAAATATAGCCCGGGCAATAGGGAACGGGAAAAGTTTCATCTATATCCGGGGTATTGGTAATTCTTGTTAATGCCCTGGAATGGGTAAGAAGGTTGTACTCGAAAATATCATAATGCGATTGCATGGAATGAATATCCCCACCGTTTCTCAGGGTATCATCGGGCCGGTTTGAGCTGAAGATTATTTTCGTTGAATGGTCAATTAAGCGGGGTGACATATCGTCATATACATCTTTTGTAACCTGCTCATACGCATTCGATCCTGCGGTAAATAAGAAAATGTCAGACTCCCCGTCTTGTATAGCTGACATAACAAATTTTGTTCCATCATCGGAATAAGAAAAGTCTGTTATTTTTTGGAAATTCAATATCCTCCTCCACTCCAATTTATGGGTGGAAAGTGTGTAGGTATATAATTTTTCAATCCCTTCCGATTCCATTATGATAGAAAACAATTCCCCGCTCGGATGCCAGGCAATAAGAGGGTAAGAGTAATCGTAAACACGGTCTATCTTTTGTCCTTGTTTCAGGATACATTTAGTTTTTCCCGTTACATTATCATAGAGCCAAACCCTGCATTGCCCTAATTTATTACTTGCGTACGCCACATATCTCCCTTCGGGGCCGGCTTCCATCCTATAGTATTTGGTATTCTCGCCCGGATTTAAAATAACAGGCTGTTTTTTGGGCACCGCATCTTTAGAAATTTCTTTTTTGTATTGCGTTTGATAGTATCCAATCCAGTCGTTAGAAAATGCTTTCAGCGAGGTGCCTAATGAATAGAGAAAAGCGCTTTCAATACTCCTGCTGTTCCGGGCAATATATAATAGCTGGGGAATAACAGATTCCCCATAACTCTGGGCTATATAATTCCAGATGGAAACCCCTGCATAAGTGGCATCTACCCCTGTAAGGTGATTAAACTTTTTGTACCTGCCCGATTGAATACCATCACGTACATACCCATCTATATCTGTATTCCATCCGGAAGCAATATAATGGACAAACCCCTGTTCAAACCAGGGCGGAATAGTATATAATGTTGAACTTTTAATTACATTGGTGAAACTCCCCCCATACATCATTTCACGAAAAACAACTTCAGCTATTCCAAGCTTTATCTGCTCGTCTAATTTCCGGTGGTCACCATCAAAATAAACAACCACTTTTCTTGAAACAATATGGTTTTCGCCCCCTGTGTTATAATCTTCGTCCAGGGATAACCCCAAATTGCTTTCGGCGTATTCCGACTCCTTGTCATATACAATGAACTCAATTTCCTTATCCGTCTGGTAGTCCATATCAGAACAAATTTGCCGGATAAACCCCGCCGCTTTTTCCCCCACATATTGTGCTGTCCGGTCGCCACCCTGGTAAAAATAAACTTTATAATTCGGGTAACTGTAGTAGGTCCAGATAAATTTCTCATATTTCATCCTGTTCTTGCCAAACTGCATTTGCGAGCCTGTATAGAATTGACAAAACCCTTTGCAGGTAAAGAGTAAAATTATAAATGCTGCTGCAGAATATCTCCGTAATAAATACACCTCAACCAATATATAAGAATGCTAAAATAGTAAATTTGCCCTTACAAGAACCCTTATGACACATCAAAAGCGCTTTGAGTTTAATGTTTTTACCGAAAATACCTATATCCTGTATAACAATGACAGGGAGGCTGCCATTATTGACCCCGGTTGCAGCACTGGTGAAGAATGCAGCCAACTGGCAAATTTCATACGTACAGAGAAATTAAACCCTGCACTTCTTCTCAATACGCATTGCCATATTGACCATGTCCTGGGAAACCATTTTATCTATCGGGAGTACGGGCTATCTCCCATAATTCACCGTGATGAACTGGTGATTTTACAAAGCCTGACCCAGGTGGCTGCATTTTATGGCGTTGAGGCAACTCCTTCGCCTGAGCCATTGCGGTTTATTGAGGAGGGTGAAAAAATAGTGTTGGGCGAAATAATGCTGGAAGTAATTTATTGTCCCGGTCATTCTCCCGGCAGTATTTGTTTTTATAATGCAGCAGAAAAAAAACTATGGGGCGGAGATGTTTTATTTCGTGAAAGTATCGGCAGGACTGACCTCCCAGGGGGAGATTATGATATGCTGGAAAATAACATCCTGACGAAAATTTTCACCCTGCCCGATGATATAGAAGTTTTTCCGGGACACGGTATCCCTACCAGTATCGGGTATGAAAAAATAAATAACCCCTTTCTCGGGCTGAATTCAAGATAACATACTTTTTTTCGAGATATACAATAATGGCAGTTTATTGTATCTTAATCATTTTCTTATCAGTCACAAAATTTCCCTTCTTGTCTATTATTCTAATTAAATAGATTCCATCAGCCTGGTCAGAGATATTTATTTGCATTGTTTCATTAACCGCAGTAATAACACTTATTTTTCTGCCAATAGCATCGTATAATTCTATCATCATTCCATCCTCCACTCCGGCAACAGTAAACTGCCCGGTATTCGGATTGGGGTAAATATTTATTAACGCAGAGTTATCTATGTCCACGACTCCTGTAGTATTTCTGATGGTTACACATACAGATTGGCTGCACCCGTGGTTATCTGTAATTTCACAGCAGTAACTCTGTCCCCCGCATTGATTTTTGATAGTATCGGTAGTTTGCCCGCCTGTTGTCCACCTGTAAGTATAGGGTAAAGTACCTCCGCTTAATACAGTAACTGATGCTTTACCATTGCAAGGTAAATCAGTGGTTTGATTTACCGAATCGGTAGTAATAATCATTGCAGATGCCGGCTGTGTGATAGTTGCCGATGTGGTTGCAGTACATCCATGGCTATCGGTTGCTGTAATAATGTAAATGCCGGCAGTTAAATTAGATGCTGTAAGAGAAGAGCCACCGCCGGAGGACCAGCTATAGGTATAAGGTGATGTACCTCCACCTGCACCGTGTGAAATTATTTTACCATTATTATCCCCGTAACAACTAATATTTACTTGACTGGAAATAGCAATTGAAAGGGCTGCTGGTTGGGTAATATTCACACTAAGGGTGGCGGTACAACCATGATTATCTGTTGTTGTTAACGTATATACCCCTGCACTAAGCCCCGTTGCCGATAAATTGGTTCCTCCGCCCCCGCTCCAGGAATACGTATAGGGTGAAGTTCCCCCTGTAGCTGCATTCACTGTCGCACTTCCTATTCCTCCATTGCAGCTTATATTTATGTGGCTTGCTATACTTACACCTAAGGCAGAAACAGGTGAAGTTATAGTTACTGAAGCAGTGGCCCTGCACCCATGACTATCTGTTGCTGTAATAGTGTATATACCGGCACTCAGGTTGGTCTGTGTCACTGTGCTGCTGCCACTCGACCAACTATAAGTATAAGGAGAGGTGCCACCGGTAGCAGCAGTAGCTGTTGCGCTACCCCTGTCTCCAAAGCAACTAATATCCGTTTGTGATGAAATGCTTATTCCAATTACAGCCGGCTGGGTGATAGTAGCAGTAATGCTTGCTGTGCAGCCATGATTATCGGTAGTGGTTATAGTATAAATTCCCGCAGTAAGATTTGATGATATCACGTTAGTACCACCACCCCCGCTCCAGGAATAGGTATATGGCGATGTTCCGCCGGTAGCTGTATTAGCTATTGCTGTTCCTGCTCCTCCATTGCAACTAACATTTATTACACTTGATATAGTGATGCCTAAAACAAATGCCGGCTGGGTAATAGTTACCGATGCAGTAGCAAGGCATCCATTATTATCCGTTGCTGTAATAGTATAAACACCAGATAGAAGACCGGTCGCAGTTACATTGGTTCCTCCTCCCCCACTCCATGAATAAGTATATGGGGAAGTGCCCCCTGTACCTGGATTGGCAATAGCATTTCCTGTTCCGCCATAGCAACTGACATCCATAACAGATGACAACGTTATTCCTAAGGAAGAAGCAGGTTGGGTAACAGTAGCGGAGGCTGTTGCAATACACCCGTGGCTATCGGTAGCAGTAATTGTATAAACTCCTGCACTAAGACCCGATGCTGTCACGCTGCTACCACCCCCGGACGACCATGAGTAAGTATAAGGAGAAGTGCCCCCTGTACCTGTATTCGCAATAGCGCTGCCAACCCCTCCATTGCACCTTATATTGCTAACAGACGAAATAGTTATCCCTAACGAGGAAGCAGGTTGTGTAATAGTAGCGGAAACAGTTGAAGTACATCCGTGATTATCGGTAGCTTCAAAAGTATATGTTCCGGCGCTAAGACCTGTTACCGTTAAGTTACTTCCCCTCCCCCCACTCCATGAATAAGTATATGGTGAAGTACCCCCGGTAGCTGCGTGGGCAGTAGCGCTGCCTTGTATATTACAATTCACATCAGTAACAGATGAAATAGTTACTCCCAAAGCGGAAGCGGGTTGGCTAACCGTTGCAGAAACTGTTTCGGTACACCCATGATTATCTTTTACAGTGATTGTGTAGGTTCCTGCGCTAATGGCAGTTGTAGTCAGGTTAGTTCCTCCTGTAGCCGACCATGAGTAGGTATATGGTGAAGTACCTCCGGTTGCTGCATTAGCTCTAACTGTGCCTGTTCCTCCATTACAGCTTACATTTGTAACTGATGCTATTGTTATTCCCAAAACAGATGCAGGTTGAGTAACGGTAGTAGTAATGGTTGCACTGCACCCATGATTATCGGTTGTTGTTAAAGTATATGTCCCCGCGGTAAGTCCTGTTGCAGAAACAGTAGTGCCTCCGCCTCCGCTCCAGGAATATGAATACGGTGAAGTACCCCCGGTAGCAGCACTGGCAGTAGCAGTTCCCGTTCCTCCGTGACAACTTACATCTGTAACGGAAGACAGTGCAACTCCTAATGCGGCGGCAGGCTGTGTAATTGTGGCAGAAACTATAGAAGTACACCCATGATTATCGGTCACGGTGATGGTATATGTCCCTGCGCTGATGGCTGTAGTTGTCAAGTTAGTTCCTCCACCCGGGGACCAACTGTACGTATAGGGTGAAGTACCCCCGCTGGCTGCATTGGCTCTTACGGTGCCGGTTCCTCCACGGCAACTTACATTAGTTACAGAAGATATGGTTATTTCCACCGTATTTGCAGCCTGTGTAATAGTTGCTAATGCAGTAGCGGTACACCCGTGGTTATCGGTTGATGTAATAGTATATGTTCCGGCACTAAGTCCAGTAGCCGTCAAATTGGTTCCTCCACTGGGCGACCAGGAGTAGGTATAAGGCGATGTGCCTCCGGTAGCTGCACTGGCAATAGCCTTACCCGGTACACTGCAACTTACATTTGTTACTGAAGTTACAGAGATACCTAATGGCGAAGCGGGCTGTGTTATGGTAACAGAAATCGTTTCCACGCAGCCATTGTTGTCTGTAACGGTTATAGTGTAAGTCCCTGCGCTTAACCCTGTAGTAGTTATGGTCGGGGCTGTTTCTGTGGTTGAAGTGGAAGACCATATATAGGTATAAGGTGATGTTCCACCGGTAGAATTAACGGTAACGCTTCCGGTTCCACCATAGCAACTAACATTTTCTACCGATGTAATAGTTGTCCCCAAAGATGTTGCCGGCTGTGTAATGGTGGCAGATACGGTAGTGCTGCAACCGTTGTTATCTTTCACAGTAATAGTGTATGTCCCGGCTGTTAAAGACAGCGTAGTTAGGTTAGTACCACCGCTTCCGCTCCAGGAGTAAGTATAAGGAGAAGTGCCACCGGTGGCGCTATTGGCTGTAATATAACCCGGACCGCCAAAGCAATACACATTGCCCACATAATAGATGCTTGTACCCAATGCATTTGCCGGTTGAGTAATTGTAGCTGAAGCTGTGGTGGAGCATCCGTGATTATCAGTTGCTGTAATAGTATAAGTTCCGGCGCTTAGTCCTGTTCTTACCAAACTTGTACCCCCACCCGATGACCAGGAATAAGTATATGGTGATGTCCCCCCGGTTGCTGCGCTCGCCGTAGCAGTTCCTGTTCCACCATAACAACTAACATCCGTTACTGAAGATATGCTTATTGCTATGGTCGAGGACGATTGTGTTATAGTAGCAGATGCTGTAGCCGCACACCCATGGTTATCAGTAACAGTTATAGTGTAAGTTCCGCCGCTTAAACCAGTAGCCGTAAGGTTAGTCCCTCCACCCGAAGTCCAGGAATAAGTATAAGGTGATACCCCTCCCGTTGCAGCATGGGCTGTAGCTGTCCCTTCCACATTGCAACTTACATTAGTTACGGAACTCAGGCTTATTCCAACAACCGTGGGTTGTGTAATGGTTACAGATTCTGTTCCACTATTCCCTAAGTTATCTGTTACTGTTACAGTATATGTACCCGCACTAAGTACCGAACCCGTAGGGTTTGTTACGGAAACAGTTGACGTCCCGTTCGACCAGGAATAAGTATAAGGACTTGTTCCTCCGGAAGGGTTTGCAGAAGCATCACCATTATTACCGCCATTGCACATCACATTTGCAGTAACGGTGGTGGTGGCTACTACAGGCGTTTCCACATAAAAAGAATCAACCATTACAATACTCCATTTCGCTGAGTCACTTTTTGCTCGCATACATAAATAGTGCCTGCCTAAACTTAGCGAATTTGACACTGTCAGTGTGCGGAGTGTGTCAACTGTAGCCCCTGCTGCAAAAGCAGGAGTAATAGGAGTCCCGTTTCCAATACCCGGGTCATTATCAACAAAATACTCTGCTTTAACAATTTTAGGCTGTGGAATGTTTGGCAACACCTGAAATGCCCTTTCAAGAACGATACTCCATTCACTTCCGGCATTATTTAATGCGCGAATAAATAGCCAGTGTACCCCTGGAGAATAACCCGTCACTGGGATATTATCTGCCGCAACATTAACAGTATTTGCTCCGGTAAAAGATGGAAGAGCCGTACCATGCCCTACACCCGGGTCGTGGTCGATATAGTATTCCGCCTTAACAATATCGCTTTGCACTAAGGTGGCCGGATTGGGGATAAGGAATTCACGACCCAAAATAATACTCCACTCGCTTCCAGCATTATTCTGGGCGCGAATAAATAAGTAGTGTAAGCCGGGGCTTAACCCTGTTGTTGGAATATTATCGGCCGCAACATTTACCGTGTAGGCAGAAGTGAAAGAAGGAAGGGCTGTTCCGTTGCCTAAACCCGGATCATGGTCAAAATAATACTCTGCCTTAGCTATTTTACTTTGGGTTAATGAAGCGGCGTTTTGGATAAGGAATTCACGGGAAAGCACCAAACTCCATTCACTTCCGGCATTATTCTGGGCACGTATAAATAAGTAGTGTAACCCCGGGCTTAACCCTGTTGTTGGGATATTATCGGCTGCAACATTTACCGTGTAAGCAGAAGTGAAAGAAGGAAGAGCTGTTCCATTGCCTACTCCGGGGTCATGGTCAAAATAATATTCAGCTTTAGCTATCTTACTTTGGGTTAATGAAGCAGGGTTCTGAATAAGGAATTCACGAGCCATTACAATGCTCCACATTAAAGTAGAATCTTTTTTCATCAAGGTATCGAATTTGCTACCTCTTACGGTATCTCTGCATCGTATAAAAAGATAATGTAGCCCCGGCGACAACCCGCTAACGGGGATAAGAGAGGTTTGTGTTACAGTAGCTCCGCTTAAAGTAATAGTGAGAGCAGTACCGTGTCCTACCCCGGGGTCATGATCGAAAAAGTATTCCGCATTCATAATATGAGACTGCCCGGAAGAAATCCTCCACACAAAAATCAGAAGCAGCCATAGATGCCTACTATTTTTCATAATAGTGTATCTATATGGGGTTATTGTTTTTGCTGTCTTGCTTGAAATTGAACCTGCAAGTTCCCCCCGATGGGAACAAGAGATGATAAGTTCATCTGGAACATCTGGGGCGGAATGGGCGACCCGTTCATATTAATAGGATAGAAACCTCCAAAGGGTCCCGCGTCCGTTCCGTCTGTTCCCGAATTATGCCCTATGCTTGTCGCTAATAATTTCCAGTTATAGGATAATAAGCCAGGATAACCCTGTATGGCAGCCAGCGAATTATTCAATTGCAACCCCAATGAAGCAGGGGCAATAAGATTATTGAATATGGTATTGGTGGTTATTCCGGAACCGGGAGGGAGAGAGTCTCTGGTGGAACCGATAAAAAGATTGTTAGATATTTGGCAATTCTGCAAATTGGTAGAGCTAACTGCACTTGCATAAAAAAATACATTATTAGTAATAATAGCGTAAGAACCAATACTGCCCCCGAAATGACCTTCGAAGAAATTATGGTCTACAATAAGACCTGCAGCCAGTACATTGCCGCTGAAGCCGATGGAATACCCATTGCAATTACCGATTGTGAAGTAATTATTTTGAATGATACAGGAATTTACGGGGGAATAATCAATGATTAGCCCGGCATAGCAACTTGCAAACATACAGTTTTGAATTACCCAGCCATCATTATAAACATCTAAGTTACCATTCGTAAAAAGGCATCCCGAGAAAAAGACGTTCTTCGGATATTCGTTATTGGCGTTATTTATACCTCCCTGAAATGAAATACCTATAAACTGGCAGGCCGATGAACCGCTGACCCCTGCAACACTATCGAACGTTACGGTACCGCTTATCATGGAATTTAAATTTCCTTCGGCGCTATCGGCATAGCCGGTGCCAATAAATACAAGGCGTTTGGTAACATCCACTCCGCCTGCATCATACGCAGTTGGTGAACCATTTATATAAATAGTATCTCCTGCACTGGCAGCAGCAATAGCACTGGTAATAGTAGGATACTGGGCAGAATTGGGAGGGAAGTTAGCTACCGTGTGTACCGTGGCATTGACTCCGTATGCAGCAAATAAAGCACAAGCAATAGTAAGTAATTTAGTCTTCATGGTATTTATAGTTTAGTATTGAATTTCAGTAACGTCTTTGTTGAGAACAAATTTAAGGGTCTTTTCATTCCAAAAACGTGATTTATATGTTATTTTTAAATTACTTTTATATTCGGCTGATTATCAGCAGAAAGAAATTTTTATTGTACATATATCAGATAAAAGGCTCCAGCTACCCAAAATCAATCTTTCTATCCTTTTATGCATAAACTCCCGTATTGCCATACGGGAAAATACTCACACCGATTTGCATAAAACACCCTTGCAAAAAGCAAGTGCCTGATAGCACTTTTGTCCCGTCAATTTTTTTAACACGGGGAAGCCGAAAACCGGGAGAGTAGGCGGGGAAATAAGAAATACACATATATAACTCCAACTCAATAAGTTAACTCTAATACTATAAAAATGAAAACATATAGAAATAGTACCCTATTATTTATTTTGGCTTTCTTGCTAATTAGCCCATTTTCTTATTCCCAATATATATACAGGAGCGGTACCGAGTGGGACATAAAGAGTAATGTCACAATGAAAGCGGATACTGACTTGATGATTAAACAAAAAATGATATATAACTACACTGGGCTCTGTAGCAGCGGGCTATCGGGTAATTCATCTGCAAATACTACCGGTAATTTATTTCAAAAGTTTGACTCCCTGCCTCCTTATAATAGCAGTGATTATATTTCTGATACACTATTCCTACAATATGATTCCTCTACAAGTGTATCGTCTATAAAGGATGTATCAATTCACAAAGGGAATTGGTATAAGATATATCTTATCTCCAATCCTGTAAAGTTGGTTCATCTCCGTTTTGATACAATTACAAATAAGCTAGTGTTGCTTGGCAAGAATAAGCTGATAAATACGGAACATTATAAATTTGAAATTGACAGTATAAATACCTTAACATATAAAGTATTGCTTTCGTGGAATTCTATTTCTTTAACGAGTTCCACCCCACCTATATTAGCAACCTTATTTCCTATCGTGCCAATATCTGGAACAACCACCAATAGTGGGGCAGCACCCACTAATAATAATGCCCCTCTATCAACAGAAAGACTTCAAGAAATAAAAACCTACAATCCTGGGTTAGGCAATATTACAAAAATAGATACAGCCTTTCAACACAAGGAAGCTCTTTTAGATTATCGCTTATTAATATTAGTGGATTCTGATTATTCTCTTTTAAATCTTTATAAATCAAGAGATTCTTCAATTGATTATTTATGCAATATAGCTGAAGACTCATTATATAGTCTTCAACAAAAATTTAATCAGGTTTCGGAAGATTTCATTTTGAATGATATTAGGGACAAAAAATCAGATTTCACAAAAAATATGGCGTTCTTATTGAAGGAAAAGTTTAAAGATTCCGTTGCTTCTGGATTTATTAAATTGAAAGATTATTACAAAAAAAATATTGATTATAATACTGAATTATCGCTAATTTATAGTTTCGGCGATAAGACATTTCAAGATGCAGAAATAGCACTATCCGATTATCAGCGTATGATTGACATTGGAAGGGAGTCAACTTTCTTAGTGAATTATATTTTTTTAAATAAAAACAAGAACGTAGCATGCAAAAAGGAGGCGAGTATAGTTAAACAAGAAATGGAGAAAACATTGGCGTTACCATCCAATGTTCACAATAAGGATTCAGCCATTGCACACTCAACTTATTATGTACGTGATTTCTTTGCTCGGTATTCAACCTTTCTTATTTGGATGAAAGCGCTAAAACCCTTAGGGTCTGATAATGAACTGGAAACATATTTAATGAAACTAGAATTTTGTAACCAATTTGTTGAAAAAAATATAGATACACTTTCCAAAGTTATATCTTTCGTTTATTCTGTAGATAAAACCGATGTTAAGATACAATCACCTACCTTTATTAATCTCACTGACGTAACTGAATTATATGTTAATATAGTTGACCAGATTGGAAAAGATACTTTAAAATTCAAGACACCATTTTATAATTGTGAAGGTCCTAAATGTAAAAGCATAAAATTTGATTTTACTACCGGCTTTTTTTGGAACAGTCTTTATAGTAAAACGTATTACTTGATTCCTGCGCCTACGCCTATTGCTAATACAGTTACGAACACTAATACTATTACGAACACGATAACTAACACCACCACCACAACTAACACAGTTACTACTACTAGTACAAATACAGTTACTACTACCAGTAATACTAATACCACTACTACTACGGGTACTACTACTACCACTACACCTGGAAGCATCGGTGTTAATCATGTTATTCCTTGTAATTTAGCAATAGGTGCTTTAATGAATATAACTTCTAGAATTAACCCTGGTTTAAAAGTCGGTGTCTCATTGGGAGTATCGCTATCATTCCTAGATGCTACCACCCAGTATATGGCTGGAGGTTGCTTAATTGCAGGGAAACTAAAACAATTTTGTTTTTCAATTGGTACTTGTTTTGGGAACCAAACCCTTCTATCATCTGATGTTTCTTCTAATGGACGAACACCAAATTCTATTATTCCTGCCGGACTTACTGCTGTACCAACATATACTAAATTTTCATTCGGAGTGTATGCTGGAGTAACATATACTATTTATACGATACCATAAATTTTATCTATAGAAAATACCTCATAGCCCCCACCCTATCCATATAGCATCCCTATTTATCTATTCATTTCTCCCCCAATACTCTCACAAACCACCCCATTTTTCATTAATCTTTGCTCGCATAATCACCCCCTCTGAAACCCAATGGGGACAACGGCTGGCGGGATACAAACTGGCAACCAATTACTTAGCTATGGGAGCAATAGCCGTTTTATGCCGTTTTTTTTCAGTTCATCCTATCTTCATGTAACATCTCTTATTTAACCCAAAATTTTAGGGATAAATGATGCGAGGTAAAGAGTAAATGACAGATAGTCAAAAACTGGTAATATTACTTACCACTTACTCCTTATCCCATACCCCTGGGAACTATGTCAGATGAAATAAGCGATAGCGATATATTAGAGCAGTTCCGTATAGAGAGTACCCGGAACCATGCTTTCCATATCCTTGTTACCAAATACCAAAAGCGGGTTTACTGGCAGGTACGCCGCATCATTGTTGACCACGACGATGCAAATGACGTTGTTCAAAATGTATTTCTAAAGGTCTGGAAAAACCTGGATAGTTTTAAAGAGGCATCGAGCCTTTATACATGGCTCTACCGAATAGCCACCAATGAATCTCTCACCTTCCTGAAACAGAAAAGGGCAAATCTGTATGTGCCATTTGATAGTGTTTCACGTTCCCTGTCGCGCAAGTTAGAGGATGATGCCTATTTCAGCGGCGATGCAATACAGAAAAAGCTGCAAAAGGCTATCCTCACCCTGCCCGATAAGCAACGCATAGTGTTTAACATGAAATACTACGACAATATTAAGTATGAACAAATGTCGCAAGTGCTTGATACATCTGTAGGGGCATTGAAGGCATCATATCATCATGCGGTGAAGAAAATAGAGGCTTTTTTAAAGAATAATTAAACTTCGCTACCTTAGAGGCGTCAAAAGACTGTTATGAGCAAGAAACAAGACATAGTACACGACGAAGAATTTTTAGAAAAAGAGGCCCCCCTACTCCATTCCATTTCAAAGGAAAACCCGTTTTCTGTACCCGCAGATTATTTTGACAGCCTACCTTCGGAGATACTGGAAAAATGCAGGGAAGTAGAGAATGGGTTGAAACCATTCCCCGGGAAATCGTATATCATAAATCTTAAATTGTTTGTTTTGGGTTATAAGTGGAGGCTTTTGACAATAACGGGTTGTGTGGCTCTACTTGGTTTCTTCATAAGCCGCATAAATGACCGCCCTGTTTCTTATGAAGCAATGGCTGAAACAATACCGGATAGCCTGATTGTGGAACACCTGGCTATGAATATTAATGCTATAAACGAATCTACATTGGAGGATTTGCAGGAATCGGAAAATGTTTCTGCACCGGTTAAAAGTGTATCTGATTCGGCTAATACCGACCAGGATATTATAGGTTATCTTGTTGACCACAACATAAATGTTTCTGATATAGAAAATGAATGAACTTAAACCCATGAAATCAAAACTCATCATACAATTTTTATTGCTTTCCCTAACGTTCCTGCCGGTTGTTGTTTTTTCCCAGGGCAGGCAAGACAGAAAAGATAAAATTGAAACCATGCACATTGCTTATCTTTCCCAACGGTTAAATTTAACTTCAGGAGAGGCTGAAAAATTCTGGCCTATTTACAATCAATATAAAGCCGGCCAGGATGAACTGAGAAAACAACGCCAGGGTAATATACAAGCGGTAAAAAAAGTAGATGGGATAGATAATATGAGCGATGCTGATGTACAAAAACTTATTGCCGACGAAACTGATCTTGAAACCCGTGAATTGGAGTTACGCAAACAGTATGTGGTAAAATTCCAGCAAGCTATTCCGGTACGCAAGGTGGCAAAGTTTTTCATTGCAGAAGATGAATTTAAACGCTATCTTTTAAATCAGCTTAAAAAGCGTCGTGAACAAGGTGGAAGAGACCGGGGCGATGACGAACCCGGACCCCAGTAATAGACAAACATAAAAGAGATTATATTTGCAGGGAACAAAACCCTGTATGAAGTCCGGACTTTTTAAAACAAACCTCGGTATTGCCTTCTCGTCCATTGCGGGTCAACTGTTGCGGACTATTCTCACCATCATTATCATTGCCATAGGTATTACTGCACTGGTAGGTATCCTCACCTCTATTGATGCGATGAAACAGGCTATCAACAGCAACTTTTCCATGATGGGAGCCAATACTTTTGCTATTCGTAACAGGGATGCCAATATAAGAATAGGGCATAAGGGCAAGCGCCCTAAAGTGTATAGAAACATATCGTATGAAGAAGCTACAGCCTTTGCCCAACAATTTACGTTTCCTGCCGATGTATCCATTACCAACGATGCTTCAGACATTGCAACCCTGAAATATCAAAACGAAAAAACCGATCCAAATATCGAAATAGATGGCACCGACCAAAATTTTATTTCCACATCAGGTTATCAGTTAAGTGAGGGTAGAAATTTTTCTCCCGAAGAAATTTCAGATGGAAGAAGGGTAATTATTGTAGGACAGGATATTGTGAAAAGTTTATTTAAGAACCACGAAGACCCTATTGATAAGTTGATAACTATAGGAGAGGTTGGGGAATATAGAATAATTGGGGTGCTCCAATCGAAAGGAAATAGTTTTGGATTTGGAGGAGACAGGGTAGCTTTATTACCTATTCAAATTGTAAGGTCCTATTCTCATTTAATAGATGTGGGTGATATGACCTTCACTATAAGCGTATTTGTACACAATCCCAACCTGATAGATGCTGCTATTAGCGAAGCTAAAGGAACATTTCGAGTTATTCGGCGGGATAAAATAGGCGACGATGAAGATTTCGGTATTCTGAAAAGCGACGACCTCTCCAATGTGCTTATCAGCAAAATGTCCACCCTTACTCTTGGAGCCACAGTAATAGGGTTGATTACCTTGCTTGGGGCAGCCATAGGCTTAATGAATATTATGCTTGTATCGGTAACCGAGCGGACTATGGAGATAGGCATCCGCAAATCTATGGGCGCAAATAGGGCAATTATAAGAAACCAGTTCCTGATTGAAGCTATTGTAATTTCTCAAATGGGTGGCTTACTTGGTATCTTGCTTGGATTAGTTATAGGAAATATAATGGCCTTCTTTTTCGGAATTGGATTTATTGTACCCTGGCTGTGGATTATATCCGCCGTAGCCATTTGCCTTATTGTAGGGGTAGCTTCCGGATTATATCCCGCCATAAAAGCATCGAGGCTTGACCCGATTGAAGCATTGCGATATGAATAAGATGGTAAGATCCCCTTTCATAGTTTCGGGCTTGGAGAAACTACTATTCGTTGGTTTTCTCTTCCTTTATTTTTCTTCATTCTCTCAACCTGTAATAGAATATTGGGATAGCGCAGCAGGTATAAAAAAAAGTGAAATCAATTATCTGAATGGGATGCAACATGGCTCCTCTAAGTTATGGTATGAAAACGGCCAATTGGACCAATCAGGTTTTTTTAAGAAAGGTGAAAAAGACAGTGTTTGGAAATATTTTTTCAAAAACGGGAAAATAAAATCCATTAAGCATTACCAATCCGGCAAAGCCAACGGAACTTTTATTCTTTTCTATTTGGATGGGGATACCGCCCTGATTAATTCTTTTAAAGAGAATATAAAAGATGGCATTTGGAAATCGTGGGATAGCACCGGCGTTCTCACCAGCATAACCCCTTTTCAAAAGGGGAAGAAAGAAGGTCTCTGGACTTATTATTACAATAACGGGAAAACTAAAAACCGGGGAACATTTACGCAGGATAAAAAAGAAGGACATTATACATCGTGGTACGAAAACGGAAATAAGGAAAGTGAAGGAGATTTCCATGACGACAAAGAAACGGGCAAATGGCACGAGTGGTATGAAAATGGGAAACTAAAAGATATCGTCACACATTCCGACACACTCGTTTATATGGAAGAATACTATACACCCGAAGGTAAGCAAACTGTTTCAGGCGGCAATGGTTCTATTACTCTTTATTACCCCGGCGGGGCTGTTCAGGCCAACGGGAAATATGTAAATGGCTTGAAAGACGGATTGTGGAAATATAATTTCCCGGATGGAAGCGGGGATAATGAAACGACTTATTCGGGCGGAAAACAAAATGGCCCCTATACCTCGTGGTACAGAGGGAATAAGATAAAATCAAAAGGAAATTTCACCAATGGTGAAAAAGAAGGTCACTGGGATTGGTATTTTGAAAATGGCAAATTGAAATTGTCCGGCGATATGCACAATAAAAAGAGAGAGGGATTTTGGATATACTTTGAAACTACGGGCGATACTACTGTAAAGGGATATTTTAAAAATGATGAGCAAGATAGCCTATGGACTTACTATTACGACAGCAGTAGCGCCAAACTGAAAGAATGTTACTATAAAAGTAATTTACGAAATGGACTCTGTACTATTTGGTATCCCGGAAAACAGGTTAGCGAACAGGGGAATTATTTGAACGATTTGGAAGAAGGAACCTGGAAATCTTACTATGAAAACGGACAGGAAAAAGATGAGGGCGGATATAAAGCCGGAAGTATGGAAGGAGATTGGAAAGGTTGGTCGGAAAATGGTAAACTTAAATACGAAGGCAACCGCAATAATAATTTAAAACAAGGACATTGGAAGTATTGGTATGACAATGGCGCTTTGCAAGATGAAGGCGACTTCAGTAAGGATTTAAAAGAGGGACATTGGATTTTTCTACAACCCTCAGGCATCAAGGTTCAGGAAGGAAATTATAGCCGGGATAAACCAGATGGTCACTGGAGTTTTTATTATGAGAGTGGCGTGCTGATGGAAGACCAGACCCTTACTAATGGGTTGCTTTCGGGAAAATGTACCTCTTATTTCCCAAATGCTAAAATGGAAAGTAGTACAGATTATTCTGTAGAAAAAGAAAAAAACGGCTCACTTCGCAGCCTTCCTTCCGGGGAATGGATTTTTTATGATAAAAACGGGAACATTCAGAGAAAAGTGAAATACGAAAACGGAGTGGCTGCAGGAAATTAATATTCCTTTTTTCCACTACTGCTGGGTGTGCATTGCAGCATCCTGTAGGTTGGTCCTTTTCCCTTTATAGTAAGGTACAACAAAAGCCCCCGTTACTCCCTTACTTCTTAATTCATCTATCTTAGCTTTAGCTGAACTGAAGTTTGAATAGCTACCTATCATCAAGCGCATGGTGGATGCATTAACCGTTTCCAGGTAAGGCTCATCTGTAATTTTATATTCTTTCAACAATTCCTGTGCTTTCAATTTATCGGGAACCGCTGCAAGCTGGATACGGTAAATTAGCTCCCCGGGCTTTGACGGAGAAGCCGTATGAGAAGGTATTGTATTGGCGGAAATTACAGAATCCTTGGACATAGGCCGAGGCTTGGTTGCTCCCGAAACAATTTTTAACGAAAAGGAAGAGGGGCTTATGGCATAGGTATGATTTTGGTACGAAAATTTCCCAAAAACGGCTTGGTCATCAGTTGTCTTTTTTACTGCTTTCAGTTGGTAAGAAATAGTCACATCCTTATCCAGGGGAATATTAACCCATTCAAAATCTGCTTCGCCATTTTTAGTTTGAAATACTGCCCCGTCACCTTTTATTACTGTTGCTTCCAGGTCACTTGAGAAGTCTTCTTCCAGCATAGCCTTGCCTCTTGAAGTATTTTTATTTATAGTGATAGTAACTATTACTACCGCTTCTCCCGAAGGATTATATTGGGTCGCTGAAACATTGCGGCTGATGGTTATATCTGATTGAGTACCCTTGCTGGTCTTTGATTGGGCATAAATAGTTGGTAAGCCAATGGAGAAAAATAAACTTAATGGAATAATTGCCTTTGGTTTCATTAGCCTTTATTAAATGACAGGTCAAAAATAAAAATATTTCAGGAAGAAAGTATCGACATTCTTGGATAAAAGACGGCTTTATACTTATCCCCCATAGATTAAATTGCCTCGAAAAAACAACGTTTAGTTTTACACTTTTATAAATTATACAGAATGCAAAATGCCCCCCATGTTGATAACTACCTATAGTTACAAGCCATTTTAGACTGTAAGAAGTCACACTCCTATTATATAATGTAAAGTTTACAATTCAAATTTAATACCTGTTTTTTGGGATAAGCTATAGATTTACAGATTGAAATGCGACTAAAAAGTTATAAACTATTGATTATAGGCAGCCTGAACTATAGTCCTTACGGGCTATCGGGATGGTGAATATTAATTACGCCATTCCGTCCTATGGATATTTTGGCTTCACCTGGTTTTGTAGGCTGGTTTACAATATCCCATTTTCCGGCAGGTATAAGCTGCTTTAATTCATATAGGTCTGTTCGCCGGTCAAGCAGGTTACGCACGCTGCCATGCGAGCGCATTTTTTTTAACATATCAAGATCCAGGTCGGCTATCACTACAGCCTCTGAATTTGGGGTAGCTTCCGCTCTTATTCCATTAGTTGGAAAAGCAAAATCAGCAGGGGTGAAAACAGAAGATTGGGCATATTGTATATCCATGTTATGTACTTTGGGCAAATTACCCACACATCCGGCAATAGCCACAAAACATTCGTTTTCTATCGCTCTCGCCATTGCACATGACCTTACCCGTGTAAAAGCGTTAGGAGTATCGGTAAGGAAAGGCACAAATAATATTTCCATACCCTGCAAGGCAAGCAGCCTCGAAAGTTCCGGAAACTCCACATCGTAGCACACCAGTATTCCAATTTTTCCGGCATCGGTATCAAATACTTTCAATTTACTTCCGCCTACTATTCCCCAGGCGTTTACTTCGTTGGGTGTCACATGTATTTTTATGTAACTTTCAATAGAACCGTCTCTTCTGCACAGGTAGCCTACATTATAAAGTTTCCCGTCAAAAAGAACAGGCATACTCCCGGTAATAATATTGATATTGAAGGTAACGGCGTACTTGCTGAATATATCGCGCAACGGCTCTGTATATTGGGTAAGGCTACGTATGGCTTCTGCCTGGCTCTGGTGGTTAAATTCAGCCATCAGCGGGGCATTAAATAATTCCGGAAACAAAATAAAATCAGATTTATATCCGGCGACCGAATCTATAAAGAATTCGATTTGTTCGCAGAGCATTTCAAACGTTTTAAAGGAGCGCATTTGCCACTGTACCAAACCTACCCGCACAGAACTCTTTTTTTGCTGAGGGTGTTTGGTTTGTTTTTCATACAGCACATTGTTCCATTCCATTAGTGTTGCATAAGCTTTCGATTCCTCATCATGAGGCATATAATCATTCAATAGTTTAACCACATGAAATTCATTAGACAGTTGAAAAGACAGCACCGGGTCATATATTTCCTTGGTTTTTACTTTTTCAATATACTGGCGGGGGTTTAATTTGACAGAGTGTTCTTTAAAATTGGGTATCCTTCCGCCAAATACAATAGCTTTCAAATTCAATTTTACGCAGAGGTCTTTGCGGGCATCGTACAAGCGCCTTGCGAGCCTTAGTCCACGGTAATCGGGATGCACAAAAACCTCTATTCCATATAACACATCTCCATCCGGATTATGAGTATCGAAGGTATAATTGCCTGTAATTTCTTTATAGGTATGCTCGTCTCCAAAATCTTCATAATTCACAATGATGGAAAGGGCTACTCCAACTACTCTCTCATTTACAAGCACTACAATTTGCCCTTCGGGAAATACCTCTATCAGCCGCTCTATCGTTTTCTCGGGCCATAATGTACCATGCCAATTCTTATAGGCTTCTTTCATAGAATCAAAAAGCCCTAAATAATCAGTAACCCGGAGCAATCTTACTTCTACCTTCTTAATTTCTGCCGGAGCTTCCACATTTTTCTTACTTAATTTAGTCCGTGGCATAATGTGTGTATTTAACTACATTTCTATCTTTTATCTATACGAAGTTAGCCCGGGGAATGGCATTATTTCTTCTTATTCGTTAAGATGGGGTAATTGATAGTTGAATGGGGGGAAAGGGAAGGGCGGTAGTGATGAAAAGGGGGAAAAGCATTATGTGCAGCTTAAATGGTTATTGCAAGATAGTGGCTATGAAGTACAAAAAAATGACTATAATTGCTAAGATATGGCGAGAGCGTGTTTATGAAATACTTCAGATTGATTCGAATTCTCATGTTTGTAATAGTGTGTGCTTACATAATTGCGTGTGATAAAAAAACTGTAACAGTAACGCCAAAAATTGCTACACCTGTAAAATCCGGTCCACTTATGAACGCATTAATCGATTATAATGGTAACCTTGTTGTTGGTGGCAAATTCTCAAATATTCATGGGACACCGTGCAATAGCATTGTAGAATGGAATGGAACATCATGGTCTGCATTGGGTTTAGGATTGAATGGAAATGTCACTGCATTAGCGGTATATAATGGTAATCTTATAGCTGCCGGAGAGTTTACTATTGGAAATAGCAACTCGAATAGCCAATTTGCGAAATGGGATGGCACAACATGGGATTCGATTCCAGGTGGTTTCCAGTCTCCCTACCTATATAGTACTGTTGTATTTAATACCATGGCAGTATATAATGGAAACCTCTATGTTGGTGGTAATTTCTACAACGTTAGTGGGAATGCTGTGAATTCAATTGCCAAATGGAATGGTTCCACATGGTCGTCGGTCGACAATGGTTTAACCATAATTGGAGCAACTGGTACAGTAAATGCATTAGCTATTTATGAGGGATTTTTATATGCTTGTGGTGGATTTTCGTGGGCTAATGGCTATATTGCTGTTAATAACATTGCGAAATGGAATGATACTATATGGTCAACAGTCGGGAGTGGAATTAATGACTCTGTTGATGATTTTCCAGTTGTAGCATTAACAGTATGCAATGGTAATCTTTACGCTGGAGGATACTTTGGCGTAGCAGGTGGAATTTCTGCTAATTCAGTAGCAGAATGGAATGGGACAAATTGGTCAGCTTTAGGTTCTGGAGTGAATGAGTCGTTTGCTTTGGGTTCATATAACAATAATCTTTTTGCGGGGGTGTTTTGTGATAATGGAAATACCGGCTCAGGAATTGTTCAATGGAATGGAACATTATGGTCTACTGTTGGTTCAGGAATAAATAATTCGGTTTTCTCGTTGGCTAATTACAATAATAACCTATATGGGATAGTGAGTGTATTCGTATCAAACAAATTGGACTCCAATTACGTTTCCCAATGGGATGGAATAAAATGGACAAACCTTTGATAGAAAACAAAAAGAGCACTTAATATTAAGTGCCTTGAAGTTATTAAATGTTGTCCGACCTGGAAGGTTTTAAACATACGTGTAAACTCATATGCACCCTTATAGAGCAGCTCAAAAGGATTTCTCTTTAGAATAAAATACTAGGTGTACCTATGCAAATGTATAAACATTTGACTGAATTCGGGACTGAATACAATAAAAAGATTCTAATGAGTATCAAGTTGCACTTAATACTGTTTGAATCACTTGGTTTCCCCAAATTTCCTTGGAGTATTGTTTAGTGGTTAAATACCAATAAATCACAAAGATTAGGGGTTTGATTCAGTCATTCTCCAAATAAAGCATTTAGCCCTGCTATAATCAAACCTGTGGCTGCGATACCAAGAAGAACTTTTCCTGTATCATCGTTTTTACGTTCATTTGTACAGGTTTCGTTTACAAAGGTTTGGCAGGAGTTATTAAGTAAATCGTATGGCTCCCGTTGTAAAACGTTTGCTAAAGCAATTTTAAGTCTTTCAATTGGAGCATTTGAACATACCTTATCATCAAGAAATGATGATTGATTCTGTAAAAAGTCTCCCCAAGTCGTTATTACAGCCCTTCCTGGGGTGCTGTGATTATGAATCATTATTTGTTGTCCCTTTTCAGAGTACCCTAAGTATATTCCCTTATGATATACACCAAACGTGCTGCCTATTTTAGGGCGCATATAAATCTTACCCGAGTCCTGATTTAGGAACACCTTCAATTGTTGTCCGTTGTCGAAATAAAGCGTGACATGCCTATTATACACATCAAAGTCATAAGTATATATTTCCATAGTAAATGGGTTTAGTAACTACAAAATTAACACATAAATATTGAATTTTCCAAATTTTCTCGGGGTTATTTTATTTTTCTCATAAAAATCTACATTTTACGAAGCAAAGTATTAGAATGACCATATTTGTTCACATATACGTTGAACTAAATAAAGCCTTTCTTCAATATCTGCGGTTTTCATATGAGGGTGCGAAATGAACTCCAAGCTTTGAATTTCTTTTGAATTCAAAAAATTGGGATTTTTCTTGTAAAATGCTGGATGCAAAGTTTGTGCATAGGTATTTTCTTTTAAATAATGCTCTAGCTTATCCTCATATTTATCACTATTAAAAGATTGATTTGTCCCTTGGGGAAGAAGTATTAATGCACCTATAGCATTCCGCCATTCCTGAAATTCAGTTTCCTGGTCAATCTCATCCTTATGTTCTTTAAATTTATCTGCCCATAAATGTTCAATCTCAAATTGTCGTCCATTAGGATGATGATAAGTTACATAATTAGTGCCTTTACCAACCAAATTATCTAGATAGCTTGAAATACGACAAAGTAAATGTTTAACAAACTTTCGGTTCATCCCATGCAATCTGAAATAATAAACTTTATCCCAGTTCTCATCAATACTTACTATTTCATTTGAAAGATTATTGCCCAGTGTTTCTAAATCGTTATCTCTTATTAGCTTTATTAGATTAAACATCGTATATTTAATAGCAGTTTGACCAAATTTTCTAAAACTTATTCCCCTTCTAACGGTGAATGTTTCAATATACCTTGCAACAAAATCCATTTTGCTATTTATTTCACTATTATTATCCCCATAATTTATAGGAGCTAATAAAAGTGGTTCTTGTAATGATTCAGCTATTCCCCATTGATGAATATAGTAAAGATGCGGTGCATCAGGATTATAAATTACTTGAAAATCCATGGACTTCATATACCATTTAACATAAAACGGGAATTGGTTTTTGAAGAAATCATAGAAGTCATCTGACTTTTTGAGCTTGAATAGGGATTCATGGTTATCTCTAAACCAACTATGAAAACGGGAACCTATTAATTCAAAATCTTTATTTTCGGAACCAACTTTACCGGGACGAATAGTTTTAGCGTATTTACCTCGGAACCATGCTTGAAAGAAAGTTTGGTCAACTGTTTCACCATACTGATGAAGTTTCTTGATTTCGGATTTCCAAAGTTCATTTATTTCGTTTCTTTTTACTTTATCTTTAATCTTCGAAAGTACGTAACCCTTGAGCATTTCAGTTGAAGTGAGATTCAACCCACGGTCATTCATGGTTTCAAAAATTGTATAAGCATTTTCATCTGAATAGGCTGTAATTGTTACAACAACAACATTTTGAATAAACCAGTCTATGAAATAGGGTAAAGCAATAGTATCAATTTCTTCGGGGAACGAATTTCCAATATCCTCATACCGTTCCACCATATTCTTAACAGTTTCCTCATCCTTCTCTTGCAATTCATATTCTCCATTTTCAAACAATGCCGTTAGACATTCTTCCCTAGGTTCATCAGACATATTGAAAGATTTCTCATCAAACTTTTCTGAGAATATCAATTCACTAATAGATACCTTCTTAGGATTATTTGCTTGTAAATGATTTAGGTATATAAGTACCAAAGTAATGGATGTAATCCGTTGCTGACCATCAATGATAGATTTTTTATTATTCTCTGGATTAATACTGAATACTATTGGACCCAAATAATAATTTTGATAGTTAGCAATTTCCGAACGCTTATCACCTGCTTTATAAGATTTTAAAAATGTAGTTGTTAAATCTTCAACAAGCTGCTTAATATGTTTCTCTGCCCAACGGTATTCACGCTGAAAATAATCAATAAAGAACTTCTGGTCTTTCAATAGCAAATTGATGTTTGTATCATTGGCATCAATTTTATTTATCAGTTGTTTGTTCATGCTTCATTTTTTATTATATATTACTATAAGAAAGTAGGCAAATGTATAAACAATTGTCAATTTTGTTAGTATCCTACTAAAAATGCTATTTTTGGGGCGAATTCACTAATTATTCTGTTTATAGTAAATCAATATTAGAGAGCAATACTTGAAATTTAATGTTCTCCTTAATGAAAACAATGAAAATAGATTGGGAAAAATTTATTACTGTAGATGGCGGATGGGTGGCTGAACATCTTACCGAGCATACTATAATTGAGGAAGGAAAGCTAATTATTCGAACTTATAGTATTCAATTTACTGGAACTAAATATGATACCAACAGTTTTGCCCAATTTATTGCTGCTTCAATTCAAAAATATGTTTTGAATGACAAGGAGATTGAAAGAATCAAGAAGGCAAAGCTCGAACCATTTATTTATGCTCTACAATACTTCGGTAATAAGAATCCTACATACGATGGTAAGTATGGAGAATTAGTTCTTTACCTACTTACCGAAGCGGTTTTAAAAGTCCCAATGGTTATTTTTAAACTCCCCACAAATCCTAACGACCAAATAAAAGGTGGTGACGGTTTATTTTGCGGAGATTACAAGGGATTACCAGCAATATTAATTGGTGAAGCAAAGACCTGGTCTTCTTTCAAAGATGCTCTAAAAGATGCCTTTGTCTCATTGGACAAGTTCTACAAAGAATATGAATATAGCGCGCTTAATTACGAATTATTTGTAGCGACTAAAAATATTCGTATTGATCTAAGTAAGGAAGAACTTGACTACATATACCAGTGTTTCATTCCCTCTACACAAGAGCATAAAGCTAGGGTTAAGGTACATCCAGTTTTAATAATTTATGATGACGAAAATATTGATGGAATTAACGCATTAAATAATCAGGACGGAGAAAACAAGATAAAAGAAATAATAAATCAGAACTTAAACTCTTACGCTTCTAATGTTAAAGAACTGTGCAAGGAATTTAGGGAGGTTTCAGAGGTTTATCTCGATTTTTTCTTTATTCCGATGAAAAGCGTTGATGATTTTAAACATTTACTCTACAAGACTTTTCATAGTGTCGAATGGAGACCTAAGCCTGTCCAATCTAAATATGAAGTTAAATGTCCAACACATTTGATTCAGTAAGAAATCATCCAGTATTATTAGACGCTATTAAAACATTAGCGGTAAACCAGTTTTGTTCTGATTACAAAGTAAATGGGTATTTACCAATTGATGATGAGAAATTACGTCAAGCTGGTTGGTTAGCATCAATACTTGCTAATAGCTCAGAGGAAAAGCATCAATTTATCGCAGCTTCTTTTGCAAAATTGCTGTTTCTTCAATATAACAAAGATGAATCAAAAACGCAGTTATCATATACTATTTTATCAAGAACAGGGAATCTTGCTGCTGCGAACCATCTTCAAACAGTCTATGAGGAACAAAACGCGGATACTAATATAAGAAAGTTTCGGAAAAGCTTTGGAATTGTATTGGATTTCGAAGTGGGTACTAAGCGTAATATTAATAAAATAGAAACTGGTAATACAACATATTTCGTAACTGATTTCCAAAGAGAATTATGGGATAATCTCCAAATACATAATAGAATTGCAATTTCAGCCCCGACTTCTGCTGGAAAATCATTTTTTATACAACGATTTATTGGTAGCCTATTTTCAACTAACTCCGAATTCAAAGTAATTTATATAGTTCCAACAAGAGCGTTAATTAGCCAAGTAAGTGATGATTTCAAGAAAATCTTAGACAAAGATGTGTTAATAAAGACTGCATTTGTTGAAGATTCGCAGGAAGCTATAGAGACATCTCAAAATAATAAGAATAATCTAAAGGAAATTTACTGTGTAACTCCAGAAAGATGTTTGAAGTTACTACAGCAAGGTTGGAATAAAAAATTTTACCCGAACTTCATTTTTGTAGATGAGATTCAAAATGTCGAAACAAACGATAACAGGGCAGTTCTCCTAATTAGTATTCTTTCAGAAATGCCACGAATATGGATAAATGCAAAGATTCTTTTCGCTGGACCTTTTATCAATAATGGTAAAGAGTTATATACAAAATTGATGTCTTTATCTGCGGAAGAGGTACATACTTATTTGCCGCCTGTATATCAATTACGGCTTGCTGTTAAATATATTAATAATGACACTATAAAAGTCAATCTATTTTTAAATGACAAGAAGACTCACTCTATAGAGATAAGCGAGGATTTAAAGGTTAATAATTACGTTGCAAATAAATTCTATCTAGCTCCGATTGTTAGAAGGTTTGGGAAGCCAGATGGGAATCTTATTTATTCCCCTAAGGCAAATTATTGTGTAAGTTATGCAATTGAATTTGTTAGGGAATTAAGGAGATATGGTGATAAACCAAAAGATATACACCCTGCTATTAAGAGGTTTATCGACTTGTTAAAAGAAGAGATACATAAAGACTATTACTTAATATATTGCCTTGAGTATAATGTAGCGTTTCATCATGGTAAACTCCCAGATTTTGTAAGAAATGAAGTTGAATATTTATTTGAAAAAGGTTATATAAAGTATCTTTTTTGTACTAGTACGCTATTACAAGGGGTTAATCTTCCAGCTCCTCGAATGTTTATCATTTCACCAAAGAAAGATGGAGCTGAATTAAGTCATTTTGAATTTAGTAATTTGATTGGAAGAGCAGGAAGGATAGGTGCGAGAATGATTGGGACAGTTTTTTGCCTTGAGGTTAGTCCCTCAGATAATTGGGCAGATTCATATTATAATACTGAACAATATACTAAGGAAGTCAAACTAATTACCGATGAAGTAATGAAACAAGATACCCAAGCTATTGTTGATGTACTAAATAGGGAACCTCGATTTTTAAAGCATAAGGGTGATGAATACACAGGTAATTATATAAAACAGAAGTATATTGAAGAACCATCAAATTTTATTAGTTATCTAGAAGGAAGAGGGTTAGATAAAAACAAGGTAAATATAATATCGGATATAATTACAGAAAAACTAGGAAAATTTACTATACCTAAGGATGTAGTACGCTTAAATCCTAGTATAGACCCCATTCTCCAGAATAAACTATATGAGACAATAAAATCTGACGGCTTTGAAGAATGGGTAATCATTGATCAGGAGCTAGGAAATGACAATTTCGGGAAAGTATTTATGACTAGAAAAAATGCTGAAGCATTATCTATACAACAAGCAAGTTTTTACTATCAATTTGAGAATTTAATCCTTAAACTAGATAGAATCTTTGCAATGTGGAAGGAGGCTTCAATAAGAAGTACTAGTGCTGGTGCACGCCAAATGGCTTATTACGGATTTGTTTGGTTGCAAAGTTTATCTTTAGCTGATTTAATACAAGAAGATATTCAATACTATCGTGAAGAGTACCCGAGTGAAATGAAGCTTAAAGGTGAAGTAAGGATGGTCAATAATATTATTAACCATGTCATCAACTACAATTCAATTCTTGTCACTTTTATTTTAGTAAAATATTTTAAGGTCTATACTGATATTCTTGCCTCTCTAATGACTGAGGAGCAAAAAAAGCTATATCATCGTACTTTAAATTTACCAACAATGTTAGAGTTAGGTACTCGTAAAATTGATGTATTAATAATGATTTCAAGGGGAATCTCTAGGTCGGTTGCAATTAAAATATCCAATCATATTCCCGATGAAATGAAAAAAGCACCAATGGAATGGTTAGAGAAAATTACTAAAACTGAAGAATTACCTTTAAAAGCATTCTACTTAGAATATTTACAAAGAAAAGGATTCATCGCTGAATTACGAGATAAAATCTCTTAAGAATAATAATAGCATTTCCAACTAGGCAATTCTATTATCCACAAAATTGTACCTATCCTCTATGGTTAACCTAATTCTTTTCCTCCTCCAGATATTTCTTCTCTGCAATAAACGAAAGCTTTTCTGAATCTTCACTAACAATCGTGTAACCATTACCCTTATATGATTCTATACATTTGTTGTATCTTTCATACAATTTACCTATTGGAGTAAGCGAACTCCCAAATACTACCTGTCTAATTTCTTCTTCCGTGGAACTTATTGTTACTTGAACAGTTTCAGTAATCATTTTTGTTGCCATACTTTAGGTGGTTCAGTTTTAATAAATTAATTGTAATGCTCTTGCAGTGATACTGTGATTTTGATAATTTTCCCTTCCTGCATTTGCGATGCGGGTCAAGTAGTTAATAGTGAATGTTCTCTGTGGTTCTTGCCCTAATTGCAATCTCATCATTAATTCTATATTTTGAATAGCAATGTGTTGACGAAGAATAATATTCTGAAATGGTTGAGTCCATTCAACTCTCGCCTGATTGTCAGGTTTGAGTTCATCAATCATAAAATTATTCTTAGATTGAGGTAGTTTCAAAAAGATAATTTCTTCGGTTGAATAAATTTCAGGTAATTGTTCAAAAGCTATTGCGAGAAGAATTGGCAGTTCGCCAACTCTTGAAACAAAAAGTCGTCCATTATTCGGTATTAAACCATTGGCTTGAATTATGACCCACTTTTCAATTGTCGTTACATGGTAAAATGTCGCTTCAGGTTGCTCCAAGAATGTCCTCATAATAATCTCTAAATTGGAAGATACGCAGTGCCTCCGCAAAGGTAGAAATTTTACTATTGTCCTAATTGGAACAGGTATCTCTTCCGAAATATGGCATAAATAGCAAGATTTATTAGGGAGATACTGCGTGCGGTCAAACATACGGTCAAAAATGCCTATCATTTCGGACTATCATCCATTACTCCAAACTTGCCAATCCTCTTCCCAACAAAAACTATAGTTATTATTTAATATTGTATCTATTTTTGAATAACCACTTCCTAAAATCATCCCATTCTTTAGGTTGAACCTTTGATGGGTTTCGTGTGCCAGGTCTTCTCCCAAATATTCTCAACATTTCATTTTCTGTCAACTCAATAGGATTATTTAATTCTTTGCAGAGCACTTTACAAATCGCAACATTAGTATTTATTGAGCGTTCCAAATAATGTTTATCCCATTCTTTTAGACTTTTTCCTCCGACCCAATCTACCCACCTACCTTTCCGGCTTGTTTCAACTAATGGATGAGGGATATTATCTTTTACCATTAAATTATTTGGTAATTTATATTTTTTCTCAAAGTACCATTTAGCTGCTTTTTTATGTGTTGAAAATTTAGGGTTTTCATTGGATTTTTGAATAACATGTATAACTTCTAACACCGCCACTACTTTACGTGCACCAATACCTAATTTGTTTGTTGTGTAAACTACTATATCTCCCTTGCAGAGTTTTGCTGCAAAAGGTGGACGACAAAGTCCTGTAATAGAAGGATGTTGTTTCTCAAAATCAGGCTCCCGTCTACATGAACCATCAATATATGGAGGAAATTTAAAGTTCTTTGATGCTTTTTTCCCTGACCTTGTCGAACATAATGGATAAAATGAACTCAAGTAGACAGTCATGCATTAGAAACTAAAGGGATAAATAATATAAATACGTGGAGAAACAATATGCAATAATACGTAATAAATTAGCTAAATGAGGTCTAAAGTTTATAGAGAATTATCTCCCAAGAAGCTGTAATAATTCCTAGGAGAGATAATTAGACTATCAAGAATAGGTATATTCAGAATTTTACCAGCCTCAACTAGAATCTTAATGGTCTTTTTTATCTTCTTCACTTGGGACAAGACTTCCTGAAGGATGATTATGGGCTACTATAATCGCCTGGGCTCCTTTTAGAATTGCAAATCGGAATACTTCTCTCCGATGAACAATTGTTGAACGGCTACTACCGATTGAAACTTCATCGATACATTTTATCCTTTTATTCGAGGAGAGAATTATACTATAGAAGTGTTCTTTTTCTTGGTCGAATTTATGTTTAGAGTACAATATTTCTCTTAAAATAAAATATATATCTAGAGCCCTTTGAATAGGTTCTTCCCTCCGTTTTTTGTTTACAGGTATAAGCATATGTCTAAGTTATTGTTAAGATGCAAAAATGCCACCCAAAAGAGTGGCATTCTGTCTTCTTAATGTTATTTCTTTTTATGCTTAGTTATTACAGTATAACAGAAGGAAGGGTGGGCATTTAATGCTGTACTTATCTCACTTACTTTTTTGCCTTTTAAATAAAGAGCAAGGATTTTACTCGACTTAGTTTCTTCCTTAACCCCAGATGCCTTTTTGGCATTATCAGCTTTTTTAATTGGTGTGGGTTTAGTATGAATTATCTTTTTTACTACCTTCTTTACAGTCGAATTTCCCTTAGCAGCTTCTTTTAGTTCGGGGCTTATCACTTGCTTCTCTTCAGGTTTAAGTTGAGTAATAAGAAGTTCTTGCAATTTTTCTTTAGATTGATTTTCAAATTCAACATTCATTTGTTTGCACAGTTGACTAAGGGTAGCATAGGATGCTCTCTTAATGAAACTGGCGTTGATTTTTGTTTCCATGATTTTATTTGTTTTAATAATTGGGGCAACAGTCCTACTTAATTTGGAATGTCCAACCAATAAAATCAAGAAAATTTATTGCAGGGAAAGATGAAGGTGATTGTTCCTCTTTGTTCAGTTATCCTGCTCGGGTGTATTGAATCTGGTCATTTAAATATCTATCTATTCGAAAAGTGAATTGGTAGAGTGAATTGAACTCTCACAATTTGCCCTTTATTATTTCTCCCTGGCTCCCACTTTGGCATTTCAGAAATGACCTCTAAAACCTCTTCATCTATCAATTTATTTATACCCTTCACAATTTTACTCCGTGAAACTGAACCATTCATTTCAACAACAAAAGATGCATAAACAATACCCTGTAAATTGGAATCCTTTGCTTGTTCTGGGTATTCAATATGATTTGAAAGCCATAAGTAAAGGTCACCGGGAAACTTAGGATTTTGTTTAACCTTTGTATAAATTGATGTATCTTCCGCGAGATTATTCGCGAGACATTCTCTGTCATTAACTTTTTTAGATTCAGGGATAGAATCCAAATTAGAATTGGGAGGAACTATTTTCAACTGTCCTAACAGAGATTTGGGAGTTTGTGACTGCGAAGTTGAAAATAAAAATGAAGCAACAAATAATAACAGCAATTTTTTCATGGGTGTTGGTCTTTATCCCCAATGTCCCAAATAGGTGTTTATATAAAAAATCAGCGTGGGACATTTACCTGCCGTAGTTAAGGTACTGCGAAGCACCTACAGAACAGACAAGATAAAGCCCACGCTTTGCGTGAGCGTTCATCCTATCCTTTGTTCTGTTGAAATTTTCGCAGTTTTTAACTACAAAGAATCAGATAACGCTGATATGTAATTATTTTATGTTTTTTCTATGTCTTTGTTTTTTAGTTTTTGAATTCTATGGCAAATATATCTTAATACTGGCTTGGATTTCCCTAATTTCATATTCCAATATGGATTTTAAGCGTTTTCTTTGATTTTACGAATGAATCTTCAACTTGTTTATCAAAATCTGTCAAATGCGTTCCGGATAAGTTAATTCAACTAGGCAATTTTCGATAGGAGTGAAGGTGTATTTTGGTAATATGAATCCCAATGCTTCTTTAACATTAGTGCAGCCTCTTCTTCCTTGACCTTAACATAGCGCATAAACGATTTTTCCGTTTTATGTCCTGTGATTTTCATAATATTCAAACTTGGAAAGCCTTGTTTAAAAAGGTTAGTAGCAAATGACCTTCTTGCTGTGTGGGTAGTTATTAATTCGTATTTTTTGTAGATATTCTCAACTAACCTACTTCCTTTAGTTCTTGAAAGAAGTATATTTTCATCTAGTTTTGCCAGTTTTCCAATTTCTTTCAAGTAGTTATTCATCTTTTGGTTACTTATGGAAGGAGGTAAATGATTAGGGTATTTACCTTCGTATTTTGCCATTATTTGACGGACATAAGGGTGAAAGGGAATTACAACATTTTGCTGTGTTTTAATAGTTCTGATGTAGATACATTCATTCCTTATATTTTCAGGTTTAATTTCTGAAAAATCCGAAAACCTTAATCCTGTGTAACAGCCTACAATAAATAAATCCCGTATTTTTTCTAAACGTAAATCGTGAGAAAGGTCAAGAGCAAGTAATTTTCCTAATTCCGCTTCCGTCAGGTAAATATTCTCAACATCTTCCGTTACTATCTTGAATTTTTTACTTCGGAAAGAAGGGTTTACCTCATATCCTCTTTCAATCGCTTCATTTAAGAAGGTTTTTAACGTCTTTATTTGCTTTCCAAAGGCGTTATTTCCGCAATGTTTAACTTCAATAATGTAATAGTTAAACTTGTCGTAAAAATCCAAACCGAAAGAATCAAAAGTTAACGGCTCTCTATTATAAACTTTAAATTCTCGCAGATGTCTTAGGGAGTTTTTATAGGCAGTTATGGTAGACTTTTTCTTGTTAACCTTTGCACCTTCAATATACTGCTCAACAAATGAGAAGAAACCAAGTTGAGAAGCTTTTGCCTCTTTCTTTTCAATTTTTAATCTGACCTTACTTCTAATGTATTCAATAGTAGGTTCAATCTCATCAGATAATGCTTTGTGAACATAATCTTCTATCCCCTGTCGAAACTTATCTAAATACATATTAAATGCGCTGAAACCTTTATAAGATTGTTTAACACAACCTCTTTTTTTGTCCCAGAAATCTGGGTTTATTGTTCTTTCTGCGGAGAATAAAGTCACTTTACTGCGGTGCGTATATCTTAAAAAGATAATTGAACTTCCGTCTTGGTTTAGTACATTTTTCTGCGTTCTAACGATAAATTTTAAATGTGCCATAATTTATTTCAGATGATTTTTATTATTATTTCATAGGGCAAAGTCCCTCCTATAAAACATAATACGCAACGGTTTTCTAAATTATTTTAGAAATTATTGGCATTCTCGGCATCTCGAATAAATAGTTCAAGGGGATATTTAGTGAGGTAATCCGCCAGATCCAGCCCATTTCCTTTTTCCTCTGGGTTGGCTATCTTTTCCAATAAGTCAGAAATTGTAAAATTTCCTAAATATGATATGGTTTTCATCTTTTCATTCCATTTATTGTAAGCGTTTAAATCTGGATACAAACAAACATCCCTACCCTTCAATACCTGGCATTTTTCGAGGGTAAGCCCATTAATGCCTCCTGCACTTAACCATATATATTCGGGATAATAGACACTTGCTATTACTGCTGTTTTTTCACTCTCTACTATTGCAACAGGTTTATTCGGTTCTAATTTCAGAAGATGTTCACCAAAGAAACATTGCTCCAATAAAAACTTTCTATTACTGCCATAGGGACATTCAATTTCTTCTATTACATGATACCATGTAATATGATTAAATGGTTCCTTTACTCTTTTACCAGTTTTAGAATTGTACAACATAATTCTTCCGGTCTTTACTTCACTTTCAAAGTTGATTTGCCAAAATATTGTTGCTCCATTCCAATGATTTGAGGCACCGATATAATATCGATTCTTAATAGTATCAACCGATTTATTGTCGAATAGGCTTGATAGATATTCTAAGAAGTAATTCTTATCCGACGGATCAATGCTCCATCGTACATAATCAAATAAGATATAGGAGAAACAATTATCTTTTTTAGGTTGCTTAGTAGTTGAATAATTATAGTGTACCCCAATGTTAGGACAGGAGTAAGTCAAAGTTAAGTTGTTTTGTTATTGTTGTTGTCATTTTCTTTTTTGCTTCTTTTTTCTTTGTTGATAAGTGTTAATTTGTTAATAACTTTTAAGCTGCCTGTGGGTACATGGATGCGGGTGTTTTATAGTCCAGAGATTGATGGATTCGTTCATGGTTGTAAAAGGTAAAATACCGATGTATTCCGTTATAGAGTTCTACGCCATCTTCAAAGGCATGTAAGTATACACATTCATATTTGACGGACTTCCATAAGCGCTCTATAAATATATTATCTAACGCTCTACCTTTACCATCCATGCTTATTTTTATTCCCTCACAGGCTTTAAACCATTCATCAGAAGTAAACTGACTACCTTGGTCAGAGTTGATAATTTCCGGTTTGCCATATTGTTCTATGGCTTCGTTAAGTACCTGACAGCACCATTGGGAGGTCATGGTATTGCTAATGCTCCAGTTCACCACATACCGGGTATGAAGGTCTATAATGGCACATAAATACATAAACCCTCTACGCATGGGAATATAGGTTATATCCACAGCCCATGCCTGATTGCTGTGGGTGGTTTTCAAGCCTTTAAGCAAGTATTCATATATTAACTGTCTTTTACCTGGCTTGCTGGTATTGGGCTTGCGATAGAGGGTTTGCCAGCCCATTAGGTCCATTAGTCGTTTGACGCGTTTTGCATTAACACGATGCCCTTCGGTTCTGAGCCAGTATGTGAGTTTGCGCACTCCGTAAAAAGGGGTTTGCAGATACTTCTCATCCACCAATCGCATCAGGTGGAGATTATCTTCGCTCTCCTGCATAGGTTTATAATACAACCCGCTACGGTGAATACAGGCAAGTTCACACTGATGGCGTATACTTATATCCTTATCTTTCTCTATCATTGCTCTGCGCTCCGGTAATGGTTTTACTGTAATTTTTTTTTGAGCCATTCATTATCCATCTTCAACCTTCCTATCTGGGCATATAGTTTTTCTATATCCGCCTGCTCTTGTTGTCGCTCTTCTTTCCTGCTTGAGCTGTCCTCAAAAACAGTAGCCGCTTTTTCTAAAAAGTCTTTCTTCCAGGTACTGATTTGATTAGGATGTAGTTCATACTTGCGGGCAAGTTCTTCCATACTGCTCCGCTCTTTTAATGCTTCAATGACTACTTTAGCCTTGAAGTCTGAACTGAAATTACGTCTTGGTTTTCTTTCCATAGTCAGGTAAATTTAAGGTTTATTTTTCCACCTTAACAACCTGCCCTAATTTTGGGGTACACTATATAATTTCCAGTTGATTCGCTTAATATATATGTCGGAGTGTCCTTAAAAAACTCGTTCGGCTTATAATGATAACCACATTTATCTTCACGATTACATCTACCTACTTTCTCATGTAGATAGGCTCCAGTATCATTATCGATATAGCGACTGAAAATATTTTTATGCCCGCAATTAGGGCAAGTAAAGCGACTAGTAATTCCTTTGTATTTCTCTAAAGAGAATCTATGATTTTGTTCCATATTTGTTATTTTATTTATTTTTTTAAAAAGCCGATAAGGTCAATAATTCTACCTACTAGTACTTCTTTGAATAAAATCCATGTCTGATTTTTTCAAACAGATTCTTATCATTCAAAAAATTCTTAAAAGTTTTTTCTGGCATTCCGAATTCACGAGCAACAATTAAGCCATCTGCTGTTGTAAATTCATCTGTTAGGGCCTCGTATATCTTCCTCTTGCCGGTTGGAAGACTTTCAACTAGATTTGAAATAATTGCATTAGCCTTTATTGCATTAATTCGAAAGTATTCTACAAGTTTGATTGCCCCCTGTACAGCCTCTAAACTAATCTCGTAATCACTTTCATTTTTACAAGCCCAGTACAATATTTGTAAGATTAAAGAAAGACGCACTACATACATATCAAGCTTACTAAATACATTTGTAAGGATGTCGCTTTCTTCACTATTACACCTATCTGTATTCAATTTATTCCATCTAGCCCAAGCTTTATAACCATCTACAGAAAATATAAGTAACTTAGGTTTTAACTCTCCTTCATCTATCATCAAAGGAATATCGAGCATTTTAGAAACGATGTTATTCCAATTTTCTTCAATAGATTCAGGGATTTGATTATCATTCAAATAATGTTTTTTGTTGTTACTGGAAATTGTAAACAGAATCCTATCTATAAACCCGTTTTCAGATAAATCAATTTTTCCTATCTTTTCAAGTATAGATGGCTGAATTGTACCGCAAACAGGCACAAAGGGATATTCAATTAAAATGGGGTCAGAATTTTTCCTATCAACTCGAATTGTGCCTCCACTCCAAACTGTTAACCAAAATTCTTGTTCATTTCCCTTACCTTTCGTATAGCGGTTGAAACTTTTAATCCATCCAGCTAATTCATCTACAAAAACAGCAACACCCCTGTAATTATTATTCATTACAGAAGTCAGGGCTTCAATTGTGAAATCCGTTACAAGTATTCTATTCCAGACTGGTTTTTCATTTTCACTTTCATATTTTTTTCTTTCTTCTTTTTCCATTGCTTCAATCCGTGCCTTTTCCTCTTTGAACTTTTTAAATGAGTCGGTGTCTCGTTTTTGTATTGGTCTAAAAGCAAACTTTAAGGGATGACTTTTACCTGTTCCTGGTCTTCCGATTATCACAATATATATTAATGCAGATTCAATCCAGCCCTTTTTGACAACTACCTTACAAGTATTGCCTATTGCAGCTGAGGAAGCCGCAAGAATTGCAGAACCAATAAAATCAATCGGATAGTTTAAATCCTTATTTGTTGCATTAATTACTTCTTGTAGAGTATTTGGAAAAACCTCGACAGGAAAAAGGTTTAAGTCAGAACTAGTGTTAATTTCCCCTATGGCATTTTCGGCTTTATTGGAATCTTCCTTTGGGTTCACACCAATACTCTTTAACTGTTTTAAGGTATTATCTTCAAATGGAATACTAGAATCTATTTCATCCTTTTTCACGGTTTTAAGTTCCTTATTCTTCATTGCATTAGCAAGGTCTCTTGCTACTCTTTCTTTAATACTTTCATGTGTTTTCATTGTTGTAATATGTTTAAATTTTTACCAATTTTTTAAAATAACCTGATAGCTTTTATTGAGTTTCTTCGCCTCCCTTCCTTTTATATTTCTTGATGAAATCTAAAACCTCCCATTTGATAAACCTAATTGAATCGCCTAGCTTATAGTACGGTAATCCATTACTCTTCAATTTATTGATGTGAGATTTACTGATACCTAATAAGGCTTCTAACTCTGTTGTATTTATAAGTCTATCAGAATTAGAGTCATTTATTAAACCCTTGATTTTTTCATCAAGAATCCTATTTATAGACCTCTGAACATCTTTATTAAGTTTATCACCGAGTAATAAACAAATCCTCTCCAAATGGAATAACAACTCGTTTTCCATCAGAAGGCTGTATTAGATACTAAATATGAAAATAATTGATTAGAAGGTAATCTATCAATAATTAGGATAAGCATTGAATAATTAGTCAAAAGCAATCTTATTGACTGCCAGAGTTACCGATATATCCGTTTATCCGATTTTTGAGGGCTACTACTAATCCTTGTTTAGAATCATAGTATTTGTTGCTCACGCAATGAGATACAAATGTATATAAAATACCTTATCATGGGACGTTTTACAATATTAATTTTTAATCCTATCTCCCAAGCCTTTAACTGGAAAGGATTACAAGGGATTCGAGACTGAATTCGAGACCTATTTAAATAAGAAAGCCCGTAATCTATTGACTTTACAGGCTTTTTTGTTTCTTGGAAGTTGTCCGACCTGGGCTCGAACCAGGACTCTTCTCCTCCAAAGGGAGACGTGTTGCCAGTTACACCATCGGACAATCGTAGGTTGTGTTTTAAAAAGGGCTGCAAAGATAAAAATTATTATTATTGGGCAAGTCAAATGGTTTCTTAATATTCTCATAGCCCCAAACCCTCAACATGGCTTTTACTAAAGTATTCTGTCTTGTTTCTCTTTGCGCCTTTGCGTCTTTGCGAGAAGCCTTCTAAAGCCCCTTTAGGGCTCGGGGGCACATACTGAGTAGCTTATTCATTAAATATGGCACTCCCAATCCTTACCATATTACTGCCTTCTTCAATGGCTATTTTATAATCGTTGGTCATTCCCATAGAAAGGTGCCTGAAACTGAATGCGTTTTCATGTTTTTTGTAAAAATCAGTAAGGGACTCAAACTCCAGCCTTAACTTGTTCGGTATTGGCGGTATTAGTTGCCATTCCCATAAGCCCTGTTATCCTAATATTAGGGAATTTAGGGAGTTGGTTATTCAAAAAATCCTCCGCTTCTTCAAAGCTAAACCCAAATTTGGTTTCTTCCGAGGCTATATAAATTTCAAGAAGGCAATCTATTACCCTGTTGCATTTTTTAGCCTGTTTATCAATTTCAGCAGCCAGTTTCGCACTATCGACTGATTGTATTAAATGAACAAAAGGAGCTATATATTTTACTTTGTTAGTCTGTAGATGACCTATTAAATGCCATTGTATATCAGCCGGAAGCAATTCCTTCTTCTCCATTAACTCCATCACTTTGTTTTCCCCAAAGTTCCGGTGCCCTAAATCGTAAATAGCCTTTATTTTTTCGACAGGTTGCTTTTTAGATACAACCACCAATTCAACACCTTGCGGAATATTATTCCGCACCGATGAAAAATCGCTCGATTAAATCCATTTATTTAACTCTTAGTTCTTAGCTAATAGCTCTTAACTCTTATAGTTTCGCTTTCACTTCCACCTGCTCGTAGCCTTCAATAATATCGCCAACCTTAATATCATTAAAGCCTGCTATATTGAGTCCGCATTCATAGCCCGAAGCAACTTCCTTAACGTCTTCTTTAAAGCGTTTAAGAGAATCTAAGTCGCCGGTATGCACCACAATTCCATCGTGAATTACACGAACTCTTGTATTACGTGTAATCTTTCCTGTAAGAACCATACAACCCGCCACAGTGCCTACTTTAGATACCTGAAATACTTCGCGTACCTCTAAGATTGCAGGTAATTTTCTCCTGCACTTCGGGGCTTAACATACCCTCCATAGCGGCTTTCACTTCGTTAATGGCATCGTATATGATAGAGTAGAAGCGAATATCAATCTGTTCCTGTTCCGCAATTTTACGGGCATTTAGCGATGGACGCACCTGGAATCCTAATATAATAGCATTGGATGCCGATGCAAGCAATACATCTGATTCGGTAATTTGTCCTACACCTTTGTGTACAATATTAACCTGTATTTTAGGGTTTGAAAGTTTCAACAATGAATCGGAAAGAGCTTCAATAGAACCATCAAAGTCACCTTTAACAATTACGTTCAATTCTTTAAAGTCACCTATTGCCAAACGTCTTCCAATTTCATCAAGAGTAATATGTTTGCGTGTTTTCAAGCCTTGTTCACGTTGCAATTGCAAACGCTTATTGGCAATTTCACGGGCTTCCTGTTCTGTTTCCACCACATGGAACTGGTCGCCTGCCTGTGGCGCACCGTCAAGACCCAATATCAATGCAGGCATTGCCGGGGTTGCAGCTTCAATAGGGACACTTCTTTCGTTGTGCATGGCTTTCAGTTTTCCGCTGAAACAACCTGCCACAATTACATCTCCCACATGCAGCGTACCACCTTCAACAAGCACAGTTGCCACATATCCTTTTCCACGATCCAATGCCGATTCAATAACAATACCATGCGCTTTTTTATTGGGGTCGGCTTTCAATTCCAGCAATTCAGCTTCCAGCAGAACTTTTTCTAATAAGTTCATTTATGTTCGTTCCTTTTTTAGCAGATATTTCTTCCACCTGGTATTTGCCGCCCCAGTCTTCCACCAAGATATTCATACCGGCAAGTGCTTCCTTTATTTTATTTGGGTTAGCACCCGGTTTATCCATTTTGTTGATGGCAAAAATCATTGGTACGCCTGCAGCCTGGGCATGGTTTATTGCTTCGGTAGTTTGGGGCATCACGCCATCGTCGGCAGCTACTACAATAATAGCAACGTCGGTAGCTTGTGCACCCCTGGCACGCATAGCCGTAAATGCTTCGTGACCGGGAGTATCGAGGAACGTAATTTTTTTACCGTTTTCAAGCGTAACATTATAGGCACCGATATGCTGGGTTATTCCACCTGCTTCACCGGCAATAACATTGGTTTTACGGATATAATCGAGTAATGAAGTTTTACCATGGTCAACGTGACCCATAACCGTTACAATAGGAGAACGGGGCAACATATTTTCTTCTTTATCCTCTTCTATTCTTACTGCTTCCTGAACATCTATACTTACAAATTCCACTTTATGCCCAAATTCTTCGGCAACAATGGAAATAGTTTCTGCATCAAGCCTTTGGTTGATGGAAACAAAAAGTCCCAAACTCATACAGGTAGAAATAACATCCTGTATAGGCACGTTCATCATCTTTGCCAGTTCATTGGCAGAAACAAACTCGGTAACTTTAATAACCTGCTTTTCCGCTTCTATTTGTTCCGCTTCCTGCTGCATTTTTTCGCTTATCATATCGCGTTTCAAACGGCGATATTTTGCAGCTTTTGATTTGCCCGAACCGCTTAAACGTGCAAGGGTTTCCTTAATCTGGTTTTGTATTTCTTCATCCGTAAGCTCAGGGCGTTGCTCACGTTCTCTTGATGTATGAGGTTTATTGGAAGATGTAGAAGGTCTTGCAGCCTGGTTAATATCTTCCTTGTTATATTCCTTTTTGAATATCCTTTTTCTTTTCTTTCCGGCAGCTCCTTTCTGTGGGGCTGAATCGGTATTGGAAGAAGCAACAGGTTTTTGAGGTAACTCAATTTTACCAATTATAGTAGGTCCTTCCAGCTTGCTGAATTTGGTAGGAACAAAATCTTCTTTAGGTCTTTCGGGAACTGGTGCAGGTTTCTTTACGTTCTTCAACCACCGGTTTTACTTCTTCCGGCTTAGGTTTAACCTCTTCGGGTTTTGCAGGTTCTTTTACTTCTGCTTTCTCTTTTACAACAGGTTTTGCCTTTTTAGGAGGTTCGGGCAATTCTATTTTCCCGGTAATTTTGGGTCCTTCTAATTTTACTTTTTCCCGTTGCACAGGTTCGGCAGGAACTACCGGGGCTACAACAGGTGGGGGTGGTGCCTTGAAAATTTCGGCTACCGGGGCTTTTTTAGCTTCTTCAGCGGCAAAAATTATTTCTTTTTCCTTTTGAATTAATACCGCTTCATCCTTTATTTTCTTCTCTCCTTCATATTCCTTTCTAACCAAAGCATACTGGGCATCCGTAATTTTCGCATTCGGATTCGAATCTACCTTGAACCCGTTCGAGTTCAGGAAATCGCTAAGCGTACCCACACTCACGTTGAGTTCTTTTGCTACTTTACTTAATCTATGTACGCCTTCTGCTACTGCCATATATATATTATAGCTACCGCTTTTATTTCGGTCTTTACTTCAAATTCTTTTTGTAAAATACTTTTAACTTCTTTTATCGTTTCTTCTTCCAGGTCTGTTCTTTTAGCAAGTTCTTCAACACTCAGTTCCAGTACGCTCTTTGCAGTATCGCAACCAATGCTTTTTAAGGCATCAGTATCCATCCTTCTATTTCATCTCCAAATTCATCCAACGGAACGTCTTCGGTATAGTTTTCAGCATCCCTGTAAACATCTATTTCATAGCCTGTAAGCCTTGCTGCCAAACGGATATTATGCCCACCTTTACCAATAGCAAGTGACACCTGGTCGGGTTTTAAATACACATCGGCATGTTTGGTTGCTTCATCAATTTTTATGGATGTAATTTTTGCGGGATTAAGCGCACGGGTAATAAACAAGGTAGGGTTGGTTGTGAAATTGATCACATCAATATTTTCATTTTTCAATTCTCTTACAATCCATGAATACGCGAACCTTTTACACCTACGCAAGCTCCAACAGGGTCAATACGGTCATCATATGATTCAACAGCAACCTTGGCTCTTTCGCCCGGTTCGCGTACAATTTTCTTGATAGTGATAAGTCCGTCAAATATTTCAGGTACTTCCATTTCAAATAAGCGTTCGAGGAAGGAAGGCGAAGTACGGGACAAGGTAATTATAGGATTAGTGCCATTCATTTCAACCGAAAGAATTACGGCGCGTATGGTATCTCCTTTTTTAAAGAAGTCGGAAGGGATTTGTTCGGTACGGGGCAGTATTAATTCATTGCCTTCATCATCCATCACCAAAATTTCTTTTTTCCAAATCTGGTAAACCTCACCGCTTATTATATCTCCTTCTTTATCTTTATATTTATTGAAATAGTGTTTCCTTTTCCAATTGGGAAATACGTGAACTCAGGTTTTGCCTTACGGCAAGAATTGCCCTGCGGCTAAAATCAAGAAAATTCACCGGTTCTGAAACATCTTCGCCCACTTCAAAATCAGGTTCAATTTTAATAGCTTCCGAATAAGCAATTTGGGTATTGGGGTTTTCTATTTTATCATCTTCTACAATTACACGGTTTCTCCATATTTCCACATCGCCCTTATCGGGGTTTACAATAATATCGAAATTTTCATCTGTTTCGTAACGTTTGCGGAGCATAGCTTTAAAAACATCCTCAATAACATTCATAAGGGTTGCCTTATCAATACTCTTGATTTCTTTAAATTCAGAAAATGACTCAATAATATTGAGGTGGGTGATTTCTTTTTGCTCTGCTACATTTTTTGTCGTCCTGCCATGACTAATATTTTAAAAGTACAATTTTATTTATTCAAGCGGGTTATATAAACAACAAAGGAGGTCGCCTGAGCCCTCCTTGAGTATACTAAATGAATGGGAGAATCTTACCTTAATCACAAAATCCGCTGCAAAGATATATATTATTTGCCGAATAAATGCCACAATGTTGGAAAATCAAGTGAAATGACCTTAATAATTCATACTTTTGAACGGTTTAAGGTAACTTATAAGTCTATATTACCGTTGATAATCAAAATGAAAAGATACTTTCTTATTTTTGGCACCCTGATTGTATTGGCTTTGCCATCCTTTGCCCAAAAAAGTTCTGAAGTCGGTGTGTTTTTAGGCGGTTCCTTTTATTTGGGTGATTTAAACCCTAATGGGTTTTTTAAGTTTTCACTTCCAGCCGCCGGGTTGGTTTACCGGTATAATATTAATAACCGGTTTGCAGCCCGGGCAAGTGCACTTATTGGGCAGGTAGCAGCTTATGATAACGCCTCGCCTTATGCCTTTCAACAGGAACGAAACCTGAATTTTAAATCACCTATAGAAGAAGTTTCAGGGCAAATAGAATTTAACTTTTTTGAATATGAAATAGGTAATCCCAAGTATAATTTCAGTCCTTATATTTTCGGGGGATTAGGTTTTTTCCGGATGAACCCAAAGGGGAATCTGAACGGGCAATGGGTAGATTTACAGCCCCTGCATACCGAAGGGCAGGGAACTCAATCTAATACCGAGGCTCCATATCATTTAATTCAGCCCTGCATTCCATTCGGCATCGGAATAAAAACATCGCTCTCTAAAACCATCTGCATGTCTATAGAATGGGGAATGCGAAAAACATTAACCGGCTTTTTAGATGATGTGAACGGGGTTTATCCCAACTATGCTCAATTAGCAGCCTCAGAAGGACCCAATGGAGCTTTAGCCGTCACCATGTCGAACCGGAGTAATAACCCCGACAAGGGAGCTATGGTTGGCACCGAAAGAGGAAACGGCAAAGATGACTGGTATTCTTTCTTCGGGGTCATATTTACCTTCCATCCTAAAAAACTGGTGAACGCTTGTTTCAGCTATTTTTGAGAGTTTGACAGAATTAAAGTTTCAGTGTGGTGTAGTTTTGCTATTAGCTTATCTGTGTCGATAAAATGACTAAAGTTTCGTAAAAAGAATTAGTCAAAGTTTAAATTAATTCTACTGTGCAAACCTTTAGTGCCAGTCTCGATACTACCGCCAAAATAGTAACAGTTGTTATATTTTTAACTTTTTCAGGTATTACCTTATTGATTTTTGCAGCAAAAAGACCCATTATAGGATTGTGTATGTCTCTGTTTTGTCTTGCAGTTTTTTTGGGATGCTATCTCTATAGTGTGAGGTCGTATGAAATAGATGAAAACAACTTAGTAATTAAGAGGCCTATTGCTATTTTTAATATAAATATTCCATTATCAGAAATCAAAGAAGTGAGACAAGTTAGCTCTGCAGATATCGAGGATTCTCGTCGCGATTTTGGGGTAGATGGTGTCTTTGGTTACTTTGGTTCTTTCTCAAATGATAAGTTAGGAGATTTTTCTTTGTACGCAACGAATGATAAAACGAATGTGATGATAACACTTAAACATAATGCTAAAATAATAATAATTTCACCTGATGATATAGGATTAATAGCGGAAATTAATAAAAGAATACGATAAAAATGTAGCTACACCGCTTATAATTGCAACTCAGCCAATGCCTTTTCAAGGTCTAAAAAAAGAAAATTATACCCTGCCTTTCTAATTTTGTCAGCCGATACCCGGCTCCCTTTTAAAAGGATTTCAGCCATTTCACCGAATATTATTTTGAGTATGAAAGCCGGAACATCAGGAAACCAAAAAGGTTTTTTAAGGACATGCGTCAAAACCCTTGTAAATTCTTTGTTTGTTTTAAAGTCAGGTGACACTGCACTATACGCTCCATTCATTTGCGAATCGTCTATGGCTTTTATATAAATTCCGCACAAGTCATCAATATGTATCCAGGTCATATATTGCCTTCCATTATCCATCGCCGAACCAATTCCCATTTTAACAGGGAGTATCATTTTTGAAAGAGTTCCTCCATCTTTTGCTAATACAACACCTGTCCTGATTTTTACGGTTCGTATTCCTAACTCAGTAAAGCTGTCAGCAGCCTGTTCCCAGTGCAAACAGGTTTTCCCTAAAAAGTCATTCCCGGCAGGGTCATCTTCTTTTAAAATTTTATCGGATGTTATAGCGCTATAGTATCCAATGGCTGATGCGGAAATAAAAGCTTTAGGTTTCTTATTACTGACTTTTACCCTGCCAAAAATTAATTCTGTTGTTTTAACCCGCTATCAACAATCAGTCGTTTTCTTTTTTTCGTCCATCTTTCATCCCCGATATTTGCCCCCGCAAGATGAAGAATATATATCATTCCATTATTTTTTATTCTCTATATCGTTTGAAATACAAATTTTAGCGAAATTATTTAATTTAGTTTTACCTGATACATTAAAAATTCCGCCTGCATAAAGTTCATTATTATACACCTCTAAGGCAACTACTCTACCTTTGAAGAGTTTATTATTAGAGCTGAATTCAAGTCCTTGTCCAACGGGACCCCAATGAAAGCCGTCCCATACGGCAATATTTTTTGCGGGTTTTCCTCCTGCACTGTCAAATTGACCACCTGCATATAATTTGTCATTATAGACAACCAGAGCATTTATTATACCGTTTACGCCATTTCCAACAGTTGACCATACTATATTATTCCATTGTGCAATATTGCGGCAACGAATACCATCTATACTATCAAACCTACCCGCTGCAAAAAGACATTCCTTATATTCACATAGTTCAAATGCACCATCATTTATACCGCTTGATATTGAAAAATCGTAATCGGGTGGAAAATTTGCATGTCCAACCGCATCCCATTTATCACCATCCAATCGCGCAACAAAGTGTATATAATCCGGAACAGCAACCTGGAACTTTCCACAGGCATAAAGATGCCCTTTATAAGTTGTTAAACCTACAACACACCCTATTAGTCCCCCTCGTCCGGACCATAGCGTTTGATTTACTAAAATTTTGCCTACTCTCGACCAGGAATTATCACTCCATTTTGCAATACAAAGCTCATCGGACTTATATATAAAACATCCTCCGGCATAAAGGATATTTCCAAAATTGCATAGTGCATAAATAATCCAATCATGCGAAAGATCAGGATTCCATATTCCAAATGCATCATCCATTGCTGTATAGATACCGGTGGTATCATTCCACAAAACGATGCCATCAGAAGAACCGAAATTGAATGTTTTTTTATGAAATTGACCTCCAATACATAAATAGTTGCCTGTTTGGGTTAATGACCATACAGAACCATCTATTCCTGCACCTACAGTATCAATCTTTTTCCCATCCCAAGAAGCTATATTTTTCAAATATTTTTTATGTGGATTTGCAAAATGTCCGCCAATATAAAGTTTTCCATTATAAACACAAAAGGTTTTTATGGGCTCTTCTATTTCCTTCGATGAATCAATACTAATTCCATTACTCACAGACCTCCAACTCTGACATTCTGCCTCGGATAAAGACAAAAAAAGGAACGACAAAATACTCAACTTAAGCAGAAAGAGAACAATGAATGTATTGCTTTCATGCTTCCTGAATTTAGTACTACAAATGTATAAATATATTCCAGGGAGTTTCAAGTATTTTAAGTTAAAACGTGTATTATATTTATGTGGCTGAATCATTTATACCTATACGTACTTTTATTTCGGTTGAAATATTCGCCCTTAACTCATAATGCATTGTTATCAAACTACTTGTACAACTCTACATCATTGTGCAACTGGGCCTGCTCAAAGGAATTGGGTTTCATCTTTTTTGATTATTTAAATGCCGTTCGATTTTTTGGAATTGCCGGTTTGGTTGCCAAATGTCCCTCTTATTCCAAAATATTCCACTTTCGATTGCGCGGCAAACAATATATGGTCCATCAAGACGGGATTTTATTTTTAAAATTTTAGTGCTTTTTATTCTGTGTCCGTCAACCAATACTAAAAGCTCATCCATTGTTACATCCTTACCTACCGGGCAATCAGCTTCTACATTTATACAATTAGCTGCCGAATCTTTTGGAGAAATTTTTCCAGTTGCCCCTATGGCCCATTTTCCGGTCATTATTTTGGCGGGAAAATACCAATCCGTTGAATCACCTTTAGGTCTTGCTGATTTGTAGAACTCCCCATTAGGATAGAACCTCATACTATCCATTATTCTATCAGAATAAGTGGAGTCTGCATTTATCTCAAACCGTATCCATGTCTTGCTACTTAATAATGCTTTAAGTCCATTCGTATCACGGAAATTGATGTTCTGGGCTGATGATAAATCAACGGAAAATAAAATTATAATCAATGGAAATATTTTTTTCATAAGCAAGTTTAAATGGAGTGCTTACTTATACAACTCCACATCATTATGCAACTGCGCCTGTTCAAAGGAATTGAGTTTCATTTTTTCCACCAAATCCATTTTGCGTTTATTAAGTATTATTTTTTTGATGTTTTCCTTTTCAAATGAAATGGGCGACATGCTGTTTTTTATCATATAGCCTTTAATGCCGAGGTAATAGGTATACTCTGTTGTGTCATCAATTTTCATCACCCGGTTATTATTATTTTGCAAAAAGAGGTCCTGGTTGAATGTCTCTATTGGGACTTCTTTCAATACATCATCAAACATCAGCCATACACCATCATTTAAAAAATAATTGGAGGCATTTTGATAACAGTAGGTGGCAAGTTTCTCCCGGTCCTTTATATCAGCAGAATTTATCCAGCCCTTTATCTTATCCTGGTTAGGGGCTTTATCAGGTACTTTCACATAAATAATCTTCACTATATCATTCTTTAGCTGAAAATCCTTTTTATTTTGATTGTAATAATCTTCTACTTGAGGCTCTGTAACGGTGGTATCTAATTTTTCTGCAATCAATGCTTTTTCATATTGATAAATAATGAGGGAGTTTTTGTAATCTTCTATCTGCTTTGAAAAGTCAATTTGCTTAGGGTCTAAATTATTCAGCGCCTGGTGAACAATTACTTGTTGCTGCATCCATTGGGTAAGGTATTCATTCAATATTTTAAGGCTATCGGCAGGCTTGGAACCTTTGGGAACTATTCCTTCAATATCGGGCAAGTATAGGTAGTTCTCAAAAGCCCTTGCAACAGGCTTTTTATTGGTTGTATCATCTTTTTTAATTACGTTACACGAAGATTGCCCTATAAGGACTCCTAAAAATATTAAATGAAAATTTATTCCTTTTAGCTTCATTGCCATTTTCGTAATAATTCAATCATGTCAGCTAACAAATGCCCTTTGGGAGTTTCCGCCTGTGCAGGGTAAACTTCCATAATACGGTTTAATAATTCTTCCACTTTAGCAGATTCAATATGCCCGTGCATGTTTTCAACAGAGGTAAGCGCTTCCATAGCAATCGGGAAACCATCCTTTATCACAATATCTGCAAACATATCAATATTGGGTGTGCAATCAAGGTCTGCTTCCCAGCAGGCTATCAATAGTTTCCGTTTGTTTTCAGGCTCCGCTTCTCGAATGGCAGTCATGAGCAGTTCTGCCGCTTTAGGTTCTTTCTTTAAAAAAGCGAACACCTGGTTCCGGTCTGCTTTATGCCTTTCGTCACAAATCAGTTCTATTAAAATATCCATCTGTTCCTTATTCGCTTGTTTTTCATCTTCCACATTGATGAAAACCGTATTATAAGCTTTCGGGTCTATCAGTTTATCTTTCAGTAAATCTTTCCGTAATGGCATTTTTCAGAATTTATTTGAACGTAAAAATAAGGATTAATGCAAATGTAAACCCAAAAATGAAGCTATATCATGTCTCCAGATAAGAACATACACCCCAAAAATGGATACTACTCCTGCAAAAAATGTTTGAAGGGTTATTTTTTCTTTGTATAATAGATATGCTACCGGCATAATTACAATCGGGGTGAGAGAAAGTATAGTTTGCGCCACTGCCACCTTACAAAGCGTAAGGCTCCACATCACCAATATAATAGACAACACCAAGCCAAATATGCTGGCTAATGTAGCTTTCATAATGGTAGCTTTGTCCTCCTTGATAGGGGTAATTACATTCTCTTTCAGTTTGCCTGTCGCAAAAGTGAAAATAAAATACCCCACGGTCGCACCTAAAACCCTTATCCATGTAGCATGTACAGGAGATATTAAAGCTGTTTCATCCGTAAGGGCTTTTTTAGAGAGCGTCATGTGGAGTCCCTGGCAAATGCCTGATAGTATCCCAAAAATAACTCCTTTGCTCACTTTTCCATATTCATGCACTATGTGTTCCTCTATCTTGCTGGTATCGCTTGCCTGCACAAACCATATCATCCCGGCAATGCTAACGGCAATGCCTATCAAGCCAATAAAGTCAATGCTCTCACCTACCATAAAGAAACCAAAGCCCAGCGCAGCACCCGGGGCAATGCTATTTAATATACTGTATCGTTTTTCTCCCAATATGGCAAGGCAATGAAACCCGAAATAATCGCCTACCACAAGTCCTATGATTCCGGAGACAGATAAATAAAAATATTCTGTAGCAGACGGAGCGGTGAATAGTGTTATGGGAGTTTCTTTATCCAAAATCATAACCACAATACTCAACGTAATAAATGCAACTAACAACCGAAAGTGATTAATGGCAACAGGTCCCCATTTCCTTGCCGCATCGGTAAATGGAAAAGTAGAGATAGCCCCCACTATCATAGCCAGAAAAGCAATTAAACAACCGAAGCCCGAAGAGAGTGGAAAGTTCATAAAGGTAAAAGTTCATAAAGGTAGATAAATTCAAATTTTTATTCTTCCGCGAACTTTATAAACTTTTACCTTTACAAACTTTATAAACTCAGTATGAATATTATAGTTACCGGGGCAAGCAGGGGAATTGGGTATGAACTCACCAAACTTTTCGCATCTGACCCAAAAAATAAAGTGGTTGCTATTTCCCGTAACAGGCTCAAATTAGAGCAACTGAAAAGAGAATGCCGCAACGGAAATGTTTACCCCGCTGTAGTTGATTTCAGCGATAGAAACTTTAAAAGGGACATTGCGCTGCAAGTGCTATCGCACATCAGCACGGTAGATATTTTAGTGAATACCGCCGGGGCTTTGGTAAACAAACCTATGGAGGAATTGAAAATAGAAGAAGTGGAAAATATGTTTCGCGTAAATGTAATGTCACAATTTGAATTTTTACAAGCGCTATTACCTTATATGGGCAAGGGACAAATGCCTACCCATGTTGTAAACATAGGCAGTATGGGCGGGTTACAAGGCAGCGTAAAATTCCCGGGGCTGAGTGCATATAGCGCCAGCAAAGCAGCTGCCGCCAATTTAACGGAATGTCTCGCCGAAGAATTTAAAGACCGTAATATTTCCTTAAACTGCCTGATGCTTGGGGCAGTGCAAACAGAAATGTTTGAAGAAGCTTTTCCCGGCGAAAAAACAGAAATGACTCCCTTGCTTATGGCTGCTTATATCAGGGATTTTGCACTCACCGGAGCCAACTTTTTTAATGGGAAAATAATTGCAGTGGCGAAGGGGACGCCGTAGAATATTACTGCACTAAAATCTTAGAGATATAAATAGTATTATTCGCATCAGTAACTTTAATGAAATACATACCATCGGTAAGGCAACCACGCGCCAACTCATATTGAGGTCCGTTACATTCAAATTGTTGCAATATCCTTCCTGTCATATCTTCTATTTCTAATTCATGTTTCCCATTTGCATTAAAAAGAATAGTTGTAGTGTTGGTAAATGGATTGGGGTAAACTTTTACCATTTCAGTCGATTGCATCTGGTTTTCTACTCCAGTTATTAAAGTACATCCGCTATCGAGTTTTGTAACATATAACTCGCTGCTTTGAGTCAAATTAATATACGTATTACCAAATTTTGCCGGAGTTTCAGTCACGCCGGAAAAATAAAAGTTGCATCCATCTTTATCAGTTGTGACAGCTAATCCAAAGTTATTTAAAGAATTTTGTAAGGTATCATTTGGATCATATCCCCACAATGCATTTCCCGAAGAATCATATTTGACTATAAAAATATTAATATCACCCGCACCCGGATTAATATAGAGGCTACCAAATGCATCCCCTTGATATCCTCCGGTAATATATGATACACCTGATGAATTTGTACTAACGCCAAATCCCCATGAAAATGGTCCGCTTACACCGCCAACGCATTGTTCAAACCATACTGGGGCACCATTGCTTCTATATTTTGCTAAAAAACAATCGCTACTACTGTCCTGTCCTGTAATATAAACATTCCCGGCAGCATCTGAAGAAACCGAATTTCCCGAAGAATTATACTTTCCTGTACTTTTTGCCCATTGAATGTTTCCACTTGAATCATAACAAGCTACAAACGCCATCATCTGAGACAATCTGGTATTTACGGAATCTGTACCAAAAGTCACACTATCTGCAAAATATCCCGTAACATAAATTAATCCATTGGAAGCAGCGTTAATCCCAAGACCATTACATTCGCTCGGAAACACCTTCCCGACACTTGATTTTGCCCATATCACATTCCCCGCTGTATCGCATTTCAGAACAAATAATTCTGTGCCGGTATTATTTGGTGTTGATATGGTTTGCGTTCCAAAAGTTATTGAGGCACCCCCCTGCCAGGATCCGGTAACATAAAAGTATTTGTCTCCATCATAACTTATTGCATTACCTGAAACATAATAAGCCTCCACACCACTCACGGAATCTATATAAAGTAACGTGCCATTACTATTATACTTTTGAAGAAAAAAATGTCCTGTGGTATAACAATTGCCCCGATGGTCTGTTGCTACCCCACACGAAAGACTTGAATACCCGGATTTGGTCCATTCTAATAATCCATTCAAATTATATTTTGCCAAGGAAAATCCCGCTAATTCACCGGCCGTAACAAAAACATTATCAGAATCGTCTGTGCATATTGAATACCCTGTGGGGACTGTGCCAAGGCCGTATGTTCCAATCGCTGAATCTGCCCATGAGAAAGTTTGAGCGAGTAAGATTTGTGTACTTGTCCCCCAAAATAATAGTAAGAGTAATATATTCTTTTTCATAAATAAATATTATTGAGTTTTTACCTATCAACGACTCAGAAGGGGTAATTATTGTGCACAATATATAAAATATTTTATATTGTAGGTTATTTATTTTAGCATTCAGTCTAAGATATAGACCTTTTGTACTTATTTTGCACTCACCGGAGCAAACTTTTTCAATGGGAAAATAATTCCGGTTTCGAAGAGTACGCCCTAAAATATTTAGAGAAATTTTGTATCTTTGCCCTAATCAAACAGAATATGAAAGGAGTTCAATATTTGACAGATAATAAAGGTAGTAAAACGGCTCTTTTAATTAACCTGAAAAAGCATGATAAATCAATAAACGAACTTATTGAAGATTTGCTGGACGTGATTGAATGCGAAACCCTCAAAGATGAGCCTACAGTTCCTTTCAAAAAGGTAATCAATAGCCTTTATAAGAAAGGTAAGCTTGGCAAAAAAGCATACGAAAAGTTGCTGGCTGAGAATGTATAAAATTGTATTTCAGAAATCCGCCGGAAAAGCTTTGGAGGCACTCCCCAGGTCTGTGTCTGAACGAATTACATTAAAAATAAATACTCTTAAAGAAAATCCTCGCCCTCAGGGAGTAAAGAAACTTGTGGGAAGCGAAAATCTTTATCGCATAAGAATTGGCGACTATAGGGTGGTATATTCTATTTTTGAAAAGGTGCTAATTATTGAGATAATTCGTATCGGGGATAGGAAGGATGTTTATAAGTAGTCTAATTACCTTCCTGTCGATTTATTGATTTTATTCCTGACTAACATTGTTATTAGTGCATTGATGCCGAAGGTAATTAGTAATGAAAAAATAAGTAAAAAAGGGAACCCGAAAACCATCATATAAACATACTCTCTTCCTATTTCACTAAAAGGTGAAATATCGCCACCATTAACTGTAATGGTTATCCAAGTGTTGAGGGATATTACCAAATAAGGAAATAATGTAAAACTAAAGATTGAAAGAATTATACAGCTAATTTTTTGCAGGCTACTTGACCCATTTTTTAAAATTCGTGCTTTTGCCAAACGATAGAGCAAAAAACAAGAAAGAAAAATTAATAATGCAGAACTTGAAAAAATAGCGAGACAGGATACAATCTTAAGCATGACCATTGATTTACTTAATGCTATTGAAAGATATGTTGCCGGTAGCTTTGGCCATAGCCCATGTAAGTTATTCCCTGCTTGCTTTTCAAGTTTAATATTACTCGTATAATTATAATTAGCCGGAATTTCCACACTCAAGTCAAGAGAATCAAAATCTTTCCAACCGGTGTCAGGCTTCAAAATATATACTAAAGATTTATATTCATTATTTTCGGAATAATAATAGGCTGTATTTGCCATGTAAGAAACAATAAGAGTATGTTCACCTTCAGACAAACTATCAAGTTTAAAGGAAATCAAACCTTTCGTATAGTAATGATATGGTATTTTCTCATTCTCACCTTGAATGTAAACGGGAGGAAGCCATGAAGAAGGCAAATTATCTATATCTATATGTGACCCAGTAATAAATTTTCCATCAAGGGTTAACAAGTATTGTGTAGAATTTAAATCATTGGCGATAAAAATCAAATCTAATGGCTCAATAAAATTGGGGCACTTCAGTTTATAGATAGCGGTTACTCTTATATCTCCGTTTTTGTTATCAGGTATACGTAGAACTTCTATTTTCAGATTCTCATGGAGAACTGTAACATTTCTTCATTTGAAAAGTCCCAATAATATTCCCTTGTTTCTCTAATGGTGATTTAGCAATATTCGCCTTCAATGAATAAACACCCAAAACCGTTATAGAGAATATAATAGTTAAAACATTTCTACTTTTTCTCATTTGTATTAAAAAGATACTGTTCCTGATTAATAAATCAAAGATAGGAATAACTCTCGCTTACTGTAATTCATATGTTTTCCCCTATCTTCGCAACCCCTGTTTATTAATAGGTAGCCATGAACCGCATCACCAGCCTTTTCAATATTAAGTATCCCATCATACAAGCGGGTATGCTATGGACCAGCGGGTGGCGTTTAGCCTCTGCTGCTTCCAATAGCGGCTGTTTGGGGCTTATCGGTGCGGCAAGCATGTATCCCGATGTGCTGAGGGAGCATATTCAAAAATGCAAAAAAGCTACTGACAAACCTTTTGGAGTGAATGTGCCTTTGCTTTATCCTGATATAGAGGTCATTATGAATATCATTGTGGAGGAGGGAGTGAACATTGTATTTGTTTCGGCGGGCAATCCCAAAACATGGACACCATTTCTCAAAGAGCATGGAATAAAGGTGGTTCATGTGGTGGGTAGTGTAAAATTCGCCTTAAAAGCCCATGATGCCGGAGTAGATGCTATTGTAGCCGAAGGTTTTGAAGCAGGCGGGCACAATGGCCGTGAAGAAACTACCACCATGTGTCTCATCCCTATGGTGAAAGAATCCTTAAACCCCACCGGTGGGGCGAAGGGGATACCCCTTATAGCTGCCGGAGGTATTGCAAGCGGCAGATCTATGTTGGCTGCTATGGCGCTGGGCGCTGACGGTGTGCAGATTGGCACCCGCTTTGCAGCATCTGAAGAAGCTTCTATCCATCCCAACTTTAAAAACAAAATTATAGAGTCAAATGAGGGCGATACCGTCCTTATCCTGAAAAAAGTGGTGCCCGTTCGTATTTTGAAAAATGAATTTTATAAAAAAGTGCAGGAAGCGGAAGACCGGGGAGCCTCGGCAGCGGAATTGAAAGAGTTACTTAGGAAGGGCGAGGGCAAAACGGGGGATGTTTGAAGGAGATTTGGAAGAAGGAGAATTGGAAATAGGACAAATAGCCGCAGCAATAAAAGAAATAAAACCCGTTGATGGCATTGTAAAAGAAATAATGGATGAGTTTCATGCGGCAATTAAGGAGATGAGTCCGTACGATATTGCAGAATAATAGAATACATTAACCGCAAAGGACGCAAAGAAACAGCCACGCAAAGGACGCAAAGAAAATGACGGAGAATGAAATTGCAAATAAGATAATAGGTTTAGCAATAGATGTTCATAAAGTTTTAGGACCGGGATTACTGGAAAGTGCATATAAAGAATGTTTGTATTATAAAATAATCCAATCCGGGCTTTCGGCCGAAAAGGAAAAACCAATGCCATTGGTATTTGAGGAGGTTAAACTTGATTGCGGTTACCGCATTGACATTTTGGTTGAGAGCAAAGTTGTTATTGAAACTAAAAGTGTGGAAATTTTAAACGATGTGCATTTGGCACAAACGCTTACATATTTAAAATTTGGAAATTATAGATTAGGGTTATTAATGAATTTTAATGTGCTTGCACTGAAGAATGGACTTAAAAGGATAGCGAATAATTTGTAAAAACTTTGCGGTCTTTGCGTAAAACTTTGCGTCCTTTGCGGTTAAAATGATTTATTGAAATAAACTATATGATAGATTTTGAAAGATTTGTTTTAGACAATGGATTGAAAGTGATAGTCCACAGGGATACATCTACCCCTATGGCTTGTGTGAATGTATTATATGATGTCGGAGCGCGCGATGAAGATCCTGAAAGGACAGGCTTTGCGCATCTCTTTGAACATCTGATGTTCGGAGGCTCTGTCAATATTCCCGATTATGATAATGTATTGCAACAGGCAGGTGGAGAAAATAATGCTTTCACGACAAACGATATTACTAATTATTATCTCACACTTCCCGCTGTAAATCTTGAAGTGGCTTTTTGGCTTGAATCAGACAGGATGCTAAGCCTCGGTTTTTCTGAAAAGAGCCTTGAGGTGCAGCGCAACGTGGTGATTGAAGAATACAAACAGAGCTACCTGAATCAGCCTTACGGAGATATTTGGATGGAAATACCGAAACTGGCATACAAGGTGCATCCTTACTTATGGCCTACCATTGGTAAAAACATTGACCACATAAAATATGCGGTAATGGATGATGTGAAAGCATTCTTCAAAAAATTTTACTGCCCCAATAATGCTATTCTTTGTGTCACCGGAAATGTAACCACCGAGCAGGTAAAAACACTTTGTAAAAAATGGTTTGCTCCTATTCCGATGGGAAATCCGCCGAAGAGAAACCTCCCGGTTGAGCCACCACAAACCCAAGTCCGCAAACTGGAATTAGAAAGAAATGTGCCAGCGAGCGCCATTTATAAGATTTATCACATGGGCAAGCGTATGGACAAAAGCTACTATACTATGGAACTGCTCGCCGATGTCCTCACCGATGGAAATGCTTCCCGCCTGTATGTAGAGTTAGTTAAAAATCAAAAATTATTCAGCGAGATAAATGCGTTCACGTTTGAATCCCTCGACCCGGGGATATTTATAGTAACGGGCAAGCTGCTTGATGGTGTTACACTTGGAAAAGCGGATGAAGCTATTCAAAAAGAATTGGGAAAAATAACCACGGCTGAAGTGAATAAAGATGAATTGGAAAAGGCAAAGAATAAAACCGAATCACAACATATATTTGCTGAGATAAGCATATTGAATAAAGCTATGAACCTCGCCATCTTTGAATTGTTAGGTGATGCCGGAAATGCCAATAAAGAAACAGAGAAGTTTTTCAGTGTATCCGAAAAAGATATGCTGGATGAGGCCTCCCGTGTGCTAAATGAGTCTAATTGTTCTACATTATATTACCGTTCAAAACCCAACGCCAATGCCAACTGAACTTATGTTAGATAGAAAAACAATGCCTGCTCTTGCTTTAGAAAGTAAGATTGATATTATACACGCACAAAATTATTCTCTCCCTAACGGAATACCCGTTTACTATATCAATGCAGGGACACAGGATGTTATTAAAATAGAAGTTATTTTCCGCGCCGGTAGCCGTGAGCAGGACGTTCCTTTAGTTGCAGGAAGCACCAATGCCATGCTGGAAGAGGGTACTAACAAACATAGCTCAGAAGAAATTGCTTCCCTGCTTGATTATTACGGTTCTTTTTTAGAAACCTCCGCACAACAGGATTATGCCTCTGTAACGCTCTATACGCTTGGCAAGCACTTGGACAAGGCGCTCCCCGTGTTGGAAGAAATAATAAAAGAGCCTTCATTCCCTCAGCATGAATTGGGCATTTACCTCCATAATAATAAACAACGCTTTTTAGTGGATGAACAAAAAGTGAGGGCAGTTGCGGCAAAAAATTTCCCTTCATTGCTATTTGGAGCTTCCCATCCATACGGGCATGTGACACGCCTGGAAGAATTTGACGGAGTGAAGAAAGAGTACCTTGAGTCCTTTCACAAAAAGTATTATTCCGCAGATGATTGCACGCTGATTGTATCAGGAAAAATAAATGATACGTTACTACATAAACTTGGAGATTTTTTTGGGAAAGAAAAACGGAATGCTCCCTTCCCTCTCCTTGGGCAAGGAGAGGGACAGGGTGAGGTCGCACAAAAATTTGCTCTGAACCCATCTGTTGAAAAAATAAATTTTATTCCTAAAAAAGATGCCGTTCAATCAGCTATAAGAATGGGAAGGGTTTTGTTTTTGAAAAATAACCCGGATGCCATACCATTCCAAATACTGAATACTATTTTCGGTGGTTATTTTGGCTCCCGCTTAATGAGTAACATTCGGGAAGACAAAGGTTATACTTATGGAATTTCATCTTCGGTTGTGTTTTTGCAACATGCAGGATATTTTAATATTGGCAGTGAGGTAGGCAGCGAAGTGTGCAATGCCGCGCTTGGCGAAATATATAAAGAACTCAACAGGCTATGCACAGAGCCTGTTCCTGCCGATGAATTACAATTGGTAAAGAATTATTTACGCGGTAATTTTATGCGCAGCATGGACGGACCTTTTGCACTTGCCGATAGGTTTAAGCATATCTGGCTGCATAACATGGATTACTCTTATTATGAAAACTACGTTAAGGCATTAAGCACCATTACTTCCCCACAACTTATGGAAATAGCAAATAAATACTTGCAGAAGGATAGTATTTATGAATTGGTGGTTGGGGCGAAATAATTTATTTTTTGACCGATTCATTGGAAATGGATGATAGTAAATTACAAACATTTGCTGATAATTACTCTTCAGCAGACTTTGATAAAGTAAAATTTGAGTGGAACGGGGAGCATGGCAAGAAATTTCATGACAATAATTATGCGTTTAGAATGCAACTCTGCGAGTTCCTCATACCGCAACTCAGCACCACTAAACTTGAACTTATACGTGACTTATATATTGAACTTTCAAAGTGGGCAAAAGAATCTTGGGCTATATACGGTAAGTATTATTTGTTTGCTCAGCAACTATTAAATAGAGGCGGAACAGTTTACATTATTGATTATTTGTGGGGTGCTGGGCAAAGCTTTGATACTTTGCTCGCAAGTGGAAGAATGAACTTAAGTACTGAACAGAAAGAAAATATTTTGAACTTCATAAATGAAAGTATTAAGTTGGAAAAAGACCAGTATAAATTAAAACTCTTAACATTTGGACAAGAAAGATTTCAAAGGGGATTTAATGGGAACTGAAACTACTATACTATATCGCCCTGTTGGACCAAATGAACTTGAATTGGTAGAAAAATCAGGTTGGTTGAAATTTCCTCCGCGACTACCTGAACAGCCAATTTTCTATCCAGTGATGAATGAAGAATATGCTATTCAAATTGCTAAGGATTGGAATGTTGTAGCGTCAGGTGCGGGTTTTGTAACAAAGTTTTCTCTTAGTACAGAATATTTAAAAAAATTCGAGGTTCACAATGTGGGTGACAAAATTCATAATGAACTTTGGATTCCTGCCGAACTTTTAGATGAATTTAATTCTAATATAGTTGGAAAGATAGAGGTAACAAAGTCATTTTATCCGACAGATAAAAATACCATATAGGGCTTTTTCTTAGATTTGCACTAACCCATTTTCATCTTGACCAAGCTAAGTGTAAACATTAATAAGATAGCGCTCATCCGCAACTCGCGGGGAGGTAACCATCCTGATGTAGCTAAGGCTGCATTAGATATTGTGCGGTTTGGGGCAGAAGGTATCACCGTCCATCCCCGACCTGATGAAAGACACATTCGCTACAAAGATGCTTATGTCCTTAAGCCTTTGCTGCCGGTTGAATTTAATATTGAAGGTTATCCCAATGACAAGTTTATGCAGTTGGTAACCGAAGTAAAACCCCACCAGGTTACTCTTGTTCCTGACCCACCCGATGCTCTTACATCCAATGCGGGTTGGGATACTATCAGGCATAAAGATTTTCTGAAAGAAATTATTTCTGTTTTGCATAAGTCAGGAATACGCACTTCCATATTTATTGATACCGATTTGAAACTGATGGATGAAGCCGCCAAGACTGGTACTGACAGAATAGAATTATATACTGAAGCCTACGCAAAAAATTATGCCTCATCACCTAAAAAGGCTATAGAGCCCTATCGTAAAGCTGCAATCAGGGCACATGAACTGGGGCTTGGAATTAATGCAGGGCATGATTTGAATTTAGATAACCTCGCCTATTTTCACCAAAATATTCCACATCTGGCGGAAGTATCTATCGGTCATGCGCTTATATCGGATGCACTTTATCTTGGATTGGAAAATACTGTACAGTTATATCTCCGGCAACTAAAATGAAACTCTCATTCCGCAAGTTAGGTAAGGGCAAACCACTGTTTATACTTCATGGTTTATTTGGCTCTTCTGATAACTGGCAGACACTGGGGAAACAGTTCGCCGAAAACTTTACCGTCTATTTTATTGACCAGCGGAATCATGGACGCTCACCCCATAGTCCCGAACATTCATACAAGTTAATGTGTGAAGACTTGTTGCAATTAATACAAGATGAAAACCTTGATAAAGTAATGCTCGTAGGTCATTCCATGGGAGGGAAAACGGCTATGTATTTTGCGGTTGCACATCCTGAAAAAGCGGAGAAAATGGTGGTGGTAGATATTAGCCCGAAAAAATATCTTATCACAAACCAGGATATTATTGATGCATTGGAGAAAGTTAATTTGGAAGAAATAAAATCCCGCAAAGAAGTAGAGACAATCTTATCACAAGATATTAAGGAGCCTGGTACATTACAATTTCTTCTTAAAAATTTGTATTGGGATGACGACCAAAAATTAGCCTGGAGATTTAACTTGGAAGCATTAAAAACCCATATAGCCCTTATCGGGGAACTTACTCCCATGCCACCCACCCCTCTGCAAATGCCAGTATTATTTGTAAAAGGCGGTAAGTCCGACCATATTTTTAACGCTGACAGCAAATTGATTAACGAAATGTTTGCCAATGCAAAAATTATAACAATCCCTGAAGCAGGGCATTGGGTTCATGCAGATAGTCCGGTTGAATTTTACAATGTGGTGGAGGAGTTTTTGAGAGAATGAATTCTTACCTTTTCTATTATAACTCATAATTCGCCCTATTTTCTATTTTTGCATTCACTATGATAGTAGATATTTTCATTCCCTGTTTTGTTGACCAGCTATACCCGCAAACGGGTTTCAATATGGTTAAAGTATTGGAGCGTGTTGGTTGTGATGTAAACTATAACCCCGAACAAACCTGTTGCGGTCAGCCTGCATTTAATGCGGGTTACTGGGCAGATGCAAAAAAAGTAGGGGAAAAGTTTATTAAGGAATTTCAGCAGGACAGGTATATCGTTTCCCCCTCTGCATCCTGTGTCGGGATGATAAAAAACTATTATCCGGAGATGTTCCATAATTCAGTCCTTCATAACGAATACAAACAGCTTGCAAAAAACATTCATGAGTTTAGCAGCTTCCTTGTTAATGTATTGAAAATATCGGATACCGGAGCCACATTGGAAGGCGTCGCCACGTATCATGATTCCTGTTCCGCTTTACGGGAATGTTCCATAAAACAAGAGCCACGTACTTTGCTTAGTAAAGTCCGCAAACTGGAATTAAAGGAAATGAAAGATACCGAATCTTGCTGCGGCTTTGGAGGTACTTTTGCAGCCAAGTTTGAACCTATTGCAGTCGGCATGGGTTCAGACAAAGTAAAGAATGCTATGGAAACAGGCGCCCAATACCTTATTTCAACTGATTTGTCTTGCCTCTTACACCTCGATGCCTATATCAAAAAGCAAAACCTGAATTTAAAAACCATGCACATTGCTGATGTGCTGGCAAGTGGATTATAACCTTCCATTTTACCGATTCATGTTAAATGTCATACCTGTTCATAACTACTTCAGAATTCTTTCCTGCTGATATTCTGATAGGTTACATTTTGAGGTGCTTTTTTTGATAGTACATTATAAAAAATTAACACCAAAAGTTTGGTCAGGTTATGAGAAGTTCTTACTTTAGTCTTTTAAATGCTACAAGGGTATGTTTGAAATGAGTAAGAAAATCCTTGAAAAGGTTAGTTTTGACAGGGCTTTGTTCTATAAGGAATTGGTCAAAACTTTAAAATGGTTGAAGCCCGATGAAAAAACACTATTGAAAGTTTGGTGTTTAACCAACTTCGGACACATATATAAAGATGTTATAGTAGAAGCCTTCCGACACGTAGCGAAGGTATAGATATAGCAATATACATTAGCTTAATGGCGGAAGAATCCACACCGGAGGCATCTGTTCAAAAATCAAAGCAGAATAGATTATTTGATTTTATTTTTGATACGGTTCTTTTTTCCGGCATATTCTATTTCTCAAAATATGATAGCCTTGAATTTTCCAAAAGGCTTTTTACGAGTCTTTTAACAGGGGCAGTTGTTGCTTCGCTTACCTTATTAATCAGGTATATGATACAGCCGAGGCTTGATATTTGGAAAGAAGCGAGAAGGAAAAGAAGGAGAGAGGCAAAATAACAGGTTGCGCCACTCAGATATGGAGGATAGTTAAATTCCTTTTTATTCTCTCGTAGCCGGGTCTCTGTAATGGAGAGTCGTGGAAAACCTTATTGAAAACGTCTTCTGTAATTTCATCCCAATCTTTTTTACCAAAACCAAGAAGAGTAGCATTAGGTTGCATATCTTCCGTGTTATGAGGATGAGAAAAACGGTTCCAGGGACATACATCCTGGCAAACATCGCAGCCAAACATCCATCCATCTAAATTGCCCTGCATCTCCAAAGGCATGGCTTCTTTTAACTCTATGGTGAAATACGAAATACACTTGCTTCCGTCCACTATTTTGGGTCCCACAATTGCCTGCGTGGGACAGGCATCTATGCAGCGGGTACAGGTTCCGCAATAATCTTTTATTGGCAAATCTGTTTCGAGTTCTATATCCACAATTAATTCAGCCAGAAAAAAGAAGGAACCATTTTTAGGCTGAATCAACATAGAATTCTTTCCAATCCAACCCAAGCCGCTTTTAGCTGCCCAAGCTCTGTCGAGAACAGGAGCCGAGTCCACAAAAGCCCTGCCATGAATTTCTCCTATCTGTTCATTCATCACTTGCAGCAACTCTTTCAGTTTATCTTTTATCACAAAATGGTAATCCTTACCATAAGCATATTTGGAGATTTTGGGAGCATCTGAATTTTGATTTTCAGCGGGATAATAATTCAGCATGAGTGATATAACAGACTTCGCTCCATCAACCAATAAACGAGGGTCAAGCCGCTTTTCAAAATGATTTTCCATGTACTGCATCTTGCCCTGCATACCTTGCTGCAGCCATTTTTCAAAATGCGGTGCTTCCTCTTCTAAAAATTCCGCCTTTGAGATTCCGCAAAAATCAAAGCCAAGGCGTTTGGCGTGACGTTTAATAAGGGATGCACGGGTTTCCATAAGGGTACTGGATTTAATAGTGAAACCTGCATTGCAAAATGGTTATTACACCCTTAGAAACTATATATACCATTCTATGTTCCGTATCTATCCTTCTTGACCAATAACCGCTTAAATTGCCTTTAAGGGGTTCCGGCTTACCAATTCCTTTAAAAGGATTATTCTTACAATCCTTTATAAGTTCCTTGATTCTTTCAACTTTTCTAAGGTCTTTCTTTTGCCAGTAATGGTAATCTGCTAACCCGGCGGGAGACCATGTAATTTCCATGGCTCTTATACTGTCGGATCAAAGGAAATGAGCTCTCCTTTTTTCATTTGCTTTATGGATTTTGTCAGATGGGCAGCATTCGCTTTAGTGCTCAAAAGATATGCTGTTTCAGCCAAGCCATTGTAATCATCCAGCGATACCATTACGACGCTTTTACCTTTAGAACGGTGTACAACAATGGTTTCATGAGATTCACAAGCTATATCCAGATTTTTTTTCAATGAGTTTCTCAGCTCTGTATAATTTATTGTTATCATAATAAGTGCAAATATACGTACTTTTTTAAGTACTTAATATATAGCTGCTAATACTTTTCTATTTAGCAGAATTAAATAGCCTGAAAGCATTAAACACTGCAGGATGTAAAATAGTAGCGTGTGTTTCATTCGGCAGGTAATCATAATATACTTTTAGGTTTTTGTTCCCTGCACTAATCAATTTATCTGCCAGCTTTTTGGCATCTATATCCATATAATGAATCGTCCTACCAGTCCAGGAACTTCCCTTTTCCACTCCAATATAAATGGAAGTCGGCTGAGTGAAATCCGGGTTCAATATCTCCGGCTGCCGGGATAAAAGAGAGCCATCGTCCCACCAGAGGCTTGGGCTTACAATAATATATTTATTGAAAAGTGTAGGTTTCTCAAAAAGGATTTCTGTAGCCAATAGTCCGCCAAATGATTCACCGATAAGGGTTTTAGATTGGGTAGTTTTAAATTTCTTTTCAATGTAAGGCTGCACTTCTTTTTCTACAAATGCAATAAATTTTGCCGAGCCGCCTGTGGTTGGATAAGTTGTTTTGTCTTCCGGTATGGTGGTAGGATAAGTAAAATCCCGCTTTCTATCCACATTGGCAATACCTACTAAGATGGACTTTGGCAAGGTGTTTATCCAGGGGAAAGTAAAATATTGCACCAAGCCAGAGATATGAATAAAGTCTTCATCAGCTGAACCATCTAACAGGTAAATAACGGCATAGTGTGTTGTGTCATTTTCCTTATATCCATCCGGCAAATAAATATTCAAGACTCTTTTTTCCGATAGTGCAGTGGAGTATATCGTATCAATCTCACCAATTATGAATGGGGAATCATTATACGTTTTGTTGTATGCCGGATTTTGTGCTTTAGAAATAAAAAAGGAGAGAATAAATAAAAACGGGAGGAGTATTTTTATGCGCATAAGACAATAACTTCTTTTGTCAAAACAATCTATTTGTCTCCAAATTCGGAATCTTCTTCAAATGCTTGTAGCTTCACTTATTAATAATTTCAACAATCTTTTCAATAACAGCCTTTACTATTTTGTCATTTACGGTAGCCATTTTATAGATAATAATATTCTTATCAGCTGTAAATATCCTATTGGGTCTTATGTTACTTTGAACATTTAAAGAGCCATCTTTCAAGTCGGTAGAGGCAAGAGGAATAGCATAATTATCTCTTGTGTTTTGACTGGTAATTTGGCAGAGTATAATATCGTCGCCTTGCAAATCCGCAATTACCAATGCAGGTCTTCTTTTACTACCCGATAAATCAGAAAACGGAAAAGGAATAACAATAATATCTCCCTTTACAAATTTTCCCATGCCTTATCTTCTTCAGGTTTATTCCAATCTTTGGCAAGGGAAGATTCGGAAGAAAGATGAGTAAGGATACTGTCTTCTGCCTTATTCTTTCTGCTACTGGTAATAAACCGATAAATAGCCGAAAGCGTTTTACTATCGTTAATAGTATCAATCAAATTATGGAGATTGCTCTTTAGTTCTGTAGAAGTCATGGTATTGCTTAACTAAATTATTGCAAAGATAAGTTAATATTCTGAACCTAAAACAACCTATTCGTCCCTAAATTCGGAATCTTCTTCAGGTGCTTATAGGCTTTTTCTGTTACCTCTCTGCCGCGTGGGGTACGTGCCATGTAGCCTTCCTGTATCAGGAAAGGCTCATATACTTCTTCAAGGGTTCCGGCTTGTTCGCCAACGGCAATAGCAATGGTGGTAATTCCAACAGGTCCGCCTTTAAATTTTTCTATGATGGCAGTAAGTATGCGGTTATCCATTTCATCCAGCCCATTTTCATCTACGTTGAGGGCTTTCAGGGCATATTGGGTTACTTTTAGGTCAATCCTACCTTCGCCTTTTATTTGTGCAAAATCGCGTACCCTTCTTAGTAAGGCATTTGCAATGCGCGGAGTACCACGGCTGCGGCGGGCTATTTCCCAGGAAGCATCTCTATCTATACCAATATTTAAAATACCTGATGAACGCTCTACAATTTTTTGCAACAGTTCGGCATGATAATAATCTAAGCGAAAATTTATCCCGAAACGGGCTCTTAGTGGAGAAGTAAGAAGCCCTGAGCGGGTAGTAGCCCCAATGAGTGTAAAAGGATTTAGCTTTAATTGTACGCTGCGGGCATTGGGACCGGTGTCGAGCATAATATCAATGCGGTAATCTTCCATAGCGGAATACAGATATTCCTCAACGACTGGACTTAGGCGATGGATTTCATCAATAAATAAAACATCAAAATTCCCAAGGTTAGTGAGAAGCCCTGCAAGGTCGCCGGGTTTTTCAAGTACCGGACCTGAAGTTATACGAATATTCACCTCCAGTTCCGATGCAATAATATTGGCAAGAGTTGTTTTTCCCAATCCGGGAGGACCATGCAGCAGAACATGATCAAGCGCTTCTTCCCGCTGTTTTGCCGCCTGCACAAAAATACGGAGGTTTTCTATCACCTTTTCCTGTCCCGCAAATTCATTGAAATGCTGGGGACGTAACACAAGTTCTACTTCTTTCTCATCGGGAGAAAGGTTTTCACTATCGGGATTTAAGTTTTGGTTCATTGAAATGCTTACAGCGTTTGCAAATGTAGGAAAAGGGTAGCCATAAATTACTGTTCAATCTCTTTCGCCCAATTTGTGCGGGGAAAAAGAGCGGCATATATTTCAAGAGGATAAATTAATACCCCAAAAGAATAGGTAACCGAGTTGAAGTTATATCCTAAAAGCTTATTATTGATAAGCATATAGCGGTAGCCAACCTGGGTGTAAAGTCCGCAATATTTATTGAAATTATAGTCCACTTCCACCTGTGGCTCAAGGGGTATTATTACTTTACTGCTGGCAGTAACTAATTTGTTTTCATCGGTGTATTGGTAATTAGAATTTCCAATACCAATAGAAACAGGCAAGTCTATTCGCCAATGTTTAGAAATAGTTACGATATACTGGACAAAATAGGAGAAAAAGAAAAAATTGAGTTTTTCTTTCAGGGTGTCGTCTTTTGTAAATGCTTTTCTATAAATGGAAGTAGAAAGGGTATTAAGTCCTCCGCCAATGCTGAATTTTTTATCAAAACAAACCCCCACATTAAACCCGAAAATATAGGCATTGTTAGTACCGATAAATGAATTACGTGAATTAAAACTGAACGAAAAACTGCCCTTTTTTTCTATGGCAGATTGAAGAGTATCAATAAACTGGCACTTTGAGGTGAGCGCAGCAAAGCAAAACAGGGATATGAAAATAATTTTTTTCAGGTTCTCAAAAATACCTTTTTGTAAGATAGAAAATGAGGTATCCGGGTTAAATAAACCGGAAACTATTGTTCACAGGGGCAACTGGGTGTAAAAAAAATGGTGGTAGTAGGTAATAGGCTCTTGAGTAAAGATACATTAGAGCTATTTACTAATACATCTCTAATATCAAGGGTTTTCAGGTTTCCGCTGATGTCTTTTAATTCTTTGGGATAGGAAGACATATTGGCATTCCATAAATCAATATAAACCAACTCTTTCAGGTTTCCTATACTATGCGGAAGGGTTAGCCAGGTCTGTCCGGTTCATGATAAGGTATTTCAGGTTAATAAGTTCACCAAACTGATCTGGAAGACTGTCTATTTTATTTTTAGAAAGATTAAGATATTGCAGGTTTTTTAATTCCCCTATCCATGCCGGAACTTTGGTGATTTTATTTTTACTGAGGTCGAGATATTGCAGGTTTGTTAATTTCCTTATTGAATCGGGGAAGCCTTTCAGCTTCTGCTTAGAAAGGTCTAATTTAACTGTATTTTCCGGGTCAAGCATCGCTTCGTGCATGGTGCTGCTACCCATCATGGTATCGAGAGATAAAGAATCGAGCAACTGGCAAGAGGATGTTAGTGGGAGAAGAAGAAAGATATAAGATACAAGATATAAGATATGTGACTTACGACCATGATAAATCATACATCTTACATCATATTTCTTAAATAGTCTCATTTTTTCTCTTCAACTACGCCCATAGAGCAGAACTTAGCAATACGTTTCTGGATTCTTTTTTCGGAGTCGGCTTTTATCAATTTCTCGAGTTGCTTATATAGCTCATCTTTCACATATCCAAAGGCTTCTGCCGGGTTGACGTGAGCCCCTCCAAGTGGTTCTTTTATTATTCCGTCTATCAATTTATTCTGGAGCATATCTTCGGCAGTAAGTTTTAATTGCTCGGCTGCTTTTTCTTTAAAGTCCCAGCTTCTCCAAAGAATAGATGAGCATGATTCAGGCGAGATTACCGAATACCAGGTATTTTCAAGCATTAGTACCTTATCGCCTATTCCTATTCCAAGCGCGCCACCGGAAGCCCCTTCACCTATGATAATACAAATAACAGGCACTTTGAGCCGCATCATTTCATATATGTTTCGGGCTATGGCTTCGCCTTGTCCACGCTCTTCCCCTTCTAAACCGGGGTAAGCGCCCGGGGTATCAATAAGGGATACTATGGGTATATTGAATTTTTCCGCCATCTTCATCAGGCGCAAAGCCTTGCGATAACCTTCAGGGTTAGGCATTCCAAAGTTGCGGTATTGTCTTAATTTGGTTGTAATTCCTTTCTGTTGACCGATGAACATCACCGTCATGCCGTCCCCCTCTGAACCGGTACGGGCAGGTATTTTACCCAGCCCCCCTACCATTGCTTTGTCATCTTTTACGTTTCTATCGCCATGCAGTTCAAAGAAGTTTCCTTCTGTGAGGGCTTCAATATATGCAAGAGTATAAGGTCTGTCAGGATGGCGCGATAATTGCACCTTTTGCCAGGGAGTAAGTTTCGCGGCTATCTGTTTTCGGGTTTCTACTATTTTTTCTTCTAATTCTTTAACCGTAACCTTAGTATCTACCTTACCTTTCTCACCCACCTGCTTTACTTTTTCTATCTGCTCCAGCAGTTCCTGAACGGGTTTTTCAAAATCAAGAAAGTTCATTCAATAAGTTTTGGGGATGCGAAGATAGAAAAAACAGCGATAAGCTATAAATAATGAACGATAAGCTATGAACAATAAGCACTTGAGATTGAAAATGAACATCCCCTTGCTGTTAACATTTCAGTTCATCGTTGTTCAATCTTTCTTACTTCCATTCCGCTGATAGTGGTGGTAAGGGTAATTCCTTTTGCCCCTAATCTGGGTAAACTACTGTCATTATCTATTTCGTAAGATATGGCAGAAGTGGTCAGTGTCAGCGTCCTGCTTAAAGGAACCGTTAATCGCAAATCGTAATTTACTAAAGAATCTTCAGCCACATTATTTTTGCCTGAAAACGGAACATTTATCCGGTCATTGGTATCATCAACCAGCGGAATCCAGTTATTATTTATGAAATAAACCAGGCTCACTTTACCTTTCCATTGTCCAAAAGTTCTTCCATTCTCAAGGTTAGTTATAGCAACTTTATACGACGAGAATGTAATTATTATGCTATCACGGGCATGAAAGATGGCAGGGTTGAAAGCCACTATAAAACATTGTTTTGCCCCTGTTTTCCCCATTTCAACTTCGCCGGAGGTCCATTGCCACCCGGGTAGTCTGGAGTCTTTTTCTTGTATAAGTACCTTGTTGCCTTCCTGGTTCGACAATCCCCCGAAAAATAAAATAGTACATAAAGCAAGGCAACAGAAAAAGATTTTTTTCATGAGGTGGATAAATTAAGGGTGGGCAAAAATACGGGGATTTTATTTGCAAGAAACTACTTTGTTAAACACCCCTTAATACTTGATAAACTTTCTCACCTCTGTTTCGTTATTTGAAACAATTCGAATGAAATACATTCCTGAACTAAGATAAGAAACATCAATCGGAAAGTTGGATGCGGGGTTATAGATATTGAAAGATAGTACCTTTCTACCTGATATATCTGTAATTTGAATACTTGCTCTCTCATCAATCAGGTTTTCAAATTCAATATTAAGCTGCGTTGATACTGGATTAGGCGATATAATTATTCCAAAAGGGTTTGAAATTGAAGCAGCACTTGCAGGGCAATATTGGGTTACAGTAATAGGAATACTATCTTCTTTACATGCGCCTTTTGTTACTGTTTAGTAATACGTTGAATCAAGAAGTCCGATTATAGAATCGGCTGTAGAGCCTGTACTCCATAGAAAACTGTATCCATATCCCTGATAAACATGAATAGTTGTTGAATCGCCGTGGCAAACTGTATTCCCTGTTATTCTCGCGCGGGGCATGGAATCTACAACAATGGTGAACATCGTATCCAAAAGGCACGATCCACTGCAAATTGCCAGAGTAAAGGTGTGGCTCGAATAAGGCTCAATTGAGATTGTTGTTATGTCAGAACCGCATAAATATTGGTCAGCACCTCCGGTCGTTATAGTAATAGATTGCCCTTGGCAAATATAAGGTCCGTCTGATATAGTAACAGTTGGTTGTGTATCATTAATAATATAATTCGTCTTAATTAAACTATCTGAACCGCCACTGTTTTTTACAACTAATTTTACAGAATATTCACCTGGAGCAGAATAGACAATATTACTAGGGTTTTGAAAGGTCGAAGTATCAGGAACAGCCCCGGGGAATGACCAATACCATTGAGTTGGGCTATTTATAGATAGGTCTGTGAAGTTAACTCTACCACCAAACATACAAAACGCTGTGTCAGAGGCAGAAAAACTGGCTACAGGAGTGCTAACCAATACCGAAGGGGTCAGGTGCTGGGCATTCAGTATTCCTCCAATGCCAATAAAAACAATAAAAAGAAGGGTATTTTTTAGTTTCATAGATTCGTTCTTTTATACAGAGAACGAAAGTTTATTCCACTATGTTGGGTATACATAATATTTATAGCATATTCATTATACACTCACTAAATAGTTGCCACTATATATACAATAAAATTTTGCTCGCGGGCTCATATAAGTCCATTTTTTAGCATAATCTCCCTTAATGATTTTACATTTGCCACTCGCAAATTCCAATAATGGATAACGGACTTCTTTATAAAATAGGGCTTACTTTTATTGACCACGTAGGGCATGTAACTTCCAAAGTGCTTATTTCCTACTGTGGCAGTGCAGAGGCTGTGTTTAAAGAGAAGAAACAAAACCTGATGAAGATACCCGACATAGGGGAAGTTACGGCAGAGGCTATTGTTAAACAGGATATTCTTCATTTGGCAGAAAAGGAAATAAAGTTTGTGGAGCAACATCATATTACTCCTCTTTTTTATTTAGATAAAACCTACTCCATTGAGGTTAAAACAATGTGCCGACTGCCCTGTAATACTTTATTATAAAGGCAATGCCAACCTTGATGCCGAAAGGGTTATTGCGATAGTAGGAACCCGCAACGCAACGGACTATGGTAAAAAAATGTGCAACGACTTAGTGGAAGGGTTAAAAGATACTGGCGCATTAATAGTTAGTGGTCTCGCTTATGGTATTGATGCTGCAAGCCATAAAGCTGCTCTAAAAACAGGGTTGGCAACGGTTGCGGTAGTAGGTCACGGGTTAAATACTATATATCCTGCCGGACATACTAACCTTGCCGAAAAGATGCTTGAAAATGGTGGGCTGTTAAGTGATTTCACCAGCGAAACGACCCTTGCCCCGGAGAACTTTCCCAAGCGAAACCGCATCATAGCAGGCTTATCAGATGCCGTTATTGTGGTGGAATCAAAGGTATCAGGCGGAGCTATGATTACGGCTGACATAGCCTTTTCTTATAACAGGGAGGTGTTCGCTTTTCCGGGACGGAGTGAAGATGTATTTTCACAAGGATGCAACAGACTTATACGCCAAAATAAAGCGGGGCTTATTCAGTCAGCAGATGATTTACTGGATAGCCTGGGATGGAAGGACAAAAAGAAGAAAGCAAAACCACAGGTACAATTATTTCAAGACCTGAAACCACAGGAGGAAACCATAATAAAGGCTCTGCAAACACAGGGTGCGCCAATGCACGTTGATGACATTGCGTTGCAAACTAATTTGTCTCCGGGTAACCTCTCAACACACCTGCTAACCCTTGAGTTTGCAGGCATCTTAAAATCTTTGCCCGGCAAAAGGTATAGCCTGTAATTCAGCATTATTTTCATTTTTCGTATCTTCGCTTTCTGTTTTATTACCGTGAGAATCAGTAACCCCTATAGAGTGTCATTTGGTAGCAGTGGCATTTTTGTGCTGGCAGGAAGCCTGGCCCTTCTGATGTATTCTTCCTGCAATACTGCCACAAATAATGTAAGTAATCCCGCCACTCCCCCACCCCGAATAGAACAAAAAGTTAGTTTGGTAAAACTATTGGTCGGCAATGGGAATAACCTGTTTCGTTCGGTAGATTTGGGGAATGATATGAAAACGGTTTTGCATTCTGAAAAGAAAATACCGGATGAAAATGATACAGATGACATAAGCTATATTATGCCTATGGATACTCTTCAACCCGATTCGGTGAATGAGCCTATTGATTCAGTTGATTTTTTTAAAATAACGTATTACTTCGATAAAGAAAAGCTGAATGAGATAGACGAGGATATTTATATAGAAAATGATTCTGTAGCAGCTAATCTTTTAGGTAAGTTATCAGGGTATCTAAGTTCAAAATACGGCGATTATGCTTCTCAAAATGACAGCCGAGTATGGAAGATAACGCATAACGGTAAAAAAGAATGGATTTCACTAAGCGACCAAAGCGAAGAGTATGACATCGGGAAATTATTGCTTGTGTTTTATAGTGAGGAGTATTAATGACATTCACTAAATTTTATTACGTTTTATGAAAAAGGGAGAATTATTATATAGAAGACTCGTTTTAGTAATAGTATTCTTTGTCTCTTCATTTCCAGGTGAGAGTCAAATATTATGCAGTAACAAATATGCTAATTTTGTTCCTGATTCAGTTACGGCAGTAAAAGTTGCGGAGGCAATCTGGTTCCCGCTTTATGGAAAGTTAATTTATGAAGAAGAACCTTATAGGGCAATATTAATAGGAGATAGTGTTTGGTCTGTTGAAGGAACTCAGGTGTCAAAAGGTGGATCTGCAATGATTAAAATAAGGAAAAGTGACGGAAAAATATTATTTGTTTGTCATGGTAAGTAAGTTCACTATAATATTATCAAATTTGCCACTAAGGCACAAAAGCACTAAGAAATTGTACACTTAGTTTTGTGGGATTTAGTGGTTTAGTGTTTTTGTGGCAAAAAGTGTTTTTTCATATTAGTTACATTTGCTTTTCTAAAAAAACTATTCAAGGTGGAAGACATTTTGCTTGAAGTAAAAAACCTTACCGTTGATTTTAATACCGAAGAGGGAAGTTTCAAAGCTATCAATGGTATTAGTTATACGCTTGAGAAAGGGCAATGTCTCGGCATAGTTGGGGAATCGGGTTCGGGGAAAACGGTTTCATCACTTGCACTGATGCGCCTCATTCCCCGACCGGGAAAAATTTCAGGAGGTGAGCTTATTTTCAATTCTAAAAGAAACGGCAAAACGGCTATTCAAAATTTGAGCGAAAAAGAAATGCGCCGTTTCCGTGGGAATGAAATAGGTATGATTTTCCAGGAACCGTTAACCTCTTTAAATCCGGTATTGACTTGCGGATTCCAGGTGATGGAGACAATTATGTTGCATCAAGAAGTATCAAAAGCTGAAAGCCGAAACCGTACCTTGGAATTATTTAAAAGAGTAAAACTACCCAGACCCGAAACTATACTTGATTCCTATCCTCACCAGTTGTCAGGCGGACAAAAACAACGGGTGATGATTGCTATGGCAATGTCTTGCAATCCTTCGTTGCTTATAGCCGACGAGCCTACCACCGCGCTTGATGTGACAGTGCAGAAAACCATTCTTGAATTAATGCGCGAACTGCAGGAAGAAAATGGAATGAGTATTTTATTTATCTCCCACGACCTGGGAGTAATTGCTGAAATCGCTGACAAAGCATTGGTGATGTATAAGGGCGATATCGTAGAACAAGGCAATATACTTGACATATTTTCTAATCCTCAACACCCCTATACTAAGGGTTTACTTGCCTGCCGCCCCCCGCTTGATAAGCGATTGCATTTTTTACCTACGGTTGCAGATTTTATGAATTCCGCACTCACCCCCTACCCCCTTTCTACAGGTAGAGAGGGGAATGGAAGGGGTGAGTATTTACTGAACATTATCACCCCTGAGCAAAGAAAAGAAGCACATCTGAAACTATATGCTGCGGAACCAATTTTGAAAGTGGAAAACTTAAAAACCTATTTTCCAATTCATAAAGGTGTTTTCGGAAGAACCACTGATTATGTAAAAGCAGTGGACGATATTAGTTTTACTGTTTACTCCGGCGAAACACTTGGTATAGTTGGAGAATCGGGCTCAGGGAAAACTACATTAGGCAGAACTATTCTGCGGTTGATTGAACCTTCTTCGGGCAATATTATTTATAAAGGGAAAAATCTTTTAAAATTATCTCAGGAGGAAATGCGCCACTACCGGAAAAAATTACAAATCATATTCCAGGACCCTTATTCTTCTTTGAATCCGCATTTTACCATAGGAGAATCTATTGTGGAGCCTATGCGGGTGCATGGCATTGGCAACAATGAAAAAGAACGTAAAACAAAAGCCATAGAATTATTGGAACGTGTAAGTATGAATGAATCTCAATTTAACCGTTACCCACATGAGTTTTCAGGGGGACAAAGGCAGCGGGTTTGCATAGCGCGGGCATTGGCTTTAAGCCCTGAGTTTATTGCGTGTGATGAATGCATTTCTTCGCTTGATGTATCCGTTCAGGCACAGGTAATAAACCTCTTATCTGAACTGAAAAAGGATTTCGGATTTACCTATTTATTTATTTCGCATGATATTTCAGTTGTTAAGTTTATATCCGACCGTATGATTGTCTTATATAACGGAAAAATAGAAGAAGCCGGTGATGCCGATGAGATTTATTTTAACCCGCAAAAAGAATATACCAAACGATTAATAAATGCCATTCCAAAGGGGAGAATTGAAGATATTAAACCATCTTTGCAAAACTGAAAAACAAAGATTTATTAATTTATGAGCGATTCTCAATTACACGTATATAATACCCTTCATAGGAAACTTGAACTTTTCACTCCCATGCATCCTCCATTTGTAGGGATGTATTCATGCGGACCGACGGTGTATGGAGATGCGCATTTAGGGCATGCCCGCACCTATGTTTCCTTTGATGTGGTTTACCGTTACCTTATGTATCTTGGGTATAAAGTACGTTATGTAAGGAATATCACCGATGTGGGTCACCTTGAAAATGATGCCGATGAAGGGGAAGATAAGATAGCCAAAAAAGCCCGTCTCGATAAGCTTGAGCCTATGGAAATAGTGCAGCGCTATACGCTCACTTACCATAAAAATATGAGGCAACTGAATGTTACCCCTCCTTCCATTGAGCCCCGTGCTTCGGGGCATATCATTGAGCAGATACTGATGATTGAAAAAATAATTGAGCATGGATATGCGTACATATCGGAAGGCTCGGTTTATTTTGATGTACTACGATTTGAAAAAGATTATCCTTATGGAGAACTTTCGGGCAGGGTAACGGAAGATTTGCAACACAATACCCGTGAATTAGACGGACAAAGCGAAAAAAGAAATCCGCTTGATTTTGCCCTCTGGAAAAAAGCATCACCCGAACATATCATGCACTGGCCATCGCCCTGGAGCGAAGGTTTTCCCGGCTGGCATATTGAATGTTCTGCCATGAGTGCAAAATATTTAGGTGAAACTTTTGATATTCATGGAGGCGGAATGGATTTACTATTTCCCCACCATGAATGTGAAATAGCCCAGTCATTAGGCAGGAAATGGCAAACAGCCCGTGCGTTATTGGATGCATAGTAATATGCTTACCATTAACGGGCAGAAGATGGGCAAATCGCTCAATAATTTTATTACCCTTGATGAGCTTTTCAGCGGCAATCACCATCTTCTTGAAAAAGCATATAGCCCCATGGCATTACGCTTTTGTATGCTCCAGGCGCATTACCGGAACCCCATTGACTTCTCAAATAAAGGATTACAGGATGCCGAAAAAGCATATCAAAAACTAAGCGAAGTATATTCTTTATTGAAAGATATGGAGTGGAGTGGCACTGCTATCAATCAAGATACCGAAAAACTATTATCTTCTTTTGAAAAAGATATGTATAGATGCGATGAATGATGATATTAATACAGCTATCGTTTTATCGAATATGTTTAAAGTTTCTTCTGTTGTGAATACTTTTTATTCTCAGGGGAAAACGGAAGGCGTAAGCAAAGAAACTTTTGAAAAATTCAAAAATACTTTTTGCACATTTTATACGGATATGCTTGGATTGGTATCGGAAGGAGATACAATAAAAAGTAATGAAGAATTTGGTAATTTGGTAGATAGCCTGGTGGAATTAAGAAATGATGCCAAGAAAAAAAAAGATTTTACACTGGCTGATGCAATTAGAAAAGTCCTTTCGGGCTTTGTAGAATTGCAGGATTCAGCCGATAAAACAATTTGGAAACATGAAAAAAAAAAATAGATTAGTTATTACTTCAGCTGCTAATATTGCCGGCTTTGTATCTACTTAGCGGGTGCCATAACAATGAGCGTAGTAGCAGCGTTCCGGAATCTGATACCACCAAAACAACCACTGAAGCACCCATTGCAGTTCCAACTTTCAATGCAGATTCAGCCTACGATTATATTAAAACCCAGGTAGAGTTTGGACCCCGTATTCCCGGAACTAAAGCGCATAAGGAATGTTTGGATTTTATTGTTGCACAATTGGAACAGGATAGTTTGCACCCCACTATACAAAGAGCTAAAGCCAAAACATTTGACGGCAAACAATTTGAAATTGAAAATGTAATTGCCTCCTCAGAGCCAACCAATAATGCGCGTATATTGCTTTGTACCCATTGGGATACACGTCCCTGGGCAGATATGGATACTACCGATAGCGACCAGCCATTTGATGGGGCCGATGACGGTGGAAGCGGCGTAGGAATGTTATTGGAAATTGCACACCACCTGAAAGATGCCCACATTGGGGTTGACTTGGTTTTTTCTGATTTAGAAGATTATGGTCAACAAAATGGTGTGAATGATGAGGATACCAAGTACCCGGCACAAGATAATACCTGGTGCCTCGGCACCCAATATTGGGCTAAAAATCTTTCGCCTGATTTTATTATGCCCCGCTACGGGATATTGCTCGATATGGTAGGGGGAAAGAATGCGGTATTTCCGATGGAAGGAACTTCATTGCAATATGCACCACAAATTGTAAATAAAGTATGGGATATGGCTGCCAGTTTGGGATACGGAAATTATTTCACCCACGATAGGACTGTCCCAACAATAGATGACCACTTGTATGTCAATAAACTGGCAGGTATCCCAACTATTGATATAGTGCATTGGGTAAGCAAAACGAGGGACTATCCTTATTTTCACCATAAACACAGCGATAATATGAGTGTAATTGATAAAACAAGCCTGAATGTTGTAGGTACTGTCCTGCTAAATGTCATATACAGGGAAAATAATAATGCACAAATACCCTAATTTTTGTCGGACGAATAGGTTTTAATGCTAAATTAGCCTCGTTATTTTCTGTTTTTGCATAAAAAAACCATATCAAGCTGCTTATATATTTCTCGTAAATTACCTTCCGTGAAGAAAATACTACTGTTAGCCTTATTCATTCATTTTTGTAGCTTTTATTCTTTTGCACAAAAAGGTAAAAGCAATTCCCAGGCGCCGAAGACCGGTAAAATAAACTGGAGCATTGACCCCTTTGAGCATTCCCTGTTTGTTGAAAACGTAGGGCAATTTCCCATAACTAAATCAGGGGATAAAATATATTTCGAATCGAAGATTGGAATTGTAAATGCTTTATTTACCACCAAAGGGGTTTTATATTGCTACCATGAAAATGCCCCGTTAGATTTTAGTGATGGCAAAGACCCTGACCAGGATGGTATCCCTCCGGCAACTTATTCATATATGCGCACTTCCTGGGAAGGGGCTAATCCAAATGTAACCGTAGATGCAGATTATAGCGATGCATTATCCTATACTTACAATTACCCCAAAGGCATAAACGACACCTATATTGCTCCCATTTTTAAAAAAATAACGTATCATAATTTATACCCCGGTATAGATGTTGTCTATTCTTTTCCGGAAGGAAGTAAGGATTTGAAATATACTATTATAGTCCATCCGGGTGGGGACCTGAGTAAAGTTCATTTGAAATACCTCAATTCTAAAAACCTGCTTGTGAACGAAGCGGGAAATGTGGTGGATAAAAACGATATTGGAACATTGACAGAAAGCGCTCCGGTTAGTTATTATCTTGAAGACCATGCCCCGGCTACCGTCTCATCACAGGCAAATAACCCCGATGAATCTTTTATTGCCCATAACCTGGATGCCACCAAGACCCTTGCTATTGATCCTACTATTACCTGGCAAATTGGACCGGGCTTTACTGTTACAACAAATACAGGGTATGATTACGCATACGACTTAGATTATGATAACCTTGGAAATATTTATGCTTATGGAGGTGGCTGGAGCCAAACGGGATCTAGTGGTTTTGATCCTTTACAATTGGTTAAAATAAATCCTGCCGGTGTTATTCAATGGATTTTTGATGCCACTACTATGACATCTTCTACTAATTTTTATGGGGATTTTGCTGTTGATAAACATTCGCTGGAATCTTATATTGTGGAGGGATGGAATATTTCTTCCGGGGCACGTATTGAAAAAGTTAGTTCCACAGGTTTATTATTAGCTACTGATTTGGGTAATTCTTCCTGTAATGAAATGTGGAGAATAGAATCAAGTATCTGTCCCCAGGCTTTTGTGGTTTATTGTGGTAACACAAATAATCCCGATCAGGCTGGAATGCTCGATACTACAATGACTACTTTTGTCCCCGTAAATATACTTGGCCCCACCTGTACTACCGGATACCATGATATGGCTCTTACTGCAGTTGACCCATTTGGAACGTATGCTTACACCGGTACTACCAAATCCCTGCAGGCTACCCAACTGTTTTCTAACCAAATTGTTAAATCTCCCATGCCTGCATTAGCTCCTGCTACATGGATGGCACCTGATGGGTATAAATTTCATGAGATTGAAACTATTTTTTATATTCCTCAATCCGGCCTTACTTTTAATTCTATGAATGGTATGGTGTGCGGCAGGGCATGGTTATATGCATATAATGGAGATACTTTAAAACAGTTTAATAAAGCTACCGGTGCTTTAAATGCATTTACCACAATAACATCAAACAGTGGATATGATTGGGGCGGGTTAGATGTTGACCTTTGTGATAATGTTTATTTGGGAGATAGTGAAACTATAAAGATTTTCGATGGCACTTTAACCGAAACCGGGACATTACCTGTTTTAGGCAATATTATTTATGCTCTGAAACTGGGCCCTTATACAGGACAATTACTGTATGCCTGCGGACAAAATTTTGTTGCCTCCGTGAGTTTAGGTCCGCCTCAAACTGTACCTATTGTGATTACCAAAATTCCAAGTTGTGGCAGCTGCAACGGTACCGCAACCGCTTCCGCTATGCAATGCGGCATATTGGATACCCTTAATGTAACTTATTTATGGAGTGACGGTGAAACCACCCAAACGGCGAGGCATTTATGCACCGGACTGGATTCCGTGGGGGTAACTATTATATGCGGATTAACATTTTACGACACGGTAACCATGTACACCCCACCGGGAGGATATACGGTTACCCACGATTCTATCCCGGCAAGTTGTGCAGGTCCCGGCAGTGCCAGTGTTACTATTACGGGCGGGGCTTCTCCTTATACGTATGATTGGAGCAACGGCTCTACTACTTCCAGCACAGGACCTGTAAGTGGTGGCGTATATTGTTTAGGGATACGGGATAACACGGGATGCGCTGATACGCTTTGCATTACTGTTCCCAGTTCTGCATTGCCAACCATTACCATTGCACCCACGCCCGATACCGTATGTGCCGGAAGCGGGGTTGCCTTAACTGCTTCGGGTGGGGTAAGCTATGTATGGACCCCTGTGGCATCAGGATTAAGCTGCTATACTTGTGCAAGCCCTACAGCCTCTCCAATTATTACTACAACCTATACTGTTACAGGAACAGATGCAAGCGGATGTTCCAATGTGGCTAATGCCATTGTTAATGTAATTCCGGCCCCGGTTATAACAATAACTGCTCCGGGCGATTCCATTTGTTCAGGTTCCGGACAAAATATCACATTAACAGCCGCTGGTGCAACAACATACAGCTGGGCGCCTTCAACAGGATTATCAACCTGTGCAACCTGCAACCCGGCTACAGTTTCCCCTTCCGTAACTACAATCTATACAGTTACCGGGACTGATGCACAAGGATGTGCAGGTACGAGTTCATACACCATCATTGTAACCGGTCCCCCCGCAATTACTGTTAGCCCCGATGTGAGTATTTGTACCGGTCAAACGACCACACTAAGTGTTTCTGCATCGGGTTCTTCAGGTACTATCTTATGGGAGCCTGGAGGGTATAATGCCCCTTCTATAACTGTTTCCCCTACTTCTACTCAGGTATATACCGTAACCTGTACCAATAGCTGTGGCATTGCAACAGCCACTGTAACCGTTACTATGTACCCAACTCCCGTGCCTGCTTTCACCGCTGATATATTTTCGGGATGCAGCCCTCTGTGTATCCAGTTCCGCAATTTGAGTACCATTTCTTCGGGGAACATTGCAACATCAGCATGGTCTTTTGGTACTAATGATACAACTACTGCACAAAGCCCTATTTATTGCTATACCCAGCCGGGCTCTTTCAGTGTCAGCCTGACTACTACATCTGCCAACGGATGCAGCGCTTCCCTCACCCACTCCAATATGATTACCGTTTATAGTAACCCGGTTGCTAATTTTGCTGCTGCCCCCCAACCAACTACTATTTTGCAACCAACGGTTCAATTTACCGATGAATCTACCGATACTTATGGGGTTATAGCCCAGAATTGGAATTTTGGCGTCGGCGGGGATTCCGGCACCAGCATCCTGCAAAACCCTGCACACACTTATACCGATACAGGCACATACTGTGTAAAATTAAGTGTAATAAATGAACACGGCTGTGTAGATACGATGACCGATTGCATTGTTATTGAACCTATTTTCACCTTATATATCCCCGATGCCTTCTCTCCTAATGGGGATGGAGTAAATGAACTATTTGTAGTAAAAGGAAATGATGTAAAAACCTTTGAGATGTATATCTTTAACCGCTGGGGGTTGCAATTATTTCATACTACCAATATAAATCAGGGTTGGAACGGAGCTGTAAATAATTCGGGCGCCATATCACAGGAAGATGCGTATGTTTATGTGATAAAGGTTACTGACAATAAAGATAAGCCGCATTCTTATACCGGCACCGTTAATATTATTAAATAAAGTCATCACGGATTTTACAAAAAGGTGCGCTATTATTCTTTCAGAAGGCGGATTGGCTATTTTTGTTATCCGGGCCCTCTTATCTTTAATTGAATGAAATGTTTAAGTTTGTAAATTGAATTACTCTATGAAAAAACTACTTATTATTTTTGTTTCGCTAATAATTTGCGGGAACCTCTTCTCTCAAACCTATAAATACTGGATAGAATTTACCGATAAAAATAACAGCCCTTATTCTATAAGTAATCCTTCTGCGTATCTTTCAGCCAGGGCTATTCAAAGGCGTACTAAGTATAGCATCCCTGTCCAGTATAATGATTTGCCACCCAACCCCGCCTATATTGACAGTGTTATTGCCAAAGGAGTAACCCTGTTAAACCGTTCGGGTTGGTTTAATGCTATCAGTATAAATACTGCTGACACCACACCCCTTGCAGTTATAAGGGCGCTGCCATTTGTAAAAAATGCAAAATTTGTTCTCACGGTGTTGCACCATGGCCCTATAAAAAAACATTTTGTTGAATCTATTGTAAACCGCTCGCCTCTTGCGGTTGATACATTTAACTATGCCAATTCCTACAACCAATCGCACATGATAGGAATAGATTGCCTGAATAATATGGGTTTTCGTGGAAAAGGCAAGCGTATTGCACAGATAGATGCAAGGTTTGGAGTAACGAATACCCTTCCCGCATTCGATAGTTTATTTAACCGGGGAGGAATTCTTGGCACCTGGGACTTTGTTTGGGAAGACCCCATTGTGTGGGATGATACGAATAATGTAGATAATCACGGGCAGATGGTATTATCGTGTATGGTAGGAAACCTGCCGGGGCAATTATTAGGGGATGCTGCTGATGCCGATTTTTATTTATTACGCACAGAAGATATTAATTCGGAATATCAGATAGAAGATGATAATTGGGCATGTGCTGCAGAATATGCTGACAGCGCAGGTGCAGATGTTATAACTTCCTCGTTGGGATATTCTATTTTTGATGATACAAGCAACAGTTATACTTATGCCGACATGAACGGCAAAACTGCGGTTGCCAGTATTGCTGCAACGGTTGCCGTGGAAAAGGGAATGGTAGTTTGCGTGGCTGCCGGCAATGAGGGTGGAAGTTCCTGGCAATACATCACTTCTCCCGGAGATGCTGACAGCATACTCACCATAGGCGCTGTTGACGCCAACGGCAACTATGCCACTTTCAGTTCCACGGGTCCTACTTCTGACGGAAGGATAAAACCCGATGTGGTTGCACAGGGTGAAAACACAGCCCTGGCTTCTCCCTCAGGTGGGGTTACTTTTGGAAGTGGTACTTCTTTTGCAACACCTATTATTGCGGGCGCCACTGCTTCCTTATGGCAGGCAGATTCTGATGCAAACTGTGTACAAATAATGCAAGGGGTGCGGGAAAGCGCCAGTCAATATGCCTCTCCTGATGACTTCCTGGGGTATGGCATCCCCAATTATTGCCTCGCCAAAACTATTGTAACGGGCTTGACAGATAATAAACTTGTAACTAATTTAACCAAAGTTTATCCTGACCCATTTACCGATAATATTACCGTTTCATTTTTCTCCTCGATTGTTCAGAATGTGAATATTAAAGTGTACAACACATTAGTCCAAATAGTAACTCAAAAGAACTGGAAAGTAGCTGGGGGCGGTAACACGCTTATTAATATGGGCGGATTACAAAACCTTTCAAATGGGCTGTATATTGTTGTAGTAACAGATGAAAATGGCTCTGTGTTTACAAGTAAGATAGTGAAGAAGTAGCGCTCTTACCTGCTTAAATACAAATTCCGCTGGGAATATACATCCAGGAAATACTCATCAGTAAGGTCATCAATAAAGTAAATAGCTTCTCCGGTAGATTTCATTTCAGGACCTAATTCCTTTTTTACTTCGGGGAATTTATCGAATGAGAATACCGGAACTTTTATAGCATATCCTTTTTTCTTCGGATTGAATTTAAAGTCTTTCACCTTCTTTTCTCCCAACATTATTTTGGTTGCATAATTTACATAGGGCTCATCATAAGCCTTGCAAATAAAAGGAACGGTGCGCGATGCACGGGGATTAGCCTCAATAATATATACTATACCATCCTTGATGGCAAACTGAATATTAAGCAAACCTACAGTCTTTAATGCAATTGCAATTTTGCGGGTATGGTCTTCAATTTGCTTCATTACATTTTCATCGAAATCAAACGGAGGAAGCACGGCATACGAATCTCCGGAGTGGATGCCCGCCGGCTCTATATGTTCCATTATACCTATGATGTAAACATCTTTGCCATCGCAAATTGCATCGGCTTCGGCTTCAATGGCATTTTCCAGAAAGTGGTCAATCAATATTTTATTGCCGGGAATATCTTCCAGCAAAGCTACTACGTGCTGCTCCAGTTCCTCTTCATTAATTACAATCTTCATGCTTTGTCCGCCTAACACATAAGAAGGGCGCACCAGTAAAGGAAAATCCAAGTCTTTAGAAAAATCTGCAGCCTGGTCAACGGTTTCGATTACTCCAAATTTAGGATAGGGAATATTATTATCACGCAACAAAGCAGAAAATTTACCACGGTCTTCTGCCAAATCCAGCGATTGAAAATCGGTACCAATAATTTTTATTCCGTATCGCTCTAATTTTTCTGCAAGTTTCAACGCAGTTTGTCCGCCAAGCTGAACAATTACACCTTCGGGTTTTTCATGCAGTATGATTTCATAAATATGTTCCCAGAAAACAGGTTCGAAATAAAGTTTATCCGCTACATTAAAATCAGTGGAGACCGTTTCAGGGTTACAGTTTATCATAATAGTTTCGTAGCCGCATTCCTTTGCAGCAAGCACACCATGCACGCAAGAATAATCAAATTCTATGCCTTGCCCGATACGGTTAGGACCTGAACCGAGTACAACAATTTTCTTTTTATCGGAAACGATAGATTCGTTTTCTTCTTCAAATGTGGAATAGAAATAAGGAGTTTTAGCTTCAAATTCGGCAGCACAAGTATCTACCATTTTATAAACCCGTTTAATTCCCATTTCTTCCCTGCGCTTTTTAAATACTTCACTTTCCAGGCAACGCAGCAGATGGGCAATTTGCCTGTCGGCATACCCTTTGCGTTTTGCTTCCAGCATCAATTCGCGGGGAATATTACTAATGGTGTATTTCTCAATTTCCTTTTCCAATAATATCAATTCTTCAATCTGCCGCAGGAACCAGGGGTCTATCTGGGTTAATTTATGAATGGTCTTAACCGGAATGCCCAATTTCAACGCATCATAAATATGAAACAACCTGTTCCAGCTGGGGTGTTCAAGGCTTTGAACAATCTGGTCTTGTTTCTTTAATTCTTTCCCGTCAGCGCCTAATCCGTTTCGTTTTATTTCCAGTGACTGGCAAGCTTTTTGCAATGCTTCCTGGAAGCTGCGCCCAATAGCCATCACCTCGCCAACCGATTTCATTTGCAAGCCCAATTCGCGTTTTGCTCCTTTAAATTTATCAAAGTTCCAGCGGGGAATTTTTACAATTACATAATCAAGGGTAGGTTCAAAAAATGCGGAAGTGCTTTGTGTAATCTGGTTTTTCAGTTCATCCAAATTATAACCGATAGCCAGTTTGGCTGCTATTTTAGCAATCGGATAACCGGTAGCTTTTGATGCAAGAGCTGAAGAACGCGATACACGCGGATTAATTTCAATGGCAATAATATCTTCTTTTTCATCGGGGCTTACAGCAAACTGCACATTGCAACCTCCGGCAAAATTCCCGATAGAGCGCATCATCCTTATTGCCATGGTACGCATCTTCTGATAGGTAGTATCAGACAAGGGTCATAGCAGGCGCAACGGTAATTGAATCGCCCGTATGGATGCCCATAGGGTCAAAATTCTCGATGGAGCAAATGATATTTACATTGTCGTTACTATCACGCAGACAGCTCCAATTCAAATTCTTTCCAGCCGAGCATGGCTTTATCAATCAATACTTCATGAATAGGCGAAGCATGCAAGCCCCGGCTTAAGTGCTTCATCCAATTCATCTTTTTTATGAACGAAAGATGCCCCTGTGCCACCCAAGTGTATAAGAAGGACGGATAACAAGCGGAAACCCTATTCTTTGGGCAATTTCTTTTCCTTCTAAAAATGAATTGGCAATGGCAGAAGGAGCAGTTCCTACACCAATTTCCTCCATACATTTGCGGAACTTTTCCCTGTTTTCGGTTATTTCAATGGTTTGAATATCAACACCGATAATTTTAACGCCATATTTTTTCCAGATGCCCATTTCCTCGGCTTTAATGCAGAGGTTAAGGGCAGTTTGTCCGCCCATTGTGGGAAGAACAGCATCTATTTTTCGCTCTTCCAATATTTTAATAATGGAATTTACATTTAAGGGGAGAAGGTAAATATGGTCTGCTGTGACCTTATCGGTCATTATAGTGGCAGGGTTGGAGTTGATGAGCGATACCTCAATTCCTTCTTCCCTTAATGAACGCGACGCCTGCGAACCCGCATAATCAAACTCGCAAGCCTGACCAATAATAATAGGTCCGCTGCCTATAATAAGTACCGATTTTATGCTTTTATCTCTTGGCATGGTGTGTTTTTCGGAGGCGAATTTAGGGATTTATTATCTATTTCACAATTACTACCCTGTCAGTAACCGATGAATTTCCAGTTATAGCTCTCAACATATAAATACCCGGTGAAAATGAATCAGTATTTAATTCTACTGAACTCTTAGATGTGTTGAAAGACGTAATTTCCCTCCCCGTAATATCAAACAGGGCAATAGTTACAGGCATATTTTCAACATTAATAATTGCAATAGTTAATTTGTCGGAAGCAGGTGTAGGATAAACTTTTACTGAAAAGCTATTGGGAGTAATATTTGTAATTGCTAATGGCGGGTCATACTCATACGCGCCCATATCAATATTTCCAATAGATACCCGGGGTTCTTCGCCTGCGGAATCTATATATTCAAAACCAGGAGTAAGGGAAAGCGTATCAAAATGTCCTGCTACACTTCCGGCGTTAATGGCTCCTGAAGAAGCCACTAACCGGTAATCATAGGTAGCAGGGTTCACTAAGCCTATTCCCAACGTATTAGCAGTAATCCAGTTGGTGGCAGAATCCATTACCGAAGGCGCCGCACCTATGAAAAAGGACACCGAAGGGCCGGCAATAATATTATTAATGAATTGCATAGTATCGGTACCTGTTTCCAAATCAAGGAATCCGCAACCTGAACGGTCATTCACGAATGTATTATTAATCATATACAGGTTCTGCGGTCCTGGATTCACAAACCCTTCCATCCCAAATTCTATGGAATTATTATTGGGTGTGTTGGGTCCTTTTTCAATAATATTCCCCATTATAATGGCTTGTCCCCCATTCGGTATATCAATATTGCGGCTGGCAGTGCCGTTGGTATCATCCATAATACGGTTATATAAAATATAATTTTTATCAGCCCTCGTCTTTATATCATGCCCCTGAACCGCGCCATGGGTATAGCTATACCGAATAGTAAAACTTCGTGCATTACCAATGTACATATTATGTTCATAACCAATATATGCGCCTGTGTCGCAGCCATTAAATTCAAACACAGAATTTTCAATGAGGATGTCCGTTATTGTATCGGCTGGGTTTTCGAGAATACCATCCTGGTTATTGTGGATATAACAATTTCTAACGGTGAGGCTTCCGCCCTGGGCGCGGATTCCGGCTCCATTCTCTCCATCAGCATTGCTGATAACAGCACCTGAGAACTCTATATTTTTTATCGTAATCCCCGTTCCATAGATTACAAATATGCCTTTTGAGCCACACACCACATTTTCTAAATGGGCATAGCCGGCGCCAACTCCTTCTATGAAAAGATTATTGGCATTCCATGTTGAGCAATCATTATATATCCCTGCATCTATTTCAATGGTATCGCCATCAGTTACCAAACCTTCCACCGCACTTGGAGCAAGATAGGTGCGGGTGGGACCCACCTGCCATATTGTAGCATACACGTGAAACGTAAATAGCAATAAAAGAATTGCATTTGTAATTTTCTTCATAGTAACGATTTTTAGGAAACATAAAATTACGAAACTCCTGATATTATTAGAGCTCATAACCCGCAAATTGAAATAAATGGTATCTTGCACTTTATAAATACCGAAATTATTTTTATGGATTCTTTACGCATATTTGATATACCTTATCTTCAGCAAAACCAATTTCCAAAGGAAGATTGTATCGCTTCTAAAGTCAATGGAGCGTGGGTTAAGATAAGTACAGCACAACTTATTACTACCGCCGAAACCCTCGCGTATGGCTTTATTGATGCAGGAATTAAGAAGGGAGATAAAATAGCCACCATCTGTTCCAATAACCGTATTGAATGGAACTTTGTGGATTTGGCGACCTCCATGACGGGCGCGGTTCATGTGCCTATTTACCCTACCATAAGCGACGAAGATTACAAGTTCATTTTCACCAATGCTGAAGTGAAATATGTTTTTGTATCCGATGAAAAGCTATACGACAGGATTAAAGTGATTGCTAAAGATATTCCTACTATCATTAATGTACACACTTTTGATGAAGTAAACGGTGCGATGCACTGGAAAGAATTATTAAGCATCGGTGAAAAAAAGCCCTGCCAGGGGAAACTGGAAGATATGAAAAGGTCTATCAGCCCTGCTGATTTAGCCACGCTGATATACACTTCCGGCACTACGGGAACCCCAAAAGGGGTAATGCTTTCACACAATAATATAGTGAGCAATGTGCTGGCAGCAAGAATATTTGTTCCGGTAAGGCAGGATGGTAAGGCGCTAAGCTTTCTTCCGCTATGCCATGTGTATGAGAGGATGCTGAATTACCTCTATCAATATTTAGGCATTTCTATTTATTATGCTGAAAGCATTGATGTTATCGGAGATAACTTGAAAGAAGTGAAGCCCCAGGTTTTTGTGGCTGTTCCGCGTGTATTGGAAAAAATATATGACAAAGTAATAGCCGCCGGAAATGCCCTGACAGGCATAAAAAAGAAACTTTTCTTTTGGGCGGTAAATCTCGGCTTGCGTTTTGAACTCGAACATGCCAACGGCTGGTGGTACGATTTTCAGTTGAATATTGCCCGCAAACTTATCTTTAAAAAATGGCAGCAAGCTATTGGCGGTAATTTGAAAGTAATCGCATCAGGCAGCGCGCCTCTGCAACCCCGATTGCAACGAATATTCTGGGCAGCGGGAATACCCATATTAGAAGGCTACGGACTCACGGAAACATCTCCCGTCATATCCGTTAATATATTGGAACCCGGAGGCACCGAATTTGGTACCGTGGGACCTGTTATTCCCGGGGTGGAAGTGAAAATTGCCGAAGATGGTGAGATATTATGCAAAGGTCCTAATGTGATGATGGGCTATTACAAACGCCCCGACCTGACTGCGGAAGCCATTGATAAAGACGGATGGTTCCATACAGGCGACATAGGAGTTTTCAAAGACAATAAATTCCTGGTAATAACCGACCGTAAAAAAGAATTATTAAAAACTTCGGGAGGGAAATATGTTGCGCCACAGCCTATTGAAAATAAAATGAAGGAATCAAAATTTATTTCCCAGATTATGGTGGTAGGCGATGGGCGTAAATTTACCGGGGCATTAATTGTTCCTAATTTTCATAACCTCGTTGAGTGGTGTAAAGCAAACAATATCACAGCCGACAGCCAACAGCTAACAGCTAATAGCTATAAAACCCTCATACAAAACGACCAGGTTCATAAATTATTCCGCGATGAAGTGGACAGGCTGAACCAGAATTTCGGGCATATAGAACAAATAAAACGCTTTGAACTCCTTGCCGATGAATGGACCCCCACAGGCGGAGAACTTACCCCCACTCTTAAACTAAAACGTAAATTTATTTTAGAAAAATATAAGGTAGAAGTGGAGAAGATTTATGTGGAGTGAGATAAAGTAAACTCTTATAGTAAGTTCAAAAAATCAGTTACACTCATTCCGGCATTTCTTATCAACGCACGAAGGGTTCCAACCGATAGTTTCTTTATGTTGCGGAATGGAAAGATTTGCCTGTTCCTCTTCTTTGGTCATTACTGCGTGACTCCCTACTTGTCCGCGAAATTTCCAACCTGCTTTTTCAAAAGCTTTAACTGCTTCTTTGCCGGAAATATTGCTTAGCCGTCCCATTTAAACGGATACTACAAGAGACGATGAAAGATTGTTTTTATTAATTTTTTCTACTGCTTTTTGGTCTTCTGCCCAAAGCCAGGCGGTGATGGCTTCCTTTATATTTTCAATAGCTTCCTTCTCATCCTTGCCCTGAGATACACAACCCTTTAAAGCCGGACATTCTGCAACTATCCAACCATCTTCCGCATTAGTTAAGGTGATGTGAAATATCATGATATAATTTTATTCGTTTATAACTGGCGCAAAGTTACATCATTTTAATAAAACACGGATGGCATAGATTGGACGAGGTCTACATGGATTTTCCGCTTATCGTCCATATCTTTTTTGTTTTCATTTACATCCCCGTCTTTAATTATATTCAGACCCAGGAATGGACGACCATTCCTCTGTTTCCGCTGCTCGTTTAATTACTCTATTTCTTTCTTCAAGCAATTTTTTCATATAATTATATAATAGTAGCTTCGATACCAGTTTACCCAATATCCCCAAAGGAGCTTCGAAATCAAAGTGATCTTTCATGATAGTTATATCGTTTCTTGTTTCAAATTCATGCTTGTGCTCAATTTTTTTAAAAGCTCCTTGAGTCATTTCGCTTTCAAAATAAACAGGATATTTATAGGCTGTTATTCTTGTAGTAAGATTTTGATATATTCCAAAATGCCTTGCTCTCCAGGTTACTTCTTCATCTAACCCTATTAAGCCTTTTGTAACTCCGGCTATAGCCTTTTCATGGGTTTTTGTTGTAGATAATAAATGTAAATCAATACTCCTCGAAAGATCAAAACATCTTTCGATAGGGGCTTTTATTTCTGTAATAAGATGAATTATTGGCATAATTTATTTACTGACTAAACTATTTATTGCGAAATCCGGTTGAGCATATTTAAAATGGAAACCCGATTGCAAGAGTTTTGTCGGTACAACACGCCTGCTTTTTAATATAAGTTCTGTTTCTGTTTTAATTATCATGGCTCCAACCTCAAGCATAAACCTATTCGGGGAGATTCCAAAAGGGACTTTGCAAGCTTTCCTTAGCAACTTCATAAAACCGGCATTTGAAATGGGATTAGGGGAGCTACAGTTATAAGTACCTACTATTTCTTCATGAGCAATTATCCACTTAATTACGTTTTGAAAATCACATTCGTGAATCCAGCTTACATATTGATTTCCTTTTCCCTGTGTCCCTCCCAGTCCAAGTCTAACCAGGCGGGTCATAACGGGCATTACTCCACCATTTTTCCCCAGCACCATTGCAATTCTTAAAATAACTTTTCTGGTATTGGATAGTGTTATTTCGTTAAAGGCTGCTTCCCACTTTTTACAAACATCCACTGAAAATCCTTCTCCAAATTCCCCGGTTTCCTCATCCATAGCCCTATCTAAGGCATGCCTGTATATTGTAGCTGAGGCTGCATTTATCCATAATGCCGGCGGGTTAACACATTTCTTTATTGCCTCACCTATTACAGTGGTGGCATTCACTCTTGACTCAAGTATTTCCTTGCGGTTTTTTTCATTATACCTGCAATCGACAGAACGACCTGTAAGATTAATAACTACCGTACTATTTTCCAGCTCCTTTGTCCAGTCTCCCAATGATTTTCCATCCCATTTAATATACTTTACATAGTGTTTTTGGGGTAGAACATTTCTCGACAAAACTACTATTTCGTACTCGTTAAAAGAATCAATAATAGATTGGCCTAAGAATCCTGCACCTCCGGCTATAATCATTTTCTTTGTTTCCATATTTACGGAGTTTATTTTATTTCCGGTTCTTTATTTTGGCTAATGGATACAACCTTCATAGCAGCCTTTCTTTGGTTCAACACCAATATTAAATTTAATAAAAGCATGATACCAAGGATAACTACAAACCCGCCAATTTTTATGCTTAGCGCCTCAATTAATTCCTGTGTATTTTGAATGTAATATGTACCAAAAACGCCTTCTTTGTCATAATGCGTTTCAGGCTGAATTTGCAGGCGCAAAAATCCATACCCAAGTGCAATCAGGTAAAACCCTACCTGGAGCAACTTATTTAAAGCCATGGCCTGCTCTGTTTTTCCATGGAAAATGTCCAGGTAAAATACTTTTGAATTGCTTAACAGTTTCTTAGCTACCCAAATAGTAAGTGCAATTACTACCGGCAAATAAATACTGTACGCTAAGGTGGTGGGATTAAAAATTGAATAGTTCATAATGATTGGTGTTTAAGGTTATTAATTATATCTGATTTTTTATTTCTGTATTTTTTCTCCATAATAAGCAAGACAAAGACATTGAATAAGTGTATTAATCCTAACAGAAGAAGTATTTTTCCTGTTTTTGAACTTACTGCTTCCACAAATTCCTGCAGGGTGGTAATTTCCTTCCATATTTTAAGCGTTGTTACGCAATACCCGATATTAAGCAGGTAGTAGCCTGTGATTAAGAGACTGTTTACAGAATCTGCCAGGGAAATTTTTCCATGAAAAACAGTAAGTAAAAAGGGTCTTCCATTGTTGTGTAATACATTGCCGACAATAACAATTACATAAACCGTCAGTAGTAAATAAACCCCGTATGCCGAAATGTTATAATTCATATCTTACTTTCTGAAGTTTCAATATATTTTGAAATATTAAAGAAAAAAAATTATTTCAATAATTTTAAAAATGAGCCTGCAAACCAGCTTTCATCCGCTTTAATAAACGCATCAATCGTTTTATCCGCCTTAGAAACAACTCCTTTTATATTACCAATTGATTCATTAAATGATTTTATATTCTTATCTTTTTTATCCCCATCTATATTACTCACCTCATTCAATACTTTTAACACAGGTTCAAGTTCCCTTTTCCGTCTTTCTTTCATTACCTGTGTGGCAACTTTCCAAATATCTTTCTCCGCAGAAAAAAACTCCATTCGCTCGCCCGATTTATATTCTTTACTTACCAACCCCCAATCAATCAGTGCACGTACATTCATATTGGTATTTCCGCGTGATATGGTTAACTCCTGCATAATTTCCTCGGTGCTTAGTGGCTCCGGAGATATTAATAAAAGAGCATGAACCTGTGCCATTGTCCTGTTAATTCCCCAACTGGAGCCCAATGTACCCCATGCCTGTATGAATTTTTCTTTCCCTTCTGTTAATTTCATGGCGCAAAGGTATATATAATTTCTGAACTTTCAGTATTTATTGAAAATAAATTTAGAAATGAATTGATACCCAGTCAATAAAAATTAATTGCGGGACTTATACTTAGCGATAGTTCCCCCCTAAAACTCAAACATCAGCCTCAAATTTACCTCCCTTGCGGTGAGGTAATTAGGTACTGCATATTTATTCCCGCTAACATCGGCAATCCATTCATAAGAAATTACGTTGTTGGCTTGCAACAAGTTAAACACCTCTAATCCGACCCACATTCTTTTAAAATATTTGGTAACCCCATGTTTATTTTTCTGTCCTCTGCCTCCTATTATAAGGTAAGAGCCGCCAATATCAACCCTCTCGTAAGGGGTAGTTCTCAATGTATCACTGTAGAGATTATTCGGTACGCCAAACGGAATACCTGTTCCGAAAATGAGATTCAGATAAACTTTAAAGTTGGGGAACTTAGGCAAATAATCCTGGAAAAACATACTGAAAGTAACCCGCTGGTCTAATGGCATTGGCATGGTGCCAACCGGAAATTGCTGGCTGTAAGCAACCGTCTGGTCAGCTACGCCAGGGGTAATCTGTTGTCCGTAGGTATTATAATTTACTGTGTAATAGGCATTATTGATGGTGTATCTTGCATCTAAAATAGATACGCTCGCCCATGATTCCAGCCCCTGTACAAATTCCCCGCCAATTTTAGAGTCAATGCCATAAGCATATCCATGAGCTGTTTGGGTAGGATCGTATTGCACATAAACATTATCAATGCTATACGGAATCACGTTCACCAACTGCTTGTAAAATGCCTCTGTTATTAATTTAAAAGGTCTCCCCCAGGCTTTAAAATTGTAATCGGCGCCTAATACATAATGAATAGATTCCTGGTCCTTTATATTCGTATGCAAGACTCCATACATATCAAGTAGCTCCCTATAAAATGGAGGCTGGTAATACAAACCGGAAGAGAATCGGAAAAGAACATCACTTTTCCAGTCGGGCTTATAGGCAATGGCCCCTCTCGGGCTTATGGCTGTTTGCCCGTTTATATCCCAGTAATTGGCTCTCAACCCTTCAGTAATTATAAGGGTAGAGTTGCCTGAACCATGCCACTTATCAATATTTTCAATATACCCCATTACCCTGTTAGATTGCAGGGTATCAAAAGTTTTAACCACATTTTGAAGTTGCAAAATATAAGGGCTATAGGGTAGCGAATACCCCGCTGAATCTACAAAATTCCATTGGCTGATTTGGCTGGTTACTATTTCATGCTGAAAGGTACCTCCCCAAAGAAATTTACCTACGGAACTGTAATCCCAGCTACCCTGGTGCTGCAAACTGTAAACCTGTGCATTCAATTCATCGCGGGCATGATTGAGATATGTGCCTACACCAATATTAAAGGCGGGAGTTCCCAAATTTTTCGCCCCGAGATTGGAATGAAGTTCACTAATCAGATAATCACCTTCAATGTCATAATCCTGGGTTTCCTCGTCGTTATATGCCGAAGCAATAAGGCGAAGGTTTACCTTGTCGCTTGCTTTGTAGTTCAGCGCAGTTGCCCCGGTGGCAGTCAGGTACTGGTCAACCTCCTGCCCCTGGAAATAAACCTGCAACTGGTATGCCTGGCTGACCGTACCGAATGAGGTAGTCTGGCTTTGGGGAACAAACTGATATATATTCAACGAAACATTCCCTAATACGTCCAGCTCAAGCCTATCGCTAAAAGCGTAGGTCATATAGATTTGTCCGTCCACAAATTTTGGTTTGTAAGAGCCCTGTACATCAAGTGTATTAAGCAGGTACTGGTTAGTTTTATACCGTATGCCTTCAATGATAGTGAAGCGGTGATTTTTACTGGCAGCTTCAATATGTTCGGTAGCCCCTAATAGGCTGCCCGAAACAGAGGCAGCAAAGGCAGTGGGTTTTTTGTAGGTTACATCAAGCACCGAAGACATCTTATCCCCATACTTCGCTTCAAAGCCTCCGGCAGAAAAATAAGCAGAGGAAACCATATCGGGATTGACGAAACTGAGACCTTCCTGCTCTCCGTTTTCTATCAGGAAAGGACGGTACACTTCTATCCCATTTACATAGACGAGGTTTTCATCATAGCCCCCTCCCCTCACAGAATATTCCGAACCAAGTTCGCTACGGGTTGCTACACCGGGTGCGGTTGTTAAAATAGCATTGAAGTCTCCGGAAGGCATGGGTATAGAATTCACGACCTTTGTATTCAACTCTAACAACCCCTGCGAATTATGTTTCTGGCCAGTTATGGTCGCTGTATCAATTAGTACGCTTGAGGAAACATGCATGGTTATCTTTTGTTCCACTCTTTCCCCTTCTTTTAGTTTTAATTTCAGGTAATGGGTACGATAGCCGGTAAGAATAAACCCCAGTTCAATATCTTTATCAGCAGGAACATTGCATAAAAATTTCCCCAAGCTGTCGGAGTAAGCCGGTTGAGTTGCATTGCCCATAACCCCTATAACAACCGCCTGTAAAGGTTGTCCCAAACTATCATTTATTACCCCGTAAACGGTAGCCGTTTGCTGGCAAATACCTTTTTGCAGAGAAAGGAAGAATAAAGAGAAAATAAAAAATGCAAGTCTTAACTTATCCTTTAGCGCTTTCGTCACTTCGAATGGGAATTGGTAATACTAAAAAAGATTCAGGGGATAAATTTACCAATTCTTCTGTTCTTTATTGAATATTCAGCGAGCCGTCCTTCCAAGCCTGAATAAACTTTGCCCAGGCTAATGGGTTTAGCAAGTTGTTAGGCGGCAATTGTCCGGCCCAGTAGAGTTTATCGTATTCTTGCTGCATCGTTTGCATAGTATTGACTCCCGGTGAGCGGGCATCAGAAAATCTTGCTTTGCGGGCAGCAATAGCCATATTTTTCCTTGCCCTGTCAAGGTCATTGTCGGCTATATCTAATTTCAGAAAGGCAGCCCGGAAAGCTTCTTTGGATGGCCAGGAATAAAACACAAATGCTTTCAGGTTGTTAGTGTCTCTCGACATAATATGTATTAAGGAATATTTATCGGTAGAGAGAGTATCAGGCACTATATATGAATTGCTTTTATACCCTAATGCCTGGAATAAAACAGTATCTCCGGGCAAAACGATAAATGAGAAATAACCATTATACCCTGCTATGGTGCCTCCGCTTGGGTTTGATCTTTTAACAAGAATTGCTACATAGGGTATGCCCTGAACACTGTCCCTATCCACTACAATACCTGAAAGCTGAACCAATTGCGCATGCTTTCCCCCCGGTTGGGCAAAGCCTTTAAAAGTGAACAACAAAAAGGGGAGTACGGCGAGAAACAAAACACGTTTAAACATAACACTCTTTTAAAAAGACTTATTAATTATTTTTACAGGGAACAATCAACTTAAAGAGGGGAATATTTACTGAGAACGTGGTTCCGTCTGATTTATTTTCCATCAGGTAGGTTCCATATATTTTACCAGCTTCGCTTATCAGGGGACAAAATGATTCATATTGGTATTCTTCCGAAGGATAAAGCATAGGTTTACGGGACACCACTCCTTCTCCTTCTACTTCACTCCAGCCAGCCATACTGTCGAATATATACCAGTGCCGCCTTAGTAACTGAACGGTGTTAGGCGAATTATTTTCAATGGTTATACGGTAGGAAAAAATAAAATAGCGGTTTGTTGGACGCGAATGCGCATCCTCGTAATTGCTTTGAACTGTAATTTTAACTCCGTGGGTAGTAAGTGTAACCATTATGCCGCAAGTATAGTAATTTCACAGATAACTCAGCTTTTTGGCGTGTTAATAATGCTAAATATCATTCTTATCACCCGAAAATTCTCCAATTTTGCTGCTCATTTATTCCATGGCAAATAGAACTCTAATAGCTCCGCCCTTTTTAAAACCCGGTGATATCATCGGGATAATGGCCCCTGCCCGCAAAATTTCCGCTGACGAACTTAGCAATGCTATTTGTGTGTTAGAGAGTTGGGGACTACAAGTAAAGTTGGGGGAACATATTTATGCCGCTTTCAACCAGTTTGCCGGAACCGATGAAGAAAGGGCATTGGACATGCAACAAATGTTAGACGATTCAGAGGTGAAAGCTATTATATCGGCAAGAGGGGGATATGGCAGCGCAAGAATTATTGACAGGCTTGATTTTACCCGATTCCGCGAAACCCCTAAATGGATTGCCGGATTCAGTGATATTACAGTTTTTCATAATCATATTCAAACTCACTTTGGCATACAGACCCTTCACTGCACAATGCCATTTAATTTTTCTAAAGATGCTGAGTCAACCGTGAAACTCAGGAAGGCTTTATTTGGAGAACTAAGCAACTATACTTTAAAAAGGGATCCTTTAAACCGCAAAGGCGAAGGCAAAGGAATACTTTGCGGAGGAAACCTGTCCCTGCTTTATGCGTTGGCTGGTACGCCTTCGGATATTGACACATCGGGTAAAATATTATTCCTCGAAGATTTGGATGAATACCTATATCATATTGACCGCATGATGCTCCAACTGAAAAGAGGTGGAAAGTTGGCTTATCTCAAAGGCTTAATAGTAGGCAGCTTTTCAGAGATGAAAGATAATACCATACCTTTCGGAAAATCAGCTGAAGAAATTATTTTAGATGCTGTGAAGGAATATAACTATCCTGTATGTTTTGATTTCCCTGCCGGACATGGGCAAAAAAATTTTCCAATTTATTTGGGGAGGAAAGCAGAGTTAATTGTGAGTGAAGATAATGTACTATTGGAGTTCAAATAAGAACACAATCTGACTAATTTGCAATTTTATATTTTGCGCCTATACTATCAATAGGCGTATTTGAATACCTGATTATCTTGTATTTTGCTGAACCTTTATTATTTTTAGGTTGCTAAAAAATGTGGTGGATGGTTTTTCAAAACGAAAAAACTCAAAACTACCATCTGAACCGGATACGATTTTATATGAAATATAGCCTGTTAGCGGGAGTAATTCCTTCAAGGGCTTACTAGTACTTTCTCCTGTAAAACTACCACTTTCACCCATCCCGATAAAAAGCGTATCTTTGCCGCTCAACAAATCAATTTTTACTCGGGTCACTGTCTGTTATCTGTTTGTGGAAGTTGGTTTTAACTAAAACAAACGTGAGCAACAGATTTAAAGAACTCGGGATTATAAAACCCGTATTAGAAGCTATTACCGAACTTGGCTTTGAAACCCCAACTCCTATACAGGAAAAGGTAATACCAACATTATTAAGCGATTCCTGCGATATGGTAGCACTTGCCCAAACAGGTACCGGAAAAACCGCAGCCTTTGGATTACCATTAGTATCCATGATTGATTTTGCCGAACGGGAACCGAGAGCGCTTATACTTGCCCCTACACGGGAGTTGTGTATGCAAATTACATCTGACCTGAAGAATTTTTCCAAACATATACAGGGAGCTAATATTGTAGCCGTGTATGGTGGTGCCAGCATTCGCGGACAGGTAGATGAATTGAGACGCGGAGCCCAGATAGTAGTAGCTACTCCCGGACGTATGGTAGATATTATCCAACGGGGTAATGTTGACCTTAACAATATCCGCTATGTGGTGCTTGACGAAGCAGATGAAATGTTGAACATGGGTTTTAAAGAAGACCTTGATTTCATTCTTTCATCCGCATCCGATACCCGGAATACCTGGCTGTTTTCAGCTACTATGCCTAATGAGGTGTTGGCTATTTCGCGCAACTATATGAAAGACCCGGTGGAAATTACTGCAGGTGCAAAAAATATGACCAATGAAAACATTGAGCATACATATTATGTAACCCAGGAGCGGGAACGGTATAATGTATTAAAACGCATCGCCGATTTTTATCCTGATATTTTTGCCCTCGTATTTTGCCGTACTAAAATCGAAACTCAAAAGGTAGCCGATAAACTGATAAAAGACGGGTACAATGCCGATGCCTTGCATGGTGACTTATCCCAGGCGCAGCGTGACCATGTAATGAAACGTTTCAGAGCACGTACATTGCAACTGCTGGTAGCCACCGATGTGGCAGCCCGTGGTATTGATGTGAACGACATTACACACGTTATTCATTATAACTTACCTGACGAAATAGAAAACTATACCCACCGCAGCGGACGTACTGCAAGGGCAGGAAAGACAGGTATTTCAATCGCCATTATCAATAGCAGGGATTTATATAAAATAAAGACCCTGGAAAAACTCACCCAAAAGAAATTTACCCGTGCCGATATTCCTACCGGGTTCCAAATTTGTGAAAAGCAACTGTTCCATTTGGTGCAGGGCTTACATAATGCCAAGGTAAACGAGGAAGAGATAAAAGAATATCTCCCGAATATTATGGCAGCAATTAAGTGAACTTAATAAGGAGGAAATTATCAAGACGATTTGTGTCCTATAGAATTTAACCGTTTCCTTGATTATTACCGCAATGCCCCTGACTTGAATGCAGGTGGTTCGGACGAGAGAAGCGAACGCTGAATCACCGGAAGGCGTTGTGAAACTATTCCTGAGCCTCGGTAAAATGGATGGCTTCAGTAATGAGAGTTTAAAAGAATATCTCTCTCGAAACGGCGGATGTTCCTATTGGCGATTTAACATGGACTGATATTAAAAACAGTTTTTCTTTTGTGGAAGTGAAAAACGAAATGAAGGATCAACTGGTGAATGGGCTGGAAGGCGAAACATACAGGGGAAGACCTGTAAGCATTGAATCTCGTGGAAACAGGGAAGATGGCGTTCCACGTGAACGCAACAGAGGTTACGGCGGAGGCAGGTCAGGCGGCGACAAAAGTTTTGAAAAAGGCTGGGGCAATGATAGAGGCGACAGAGGTGGGGACAGACGAGGAGGTGGAGGATTTGAGAGACGCAGCGGAAGTGGAGACAGACGTAGCAGCGGAGGATATGAAAGGCGCAGCAGTGGCGGTGGAGAAAGAAGCAATAACAGGGGATTTGAAAAACGTAGCAGCTCTGATTACAAACCTCGTGAAGGAGGTGAAAAACGTTCCGGTTCTGATTATAAACCCCGTGAAGGAGGCGAAAAGCGTAGCGGCGGATTTGAAAAAAGAAGCGGTAGCGGGGAAAGACGCAGCAGCGGCGGTTTTCAGAAACGCAGCAGCAGTGGATTTGAAAGACGTGCTACCCCCAACGATAAACCCCGAGGAGCGGACAAGCCTGCTGATGGACCTAATAGGCGTGACCGGAGAAAAGCAAAATTCGGCGGCGGTGATACACCACCAAAGGGTGATAGCTAAATATTTTTTTTAGCTTGCTTTATGAAAGCCCCAATTACTCTTAGTCCCATAGGCTACGTAAAGAATGAACGTACCGAAATGAGGGACGATTATTGGGGAAGCGTTACTTCTGAAATTATTCTTGCAGATGAACTTCCGGAAGAGTGCCTGGATGGAATAGATACATTTTCTCACCTGGAAATAATTTTTTATTTTGATAAATCGGATACCGATAAAACGGTTTATGGCGCTGCACATCCCCGTGGAAATAAAGCCTGGTCCAAAGTCGGCATATTTGCCCAGCGAAAAAAAGACAGACCCAACCATTTAGGAATTACTATCGTAAAACTAATTTCCCGCAAAGGCAGAACAATTACTGTTCAAGGATTAGATGCGAATAATGGCACGCCCATATTAGATATTAAACCTGTAGTAAAAGAATTTCTCCCGAACGAAGAAATCATTCAGCCTGACTGGATGACAGAGTTGATGGAGGACTACTGGAACTGATGGAACACAGATGACGCAGATTGCTTAAGATTGAAATTGATTTCTATCTGCTTTTATCATAATCAAGTTATGTCATCTGCATTCCATCGTTTTTCCGTATTATTGTTTAATGATTTCGCTTAAAGATATTCTTGGGGGTATAGCAGTTGGCTTAGGCTTAACCGCATATATAATTTATATCCATAGCACCCTGAAAGATAAAATAAAACCTCATGCTTTCTCCTGGCTTTTATGGACATTAACGACTGCTATAGTATTTGCTGCCCAGGTGTTAAGAGGTGGTGGAGCAGGTTCCTGGTCAACAGGATTTACTTGCATCGTTTGCCTTGCTATAGGCATCATTTCTTTTTTCAAATACGATAAAGCATATACTCTTTCAGATATACTTTTTATTGGTGTTGCCTTGCTTGCGCTGTTACCCTGGTTCTTTACCGAAAATCCTACTGCTTCCGTTGTACTTATTGCAAGTATTGATGTGCTTGGCTATGGTCCCACACTTAGGAAAAGCTATTATTATCCCGATGAAGAAAAAGCCATATCCTTCGGGCTTAATTCAGCGAAACATTTCGTTGCATTTCTCGCTCTGCAAAATTATGTGGTAGCTACCTGGATTTATCCCGTTTCACAAGTTTTTATGAATGGGTTAGTAGTAGTTTTGATATTAATAAGGAGAAAACAGCTAAGTAAATAAGCCCCATGAAATATATCCCGCTTCACCCCGTAGTAAAAGAAGAAGAAACTATTTTGGCTACTTTTTGGCAAAGGGCTTGGGCTATATCAATAGATTTTATATCTATAAGTATTTTGGTTGCCTTAATTGAAGGTATTTGCGCTGCGTTTGGGTTTCATGTAAAACTTTCCGATTTGGAAAACCTAAAAGTTGCAGGACACGAGGGAAGCAGCAAAATATTTGCCACCATCCCCACTCTTTATTTCGCACTTATGAACTATTTTACAAATGGCAGAACAATTGGTAAGTGGATGATGCACATCCGGGTAGAATCAATATATCACAATAGAATTAGTTTCTGGCATTGTGTAGAAAGGGCATTAGGATATGCAGCCTCCACTCTTGAAATAGGGCTTGGCTTTCTGCAAATATTCTGGAACCCTAACCGTATGTGCCTGCATGACCGGATTGCAGAGACTATTGTGATTATAGAAAAGAAAGAAAAGAAAAAATAAACCTGTAACTTTTCAATAGTTACCTCCGTCCTATGCAAAAAAGGTAAGTTATACCCCTAATCGTAAGCGATACAGAAAAGCATGACCATAGAAGAGTTTAATAAATGTGTAGATATGTATGCGGATAACCTTTACCGTTTTATTTTAAAGAATGTGCGAGACGTAGATAAGGCTAAAGATATTGTGCAGGATACGTACGAAAAATTATGGTTGAAAGTGAGTGATGTGAAAAGCACCAATGCGAAAAGCTATATGTTTACTACCGCGTACCGCACTATGATAGACCGTTTCAGGAGCGACAGCAGGCAGGAAAGATTGGAAGATTCACATTTATATCTTCACAGCCATACAAAGTCTTATAGCGATTTGAAAGAGATTTTGAATGAAGCAGTGAGCAAGTTGCCGGAGATACAGCGCTCTGTTATTATGTTGCGCGATTACGAGGGATATAATTACGGAGAGATTGGGGAAATAACCGGACTGAATGAATCGCAGGTGAAGGTTTACATTTTCAGGGCAAGGAAATTTTTAAAAAACTACATAGGTTCGATGGAGGCTGTGGTATAAAGGGGAATATGAATATCAACTTAAATAATTACGAGGCTTATTTTTTAGACTACCATGAAGGTAATCTATCAACTGTTTTGATAAAAGAACTGATGGAATTTATTACTATTCATCCTGAACTAAAGGAGGAATTTGAAAGCTTTGAACCGGTTACATTGAAAGATACAGAGGGTATTAGATATGAAAGTAAAGAAACCTTAAAAAAACATCTGACGTCCATTAATCCTTCCAATTTTGAAGAGCACGCTATAAACTCCATTGAAGGGACCTTGCCACCTGTGTTGCAACAGGAATTACGGACTTTTATCAATCAATATCCCCGTTACAAAAAGGAATTGGAGTTATATTCCAACACGAAATTAACGCCTGATACTTCCGTAGTTTTTGATGATAAAATTTCTTTGAAAAGAACCCAAAGACGCCCGGCAACTCTTTATTATTGGTCGGCTGCAGCATCGGTAGCAGTTATTATTATAGCTTATTTTATGCTGAACAGAAACTTACCCCCAGCCGGAAATAATATTGCAACTCATACTTTATCAAAAGACAGTAATGCTGTTGCCAGTCATGCCACAAAAGCAATAGATTCTAATATGATTACTCCAAAGAGTATTTCGAATATTGCTGTAAAGCCTAATTCTGTTGCAATAAATGTAAATCCTAAAAAGCAAAATAAGAATAATGTAATTGCACCTAATAATTCAATTCCTAATTCTACCATAGCAACTGCAAGAAGAGAGTCAATCAATATTCAGGCTCTCCCCGGCATAACGAAAAAACCTATCCCTGTTAATTTTGAAAACTCCTTTGCCATGTCATTTGATACCCTCAAGAGTACTGCATTTATCAATGACTGGATAATGAAATATCACGCTAATAATTCCAATCAACCGGAAGCCGATACTACAGCAGTGACCAAGGAAAAATCAGGAAGTAAATTCCTCTATCTCCTGGCTAAAATTACCTGCAAAGGATTGCACAAAATTACGGGAGAGCATATTAAGATGGAGAAAAAATATGATTCTGACACCACGAACATCATAGCTTACCAGTTTGACCTGGGTAAGAAAAAATTTGAATTTCCCGTAAAAGAATAAAGGGAACTTGTAACAAACCGGAAAGGCAGTCCGTCTTACTTCAAATTAAACCAATAGTATTAAAGAGTGAAAAAAATAATAACCTTATATACGCTATTAATTACCTCATGTATAATGGGTCAGTCAAAAATGCCACTCGACTCTTTGTACCTCTCTTCAAAGATTACTTATTTCACCATTGAAGACGGGCAAATGAAAGGAGAAGGATTGAATGCCATAAAATCTATTTTCAGTCAATCTCAATTTGTGTGTTTGGGAGAAAAGCACCAATCAAAACAAATATCGATCCTGGTAAAAGCAATGGTTCCTTTTATGAAGGAAAATAATTTCACTTCTGCCGCTTTTGAAGTAGGACCATATTCATCAAAAGTATTGTCCAATCTTTCTTCTCCTTATGAAGAAACAATAGAAAATTTAAAAGAATTCAATACAAAATATTATGTCAAGCCCGTTGATTTTGAGCCTTTGATTTTTTTCTTCGGTGTGGAGGATGCTGAATTTTTGCAGGAAATTTCAAAAAACAATATAAATATCTGGGGCTTAGACCAGGAGTTTCTTACGGCACCCTACTTTTTTATGGATTTACTTTTCAATAATTTGAATAAAGAGCAACAGGTGAAATGTAGGTCCTTAAAATTAAAAGCAACCGGCAGCTTAATGGGATTGTATAGAAAAGATTCTTTAAAGACCCCGAATTTTAATGTGTATAGGGAGATTTTAAATGATAGTGATATGAATAATTATTTCACTGTTTTTCATGATTCCTTATCGAAAGATATGATTAAAGAATTAAGGACAAGTTTCGAGATATACAGCGTGTGGGATAAACCGGGCGGGCATAAGAAACGCATAGATTATATGAAAGGTAACTTTATGAAGAATTATGCTCTTGAAGAACAAAAAGAAATGTTACCCAAAGTATTTCTAAAATTCGGAGATGTTCACATGTCAAAGGCATTGTCTCTGGGTGTATTTGACTTAGGGAACCTTACTGAAGAATTAGCAAAATCAAATGACACAAAAAGCACTAGTATTAACTGTTTAAGGCGGTATTATTTTGATAGTGATAGCAATAAAATCACCGATAATATGGACAGTGATGTGTTCAGAGATTTTAAAAGATTTGCAACGAAAGATAAATGGGGCATTATAGATGTTGCATCAATTAAAAAGGATATTGAGAATAATAAGGTCGGCATTGATGCAAATAATAAAGAACTATCAGGCATCATCAATGGTTTTGATTATATATTCTTAATGCCGATGGATAGTGATGAAACAGACAATATTGAAAAATAATAACCCTCCGACTTGCAAACAAAAACAATTAAAATAAAGTAATACTAATATGAAAATAACATCATGCCTTATAGCCTCTCTTATTTTCTTCGGAAATATGGAAGCGCAATATTCAGAAAAAAAGACCGTAGGTGATTTTAGCGGAATTGAAGTAAGTTCTGCTGCGAGGGTAAATTTATACCAATCGGACAGTAATTATGTAATACTTACATACACGGACGTAATTAAAAAAACTCCCCGGTTGGAAGTACACGGAGATGCACTTAAAGTAGATGTTCCGTTCAGGGGTACTATTAGTGTGTATGCAAAAAATATATCCTCTATTAAGATAAATGATGCGGGGAGAGTATATTGCAAAGACACTCTAAAAACCAATAATTTAACGATACACGTTAGTGATGCCGGGAGGGCAGATATTTTGGTTCATGCAAAAATGATTAAGGCGAAAGCCAATGATGCAGCCTCGATAACCCTTAGCGGGACTGCGGATTCCCTTGATATAAAATCTTCAGATGCGTCTAAGGTAAATACAACTACATTAAAAGCAGGTAGCGTTAGGGCAATTTCATCGGATGGCTCCACTGTGAGTGTATGGGCAATAAACCGTATTGATGCAGATGCATCAGACGGAAGTAATGTGCATGTGAAAGGAACCCCTGTACAAAAAACCATTTCTGCATCCGATGGCGGTTCGGTAATTATGGATGAAAGTGGAGATGAAACAACTCCTGAAACCGGGAGACACTCAATGACACATATCCTGAATGATGATTCTGTTTTTGGAAAGCACAGGGGTGACCGCCAAATGGTAGATGCTTTTGTTGGATTTGGGTTTGTTATCGGGGGTAATCACGGAGCACCTGTTAAATATGGAAACTCAAGAGAGTTTATTATCGGAATTGGCGGTGGACGCAAGTTCTGTAAATGGAATGGCTTTGGGTTTGATGTTTATTACAAATCCACCGATTTCTATCTTTCACAGGATTCTGGAAAGAAATTTCCTGATGCAATAGAGCATAATTCCGAGAAAGTAAGCTTGCAAAACTTTGGCGGACTTCTCTATGACAGGTTCATATTTACTTCGGGATACCATGGGACTATCGCTTTGGATTTGGGTGTATATGGTGACTGGACATTTAATACCCGGGCAGTTTCATGGGATGACAATGATGATGTTAAAACAATCCACCGCAACCTTGCCTATTTCAATCATGGTAATTATGGAGTTACAGCCAGGTTTATATTTCTCAGGACCCTTATGGTTTATTGTAATTACCGGCTTTCGAATGTATTTAATACTTCAGCTTTTCCGGCAGGTCAAAGCCCTGCACTCCCTGCAATTGTTTTCGGATTTACTATGGGCTTAGACGGCGAAAGATAATCTATTCAGAGCATTCGTTAAAGAGGAGTGTTTTGTTGAATCGTGGAGCAGCCGCTTTTGTAGTTGAAGCGGCTTTCCCTTTAGGGTTTCTTGGCAACAATATCATCTCCATCCACAGTATAGTATTCTGTCGGGAGACTGTTTCGGGTAGTAATAAATTTTCGGTAAATGTCGTTGTAAGCAATTCTGTCAGATATTGTTTCATCGTATTTCCCTGTAAGCCCGATAAGCATTTCTATGGCTTCTCTCAGGGCATGATTATTTCCATCATTAGCTGTTAAGTAGTCCATTAATTGATTATTTTCTGCATACTTAAGTAGCAATGGATTAGCGGAGCGTGAAACCATCATTCTTACACCTACTTTTTTTGCTACATCCAAATCGAGTATATCATCAAAAACAAATAAAACCTCTTCCGGAGTTACATTATGTTGTTTGCAGAGATGTTCAAGGGCAGTCCTTTTGTGCTTGATTTTATAATAGACAAAATCAATATGCTCCCTGTCTGCAAAAGTGTGGGAAGCAGAATTTCTTTCTCCGGTAACAATTCCAAAGAGTGGCATTGAGCCTTTGCGTTTATAATGATTGAACCGCAACATATTAATGCCCATCGCATCAATCTCATTGAAAAGACTGGTATTGTTTTCGTCTTTTTGACCGTTATTAAATACCCCGTCCCAATCGAAAATGTAAACCTTTACTTTTTCAAGTTTAGCGAGAATATCCGCAGGCGAAGTAAGGAACCTGCCTTTGAATAAATTTTCTATCTCCATACTATTAGGTTGAAAGTTATAAAGTTTTTAAAGTGCATAATACCATTAAAACTTTCAACTTTATAAACTTATCAGTCATTTTTTAAGTCCTGAATATCGAGCATACCAACCGGTTTGCCATTATCAGTAACCATAATATTATCTACGTTGGTCTTCTTAAACATAGCTGCTGCTTCATTTAAAATGACATTAGCATCTATACTGATTGGTGTTTTGTATTCTATTTCTTTTAGTTTTTTATCTAAAATATGCTCTCCGTCTTTTTGCAATAGCCTGCGTAAATCACCATCCGTAAATACACCTAATACACTACCATCCTTGTTCGTTACAATAACTGTTCCAAACCTATATTCCGTCATTTTTACCAGTGCATCCTTAATGGTAATTTCACCGCTTACAATCGGATTAACAGGTCTTATAGCTTCTTTTACTTTCACCATCATCATTCTTGTATCACGGAAGAATTGCTCAGTTCCAATTTGAGTAAAATTGTTTTCGGTAAGCGATTTTAATACTTTCAGTGGAACTGTTATAGTATGTACTCCAATATTAATAGCATTCCGTACATGTTCATTATGCCGGACAGAACTGAACATGATTTTGGTATCGTAATTATAATAATTCACAGCATCCACGCATTGTTCAACTAAGGAAAGCGCATCATGCCCCTGATCTTGCAAACGCCCTACCAAAGGGCAAACATAAGTCGCTCCTGCATGCATAGCCATATATGCTTGTTGGAGGGTATATACCAAATGAACATTTACCAATAGTCCGTCATTGCGCAATATTTTACAAGCACGTACTCCTTCCAGTGATACCGGAATTTTAAAAACTGTACGCTTGGGGTCTAATCCAAGGTTCAGTTGGCGATAAGCTTCCTTTTTTATTTCTTCTGCATTGGAGCCTAATGCCTCTATTTGCAATACAGGCACCATTTTGCTTAACTTAACTATGGTTCCGTCAATATCGGTAATGCCTTCCTTTTGCATGAAGGTGGGGGTAGTAGTTAAGCCATCGAGGAAGCCGAGGTTAAATCCTTCTTCAATTTCCTTCATGTTTGCAGAATCAAGGTATAGCTCCATTTTAATTTGGTAATTTGATGATTTGGTAATTTGGTAATTTGGTAATTTGATGATACAAATTGCCAAACCATAAGGTTTAATTTATAATTGTGGGTGTAAAGGTAGGATTTTAAAGAAAATTGCGGTCCTATACCAAACCGACCTTATTCCGCCAGTAAAATAACCTTGTCGTCGTGGACTTCCACTATTCCTCCTTTTATATCAAAATAATGGTCTTTCTTTTCCATGTCCCGTACCTTCACCTTTCCGGCTTTCAGGGCAGCTATCAGTGGGGCATGTTTCCTTAAAATTCCTATGCCTCCCCCTTTTCCGGGTACGTTTACATATTCAGCATCTCCGCTGAAAAGTTTTTTGTCAGGTGTCAGAATTTCGAGATTCACAATTCTTGAATTAGGAATTAGAAATTAGGAATGAAAGAAAATAATCGGTGTTATCTCTCGAAATAGGCTTAGAGATTGCTTCGCGGAGCCTCGCAATGACGACAGGATATAACTTATAACTCATAACTTATAACTCTTTTTACTTTGCTTCTGCTAATAATTTCTTGCCTTTTTCAATAGCTTCTTCAATATTACCTACCAGGTTGAATGCGGCTTCAGGATATTCATCCACTTCCCCATCCATAATCATATTAAACCCTTTGATGGTTTCTTCAATGCTCACAAAAGCACCTTTTAAGCCGGTAAATTGTTCAGCAACGTGGAAAGGCTGTGATAAGAAACGCTGAACACGGCGAGCGCGGCGATACAACCAACTTATCTTCTTCCGAAAGTTCATCCATACCCAAGATGGCAATGATATCCTGCAATTCTTTATAACGTCTGTAAGATCACTTTTACTCGTTGTGCAGTATTGTAGTGATCATCACCAAATACAGCAGCCGAAAGAATACGTGAAGTAGAATCCAGCGGATCAACCGCAGGATAAATACCTAACTCAGCAATTTTACGGTTCAATACGGTAGTAGCATCCAAGTGGGCAAATGTGGTTGCAGGAGCAGGGTCAGTCAAGTCATCCGCAGGCACATATACCGCCTGTACAGATGTAATAGAACCACTTTTGGTAGAAGTAATACGTTCCTGCATCAATCCCATTTCAGTGGCAAGTGTTGGCTGGTAACCCACAGCTGAAGGCATACGGCCTAACAAGTGCTGATACTTCGGAACCTGCCTGTGTGAAACGGAAAATATTATCAATAAAGAAAAGAATATCTTTTCCACCTGATTTTTCATCTCCATCACGGAAATATTCAGCAACTGTCAAACCTGAAAGAGCAACACGGGCACGTGCTCCGGGAGGTTCGTTCATCTGTCCGAACACCAATGTAGCCTGAGATTTTTCAATTTCGTTCATATCTACTTTAGAAAGGTCCCATCCGCCTTTTTCCATGGAGTGTTTAAACTCTTCTCCATATCGGATAACACCTGATTCAATCATTTCGCGCAAAAGGTCATTTCCTTCACGGGTTCTTTCACCCACACCTGCAAATACCGAAAGACCGGCATAGCTCTTTGCAATGTTGTTAATCAGTTCCATGATCAATACTGTTTTTCCTACACCGGCACCACCAAACAGACCAATTTTACCGCCTTTTGCATATGGCTCAAGAAGGTCAATAACTTTAATACCGGTAAATAATACCTCGGTAGAGGTAGATAAGTCTTTAAATGCAGGTGGCTCCCTG
>CAVYDB010000001.1:0-92735 GCA_963767125.1 uncultured Bacteroidota bacterium | reverse complement strand
ACTGCTACTGTACCCGGAGTCGGAATCGAACCGACATTCAGTTGCCTGAACTGGTTTTTGAGACCAGCGCGTCTACCTGTTCCGCCATCCGGGCATTTTGGTAGGGGCTGCGAAAATAGAGATTATTTTGAATATTATGTATTGCACTATATGGAATAACTAAGTGTTGGAAGAAATCATCATGAAAAAAAATACTGAGAATATTTTGCAATGACATATAATTTAGAACTCCTGTATGGAAATAATCTTACATTTGTTATGCAAACCAGTAGAAACCCAACCATAATTTATCATGGAAACACCGGAAGAACTATTGCTACAGGAAGAAACCCAAGAATTTATACAAGAAGACAATTCTGACTCCTTAGCAGGGAAACCCAGGTTAGCAAGAGTACTCATAAAAACCGGGGCTGTACTGTTATTCCTGACTCTTTTTTTAGGGCTTTTAGCGGTTGTATTTATGAGCCATACCTATAGCTATCATTTGTAACTACCTCCCAAACTGTATAAGATACAGTTGCTTCATTATCGCGGGATACACATCTGTCGTAAAGATAAACCGGTTTATCTTATCGCTTTCAATATATCCGCCTGCATGTATGTATTTTACAATGCCTTTTGAATCGAGAATGATACTGGTAGGAAAACCCGCGCCTTTATTCATCTGGTAACATTCTTCTTCGCTCACATGACCCATTTGATATGGAATATGGTAAGTTTCTTTTATCTTTCTGATAGTCTCCATATTATCGGAAGAAAGTGAAATAAATTCAAAATTAGGATTATCTTCAAGGGTATCATATAGCCTGCTTAAAACATTCATTTCAGCCATACAAGGCGCACAACTTGCCTCCCATAAATTGACGTAAGTTACTTTTCCTTTCAGGCTGTCGTTGGTTATAACTCCATTTTCACTTACTGCCACAAAAATGGGGAAAGGCTTACCTATGGTCTGTTTTTGCAGGGCATTGATTAAGGAATCTTCCTGGCGTTCGTTTATAGTAGCAGCCGGATTTACTTGCCCCATAGAAATAATTGAAATGAGCAGGAAGAATATTAACAGGGATAGTCTCATCATAAAATAGCTTTACTGTTTGAGATGCAGCTCCCGGATTATAGCCGGATATATTTTATCTCTTAACATAAAGTTACTAACTTTTATAGTGTCCGTAAAACCACCCACATATAACTTCTCTGCAATTCCATTACGATCAACGATAAGGCTGGCTGGGAAAGCCGATAGCCCATTGACCATATAACACTCATCCCTTGTCGTTTGATATATCGCATAATGAATATTATATTTTTGTTTTATTTCATTGATAATTCTATCATCTTCGTAAGTGAGGGAGACAAACACAAAATCTTTGTTGTTTTTTAGTTTATCATATAGTTCGTTTAAAACTGGCATTTCAGCCATACAAGGCGCACAATTCAACTCCCATAAATTGATAAATACCACTTTACCTTTCAGGCTTTCATTACTTATATCGCCTTTATCACTTTTCGCAATAAAGTCAGGTAATGGCTTACCTATTACTCTTTTCCGGCTTGCATTGTGTAACGAATCAATAGTATGGTTATCCATAATAACTTGCTTTTGCCGAAAAGCAAGTACAGCAATAAAAAGGAATAATTGTAATAAAAGAGATTGTTTCATCGCTTCTAACTTATAACTTTTATACAAAACTCTGCAAATCGTACAGCCTTTTATAAACCCCATTCAGGGCAAGTAAAGCGGCATGGTTGCCACGTTCCACTATACTTCCTTTTTGCATTACAATTATTTCATCGGCATTTTTAATAGTGGAAAGGCGGTGGGCAATTACTATAGAAGTGCGGTTAGTCATTAACTTGGTAAGGGCATCCTGCACCAGCCGTTCCGATTCGGTATCGAGGGCCGAGGTGGCTTCATCTAAAATAAGTATAGGCGGGTTTTTTAAGATAGCACGGGCAAGGCTCATGCGCTGGCGTTCTCCGCCCGACATCTTCCCTCCCCTGTCTCCAATATTGGTTTCATAGCCGTTTTCCATGCGGCTGATAAACTCATGTGCATGGGCCACCTTGGCAGCCTGTATCACTTGTTCATCGGTTACATTCTGTCATGCCAAAGGCAATATTATTTTTCACGGTATCATTAAACAAAACGGTGTCCTGCGTAACAATACCCATCAGGTTGCGGAGTTGGGAAATACTTAATTGGTTTAAGCGGAATCCATCAATGGTTATAGCCCCTTCGGTAGGGTCGTAAAAACGGGGAAGCATATCTACCAGCGTACTTTTTCCGGAACCCGATTGCCCCACAATAGCAATGGTTTTTCCTTTGGGTATTTTAAGATTAATGTTTTGCAATGCATATCCGCTATCGCCACGCTGGTAGGCAAAAGATACATTATGAAATTCTATTTCTTTTTCAAAAGTGTTTATGGAACGGGGGCTTGTCAATCTCCGTTACGGTAACTTCAGCATGAAGTATTTTATTTATTCTTTCCAGCGAAGCCAATCCCTTTTCCACATTAAAATAGGCGGTAGAAAAAGCTTTGGCAGGTGGCACCAATTGTGAAAACAAAGCTACATACGCAACAAATAATAGGCCATCCAAAATAGTGCTTTGGGCTCCAGACCAAGATTTCCGCCCACATATAACAAGTATTGCTAATACAATAGAAACAAGCACTTCGGTAAGTGGTGAAGCAAGGTCGGTTCGACGATATACCCGATTCATAATGGTAGTATACTTATTATTCTCTTCCCTGAATTTGGTATGAATAATTTTTTCAGCCGTAAATGCCCTGATAATTCGGATGCCGCCAATGGTTTCTTCTATCATAGAAAAAAGAACACCCATATAGCCTTTCGATTTCGATGAACTTTTGCGCAATGTACCGCCTACTTTGCAATAAGAAAACCGGTAATGGGCAACAGAATTAATGCCAGCAATGTTAAGTTGGGGACTTAGGAAAACAAGGGTAACAATAATTACAATAATGTTTAAGCGGATTAACAGTTATCATTTCCAGCGATTGCATTACCGACCATTCTATTTCGGTAAGGTCGTTTGTCATCCGTGCCATAATATCGCCCTTTCGTTCGGCAGAATAATAGGAAAGAGGCAATACCAGTATTTTATCATAAATTTCATTGCGTAAGTCCCTTATTACCCCATTACGGATAGGAGCCATATTATAGGCAGCCAAATAACGGAATCCGTTTTTAAGAAGCATAACCAGAACTAAAAAAACACAAAGCAAAATCAACACATATTGCACCCCATATTCTCTGGAAAGCATCTGCATATAATATTTAGAGATATCAGACAACCAGGTTCCGCTGATGTGAAATGCAGGTCTGTCCTTAAATATAACCTGCGTATCGGTAGCGTCCTTTGAAGGGAAAAGAACATTCAAAAAAGGAATTATAGCAATAAGAGAAAATACACTGAAAATAATAGATAGTGCATTGGCAATTACATTAATTGCCGCATATTTTTTATAGTTTTTAAGATACCGGAGTATTTTGCCTATGCCTTTCATCGAGAGTTATGAGTTATAAATTATGAGTTATTTCTGAATTAATGCAGTAAAGTTCCCATTTACAATTCATAGCTCATAATTCATACTTATTTTAGGTTTCAAGCGGATATTTAAAGATTAGCCACTTCCCGTTAAACGAATTGGTTGCAAAGATATTTGAATTTATTAAAGGGAAGCTATGGCAGATTGGCTATGCTTTACTAAAAAATTAAAATGTATTTAGTCAGCAAGCAGACGAACCGTGTATGATATTTCTCATTATTCATGGCGGCTTAAATGACTAATGTCATTTATTTTTCAGGTATTATACAAAATTATAAACAAAGAAATAGTTTTAGACAATTTATCCGGAAGAACCAAGTTGAGTTATTATATTCGTTGCCTGTTTCCTTTAGCACTTCAGTAATGTAACTTACAAAAAATATAACAAAATTTCCCTTGTAAATGAAAAAAGCATTACTTTTTTTATTTCTAATTTTATTTTGTGATTCTCTGATTATTGCCCAATGCTATGGAGTAATTAATTTTGATCAGTCTGTTTCTCCTGCCCCTACCAGCTCGAGCAGTAATTCTTTCACCATAACTTCGACCTATCCCAACGAGCTTATCATGATATCGTATGATGGCTTTGATTATGGTGCGACAGCCGGTGCCGGACCAATTACAGTGGACGGTAATAATGCAACCTGGCTCAATACCTCTTCCCATTCTGAATTGGCCGGGTCATATACAGTTTCTTCTGAAACGTATGCCTACATTGCTTCAACTGCCGGCGTCCATAATATTACTATTAACGAGACCGGCTATTCAGGTACGAGTGGGTATGATGTAAACTTTGCCGCAGATTTTTATGTCACTGGGTCTTCACTCCCCCTTACTATTGCCAGCCTTACTTCTGCAACAAGTGTTGTTCCCTGCGCCAGCTTTGGTCCTATTAGTGGCACGATAGCGACGACGATACCTAATTCTGTTATTTACTCCAATGTATGTAATAATGATGTTCAATCTACTCAACAACTGATTTCCTATACTAACGCTACATTTTTGGGAGATAGCCATGCAGGAAATGGAATAGATGCTGCCGACGCATATACTTCTGCTACTTCAGCAGCCACTTATACTATCACCGGAACAAGCCCTACAGGCAATTCAAGCTATTGTACAGGATTAACTATGGTATTAGTTGCCATTCCACCCCCTCCCTGCACCGTTTCTTCACTTACCGTAACCACTACGGAAGTAAACCCCGCTTGCAGTAGCAATAATGGCAGCATTAGTTTTTCTGTTAGCGGGGGTACCTTGCCCTATACCTACACCTGGGCTCCGCCGGTGAGTACGACTGCATCTGCCACCGGGCTAAGCGCAGGAACATATACGGTTGTTATCAGTGATGGTGCCAGCCCGCCGAATGACACTACCATAGTGGCTACTCTTACCTCAACAGGGGGATTTGGATCTTCCATTTCCTCCCATACAAATGTCGCTTGTTATGGTGGCAGTAGTGGTTCGGCTACCGTTATAACTACATCTACAGGCAATCCTCCCTTTACCTATTCATGGAACCCTTCCGGGGGAAGCGGAGCTACAGGAACCGGCCTCAGCGCGGGTACTTATACAGTTACCGTTACTGATCGCAATGGCTGTACCGGTACAGCCTCTGTTACCATTACCCAGCCAACTGCTATCACTACTAACATTACAACTACCCAGGCTACATGTGGCAATAGCAATGGTACTGCTTCTGCTGCTGTTTCCGGAGGTGTTTCCCCTTATACCTATGCCTGGTCCCCTGCCGGACAATCCACTTCTTCTGCCACAGGGTTAAGTGCAGGGACCTACACGATAACAATAAGCGATAATAATGGTTGTACGCAAATTATCACTGCTGTAGTTTCAACTTCAGCGGGTCTTGTGATCAGTATTGCCGACAGTACAGGCGCTTCCTGTAGTGGGGGCAATGACGGGACAGCTACCGTTACGGCTTCAAGTGGTACTTCTCCTTTCACATATTCCTGGGCTTCGATAGGAGGAACAAGCTCTATCGGAACAGGGTTAAGCGCAGGAACATATACCGTAACCGTTACCGATAATGGAGGATGCACAGCAAGCACTACGGTTGCGATTACTCAGCCCACTGCCATTACTTTATCTACTTCATCAACTACTGCAACCTGTGGTAATAGCAACGGTACTGCTACTGTTTCGGCTATGGGTGGTATTACACCCTATACCTATTCATGGGCTACGGGGGGACAATCCACTTTAACGGCCACAGGGCTCAGCGCCGGAAATTATACTATAACCATAACAGATAATAATAGCTGTGTACAAACCGCTGCCGTCACTGTTAATTCTACCTCTAATCTTACTGCTAATATTACCAATAGCACTACAGTTTCCTGCAATGGCGGTACTGACGGCTCTGCCACTGTTAACGCTTCGGGTGGTACTTCGCCCTATACCTATAGCTGGGTTCCGGCAGGGGGAACAAATGCTACCGGAACAGGCCTTAGTGCAGGCACGTACACCATTACAGTAACCGATAATGGGGGATGTACAGCTATAGCAACCGTTACCATTACCGAACCACCGGTATTAACAGCCACAATGGGTATCGCGACGAATGAATTATGTAACGGGGGAACCAATGGCGCAGCTACAGTAACTGCTGCCGGAGGAACCCCTGCCTATACCTATACCTGGGCTCCTGCCGGAGGAAGCAATGCCACAGGAACAGGATTCAGTGCCGGCACCTATACGGTTACGCTTACGGATAATAACGGATGCATGTCAACAGCATCAGTTACTATTACCGGGCCTGCTCCTATCAGCTTAACTACTTCCTCTACGCAGGCCACCTGCGGGGTGAACAATGGAACTGTCGGCGTTATTGCTGCCAATGGCACTTCTCCTTATACCTATTTGTGGGCTACGGGCGGACAGGCAACTACCACCGCTACCGGGTTAAGTATAGGAATCTATACCATAACTGTTACAGATAATAATGGGTGCATACAAACCGCTACAGCCATTGTTACATCTACTTCGGGGCTTGCAGCTAATATCTCAACAAGCACTAATGTGTCCTGCAACGGAGGTAGTGATGGTTCAGCTACTGTGAATACCACCGGGGGAACCTCACCTTATACGTATGCCTGGGCTCCGGCAGGGGGAAGCAATGCCACAGGGACAGGGCTCGGCGCAGGAACCTACACGGTTACTGTTACCGATAACGGAGGGTGTACGGCAGTGGCTTCGGTAACGATTACAGAACCACCTATACTAACTGCTGCTATGGGTAACCCAACCAACCTTACCTGCAACGGAGCTAATAATGGTTCTGCTATAGTAACAGCTTCGGGGGGTACTTCTGCTTATACGTATTCCTGGGTTCCCACAGGAGGAGCTAATGCCACCGCTAATAACTTGAGTGCGGGAACTTATACGGTTACCATTACAGACAACAATGGATGCACCGCCACCGCCACCGTTACCATTACAGAACCTCCGCCAGTAGTTGCTACGATGGGTACCCCAACCGATATAGCATGTAATGGCGGAACCAATGGCTCTGCTACTGTAAGTACAGCCGGAGGCTCTGCTCCCTATACTTACAACTGGGTTCCTACAGGTGGCAGTACTGCCACAGCCGGGGGGTTATCTGCCGGAACCTATAGTGTTACTATTACCGATAATAATGGATGCAGCACCTCGGCCACTGTTACTATTACCCAACCTGTAGTTCTTTCCGTTACCCTTACCACTATCGGCGCAGGCTGTTCCGGAACCTCCGGTGGCAGTATCACCGCTACTGCGGCAGGAGGAGCTTCCCCTTATATTTATACATGGTCCCCTTCAGGCGGCAATGCTGCTACAGCATCGAACCTGAGTGCAGGCTCATATACAGTGAATATCAGTGACGCCAATGGCTGCACTGTAACAGCATCAGCCACTATCAATGCCCCATCAGCCCTGAGTATTTCCGCTTCCGGTCCTGCCACTGTTTGTTCGGGTGCAAGTGCGTCGCTCAGTTCCACTGTAACGGGCGGAGGGATGCCCTATACGTATTCCTGGAGTTCGGGGGCTACAACATCTGCTGCTACCGTTAATCCGGCTACTACCACTACCTATACCCTTGTAGTTACCGATGGAAATGGATGTAGCGCTACCGCTACCGTTAGCGTAGCTACCGACCCACCTCTGAATGTAAGTATCACCGGGGCTACCTCTTTCTGTCCGGGCGATTCCGGGATGCTTTCTGCATCAGCTTCGGGTGGCGATGGTATTTATAATTTCCTCTGGTTGCCCGGAAACAATACCCACAGCTCTATTTTCGCCGCCCCCGCTTCCACCACGGTATATACCGTACAACTGACCGATGCCTGTGGTTCGGCTATGGCTACTGCTACAGCCACTATTTATGTAAATGCTAATCCGGTTACCAATTTTGAGGCGGTAATACCTTCGGGATGTGTACCCCTTTGTGTAGAATTCAGGGACCTGTCCACTGTGGCAGGAGGTGCTATCACCCAGTGGGACTGGTCTTTCGGCAGGAATGATACGACCAGTTCAAAGGACCCCATTTATTGCTACCAGGATAGCGGGACTTTTAGCGTGAGCCTGACGGTTACTTCAGACAGCGGTTGCAGAAGTACCCTGGTAAAAACAAATATTGTTACAGTATATCCTTTACCCAATGCCAATTTCACCTACTCCCCCGACCCGGTAGATATTTCAACGCCTACGGTGCAGTTTGCTTCCACAGGTAATTCGAGCAAGTACCCATTGGTTTACTGGCACTGGGCTTTCGGAGATGGAAGCGACTCCACCAGCTATATTAAAAACCCGGAACATACCTATACTGATACCGGAACCTATTGTGTAACCCTGACAGTGGAGAACCAGAATGGCTGCCTTGACAGCGCTACCAATTGCCTGGTAGTAGAACCTGACTTTACACTTTATATCCCCAATGCATTTACCCCGAATCAGGACGGGTTGAATGAAGTATTTATCCCAAAAGGCACGTATGTGAAAGACTATGATATGTATATCTTCGACCGCTGGGAAGCCCAGATTTTTCATAGCTCCGATATGAAGATCGGATGGAACGGAGAAGTAAACGGAACCGGGGCTATCTGCCAGCAAGGCACCTACCTCTATCTTATTAAAGTAACCGATAGCAGGGGCAAACCCCACTCCTATACTGGTATGGTGAATTTGGTGAAATAAAATCTGGCAGTACCAAACTGAAATATTCCCGGCATTTTACAGGATGCAAAGAAACGGCATAAAACACCCGTCCGTACCGGATGGTACATTCGGGCGGGGCATAGAGCCAACTATATAAACGGCTAAATATCAGCCTATTCTGTGAGACCTGTGTCCCTAAAGGGTTTCAGAAGGGTTATCGAGCGTGGTTTTATTAGTGGCCCTGACAGCAACTTCAATACAGGAATACGCCGATATTTTCTGATGCTTTTATAGAATACGTTATATTAAACTAAAAAGGATATAAATACAATTGGCACTATTTTCAGCCTTCTTATGGAAGTTCATCCTTTCAGTGTTTCGCTTGTGTAACCACCATCATCATATACAGCAGCGGAACGGAGTTGAGAAATAAACTTAAAATGAGAAGCGGCAAAGAAGATTGCTTTATTTCATACCGTTGAACAGCTACAATATGAAGGCACCCGAGTATAAAACCAAAAAAACCTGCCGAAAGAGCCACCAATATTAATACAGGCTTCGTTATGGCAAATAAACAGAATATGACTGCAAGGACACCGAATAGCAAAGATATTGTAAATGCTTTTTCAAGAATTTTTTTCATGTGAATACAAAGGTATGTAAAACAACCAAGCTATTACCTATCCGGACAAATTTATACATGAGTGTACCAGATATAGATACAATATCCTCCCGTTTTGTTCTACAATACCTCCAACTTTTCCGTTTTTAACCGAAGCCCATCAACAACAAGGCTATAAAAATACATTCCGGGAGCAAGGTTTTTTCTATCCAGAGTTATAAAACCCTCCGTGTTTTTTAACTCAATAGTTCTAACTACTTTGCCTATCATGTCATAAACAATAAGGTTGGCCCGGGTAAAATTTTTAACAGAAGAAAACTCGTAGCTGACAGTAGTGTTTATACTATAAGGATTGGGATAAGCAGAAATAGCACAGGCATTTGCACACTGTCGAACGGAAGTAATACTGGTTGGCCCACAAGAAGTAATGGCATCAAAAGTGTGCAGTTTTCCATATCCCCAGTTGTAGTTGGGGAGTTGGGATGCAGGCCCTGTGAATCTGTCATTATAAGCAGTTTCGGTTAGGCAACGCCATACATTCGAATCGGTGGCTGACGGGTGGGCATTCATATATAACGCTGCTGCGGCAGCAACCATAGGAGATGCCATTGAAGTCCCCCCGTCAATATCATGGCAACCGAGCGTATCTGTTTGGATATTGCAAACACTCATCCACGTAGGATAGGTTGACATGGTACAGTTACCCGCAGCGGCAACATCGGGTTTTAAATGGATAAAATTACGTGTAGGGCCCCGGCTGGAACCCCAAACAAAACTTTCGGGTATATCAGCGGTGTTGGTATTTATTTCAGTAGTATCCGGACTACAGGCCACCCAGGTAAGGCGGTTGAAATAGGTTTGCACAGTAATTATATGGGGCGAGCATTGAAAACTGCTGCAAATAGTCATTAGGGTATCAGGTTGCTTATAGTTTTTAATTCCGGGATACAAAACAGGGTTTATATCAAAGCCTGTGGAGTCTTTCACTCCGACAATGGAGCCTAAATCCCAGGCATCAAACTTTCCGGTGCCTGTTGACTGGAAACCCCAATAATAAGATGTTGAATCAGGCACAATTTGAAATTCAAGGGAATAACTTCCCTTCGCATAAACCTGTCCGTAACTATACACTGTTCCTAATCTTTGTCCGGTGGAATTATAAATGTAAGCTGTATCCAATCCCATGTAATGCGAGATGGAAGAATATACCGTAAGGGTATCCCTCTCGGTATAAGAACCTGTTTGAACCTTATCAACCCGAAGCCTGAATTTGACATTGTTGAAATCTGTTTCATTGGCGAAAATGGGAATATCCACTATACCTATCCCCCCGTCATATACGTACCATGTAAAAGCAGTATCATTTCCTGTAAGGGAATCGTGCACATGGTATGGCGTACCTGCATTCCCTGCTGCTACTACCATCACCCTGCCGGGCTGTTTAGCGGCTATCATACTATCTATTATTTCCCCCTGCAAATCTGAATCATCATGAGAGCCGTCGTACTCTCCCAGACTCGCATTAATAACGCAGGGTTCATTCAGGCTATCGGCGCAAGTATAAATATAATTGACGGCATCCGTCAGTATGGTAGGGTCTGAACTGTATAAATTGACAGCAACGAAAATAATATCCGCTTTGGGGCACCCACCCATTTCACGCCCGTTGCAAGAGCCATTTCCACAAGCACTTCCGGCAACATTGGAGCCATGCCCGAAATCAACTATACTGGCAGAATCATTGGGGTCAATCCCAGAACTGGCATCAATTTGCGCTTTATTCCATGCCTGTCCATACCCATATAAGGTTGGGGTATAAATATTCGGATACCGGTTCTGGTCCCAATAAAACTTCACCCTTGTGCCACTACTGTCCCTGAAATCAGCATGTAAGTAATCAATTCCGGTGTCGAGGAAACCGATAGCCACCCCTTTGCCTTGGTATGCCTGGGGAAGGGGTGGCAAGCCATCCAACACCTCCTGGATATGGTTTTTTACACGCATAGAGTCATTGGCAAGGCTTATCCGGTGAGGGGCGCCTTCCATACGCAGTACAGAGCCGCTTTCATTAAATGTGCCGAGGGCGCTTATTGGAATAATAATTGCAGCTATGCTTCCATACGAATATTTGAATGTTCCCCCGCATTTTTGGACTAACTGTTTTATACCTCCCATATTTCCACGTATCAGCAAGGGTAGCATTTGATTTCCGTCTGCCTTCCTCTCATTAAATAATTGGTGTTTAGTTGCCAGGTAAAAGTCCATCTTACTATTCGACTGGCAGAATAAAGCATTACCAATAAAAACCGAGACAAATAATACCAATAGTTTTTTCATATCAGAATATAATTTTTTGTAAAATGTAAAGTTAGGAAAATATCTTAAAACATATTTCCTATACCAGATACTAATCCTTTCTGGATTTTTATATTTCATCAGCCCATTTCTTCTTATCTTGCTGCCGTTTTTCATTCAACATCCAACCTTCAAAATTTAACATTTCTTTATGAATCTTCACGAATACCAGGGTAAATCAATATTAAAGCAATACGGAGTTCCAATTCAGGAAGGAATTGTAGCCACTTCGGTGGAAGAAGCTATTGATGCCGCTAAAGAATTAAAACAACAAACCGGCACACAGGTATGGGTGGTGAAAGCCCAGATACATGCCGGAGGCAGAGGTAAAGCCGGTGGTGTAAAGGTGGCCACATCCATGGATGCGCTTAAAGAAAAAGCCACAGCTATACTTGGAATGAACCTTGTTTCGAGGCAAACGGGTCCGCAGGGAAAAATAGTGCATAAAATACTTATAGCCCAGGACGTTTATTACCCGGGAAACAGCCCCACCAAAGAGTTTTATCTGAGTGTATTGTTGAACCGCCAGAAAGGGCGGGATATGATTGTCTATTCACAAGCAGGGGGCATGGAGATAGAAGAAGTGGCTGCTAATACCCCTGAACTGATTTTCAAAGAAGAGATAGACCCGAAGGTAGGATTACAGGGCTTCCAGTCCCGGAAAATTGCTTTCAATCTGGGGCTGTCGGGTGAGGCTTTTAAAGCAATGACCAAATTTGTAACTGGTGTGTATAACGCCTTTTATGGCTCCGATGCTTCCCTGATTGAAATAAACCCTGTGCTTAAAACTTCTGATGATAAAATTGTGGCAGTAGATGCTAAAGTAACCCTTGACAATAATGCTCTTTTCCGCCATAACGACTATGCCGAAATGCGCGACGTAAGCGAAGAAGACCCTACAGAAGTGGAAGCAGGAAGCTATAAGTTGAACTATGTAAAACTAAGCGGCAATGTAGGTTGTATGGTAAACGGAGCCGGACTGGCAATGGCTACTATGGACATTATAAAACTGGCGGGAGGCGATCCGGCTAACTTCCTCGATGTAGGCGGCACAGCTAATGCCGAGCGGGTTGAAAAAGCTTTCCGTATTATACTGAAAGACCCACATGTGAAGGCTATACTGGTAAATATTTTCGGCGGAATTGTCCGTTGCGACAGGGTAGCCCAGGGTATTGTGGATGCTTACAATAATATTGGTAAAATAGAAATCCCCATTATTGTGCGCCTGCAAGGCACCAATGCGGTGGAAGCAAAAAAGATTATAGATGATTCGGGGCTTAAGGTTTCCTCGGCAATATTGTTACAGGAAGCTGCTGATTTGGTTACCAAGGCACTAAACTAAATTGATAGTATAAACATGGGGTGCTTTAGTTTTTTTCAAAACTTGAAAATAATAACCGAAATCCATGTATGTTTCTGAAAATAAAATAAGAGTCCGTTACGCTGAAACCGACCGCATGGGTTATGTGTATTATGGTAACTATGCCGCTTATTATGAAACAGGCCGGGTGGAGGCTTTACGGGTTTTGGGACTTAGCTATAAAGTGATGGAAGAAGAAGGAATAATGCTTCCCGTTCTATCATATCATATTAAATATTTTAAACCCGCATTTTTTGATGATGTATTAACTATTCGTACAATGGTAAATACTATTCCTTCGGGCACAAGAATTACGTTTCACTATGAGTGTATAAATGAAAGTAACATTTGCATTAATAAAGGAGAAACTTCACATGTGTTTGTAAAAACCACTAACGGGAGACCCTGTGCTGTTCCTGACCATATACTGGAAAAATTAGCGCCCTTTTTTAAGGAAGAATAATTACTTCCCCGGCTTGTCTAATAAAGTATGCAGGGTACTTTCCAATTGAGAATCGTTCAGTTTTTTATCCATTATCACTCCATCGGGAGAAATCAGAACAGTAAATGGTATGCCGCTAAAATCATAAAGCTTCACCACGCTTGAATTCCAGTATTTTAGCTCGCTAACCTGTGTCCACGGTATCTTAAATTGATAAATGGCGCCTACCCAGTTTTGCTTGAATTTATCGAGTGATACACCATAAATAGCAAAGTTTTTATCTTTATATTTATTGTAAATTTTTATAAGTCCGGGTAAACTTTGTTTACAAGGTTCGCACCAGGAAGCCCAGAAATCTATCAACACCACTTTGCCCCTTAAGCTTGATAATGGAACCATTTTACCACTGGTATCAGGCAAGTTTATTTCAGGAGCTATAGAACCGAAAGCCAACTTGCGCATGGTTTCCGTTTTTGAATGGAATAACTGTACGTATGCTGACTTGGGATAATTCTTTATTAAAGCGCTATCAAGGGAAATATAGTAGGCAATATCCTTATCGGGCGATATTTCCTGGATGGCGGCAAGGCTGGAAAATGAATTCAAATTACTATGTATGAATTTCTTTAAATAAGATTGTTGTTTCTCAACCATAGTGTCATAAGGCGCTTCAAACGAATCGTTTAAGGAATCTATCTTCTTTTGATTGCCTCCGGCAGCATTTACCAATGTTTGAAATGCCCGTTGCATGGAGTCCTGCTTAATCATAAAATTTTTCGACTGCACATTAAAATCCCAAAACAACTTGGAATCGGGCGAGCCATTTACCATGTAAGTATATCCCAAGTTTTGTGCATTCCCCCTCAATTGTACCTTTTCAGTAGAATCGAGAATGAGTGTAGCATAATCCTGGTCGTTAATACGAACGGTATAAAACCCCTTGTAAATGCCTGTAGTATGAAAACTGAACTTACCCTGCTTATCAATAGTAGTAGAGTCAAGATGCTGAACGGTATCGGGTAATAGCCTGTCTAAATAGATTTTTATTCCTTCCCCTGCCTGGGATAAAACTCCATTTAATTCAAACGCAGAATACTTGTTATTCGCATTCTTACAGGAAGAAAAAAAGAATATTGCTGCAAACAAGGCACAGGCTGAACTAATAAAAAATTTATTCACTTTCATATTTTTTGTGAACTTACGATATTAAGGAAGATTTAGATTTATGGAACTATTTATCCAACACATTTTTTAGCAGCTCCGTAGCTTTTTTCGGGTCAGCTTTGCCTTTGGATAGTTTCATCACCTCACCCATAAAAAGCCCCAATAGGCCTACTTTTCCGTTTTTATATTCTATCACTTTTTCCGGATATTTTTCAAGTGCCAGTTTAATAAATTCTTCCAGCACGCCAGTATCACTTTCCTGTATCAGGTTATTTTCTTTCGCAATGTCGGCGGCAGTTTTCGCCGGTTCTTTCAAAAGCGCCGGAAAAATGCGTTGCGATGCAATGGTGTAATTCACCTTCCCCGAATCTATTAAGGCTATAATATCGGCTATTTTAGCAGGCTGTAAAGGGAACTGTTCAATAGTAACCGCATTCTCATTCAGGTATGATTTCACATCGCCCATCATCCAGTTGGCAGCGGCTTTATGATTGGTGGTTAGCTTGCTCAACTCTTCAAAGTAAAGAGCAAATTCTTTATTATCTATTATTACGGAAGCATCATAATCGCTCAATTTAAACTGCCCGGTATATTTTTCGTAAAGTTCATCGGGTAAAGGCGGCAAGGTCATTTTTACTTCGTCAATGTACTTGGGTAAAATCATCACAGGTGGTAAATCAGGTTCGGGGAAATAGCGATAATCGTCCGCGCTTTCTTTGGTACGCATGGTAAATGTTTTCCCGGTTGTTGCATCATAACTGCGGGTTTCCTGGAATAAAGCCCCTCCGCTTTCCAATACATTTATTTGTCGTTCTATTTCATGTTCAATAGCGGCATGAACATTGCTGATAGAGTTCATATTTTTCACTTCGACTTTAGTACCAAATTTTGTCGCACCTTTTAATCTGACGGAAACATTGGCATCACAACGAAGGCTGCCTTCTTCCATGTTTCCATCGCAAATTTCCAAATAACGTACCAGCCTTCTTAACTCTGTAAGATAGCTGTACGCTTCATCTGCATTGGATATTACAGGCTCGGTAACTATTTCCAGTAGCGGAACCCCGGCACGGTTCAAATCAATGAGGGTATATTCCGGGTCTTGCTCATGTATGCTTTTCCCCGTATCTTCCTCCATGTGGATTCTCGTCAGTTCTACCTTCTTGCTCTTACGTCCTTCTTTGGTGTTTATAGCAATGTAGCCACCTGTACAAATAGGGGTATTTTGCTGGGATATTTGGTACCCTTTTGGTAAATCGGGATAAAAATAATTTTTGCGGGCATATTGATTTTCCTTAGTAATAGAGCATTTGCACGCTAACCCAAGCTTAACGGCGTATTCCACTACTTTTTTATTTACCATAGGTAAGGTACCCGGATGTCCCAACGAAATGGGGCTTACCTGCGTGTTAGGCATAGCACCGAACTCAGTAGAATCGCTGCAATAGGCTTTGCTTTTGGTTAAAAGCTGTATATGGACTTCCAACCCTATGATGGGTTCGTATTTATCAAAAATCGCTTTATCCATAATGGATTTTAGGTTGTGAAATTAGGCAAAAACTTCCTATTTCGGCGGGTTATCAATATCAAACGTACCGTAATTATTCATCTGTCCCAATATCCATTGCTGCCTGCTTGCTAAATAAGGACCCGGGTTTACGGGGCTCCATTTCAAGGGATCAGGAAGTATAGATGCCAATGCGGCTGCTTCAGGGCGGGTAAGGTCTTTGGCATGTTTATGAAAATAATATTCCGAAGCGGCTTCTGCTCCAAAAATACCTTTCCCGAATTCAATCACATTCAGGTAAACTTCCATAATGCGTTTCTTGTTCCAGCAAAGTTCTATCAGCCCGGTAAAGTAAACTTCAAATCCTTTTCGTATCCAGCTACGGTGTGTGGTTAGAAAAGCGCAGCGGGCAGCCTGCTGGCTTATAGTACTGGCTCCTCTTATTTTTTTGGCATGCTGGTCATACTTCCAGGCATCTTGAATAGCCTGGTAGTTGAACCCATGATGATGAAAAAACTGCTGGTCTTCGGAACAGAATACAGCCAATTGAAGATTAGGAGAAATTTTATCTAGAGATACCCATTGCTTTTGAATTTTTGCAGGATGTTTATCAAACTTTTCTTTCACACTGCGAATTATAACCATTGGTGTAGTGTAAAAAGGTATCCACCGGAAAATAATAACCGATATAATAGTTATCCCGAAATAAAATATCAGAATCCATAGTATCCACTTCCAGATTCCTTTTAAGCGTTTTTTCATAAAAACTCAGGCTCAGTATTTGCTGCGAAATTAAAAAACGCTTTATACTCTGTTGTTTTATTAAAGCATCAGCCATGTAGAATTATAAAAAAACTGATTTAACAAATAGAGCTTTAAAAAGATTATTTTTATATTTATCCACTCTTTTTCTATCTTACCCCAATGAAAGAAATTGTACAATCTACTTATTCAAAATATTTCTTTACAGGTTTATTTTTTATCATTCTATGTGCATGGTTCAGCAATGGGTTTTATCATATTGACGAGCACCTCCACGTACTTGAGTTTGCAAGCTGGAAAATGGGATTAACGCCTTCCTATTCGCTGCCCTGGGAGTTCTTTCATAAAATGAGGGCTTCCCTTCTGCCGGATATTGTTTATCTTCTATCAAAAGTTTTAACAAGTATCGGTTTATACAATCCATTTACTGTCGTCTTTCTATTACACCTATTTACAGGCATCGCCGCCTGGTTTGTCACATGTCGCTTATGCCTGTTTCTATTAAAAAATATGAAGACAGAAAAAGGCAAAAAGCTTTTTATCCTGATGGCATTATTTCTCTGGTTTGTGCCTTATTTAAGTGTTCGTTTCACAGGCGAAAATATTTCCGGAATACTGTTCTTATATGGGGCATATCTTATCCTTCGTGCTTATGAAAAAAATACTAATTTACCATCGGCATACCTTATTGCAGGGGTATTATTCGGCTTTTCCTTTTTTGTCCGCATAACCATTGTAATTGCTATGATTGGCTTTGTAACCTGGCTACTCGTAGTTAAGAAATCCGGATGGAAAAATATTTTCATTTTGGCCTTGCCTGCTCTCATTGTAATTGTTTTAAATAGTTTTCTCGATTTCTGGTTTTATGGGGAACCCGTTTCCACTTTAGTAAACTTTTTAAGTATTTATGTGCATCACAGCGCCCCTGAAATGGGAGCTAACCACCCCTGGTTCTTTATTTCCCAATCTATCATCCAATTGATTCCTCCTATCAGTCTTTTTCTCCTCTTCTTTTTTGCTGTTGGAGTTCATAAAAACCTCAGAGACCCTTTTGTATGGGCAATTGTTCCATTTATTATTATCCATTCTATCATCAGGCATAAAGAACTGCGGTTTATGTTTCCGGTTACATTTATTTTCATTTACGCTTGCGCGTTGGGGCTTGATTATCTTTTGACGAATAAAACCTACCTAAAGTTCCATAAATACATTTATGCCATTTCATTGCTTATCATAATACCTCTTTTTGCATACTGCACTTTCACCCCGGCAAAGATGGCGGTAAATTACTGCCGGTTTTTGTACAACAATGTCCCCGAAAAAAACACGACTCTCTTTGTTTTACCCTTTCATAATGACTATCTCTGGCTAATGACCAATAAAAGTTTCTATAAAAACCCTAACATTAAACCGGTAGTTTTAACCAATCCTAACCAAATAGGAGAATCCTTGCAAACAAATCACCTTGATACTGCTTATTACTTTGATGAAAGCGGAGTAATTATTAAAGATACTATTCAAGGGTATAAGACTATAAAGGTTTATAGCTATTACCCGGTTTGGGTCTCAGATTTCATTACCCGGCACTTCCAAAGAAACTACCAATTTTGGAATATTTACAGGGTTACGAAAACGGAATGATTTTATAAAATAAAAAAAGCAGGTCAATTTTCACCAACCTGCCTTTTATAAATCTCAAATTCTAAATCTGAATTCTTAATTCTGTTAGCTTTTCGCCTCTTCTTCGTTCTTGTTCTTTTTGCTCGATTTCGATTTGGTCACTTTTATCTTAATGTCGTCTTTGGCTTTATCATAATCTACATTTACTATATCACCTTCCGACACTCCGGCTTTAATAATTTCTTCTGCGAGCGGGTCTTCGAGATATTTCTGAATAGCTCTCTTCAACGGACGTGCGCCGAATTGTGAATCAAAGCCTTTGGTGACAATAAAGTCCTTAGCTTCTTTCGATATTTTAACGATGTAGCCAATCCTTTCCACACGCTGATATAAGCCTTCCAATTCCAGTTCAATAATCTGGTGCATGCTTTCTTTAGTAAGTGAATTAAATATCACTACATCATCAACCCGGTTTAGAAATTCCGGAGCAAACGTTTTACGCAATGCGCTTTCAATTACCCCTTTGTCAATTTCTTCAGCGGTTTCTTGTTTAGCTGTAGTATTGAATCCAACACCTCTGTCCAAAATCTTTCAACTGGCGTGAGCCAATATTGGAAGTCATTATAATAATGGTATTCTTAAAATCTATCTTTCTGCCAAGACTATCGGTTAATTGACCGTCATCCAATACTTGCAATAACAGATTGAATACATCCGGGTGAGCTTTTTCAATTTCATCCAACAATACCACAGAGTAAGGGTGATTTCGGACCTTTTCGGTCAGTTGTCCGCCTTCTTCATATCCTACATATCCCGGAGGAGCGCCCACAAGCCGCGATACAGCAAATTTCTCCATATATTCACTCATATCTATACGGATAAGGGCATCGTCTTTATCAAACAAATAGCTGGAGATAACTTTTGCCAATTGGGTTTTACCAACTCCTGTAGGCCCTAAGAATATAAAGGAACCAATCGGTTTGTTTGGGTCTTTTAATCCTGCACGGTTACGTTGAATGGCACGGACTAACTTTCTTTACGGCATCATCTTGTCCAACAACCCTGCCACTCAGTTCCTCATCCATCTTGGATAGACGTGCGCTTTCATGCTCTGCAATACGCTGAACAGGAACACCTGTCATCATAGCCACTACTTCGGCTACATTGGCTTCACTCACCACTTCACGGTGCGATTTGGTTTCTTCTTCCCAGGTTTTCTTAGCAGTTTCCAATTGTTCATTCAATAGCCTTTCATTATCTCGCAATCGGGCAGCTTCTTCATATTTCTGATTATGCACTGCTTTATTCTTTTCTTCTTTCAGCAGTTCCATTTTCTTTTCTAAGTTCAATTACATGCTGGGGTACATTAATATTGGTAATGTGCACCCGTGCACCTGCTTCATCCAACGCATCAATAGCCTTATCGGGCAAGTGACGGTCATTAATGTAGCGGTTAGTAAGATAAACGCAGGCTTTAATAGCTTCATCGGTATAAGTAACATTATGGTGTTCCTCATACTTCGACTTAATATTGTTTAATATCTGTATGGTTTCATCCGGAGATGGTCGGTTCAACCAATACCTTTTGGAACCTTCTTTCCAAAGCGCCATCTTTTTCAATATACTGGCGGTATTCATCTAATGTGGTAGCGCCAATACATTGAATTTCTCCTCTTGCAAGAGCAGGTTTAAACATATTGGAAGCATCCAACGAACCGGATGCTCCACCTGCACCAATCAAGGTATGAATTTCATCTATAAATAAAATAATGTCAGGAGTTTTTTCCAGTTCATTCAACACGGCTTTCATACGTTCTTCAAACTGCCCGCGGTATTTTGTACCGGCTACAAGAGCAGCAAGATCAAGTGTTACAACTCTTTTGTTGAATAAGCAACCTGCGATACTTTCTTCTGTACAATGCGGATTGCCAACCCTTCTGCAATAGCTGATTTACCCACACCCGGTTCACCGATTAATATAGGATTGTTCTTTTTCCGGCGGCTTAATATTTGCGATACCCGTTCAATTTCTTTTTCCCTTCCTACGATAGGGTCTAACTTGCCATCTTCCGCCATGCGGGTTAAATCTCTGCCGAAGTTATCAAGGACAGGGGTCTTCGATTTTGATTCCGATGTGGCACGTTTGCCTGGCGCACCGGTGCCGCCTCCACCTGCGCCACCCATAGCTGAACCTTCTTCATCGTCATCATCATCGTCGGCAGGAGTATTGGGTGATTCAGCTTTCGGGCTTATTTTATACATCTCCAATTCCTGGCGGAATGATTCATAACTCACATTAAAAACATTCAGGGCTTTGGCTGCCACGCTGTCTTCATCTTTCAGGATAGCAAGCAGCAAATGCTCAGTTCCAATTACCAGGCTTTTGAAATATTTTGCTTCTAGATAGGTAATCTTCAGGGCTTTTTCAGCTTGTTTTACCAAGGGGATATTAGCAAGGTGATTAATTTTTTTGTTGGTAGCCGGAGCATAGTTCTCTACGGTTTTACGGAGGTCGCCGGTATCAACTCCCAATTTTTTAAGGAGTTGAACAGCCACTCCCTCTCCTTCCCGGATAATTCCGAGCAGTAAATGTTCGGTGCCTATATAGTCGTGTCCCAGCCTCAGTGCTTCCTCGCGGCTGTAGGATATTACATCTTTAACTCTTGGTGAAAATTTGGCTTCCATATAGTTTATGGTTGGTTCATATTTTAAATAACGGTTCAAAGGTAGTTCATTCATATATACGTTTGATAGGTCAAGATGGTTGGATTTTTGAACTAAAAAATGTTAATAAATCAAGAATAATTATTTCGTAGGTGGCAGGCTGATTTTGTTTAATTTCGGCGGCTAATCATAAAACGTACAACCGGAGATTTTATTTTAACTTCATAATTAGATAACAAAATGCAACAGGAGACAATTTTGTATATCTGGATGAAGAGAAGATGAAGAAAACGGAATGAGGGTGGGGTTAGGAGAGGCTCAATTGGGGTTAAACAAGAAAAACGCTACACTATTCTCATGTTTATTAGTTCCATGCATCCCACACTTTCAAACTCTTTACCGGAAATAAAGTCTTTAATAGCCTCGGAATGATTAAGAAGGATGAAAGATTACTGAAATCGGCATCGTGGCTTATATTGGTGAAAGAATTCGTTTTGGCATATTCCCAAATCTCCTTGTCTGATGCTTCATGCAAATTGGCTTCTTTTACATGCTTTGAGCCGGGAAAATACTGGTTAAGTTTAGCGACAATCTTATAGGAAATATTTTGGTCGAAAAGAAGTTTCACGAAACAACCCTTATGTTGTGTTCGCGGTCGGCAGCAAAAGACAGGCAGGCATTAATCTCCTCCATGGTAAGTTCAGGGTAATCCGAAATAATGTTCTCTTTAGTCATACCGTTTGCAAGCCAGTTCAGCACATCATATACTGTAATACGCATACCCCTTACACAAGGCTGACCGAAACGCTTTTGCGGGTCAATTGTTATAATGTTAAGATAAGGTTTCATGGTAATTCTTTACAAAAGTAGGAAATTATTCACCATGGGGCTAAATATTGGAAGGACGGGGTGGTAACCCCATTTATAATTTGGCAACATGTATTTTCCACCGAAGGAACAGTTAGGATATCGGCGCTTGTTAATCGGCGGAGCTTTTCGAACGTACTGATATTCTCAGATGGGGCTTGATTTTAATATACTTGCCCCTTATTCGGGTTATTAAACTTTATTCAAAATCTGCTACTTGCATATGTACATTATAGCCAATACCTCCCATGTCAATTTTTTGATCAGTTATTTTCAATTCGTTCAAAATATCCTGAATTACGGGTGGATTCTCCATTTAGAGGAAGTTTCACAAGTGAAACAGCACCTATGCAACGCTATGCTTTTCCGAACGGTGTATAATTTTAGCTACTGCCCGTAAGGTTTCGTTTACAATGCTGGAGTTTGGAAAATCTTTTGCTACATCAGGAGCAAGAACAATAATGTTTGTTCCTTTGGCATATTGTTTGGCATATTTTCCCCGCTTCCCTTTACTGAAATCATATTCCGGCAACATTTCCGCTTGTGATTTATTTTTCATATTGTTGTTTTTCTTTGGTTGATGCCCTTCGGGCGCTAATAATTCTTATTTTTTCCGCACGCTCAGTATAAATTACAACTAATAAACGCTGAGTAGCCGATTGTCCGATGGTAATATATCTTTTTCTCTTATTGAATGTCCGGGGTCATTTATAGTGAGGGAACGAAAATCCGCGAAAATGGTAGATGCTTCTTCAAATGATACTTTGTGTTTAATGATGTTTGACTCCGCTTTGCTATTATCCCATTCAAAAAAAAGTCCCATCTTTTAATTTAACTAAATTTTGTTTAATACCGTCGTTATTTACCGCAAAGATATAGTTTAAAGTTAAAATGCGTGTTCTATTCTATCTATTTACATTATCCACCTCCGGCAGATTATAATTTACGTTTATTAAATCTTAAAAACCATAAACAATCTGCGTCATCTGCGTTCCATTATTATCATTAATAATGATATTATAAATTTCACTTTCTCCCTTTTCGATTAATAAAAAACCACCCCTGAAACCCAATAGGGACACAGCAATCGGGGAATTGTCTCATTGTCATGCACTTAAGTATAGGACTCCATGCCGTTTTATGCCGTTTTTTCTTTCGCCCGACAAAGCCTTAGCAACTAACCACTATCCACCGACCACTAACTACTAACCACTATCTTTGTTAATAAATCCGCAACAAGTTTTTAGCCCATTTCCCAACCAATTTGTATAATTTCGGGGCTTAGTGCTAAAATAGTAGCAGACACCTTAATTTTAATTTAACAAACCTATAATATGGCAACAGGAGAGACAATAATACCAATCAATATAGAAGAACAGATGAAGACTGCCTACATTGATTATTCAATGTCGGTAATTGTATCACGGGCGCTGCCCGATGTGCGCGACGGGCTTAAACCCGTGCATCGCAGGGTGTTATTCGGTATGTATGAGTTGGGAGTATTGTCGAACCGGGCATATAAAAAGAGCGCTAAAATTGTGGGGAAGTAATGGGTAAGTATCACCCGCATGGTGATGCTTCCATTTACGATACCATGGTGCGTATGGCTCAAGATTGGTCATTGCGCTACCCTTTGGTAGATGGTCAGGGTAACTTTGGCTCTATTGACGGAGACAGCCCCGCAGCTATGCGTTATACCGAAGCCCGCCTCCGCAAACTGGCAGAAGAAATGATTGCCGATATTGATAAGGAAACGGTTGACTTTATCCCCAACTATGATGATTCTGAAGTAGAACCGGCTGTGTTGCCTTCCCGCATCCCTAATTTATTGCTGAACGGAGCATCGGGTATAGCAGTGGGTATGGCTACCAATATTGCCCCTCATAATCTCACAGAGATCATTAATGCTACGCTTGCCTATATCGCTAACCCGGAAATAACCATAGATGAATTAATACTGCCCGATGCAAACGGGAAAAGTATTGTTATAGCCCCTGATTTCCCGACTGGAGGAACCATTTACGGGCTTGATGGGGCAAGAGATGCATTCAGAACCGGCCGAGGACGAATTGTGGTGAGATGCAAGCATAAAGAAGAAATTGTAGCCGGAAGGGAACAACTTGTAATCAATGAAATACCTTATATGCTAAATAAGGCTGAGTTGATTAAAAAGATAGCGGAACTGGTAAACGAAGATAAAATTAATGATATTCATGATGTTCGTGATGAATCGGACAGGGATGGAATGCGCATTGTTATTGAATTGAAGAAAGATGCTATTCCAAGCATCGTAATCAATACCCTTTACAGGCAAACGGAATTACAAAGCGCTTTCAATGTGAATAATGTGGCATTGATAAATCTCGAAAGACATGAGAAAATCAATTCCAATGATATTTTCACCATAGATACTGAAATTAAGGAAGGTAAACTTCAGAACCTGAGACCCCTTACCCTTAATCTCAAAGAGATGTTGGGGCACTTTGTTATTCATCGTCACGAAGTTATTGTCCGACGTACCCAATTTGAACTTAGAAAAGCGGAAGCTCGCGCCCATATATTAAGAGGGTTATTGATAGCCCTCGACCACATGGATGAGGTTATCCGCATTATTCGTGAATCACAGACCCCTGAAATAGCTCAAACCCAATTGATGAGCAACTTCCAGTTAGATGAAATTCAGTCTAAGGCTATTTTGGATATGCGTCTGCGTACATTGACAGGATTGGAAAGAGATAAATTACAGGCTGAATACGATGAACTGATGAACTTGATTAACGACTTGAAAGATATTCTGAAACCTGAAAATAAAGAGCGGCGTAAGGAAATTATCAAAAAGGAATTAGAGGAAATTAAGGAAAAATATGGCGATGAACGGAAAACCGATTGGGTTCATGCCGGAGCCGATTTCCGTATGGAAGATGTTATTGCCGATGAAGATGTGGTAATAACCATTTCTCACCTTGGATACATCAAGCGTACCGCTCTTTCCGAATACAGGCTGCAAAGCCGCGGCGGAAGAGGCTCCAAAGCTGCGGAAGCAAGGGAAGAGGACTTTTTGGAGCACATGTTCACCGCTACTAACCATAATTACCTGCTGTTCTTTACCTTGCAAGGCAAATGTTACTGGATGCGGGCTTTTGAAGTTCCTGAAGGAGCAAAGAATACGAAGGGCAGAGCCGTTCAAAACCTGCTTAGCTTAGCTCCCGGTGATAAGATTATGGCATATATCAATGTTAAGAACCTTTCGGATGTTGATTATATAAATAACAACTTCATCATCCTTTGCACCAAGAAGGGTATTATTAAGAAAACCTCATTGGAGGCTTATTCCAGACCGAGACAAAACGGTATTAATGCCGTTACCATTCGCGAAGGTGACGAACTTTTAGAGGCTCGCCTCACCTCGGGGAAAGATGAGATGATTATGGCACTCAAATCGGGCAGGGCTATACGCTTTAATGAATCGAAAGTACGCCCTATGGGTAGAAATGCTTCCGGGGTGCGTGGCATACGGATTACAGGAGAAAAAGACGAAGTAATAGGTATGATTTGTATTCCTGATGTTACTTCTCACGTATTAGTAGTATCGGAAAATGGCTACGGCAAACGCTCTGATGTGGAAGATTACCGTATAACCAACCGGGGCGGCAAAGGCGTGAAAGCACTTAACGTAACTGAAAAAACAGGCAGCCTGATAGCTATAAAGAATGTGACTGACAAAGACCAACTGATGATAATTAACCGCTCCGGTATTGCCATACGACTCCCTGTCTCTGCCCTCCGCGTGGTAGGCAGGGTAACCCAGGGTGTAAAACTTATTAACCTTAAAGGCAATGACACCATTGCCGCCGTTACCCAAATTGAAGCTGACCCGGAAGTCGCTGAAGTGGAAGAGGCTTTGGAAGGTGGGGAAGGCACTGGTGAGAATGGTGCAGCGAATACAGATATAGCGCCAAGCGAAGGGGAACCGACGGGGGAATAACAATAATGGCTCCGTAGGAGCCTACTGTTTGTAGAAATAGGCTTTGGAATTGGCTTTCAGTTCCATACGAGGAGCCTACTTTACTTTTCAAATTTTAAGGTATGAGAATCATTGTCAACTACCATTTTCCCAAATCTCGATAGTACACTTTGCCCCAATAACATAGGGGCATCAATAGATTCAGTAATTGATGCCCTAACATTATAAATTACGTGATTACCTATTGTCAGTTTCCTAATAATAAAAACCCTACTCGTGGCTTTACTTCCATCAGCAAAAGTATAGATTTCAGAACCAATAAAATCACTTTCTTTAACTGTTCCTGTTTTTATTAAGGTTAGGGCAACATCAGAAGAAATACTAACATCCGAGGCACCTGAATCAAGAATAAAATCAATTTTAAGTACCCCATTGATAGTTACAGGTATCTCGTATAATCCATTCTGGCTTCTGATCATGGGAATAGCATCAATAGGTGATTTAGAATCATGCTGATTGGTTTTATTAACTACGTTGGGCTTTTTATAATTGACATTGGAAAAAGGGTCAGGGTCATATGGATGTTGGAACCTTTCTTCAGTTCCAACTAAATCCTTCAAATGGTCAAAAGCGTTAAATATTCTTTGTTGTTTTACCCCCTCAACAAATAGAGTTGTGCTTTTGTCTATATAGGTTCTGGGTTCTCCCCCATAATAATCTGCTTGAATGCAATTATCAGGATACTCTTGACATTCAAAATTGATACTATAAGAAGTTGACGGCGAACCATCGTTAGTTGATATTTTTACCTTTAGTAAATAAAATGAAGTAATAGTATAGTTTTCAAAATCATTAGAATTTTCATGATTTATAATGCTCAACTTGCCATTAGAATCCAATCGAATTTTATGTTTTGAATCAATATTATTATTTATATAATCTACTGTTTGCTGAATTGTCATATCCTGCGCATATGCACCCATTGTTGTAAAAGCTAAGGCAGTGAGTAAAACAATTCTTTTAATATGAGTTTTTATAGTCATAGAAAGTAAAAATATATGCAAATATACCTGTTATTTCCTGCTATTATCATTCCTCAAATGGTTAAAACCATTCCTGCCAACAGGGTTTTATTACAGCCCACGATTTAAATCCTTAACTACGCAGGTCGTAGGGTTTGGGTATAATTGAAACAGAATGAACCTAATACACAGGGAATCAACATGGAACGATTAGCTCCATTTCCAATTTTCCAAATAAATTAAATTTCCTTTGAACTCTTTAGGTACTTTAAAAAATAATACTTTACCTTTGAATGGCGTACCACTTTCAAATAGTATTCGGCATATTTAATTCCATTGTTTGCCTTATAATTATGACACTATGCACGTTTTCTAAAACCAGCTCGTTTAGCAATTCCAGTTATGTTCATTCTGTAATTAACCATTTCAACTGTAGCATCGAAATAGGTTGCAATTGTTTCAGTTTGCATTTCATTTTTTGCAGCCCAAAGCAAACAGGGGGAAGACAACTGTAAAGTTGAACCTAAGCATTTAGCTTCTTCTTCTTGCTCATCATTAAAAATGCGCATTCCAGAAGGAATTGTGAAATTATATTTTTTAAGGTCATTTTCATGTTTGCAAATAATATGAGCTAATTCATGCATTATATCGCTTTGTTGTCTACCACTAGAATGAAATGGATTATGTATAATAATAATATTGCCCGCTTCAGTTTGCATTTTTAATGCACTCCATCGGCAGTCAAATCCATTATTGCCCGATATAGAAGCTATCTCTGAGTTCGATGTTAGAAATTCAGTGGCAGGATAGATATGTATTTTTAAAAATTCAGCAAGCTTAGAGGCTGGTAACGGGGCACAAGGATTCAATCCAAGTTTCTCGCGATATTCAACAGCTAAGCGTTCAGCATTGGCTTTAAAGCCCCGTTTAAGATTGCCTTTGGTTGCCAAGAGTAATTCATTTTGCTGAATACGCCATGTCTATCATCTTTACAAGCATTTGTAAGGTATCCTTAGTTAGCTCCCTATCAGCACGAAGCTGTGCAATAGCCAAATCCTTGGCAGATGTACTCTGCTTCATGGAATTGTTTATTATAAAAGTCTCAGTCGATACATTCAGCCATTTGCAAATTTTAATGAAGGTATCAACATCCGGCACTTTACCCTGCTCTATCCTTGCTAATGTAGCGTGGCTTACATTGCCAATTTCTTCAGCTACAGCTCTTAATCCTTTGTCTGCTCTTTTATTTTTCAGCATTCCTGCCAATAAACTGGTGTTAAGGGTTGTTTCCATTGTTAATAAGTTTATAAGAAAAGAATTGTATCATGTGTGTGACAAAATAATATTATGTATCTTTGTCGAACCAAAATATTCAGCATCCTTCATATTGCAAAGATAGAACGAAAATACCTAATAGCTGTTAAGCCCGAAAAAAAATAAATTAACATTTTGTAAAGACAAATTGTTAATATCTTGATATAGAACACATATGGACACAAAAGGAAAGAATCAATAAATTAAAAGTATGACCTTTAAATATTACAAACCTACTCTACTAGTAATAGTAATCATATTTCTGTCAGGTCTCATAAGCTGGGTTTTGGATTTATGGGTAAAACCGTTTTTCATATCTTATCCTGTAATAGCCGAACATTTCGAAGCGCCAACCACTATAGCAGCTCTGACGGGACTCTTTGCTCTTTACGATAACTTCTTATGGAAAATACCTTTTTTCGGCTTTCTGGTTGACGTTCCAAATATTTCCGGAAGATACAAAGGTTGTATTAGATATATCCGGGAAGATAAAAACAAGGAGAAATCCTGCTTTATAGAAGTAACTCAAACGGCTTCTAAAGTAAAAGTTCTATCATATTTTAGTGATGGTGCAAATGAAAGCACGTCTTCTTCCAGTTTGGTAGAAGATATCAAGAGAGGAGAAGATGGTTTTTATGAAATTTATATGTTCTACCAAAATGGCGGAACAAAACTTACTGGTAGTTTACCTATTCACGAGGGCACAAACAAACTACGGTTCCTTCCGGGTAAAGACAGAAGGCAAAATAAACTGATCGGGCATTACTTTACTAATCGCCAGCCACAAACCAGAGGGGAAATAGAAGTAAAATTTATTTCGAAAACCCTCAATGGCAAATTTTAATATATAATATCATGGCAAATTGTCACAAGCTCTTTGAGGATTACAATTCTACAATCAGGCTCCAAGAAAAAGATCGGGCTGAATTGGAAGAAAAAAGAATTAATCTAATTAGAAAAATAACCCAAGGCTTTAATGCCCTAAACGAACCGGGTTTAAAAATCGATTTCCGTACTCAAGGCTCTTTTGTAATGGACACCATTATTGATCCACAGAACAAGGATTATGATTTAGATGAGGGCATTTATTTCATTGGTGAAAATTCTGTAGATAAGGTTGCTAAGCCGGATGCATTTCATCAATTTGTTGTTAAATCTCTGAAGGACTTTGGTGAGGATGGAACAATTGAGCAAAAAGATACTTGTGTACGGGTTAAGTACAATGCTTGGAGAAGTTTCACTAGCGGTTTTCACGTTGATTTACCCATATATTATGGTACGAGCATTGAAAAGCCATATCTAGCGCATAAAAAAGAAGGCTGGGTTGAAAGTAATCCAATAGATTTTATTGAATGGTTTGAAAACAAGATACTTCAATCCAAGTTTGAAAAAGCATTCATCTACGAAGCTTTGGAAGACAGGTATTTTTCTTGGGCGAAGACTATTCGGAAGGATGATCACCAATTAAGACGAATAGTCAGGTATCTAAAGGGATGGGGCGATTATAAAAAGAATGGCAGGTATATGCCACCGGGTATTGTGCTATCAATATTGACGGCCGAAAATTTTGAGCTAGATCCAAGAGACGACAAGGCGTTTTTGCAGGTTTTGAAGGGCGTTAATACCTACTTCAACAAATATGGGATTCAGTGCATACGACCTACCACAAAAGTTGAAAATATAATGCAGGATGATAAGTCCGAGGATAAAGCAATATTTAAGAAGGACCTGGAGGGTTTTATTCAATCGGCAGAACAAGCAATAAATAACCCAAATCAAAAGGAGGCTTGTTATAAGTGGCAGAGATATTTTGGAGATAGATTTTCATGCGCTTTAGCAATAGATATGCCTGAAGGCGCTGAGGTACAAAGTAAAAAACCTTTTATTGGAGCACCTCATCGGACAGCGTAATGATAGATTTTGACGAAGCTAGGACAAGGGCTTTACGATATAATAGTAGGGATAACACGATTAGGGTATTAAGTGAGGCTGAAAAAAATGAAGTCCTACCCCAGCCATACATTGGAGAGTTATGGGAAGTTGAAACCGAAATTCCGTTGCCCGTCAATTCACCGGACGTAATAAAGTTGTATTTATTATTTGAACCTGATTTCCCTCTAACTTTTCCAAAGGTTTTTATTTCAAAAGAATACTATCAAAAGACTAAGTATTTGCCTCATGTAACCGATTGCAACGTATGCATTGTAGATCCAGACTTAACTTTGCCTAACCCTGATTCACCTGAAACAGTGGTTGAAAAATGTATAAAAGAAGCGAAAAAAGTAATAGAAAAAGGAGTACGAAAAGAAAACATTGCGGATTTTGAGGCGGAGTTCATTTCGTATTGGGAACATAAGTATGAGCATGAAGAGTCCCTACTTCCAGGGTTTTATTCAATTATAGATGAGCCAATAATAGAAGAGCATATAGGTGTAGTGTTTTACCCTAATATTTCAGGAGGTTACTGCTTATTTTTGCATGCCTATGGTAACTCGCACCTTCAAATTCTATCGGCTTTTAACAATCTGTCGATTAACTATCAGGAAAGAGCTGCTTTTTTTGTAGGTGACTGGAATTTACGCACTCCGCCATTTGGCATCCAGTATAAACAAATTATAGAACAAGTCAAGACACAAGGTAATACAATCTTTTCAAATTTTAGAAAATTTATTAATACTCCAACCTTTCCAAAATTCATTTTTTCTCGAAGAAAGGTAAAAGATGTCGATTATTACTTAGGATTTGTAATTTATGAGCTCAATACGAACAAACCAGGTTTTAGGCCAGGTATAATGAAATCTTACGATGTGATGTCTTCTCAACCAGAAGTTTCAAAATATGCGCAAAGAATATTACCCAATATTTTCACAAAACAGAGGCTCTTAATTAGAACAGAAGGAAAAATGGAAGAAAAAAGGAAATTAAACATTACCGTTGCAGGGTTGGGTAGTATTGGTTCTAACTTGACCCATTTTCTAAATTCATTAAGGGTAGAAGAGTATACTTTCATTGATTTTGATGTGTTATCTATTGATAACATTGGCAGACATTTGTTAGGCTTTTTCTCCACAGGACAGAATAAGGCAAAAGCAATGTCTGAATTTATACAGCAGAAGATGCCGTTAAAGAAAATACATGTTAGACCCAATTCTGTTGTAAAGTGTATAAACGAAGAGGCTGATCTCATTAATATTTCAGATTTCATATTTATCGCAATAGGTAAATTCAACCACGAAAGATGGATAAATGAACAACAAATGGCAGGCAAAATAATAAAGCCTGTATTTTATATCTGGATTGAACCATATTTAGCAGGAGGGCACGTACTGTATATTAACCCGAAAGATAATAGGTTTGGTGAATTTTTTAATGATGAAACTGTGTTTAAGTATAATATAATTAGCGAGAGGGCTTATACTATTAATGCACTATTTAAAATACAGGAAGCAGGTTGTAATACATCTTATACTCCTTACTCTTCTGAAAGCGTTGTGAGTTTCTTAGCAGCCATTTTCCCTAAAATATGCCAAACAATGGATAAAACAGATGAAAAAAGCTGGTGTTTATCATGGGTTGGTGATACGGAGATGGTATCCAAATTGGGCATAGAATTGTCTGATATTGGGCAAAAAAACAGCCCAGGGAGTTTACTAGTTTATTGATTTACTATTTATTTTTTGACATGAAGGCTTATACTATTGTAAAAAAGATTATGGGATATCTAAGAACAAAAGAATATCAGGAAATAAAAACTGTGCGACTGAGTTTTTTAATTGGTGATTATAGAGTAGTTCTTAGTGAAAGTGCATTGGCCGTATTTAAGAATTATGTACAGGATGAACTTCACAAAAATGAAGCCGGTGGAATTTTACTTGGCTCAGTAGAAGGTAAGACAATTTATGTGGTGAAAGCATCTGTGCCTAATAAGTTTGATAAGGCAACTCGCACGAGTTTTATTCGTGACAAAAATGCTGCACAAATTATTGTGGACTACGAGTTTGAGAATAGTGCAGGTAAAATGTTCTATGTTGGTGAGTGGCATACGCATCCTGAAGATTACCCCACACCTTCAGGTCAGGATAGACATATGACTATTGAGCAATTCAATAAGAGTAGATTATCTCAACCTTTTAGTTTAATGATAATCCAAGGGATAAAGGATATTTATATTGCACTATACGATTCCAAAACAATTTTAGAACCAAAAAATTGAAGTAAGATGTACGGCATTATAAGGTGATGAAGTTAAAATAAAGTATATTTTTGAAAAAGGTGCCCTTTTAATAACAAACTGACATATTTCCAGTGAAGAATCTGAGTTGGTATCCTTTTGTCGCATGAAAAAATGACAATATTTTAGGACATTATTATTTGTTGTTTTCCATAATCTATTTACTAACAAGTATTTTCCCCTCTCCAACCAAACTGCCATTTTCTTTTAAAACCTTGTAAAGATAAACCCCACTTGGCTGTGAAGAAATATCAATGTTGAATGTCGGATGTTGAATGTTGCATTGAGAATACATTTTCTCACCAAGGATATTATACATTTCGATATAACATTCATCTGTTATATTTGACAATGATAAAGTAAATTTACCATTACTTGGATTTGGATAAAGAGAAAAAGAATTTTTATTATTAATTGAATTTATTCCCGTTGCTAAAGCATTTACTTTCCGAAGCCTCATATTTGGACCATCAACAATAAAAATATTATTTAATGTATCAAGTGCAATTGCACAGGGCAAATTCAGTTCAGCAAATACTGCCTGACCACCGTCTCCACTAAACCCTTGGACTCCATCACCTGCGATTGTAGTTATTATCCCCGAAACATCAACTTCACGTATCCTGTTATTAAACTCATCCGCAATATAAATATTGCTTGTTTTATCAATGAATACACTTTTTGGGTAATGTAATTCTGCTAAAGTAGCTAGACCACCATCTCCGCCATATCCGGCACCCGAATATCCATTTCCACTACCGGCTACAGTTGAAATAATACCTGTTGAAGTACTTACTTTTCGTACTCGCTGATTATATGTGTCAGCAAAGAAAACATTTCCTAAGGTATCCGTACAAACACCCGTAGGGTAATATAAGTCGGCAGCTATAGCGGGTCCTCCATCTCCGCTAAGTCCCTGTCTTCCCGTGCCAGCTATAGTAGTAATTATTTGTGAAGTATCTATCTTACGAATCCGGTTATTGGTATGATCTGCAATATAAAGATTACCTGTTTTATCTACAAATACTCCCATCGGAAAATTTAGCCCACCAGCTGTGGCAGGTCCTCCGTCTCCGCCACTGCAACCGCAGCCGTAAATTCCCGCTATTTTATTTATAATTCCCGTTTTAATATCAACTTTGCGAATTACCTGGTTCTCACAATCTGCAATATATAAATTTCCTTTAGCATCTGTGCAACCATCTGTTGGATAATTTAGTTCAGCAGCCGTAGCAGGTCCCCCATCTCCACTGGAGCCTTGTATTCCATTTCCTACAACCGTAGAGATAATACCTGAAGTATTTATTTTGCGGACTCTGGGACTTTCATTGAATTCTATGATATAAACATTACCCGAATCATCAACGGTAGCTCCTTCTGGCCAATTTAGCGAGGCATTTATGGCCAATCCATTGTCCCCACTGTCAATCGCGCTGCCATTTCCAACAACTGTGTTAATATTACCAGATTGGGCATTACAGAAAATGAAAAGCGATGAGCTAAGAACTAAAAACAGAGGAAATAGTATTTTTTTCATAACTATGCTATTTTAAATAAAATACTTATCGAGTATTAATTTGGATTCATTATTTTACCCATAAATAGTATACACCCTGTGGCATTATCAATAATAAAAAAAATAAATGGATGGTCAGCGGAAAAAAATGGAAACTGTTCGGGCGAGGTGACTGCAATCTCAACAGTAGTAACCGTAGTTGCTTCTGTACCCTCCTCTGAAACATCTATGTATGCTTTATGCAAAATTTTGTTTATCTTTAATTTCATATCGGACATTCCTGAAAAATCAGCATTGTCAGTAAAGGCATCCGTCATACCCATTTTTGAAAGCATAGTGCTCAAGTCAAAAGTTTTTGTCATATTGAATTTGGGTAGTGTAAGAAAAACCTTCTCATATTTGAGAAAACGGATGTTGTTCAAATAAAATGAATAAGAAAGAGAATCTTCTAATTGCCTAATAGTGAACGCACCATTAGGCAAAAAAATAAGCATGGATATATTTTTGCCCTTGTATGGTATTCGTATTGCTTTTATGAAAGGTGTTTCGTAATAACTAAAACTATCTTTCAAGTGCATGAACATTGCAGAAACTTTTCTACCGTTTTCAATCTTAAAAAGTTGTTCTCTGGAGTCATTTATAGGAAACTCATCTTGCCATTTTCCTTTAAAATAAATGGCATTAATCAAAATTAATCGTGTACCTGCATCTAACTCACCTATTGTATTTTTAATTTTATTCCGTGTTTTTTGCTTCACCCATTCGTTTATTTTCTCTACTGCTCTTGCCCCACCATCTAAGGATTTAAAATCAACCTTATTTAATTCAGATAAATAATCGGTTTTTACTATATTGAGAAACGGGTTAAAAAAATCACAAGACTGTTCCGCCCACAAAGAATTAGATAGGTCAAGTATTACTGATGTACTATCGCCGTCTATACTTTCGAGTAAGCTTTTGTAGCTTATGTGAAATGTATTTTGGTCAGGGCTAAAATTCAGCGTTTTGCTTATTTGTTCTTCTGTTTTCCCCCTTGCACCCGCATAAGTCATCGCCAAAGCAGTTGAAATACTAAATGGAGAACAAAACAGATTATTTGTATCTTTTATACTGGCATATAATTGAAAAGCAAACCTATTATTCCCATCAACTATAGTTCGCAAGTCCTGGGCATTTAGCCCTCCTAAAATTATAGAGGGCAATATGGTCAGAAATACAGATTTAATCCTACGCATTATATGTCTGCTAGATAAGCAAATATATCATTTTATAACTAACAACTTTTTCTGGGCTATTAAGTTATCCGCTACTATCTCTACCAAATACAATCCGGATGAAAAGCCGGAAAGTGATATATTTTTTTGATGAAATCCTGCGACATCATTATTATTAACAAATTCTTCAATAAGTGCTCCTGAACTACTATAAATTGTTATTTTAACGTATGAAGCATGAGTTAGAGAGTAGTCAATGTTAGTGAATTCGTTAGCCGGATTAGGGTAAATATCAGCATTGAGTTTTGAGTTCAAAATTTTAGGCACTGATACAGGATCAATTTGTTCATTCCCAGTAAATATAGTTATAGCAACTGCAATCTGTGAAAGGTCAACCGGCAAAAATACATCAGGGGAACCTGTTATTGGAATATCGTATACATAGGTACTTACTACCGCTTGTGTTGTATTACATGAAACAATATTGCACCAATTATCTACATCCATAGCCGGGTATACGTTGCTTAATCCATAGGTAGAGCTAAACCTTGGCCAATAGCCAGGATTATTTGAATTCGATAGAATAGGACCTGGCAAGGAATAGCTTAAAGTAAATTGATAATCGGAAACATTTACATTATTATAAGTCCCCGCTGCTAATCCATTCAGAGGTTCAGGTAAATTTATAGAAATACTGTTTTCAACTGTTATAGATGTAAGTGCTACAGTGCATGAACCGTCATTAGATGCAAAATGGTTAAGGGTATTTGGAGATTGCAAATTAGCTAAAACCCATCCAGCATTTAATCTTCCATAACCTGAATAATCATTGGGAAAAGTAGTTTGACCGGATACTGTAGTAGGGGTTGCAAACATTTCAATTAAATTTGTTGCATCTTCAATACATAAAGAGGTGTTTAAATAAGAATCCATAAGCCCGACGACTCCTGAAACCTGGGGCGCTGCAGCAGAAGCACCATTGAAAGGGATGGCATCAGATGTAGAAAATGCTTGAGAGCCTAATACTAAGCCATTTGACCCTGGGGCTATTATATTTACAAATTGTGTCATGGATTGCAATGTTCCGTCAGTGGGGTAGCTATTTGTCGTCGTTAACCATTGACCATCTAATCCACCTGAGCCCACAGAAATTGATAGGTAATCTTGATCGCCCCCAAGACATGCAGGATATATTGGTTCATTAATTGGTGTGAAGTCTGGATAGTTTCCCCTTGCAGCCACAAATACAACTCCATTATGGTCAACCGTTGAGACTGCATCACGAAATGCGTTGCTGTAGTTTATTGTTCCCCATGAATGGTTCATAATATTTTCACTATAAGTTGACCATCCTTCTTGTATGGCTTGATCTATCAGGGCTCCAGAAGCATAGTTTGTCCCATCAGTTATTTTCATATCATAAAGTGAACATCCAGGGTCTCCATTTACTTCATCACCTCCTGCCACCCCGGCTATTCCATAGCTATTATCTCTTATTCCAGCAACAATTCCGGCTACGCAGGTTCCATGATAAGAAGTAGTATAAGGCGGGGTTAAAACTCTGCCACCAGTATAAAAATAATCATATCCATTGCTTGAGTTAATATTACTGTATGTACCGTCATTAAAATCATAATGGGTTTCGTCAATTCCGGCATCAAAAACTCCTATACCATAGCTTGGATCCCCAGTTGAAAAAGTCCAAGCAGGAATTACATTAATATCACAATCAGTATACCCGCCGCCCGCACTTAAATTATATTGACCACTGAAATATGAATCATTCGGTGCAGAAGATAATTTTCCGATTGGATTGGGTTCAGCATATCCTACACCATTAATAAGGCTGAGTAGACGACTTATTTGCACTTCGCTATAGGGAAGAGGGGTTGACGTAGGACCTGATGGGAAGGTCATTAAAAAAGTAGCCCAAAGGTCAATATTATGCACTAGTTTACCTTGTAAGCTTGTAGTAACGGAGTCTGCAAGAGTAAAAGTTGGAAATATCTTTTGTAGTGTTATTCCTGAAATAGTAGTCGAAGAAACTCCAAAAGCAGTGAGGTAACCAACAATACTCGTGTATTGCGCAGACCTAAGAAAAGTAGATAATGTCCCCGATACTATACTGGGATTATTAATTATACTCAATATCAGTGTAGAATCCATAAACTTTATTATCACCTGGTTCGCCTTATATTGGGGTCCCCCATTGTAAAAAACATTTCCATTGGCATCCACTGTCCGGATTGGGGCAGTTAAGTTTTGAGTACATAAATTATACTCTGCGGTACTTAATGGCGAACAACCTGCACAGCCTGCCAAATTGTGTCCACGGCTAATAGAAATATAAATAGGTATCCCGACAAATAAATCATTGAGGGTTATGCTAATAGGTACGCTTGACGTATCATTGTGAAGTGAAGCGACTGGGGCAAGGGGAAATGTGTGAGGAAACATACCTTCAATTACCATAACATCATGTATATGCCCCCCTGTTGGGGTCAAATTGGTTATGGTAATACTCATGGAAGAGGAATCAGGTGTTACAACATACCATCTTTCCCTGGTTGACATAGTATCACTATATATACAGGTATCTGAAGAAATTGGAATGGCAGTTATGGGACCGGAAGGCTGGGTAATGGTTATAGAAGCTGTGCTATTACAGCCATTATCATCAGTAACAGTCACGGTATAGACTCCGGCTATTAAAGTGGTCGCAGCTGCTGTTGTTTCTCCACCTGGAATCCACAGGTAATTATATGGCGATGTTCCACCCGTCACTCCAACAGTTGCGCTCCCGTTGTGTCCTCCATAGGTCAATACATTTACCGTGGCGGAAGTAACAATACTATCGCGCAACAATGAAGGCTGGGTTACAATTGCAGAGGCGGTTGCAGTAGCTCCGCAACTATCTGTTACGGTTACGGTATAAGTTCCAGCAGATAATCTTGTGTCTATGGTCGCTCCACCTATTCCACCTGACCAGGTAAATGCATAAGGAGCTATACCGCCTGAAAGAGTTGCTGTAATAGCGCCATCGGTTCCCCCGTTACAAATAACATTGGTAACATTAGAGATTGAAACAGATACTCCGCTAATTACTGCTACAGAAGTAGCACGGCTCCCCACCCTATCCGTTACTACTACAGTATATGAACCAGCTGATAGTCCATTATATATTTGTGTAGTGCAATAACCCGGACTCCAATTGTAGTTATAAGGACTAACACCTCCCATTACTAAAGCTTTTGCAACACCAACACTACCGCTCAAACATGTTACATTATTAAGGGTTAGTCCGCTGGCCGACAAAATATCATACTTGAAAATTATTCCATAAGTATAAGCCCCGCCCTGTGAAGTCATTCCCACGAACTTAGTACTATTATTATTAAGAAATGTTAATGAGCCATAAGGAAATTCACCCGTACTTCCGGAAAATTCAAATATATCTACATAACTGCTGCCATCAGTGAACATAGAAAATATATTCCCATCACCGCTTCCTCCTCCTAATGTTGACATTCCATATAGTTTTCTGCCGGAAACAATTAAATCGCCGTTTGGATAATTGCCATCAGTGCCATTGAAGCTATACAGACCTCTGAATCCGGTACCTGGTATATAGGCAAAGATATCACCGTCTCCATCCCATCCACCTTCCGAGGTAAATCCAAATAATGAGTCACCGCTAACCGATTTGGTCAGAGAACCATATGGAAATGAACCGTTTAAACCATTAAAATCAAAAAGGTCAGCATGTCCAAATGTATTTGTACTAATAACAAAAAGATTACCATAGCTTGAAGTTCCGCCTTGTGATGTCATGCCGAATAAATATCCTTTTGAAAGCACTAGCGATCCATAAGGATATTCACCATCTACCCCGTTGAAGTCAAGCAAGTCAGCATAGCTTCCGCCACTAGTTGTAATACAAAAGACATTGCCATAACTTGAAGTGCCACCGTCCGAAGTCATACCAAACAAAGAATCTCCTGTAATTGAACGCGTTAGCGAACCATAAGGATAAGCACCATCTGTACCGCTAAAGTCATAAAGGTCGGTAAATCCACTTCCATCCTCTATGATTGAGAAAATATTCCCGTCATTATAAATTCCCCCAGAAGATGACATTCCAAATAAGGTATCTCCGGTAACGGAAAGTGTTATTGAGCCAAAAGGATAAGCTCCATCTAAGCCACTGAAATCATATAAGTCTGAATACCCGCTGCCTGAAAAAGAAAAGATATTTCCTTGATTATATGCCCCACCATATGTAGTCATACCAAATATAGTATCGCCGGTAGTAGAGACTGTTAAACTGCCATAAGGGGCAGCTCCACTGGTCCCCATAAAGTTAAGTAAATCAGTAAACTGCGCACTAACTGTAACTGTTCGACAAATGAGTAAGATTACTGCTAATAAATATTTGTTTTTCATGGCTAAGTATTTTTAGAATTAGAAATCAAATTCACACCACAAAGTTTAGAATAAACTTAATAGAAAATTAGGACTATCCTAACATGCATATTTTTGAGACTATTATGCATAAAAACGATACTATAATGCAATTCAAAAACTATAGTTTTAATAATTATACTTTAGGATTTATTTATGCTGATGGAATATGTGATAGAAAATTTTCTCTATAATGCCTGCTTAATTTTATCGTAATTTGTTTGCTTTTATCACAAACTTCTTTTAAATGTATTAAATTATGTTCAATTATATCTACAGCCTCATTAGACACCAATTCTGATTGGTTGGGTTGCAATAAAAAATCTGCAATTTCGAGAATATATTCTATCGCATATCCTTTTAATAATAATTTTCTTTCAGGTTTAAGAAACATCTCCAGATTTCCATGTGAACTCTTAATTGTTCTAACAAATAAGATGTCTTTTAATAAGACATTAGCCTCACCTTCATTTGTATGGAATAGAGCAAATTCCTTAGCAGAGGTATAAGATTCTATTGGTTCATTATATTTTGAATTATTTATTTTCAGCTTTCGCGCCTTGTTCAAAGCACCTAACAGATGTCTCTCTGCGACCGGCTTAATCAGAATGTCAATAGGGTGGCATTTTATGGCTTGTTCATAAAACTGATTCGACTCAGTATTCACGATACAATGCTCACCACCTACTGTTTTTATAATTTCTTTCCCACTAAATACTGGCATTACCCAATCAAGTAGTAAAACATCAAAATTGAGCTCCTCGTAAACCTCCAAGAACTTCTGAGGACTATTAAATGTTGCAGCTATCCTTGCCGATTTGGTTACTTTTATTAGATGTTTAAGGTATAACACCGATACAGGGTCATCATCTAAAATAACAACAGATAAACTATTATGTGTGTGCTTCATTCGACCTGAAATTTTACCTTCTATATGATAATAGAAAGTAGTTAAACAATTGCTTCCACTAACATTTTATCGGCTTTATATTAGCAGGCACAGGTCGAATCTTAAATAGAGTGTTTAAGCAAGAACCTAAATATAATCGCCAGAGTTATAATTTACAAATCAAATATAGAATATTTTTTGAGATGAGAGTATGATATAAATATGAATTGTAGATATATGTCATAATTATCTGGTAATGAATGCGCTTTAATTTCATAGAACCCTAAGAAAATAAAGGTTTTTTTGAATTACCAACAAGAGTTTTAATGTGGAGCTTTTAGTAAGACTTTATCTATTTGACAATAAACATGAGAAGAAATGGTCAATGTGTGTGTGTGGAATTCCACTGATCCATGCAACACTTTTGAGAACAACATTGGTCGTAATCTGCCACTGTCGACGCACATTCATCCTCTATATGATAATAACCCGCCCCGGTATATGTTTTACCACACCAAACACATGTGTGGGTTTTTTCCGAACTACTATAATTTCCGGAAGAAGAACTACTGCTTGAAGACCCGCCTCCGCTTCCTGAATATGCCCAGATTATAAGCCCTATAATTATAGCGGCAGCTATTCCATACGAAATGAGTTTTGATTTTATTTGTTTGTTTTCTGCTTGTTTCGTGTCCTTTTGAGTTTTGATTTTGTGTTGTTCTAATTGTTCTATTTCTTCCTTTGACGGCTCTTTTGCACCATATTTTTTAAGTAATTCTATCGTCTCATTATCTTTATAACTCATAGCTAATTCCATAGCATTAAGCCCATTGGCTTTTGCCTCAAAATCTGCTTTGTTTTCTAAAAGAAGTTTAATGATATTTGCAGGATATCCTTTTGCCTCATTTTTTTGTTTAATAGCCCTTGTTAATGGTATCCATCCAGATGAGTTGGCTATATAAGGAGAATTGGCATTAGCTCCATTTGCAAGTAGAAGTTTTACAGTTTCTTCATTGCCAGAAATACATGATTCATATAAAGCAGTCTTGCCATCATGTTGAGTATGAACGTTCATTCCTGCTTTTAAAAACAATTCAACTGCAGTAATATTATTTCCTAGCCCAGCAACATAAATAAAGTTTTGTGGGACAAATAGAATGTCCATTGCTTTTAATAGTTCTACTGGGTCTTGTGTTGCCATGTCGTTAGTTGATTATTTTCATTTTGTTATAAATAACTTCTTATCTAATAAATCAATAAATAATTCGCAAATAACTCCAGCTTCCGTATTGTCGTATTTTAAATTACCGCTTCCAATCTTAAATAAAAACGTATTATTATGCATCTCTACTGCAAATGGTATCATTTCAAATGTGTCAATTTTAGCTGTCTTATCTCCCTCCACAATAAACAACGAGTGAAATTTGTCGTCCTTTTCTATTTTTTTAATTGTTACCTCTGTCATTGCCATTTTTATGAAATTTTATGGTCACAAAATAAGCACCTGATTTATAATGTTATTACAACTTAAAAGGCTTCTTTGCTACTTATAGAATAATTTTTCTACTTTTGTCTTCATGTTAAGCATTGGAGAAAATATCAAAAAACTACGTGAGTTAAAAAGCATCACTCGCGAAACCATGTGTGAGAAGCTGGAATTAAGCATGAGTGGGTATAGCAAAATTGAACGGGGTGAAACGGATTTGACTGTTTCCCGTGTTCAGCAAATAGCTGAAATATTGGAAGTGGATTTATCGCAAATTATGAATTTTGATGCCTCCCAAGTTTTTAATGTCTCTAATAACAAGATTATTCAAAGCGTAAGCACAAAAGGCGAAAATATCCATTTCCACGGCGACGACTATAAAGAAAAATATATCCAAATGCTTGAAGCTGAAAATGAACGCTTGAAAAATAATTCTAAGAAAAGATAGGATATAAGAGCCTTGTTTCCAATTATTTGCAAATAATTTGCCTTACAACGTATATAAGTACCAAAAATATAACTATTGATTTTAAAATATCAATAAGTATTGTTTATTCTAAAAAGTAAAGTCATGAAACCTATACATTCATCTAATAAAGCAATAATGTCTTCTGAAGAATTAGAACAGTTTATCGAACTACGGATAAAGTTCATGAATATTTACATGATTACCTTACATAAGGTTATATCCATTATTACTACTAAAGAATCAGATTTTTTAACAAAAGAAGGCAAACTTCAATTGATTAATAAAATAATAAAGAACTTTAGGAGAAGTTTTGGTCAGGTTTGCAAAAACTAACCAATAGATAATTGAGTGCGTCATTGATAAATTAGCCAATCTAAATCGATCCCGTAATAGCAAATTAAGTACTGTCCACTACCACTTACTGAAGGTTCGTTAAATAAGTCGGGATTGGAAATTTCCAACATCTTCAATTCTGTTGTTTGAACGGGTTTGGCTGCGATGGCTTTGGCAACCATCATGGCAACCTTATGGCATTGAATATCCGTTTTAAAATCATAAATCAGTAATATTGAGGGAATAAATGGTTCTTTAGTAAAAGAAGGATTTATTGATTGTACTAATTTCCAATTCTCAGTGCAAATATCCAAAGGTTCTCCAATTCTTGTATGTTTTTTAATAGTATCAGCTATTATTGCTGCCATAAGAGTACATTGTCTATCACTTGGAATGATGTTATTATTTGCCATAGGAGATAAAAGTATGCTTAATTTTTTACTTTAATAACATCCACCAATTCGCTAATTGACATTCCCAATTCCTTGGCAATTCTTTTAAGAACTATTATAGTTGTGGGGTGCAGACCTCTTTCAATTCTATATATGTGAATGCGGCTCAACTTAACCTTCTCTCCCAAAGATGTTTGTTTAATTTTTAATTCTTTTCTCCGTAAAGCTATTCGTTTACCCAACTGTTGCAAATAGAGATGCTCCTCTTTAGTCATAATTTTATTGTGCTGATAATCAATATAATTATCCAAATATAAATCTAAAAAAGTTACATATATGTAACCTTTGTTTATAAATTACGTATAACATTCTCGAAAACACCACCGAAAGGTGTTTTTAAAACTCAATTCCTGGCACTGGAAGAGGGGTTGTGAAACTATTATTAACCTTAAAAAAAAGTGCCATGAAAAAGATTCCAAAAATTACATGCCCACATTGTGGAAAAGAAATCGTCGTCGACGAGACGGTGATGAGCGAAGTCAATGACAACTTTCGTCACGAGATTGAACAGACGCGGCAGTCCATCCGAAAGGAAGTAGAACAAGGCTCTCTATTTCAAATGCGAGAAAAGGAGAAAATTATTGATGACCTGAAATCGCAGCTTGATGAGGCTTTACGCAGGGCAAATCAGGGTTCTGTCCAACGTCAGGGCGAACTACAAGAACAGGAAATTATTAAAATTCTGCAAGAATCCTTCCCAACTGATGAGATAACCCAATCCAAAAAAGGTAGCAATGGTGCAGATGTAATGCAAATTGTGAAAAGCCCGGAAGGTCAGGTTTGCGGCAAAATATATTATGAAAGCAAGAATACCAAATCATGGAGCAATGATTGGATTCCAAAATTCAAGAGTGATAATTTGCAAGCAAAGGCAGATGTATTAGTAATTATTACAAACGCCTTACCAAAAAATGTAGAACGCTGTGCACTGCAAGACGGCGTGTGGATATGCAGCTTCAATTATTTCAGAGAATTGTCGATGGCACTGAGATATTCACTTTTAAAACTACACTCCGTTGTCAGATTACAGGATGGGCGTGAAAGCAAAATGGAACAACTCTATTCCTACCTTACAAGCGAAACGTTTAAAAATGTATTTGAATCCATTCTTGATGGATTCCAAACGATAAAAGAGTCTCATCAATCAGAGCAAGTTACGCTGAAAAGAATGTGGACTAAAAGAGAGAAAATCATGGAACAAATCTTGTTCAATTCTCTTGAATTTTATGGTAACGTCCGCGAAATTGCTGGAACCGCAATTCGGGAAGTTCCAATGCTCGAAACTCCAGCATCGAAGGATTAAGCCCCTATTCTATTAAATTTTGTTAGAAGGATTGAAAGGTCCTTTGGAAAACTATTTTCGTTTGAGTCATAGTGCCATCGCGTGTTGTCCATGCACCATGCGATTTGATAAGAAAGATGTAGTCTTTCCAAAAGATGAAGAAGGGGTCGGTTCCCGGTCCCTTCCCATCACTTTCAAAAAAAAGAACCAAAAATAAATTAATAAAAAAATGATGATTACAATTCCACAAGCCCAAGCTGTACTTGGAAACGAATTAGTAGACCTATTCCAGAAAAACTGCGGCAATGATAAGATTGCTTTGAACGAAATTCTAAAAGAAGCTTTCAGAGATTACCGGGAAATGATAGAAAGCGAGGAATATGAACTATGGCAGTCAGAAATATATCAAGAATATTAATAGTAAAAACCAGATTACGGAATGGCAAATATTTATATAAAAAGAATAAAGCGGTTATGTGACTACCTTGATGGATTACCAGATGATGAAATTTTGCCGTCGGTGTTAACTTTTTGTTCCGAAGGAATGATTGACGGTAAGCGTACCGAGGTACACTTAGTTGATTACGGAGCACAACTTAGAATGTCTGAAGCATTTTCAGCAGATTGGATGGAAACTGCCAGTACATGGGTTCTTAAAAGGAAGCCCACTTCTCCAAATTTTATCTGCATCCTCGAATTTTTTGACCTTTCGCCTGAGCAGTACTTCCATGTTTTTGTTTCCTATTACCAAAATCTGGAAAAATATGGCGGTCAAATAATCATGCATGAGGGTACGAAACCAAAGGACTTGAGCTTTAATCTTAGACAGCTACTTGATAGGAGATTACCCTTCTAACACTTTACAAAAGAATTTATTAACCGATAAATGCCCCTAAACAATGATACATTATTACATAAACTTAGACTATACAAAAGATCCAATGCAATTGAAGGATGGAGATAATGAACCCACCTCTAAAACAAAAATGATTTTTAATCTGATGAACGCGGTGGGAATTAATCGCCTATTCGACCAAAAGTCAGTTTTCGAGTTTCTTTTTCGAACAGCTATTCTACTCCGAGAATATGGAATTATGAATAATTTCTTTCTAAATGACATGCTTTTAAATTTTGATGATGGTGAAGAAAATATAAAAATATATCTAAGCGATATAATAGACAACGTTGGATTGGAAATAAATGACCATCTATTACCTTATTGCAGCAGACGCAAATGGATGAAAAGAATGGACATTCTTTGGCATAATGCAAGTTTAGACTCTGCATTTTCCCGGTTTCCCATTCTCTCCAAAGTAAAAACAGGAGAGAATGAATATGAAATTGGTGGTTTCGGAAAGCCGGTTATTCCAGATTGGGAAACACTACAGCTTGCGAAACTATTTGCTAAGGAAGCTATAAAGAGCATCGGAAGAGAGGCTTTTAATGATCTCGCAAAACGAACTTATGAGCGAAGTAAGGCACTGCGAGAATATCGGGCATTCCTCAGAACAGCCGTTCCTGATAAATTCGATTTCTTGTCTATACCTTTAGAAATACGAAACCAATTTTTCGAACTTTTGCAAGGCGAAGCCTGCTCGGAAACCCTGTGTTATTCAGCTCTGATAGATGACCCCACTTCGCCTTTTGCTAAGCTTATGTTTTTAACTTGGCTCTATGCAAATAACCATATTGTGGAATATGTCATCACGCGTGACGATGGAAAACAAGCATTAGACGCAGAGGTTGATCCTTTATATGTAATAAAGAGTAATTTCTGCTATGACGATTATGAGGGTCTAAATCCGTTGGGGATTGGAACTAATATTGCAGAGACATTTTATTCGCTTCAGATGGATAAGTTGGCTCATCTGCTTAAAGGTATTTAGAGGGGCAATTTCAACCTCAAAATATAGATCTTCCAAATTTGAATCCGGAAAGGAATAATATATTTTTAATATTTTCCTCTTTCTTTCCTTGTTTTCTTTTTCAAGAAATTATTTGTTAAAAAACCAGGAAAATTGTTAAAAATGGGCTCTCAATGGCCCAATATTTTAATATTTTTCAATTTCTTCCCTTAGACATATGTAAGTGTTTGTGTCCTGAATTGGCATGACATATTTTACTATAAAAAAATAAAAGTTAAGAACTGAACCTGGTGAAAGCGATTCAAGTAAATAGAAATATTTCTCCCTATGGTGGAATCGTCCCCGTTCTAAAAGCCATAAACAAATTTAGAATTCCGCAGGCAATCCGCTCATGCCTTGGAAAAAGAGTAACCCAGGCTACTTATGGGTATGAGGATATATTCATTTCATGGATATTAACTTCACTATGCGGTGGATATAGGTTAGACCATATAACCAAATATCGGAAGCGATTGTCTTTTATAAAAGACTTGAAACTGCCAAGCCATGACACACTTGGAAGAGTAATGAAGAAATTGGCGACAGAGATAATTGAGGAACGAGGTGTAACAACCCATTGGAAGAATCCAAAAGAAACAATTACTCATTACAATGAGAACATTAAACTCAATGAAATGCTTATTAAAGCAACCAAGCAAATGGGTGCTTTGATTGAAGGTCGATCCTATACCATTGATTTAGACGCTACATTTATAGAGACTGATTGCGCTGGTGCCTATTTATCCTACGAGAAAACTCGCTACGGTTTCAACCCAATGGTTTGCCTTATAGGTAGTATGCCAGTATTTATAAGTATGCGGAATGGTAATTCCTCCGCTGAGTTTAAGATAAAGGAATGCCTGGAACAGTGCCTTGATTTATTGGCAAAGTATAAGATACGAGTTGGTAAAGTTATATGCGACGCAGCAGGATATAATCGACCCTTAATGGAAATGCTACACTCCAGAGGCATAAAATTTAATATCCATGCCAAGTTGAACAAAAACTTTAAAATAATGACTAGTGAAATCGAAACCTGGAAATTATGGAACAAGGCTGAACTGGAAACCGCTAATCATTTTATGGATTGTGAACTGGCTGATATACCTTATGCAATGCATGGCTCAAGTACCAAACATAGGCTAATTGTAGCAAGAATGCCAATTCATCAAACAAGAGGTAGTTTGGCGGCAAGAGAAAAAATGAAAGAACTGGCAACTAAAAAACTCTTAAAAGCAGAGAATCGTACATACAAATTGGGTAAATGGAAGAGGCATAAAAATTATAAGTATAAACTTATAATTTCAAACGATTTCAGCAAAACACCAACAGAATTGCTCTTGGAGTACAATAAGAGAGGTGATTCAGAAAGAAAATTTGATTTCATGAAAAATGATTTTGGCTGGCGGTTGCCACCATTTATGCAAATGAATGAAAATACTGTTTTCCTTATTGCTTCTGCCCTGGCAAACAATATTTTTCGGGCAATGGTTACTTTATTTAATAAGAAAGGGGCACAAATACGTGTAAATGCTAGAATACCCGATTTTATTAGTTCATTCATTATAGTTGTATGCGAATTAATAAAGGATAAATATATTTTCTATAATACTCATTTCAATTATGAAAAAATGATGTAGTATGATTTTTGGCATAACTATTTGTCGGTTTTCACAAGAAACCGACTTGGAGGCGTTGGTATAACTTGATATGAAAGTTTGCTTTTTCCCATCTATTTATAAAAAAATTGACTACTTGTAATATGAACCATTCTGACGCTTTTAATAATCAAGAACCATTCTATAAATGGTATTATAGACATTCGTCTCCACTAAAAAAAATTCAATTGCGCTGGAATTGGTTTCGAACTGAGGTTTCTATTATAAAGAGAACTGTTAGACATAAATTAAAGCATGGCGCTTTTTTCAATCCTAATGACGGACTAAATTAGAATGCCTATTATACGGAAATATGTCTGAAATAGAGGCTAAAAAATTAGAATTCATTGAATCAATCCCATCAATATACATGAAATTAACATTCGAATCATTTTTCGCCACAAGCGCAATATTGAAATGTAATCTTGGTACGTAATTGATTAAAGGGGCGTTCAAATTTTGAACTATTTCGTCAAATACTTGTGACTCTACATTGGTATTTATTGCAAACACAATATTACTGTGAACGTAGCTGTGGATTTCTTGTATCGTAAAATTATTAACTAATATCTCCGCAATTTTACGCTTTACTTGATGATGTTCTGCGTCATTTAGTGCCCGAGTAGATTGGTATGTCAGTGTATACCAACGATTTGTTGTAATCTTCTTGTTGAACTGCGGTGAAGGCATATTTCTAATTTGTGACAAAGATACAAAAAGACATTAAATGCAACCCATTTTCTATTGGGGCCTCATATTTGATAATTTTAAATAGTCCTGCGTAATTAAGGATTTAAATCGTGGGCTATAAATGAACGGGTAAACAGAAAACCCTTTTAACAGTTCAGATTTGACAAGTCGCTACTTATAATTACCCCGTACCCCTTTAGTTTTGCAACGTCAATTAATTAAGGCTCATTGTAATTGTTGTGGAATTTGGCCGGTATCTTCCAACAAGCTACTTCTTTGCCTTCTGCCATTCTCAAACACATACCTGTAGTTACTCATTTATATTGCTATACAGACCCTCGTTCCCGTCCTTTTTTACTCCATATAAGCTGGCTAAAAGCCGAAAATGTACTGCCGGGTATGTGTAATAACATACCGCTTTTTTATTTCCCCATGTTTCTTTGTGTAGCCAGGGTCTGCATGGTTAGTTTTCTTTACCACAAGGCACTAAGGACACTACTATTTTTTGGATAAAGTAGTTTTAATAAGGCAGTATAATTACTGCTTTATAATGTGTATTTCTGTTCTTCTGTTCAGCTTTCTGCCTTCGGGGGTATCGTTGTTAGCCACCGGGTCGGAAGAGCCGTACCCTTTGGAAACAATTTTATGCTCATGCACCCCGTGTTTCAATAAATAATCTCGAATAGCATCTGCCCGCTCCTGAGATAATTTTAGATTGGCATCTTCAGTTCCTATATTATCGGTATAGCCTGCTACTTCGATAACCATAGTTTTTTGAGCTTTCATAAAGGAAGTGAGTTTATTTAACTCCTTAAAAGATTCGCTGGTAAGGGTCGCTTTATTGAAATCGAAAAATACATTGTTGAGAGTATATTTTTCAGGCAGCTGGACCCGAACCGTATAATTGAATGTAAGTAACTGGTTTTCTCCTTTGGGTACCGAAAGGGTATTGTCGTAAGCGGCTTCAGAAGTAAACTGGGTATATTTCACATCATAATCGGCATCCTTTGGAATAAGCAAATGAAATTTGCCTAAGCTATCGGTAGTTCCGGAAAACGATTTATGATTTTTTTTTGACAGAAAAGATATTTTTTCCCCTGGCATAGGTCTTTTTAAGTAGTCTATTACGGAAACATTCAGCAGGGCGTTGGTATCATCCGGCTGCACCCCTTGCGTTTTTCCTATCGAAGAAAAAGCTATTAATATAAAAAATAAAAGCCATTGTTTCATGGCGAAGAAATTAAACAATCTTGCGTGCAATCATTACCCCATCGCGTATTGGAACCAGCACATTTTCAACTCTTGGGTCTGCGTTCACCATATCATTATAGGACATTATGGCTCTTGTGTCCTCATCGGGTTTACGGGTGGTGTCTGTTACTTTTCCGCTCCATAATACATTATCAGCAAGAATAAAGCCTCCCTTTCTTAGTTTATGGATAGCGAGTTCGTAGTAGTTGCTATAATTAATTTTATCAGCATCAATAAATACAAGGTCGAACATAATATTCAGGTTAGGGATGATGGTCAAAGCATTGCCGGTATATGCTTTAATCTTCTTTTCCATCCCTGCCTCCTTAATATGGCGCATTACCATAGGGAATAGTTCTTCATTAATATCTATGGTGTGTACCATGCCACCTTCCTGTAAGCCTTCTGCAAGGCAAATGGAGGAATAGCCGGTGAAGGTGCCCACTTCGAGTACATTTGCGGGGTTCACCATGCAACTAATCATTTTCAGGAAGCGGCCCTGCACATGGCCCGAAAGCATCTGTGGCATTAATACTTTAGCGTACGTTTCCCGGTTAAGCTTTTTCAGGGCTTCCGGTTCCTCACGGGTATGAGAGTCCACATACTGTTCAATAACTTCAGGTAGAAAATTCATAGGCGTAGAATTTGGATATAAAAATAATCAATTCCATGTTAATGCATAATGATTTTACTAATCTTTAATGAAAATATAATAATTTCAGCGGATTTCTCGGGTAGTTTTTCAGGCTGATTTTTCCCTGAACTGCATTTCTTTCAACCACTTAACAGGCGCAGGCAGCGTATTTCTTCTGATTTGGCGGTATTCCACCATTTCAGAACCAAACCCACTGTAAAACCTTGCTAAATCTTTGTCCATAGAGCCTTCAAAGTCAAACCATTTTGTTTTTCCGGCATTTTCTTCCAAATAAGAATTAATGAGCAAAGTCATTGCCTGGGTTTCATAAGCATTGTCATTGGCCCCCGAAAAAAGAAAAATATCCCTGTCCTTGCTTTTAATAAAAAATGCGCCTGCACATAATTCATTAAATTTATTGTTCATCCCGATTGAATTAGCTAAGCCTTTTTCTAAAAGGGTTTCGATAAGTTTTTGGAGGATACTATAATACGCAGTGGGCAATTCGTGTTGCATTCCCCTGTTTTCCTGGAATAGGGTAATTATCTTTTCCGGACGGGCAGACTGGACGATTGATAAGGATGAAGAGAATGCTTTTTTCAGATTTCTTTTTGTTTGAGTCGAATAGTTGGAAAGTATTTCGGAGTAAGACCTTGTGAAATCAAGCAAGTATGTAACCAGTTTTTTTGATACCAATATATCTGGAATAATTGGATTCTTTTCATTCAGGTTCATTTCTATATACCGAAAATGAAGTGGAATAGCAGAAATAAACTCCATCGTTTTTTCTGTAGTAATTTCATGTAATGAAAAAACGCCCAATTGTTGGGTTAAAGGTGGGGGATACAAGTAAGAAAAAGTATATTTTTCAGCCTTTGGCAAAGGCATTACACTTTCATAGTCACCATCCACCAGGGCATCCCATTCCTGGCAAACTATGGTAAGGTACCAGGAGTAGGCATATATCAAGCCATTGGGAGAATTGTCAATGCACCGGTCCCATTTTTTTTTGTCAATTTCAATATGTTTTAAATATTGTATCACCGGGCGCCTTCTTCAAGAATATTTTCAAAAACTGTTCTCCATCCCTTCCAATAGCCCTGTTCACTGAGGCTATGGTTATGCCAGATAAAAATAAATTCGCCCCCGCATTTTTTCACTTTAGTTAAAAATTCTTTTGTAATTACCTGTGCATCTGTTGTAGATAAGTGAAGATATTCATTCAACGTGCCGTCCATAACAACACAGGGGTGAACGATAAGAGGTAATGTCTTTTCCGCCTTCAAGTCATAAAAGAAAAATGGAGTACAAATACTCGCCCTAAAACCGGCGACACCAGCATAAGCCATGCTATAATCATCAGTAATACCAAGTTCAGTAAGGCAGCGATAGGTGTCGGGAAGAGTTATTCTTAAAAAGTGCTGGCGTGAACAGGTTATTTTTTTAGAAATGTTTTGTTCCACTTTTTTGATTTCACCCGCTACTGTTTTGCGATTATTTTCCGATTGGTAGGAAGGATGAATGCCAATTTTAGCAAAGGAACTTATTCTTTTTACAAGGTTTTTAAACCTGTTACCCTCAGGAGAAATATTATTGTCGTTGTATCCGCGCTTTCCTGCAAGGAAAAAATAAATGGGTTGTATGTCATATTTTTCAAAAAGCTTTTCCTGGTAGTCATATGTATCATAAGGATCTTTTTCAAGATGAAGCCAGACCAGTTTCTTTTCAATGGCTGTTTTAATTTGAAATTTAGAAAGAGCCTTGAGATAGGAGCCAATGGTAACAGCAATAGTTCTACCTAAATGAGCATAAGCAACATCTATATCTATGGTGGGAAGAAAAGAGAATTTATTTTCTGAAAATGTAATATCAGGATACTTTGAACAGATTATCTTTTTCAATTCTTCTGCCCAAAGGTTAATGAGCGGCTCATTTAGAAAATGATGTTTAAAAGCCAGGCAATAGCTATGGTGGTAGCGATTATGTTCGTCGGGTTTATCCGAAAGATATTCTTCATAACGAGTTATGAGATAAAAGGATGCTGAAAAAACATCGAAAGGAATACTACCTTGATTAGAGCTAAAGAAGATTTTTAAATTTTTCCATTCTGAAACAATTACTTCTTGCCCTTTTATACCCGTTTCCGTAAGTAGTCCATGCGGAATAATTTGTATTTCACCGGAAGAAAATACAGTAGCAGAATAATTTAGTTTGGGTCCGTTATAAGCCTTAAAAACCTCTCTATCCTTGGTAATTCTAAATGGAGTTTTTATCAGGGAGTCAAAAAACAGTTGGAAAATATAAGTAATCCGTGGAGTAATTTCCGGTGTATAAATCAATAATTCGCTCATGTCTATTTAAAATTACGCACAAGTTCATTGCATATAAAGCCCGCTGCATTTCCATCTCCATATAATGAAGGATGGCTGATTTCAGATTTTCCTGTAAAATGGTAGTAAGCGCCTTTAATCCGCTTGCCATCAGCGTCGGCTAATATGGAATTTCCGCAATCTACTAACTCTACCCATTCTGTTTCAGGGCGTAAAACTATGCATGGTTTGTGCAGGAAAAATGCCTCTTTTTGTACCCCACCCGAATCGGTATATATCATAGTGCATCTTTTTTCCAGCAAAATCATTTCAAGAAACGATGCCGGAGGAATTATATGAAATAATGTATTCTCTTTTAGATGATTTAGCGTGGCTGGGTTTATTTTGTCCAGTGAAGCTGTAGTGCGCGGATGCATGGGAAATACTATGGGTATTTGTTCCTCCACACTAATATCATTTATGGCAGATAGCATGGAATTTAACCTTTCGGGAACATCGGTGTTGCTGTCACGATGAATTGTTACCAGTAAAAATTCTTTTTTAGGCAGATTCAGCCTGTCAATCACACCCGAAGCTGTTTCAGCAATATCAGAAAAATACAGTGTATTGTCGAACATCACATCCCCGCAATGAAAAATACCCGGTTTATTTATGGAAAAAGGAGATTCGTTATTGGGATTAAATCCTTCCCTTATTAAATTATTATATCCTGCAAGAGTAGGGGTGAAAAGCAATGTTGAGCAATGGTCACAAACAATACGGTTGATTTCCTCCGGCATAATTTTGTTGAATGAACGCAGCCCTGCTTCAATATGGACTAAGGGGATTTTTAGCTTTGATGCCGCTATGGCAGCCGCGAGTGTTGAATTAGTATCTCCATAAACAACCATAGCAGCGGGCTTTTCAATCATGGCAATTTCTTCAATACCATCTATCATTAAAGCGGTTTGCTTGCCATGTAATCCAGAGCGGGTATTCAGGTTATAATCGGGTGCGGCTATATCCATTTCCCGGAAAAACACATCTGACATTAGCTCATCATAATGCTGACCTGTGTGGAGTATGACCTCTTGAATCTCATTACTGTGGCTATTTTTAATAGCCCTATTTAAAGCAGACGCTTTAATAATTTGCGGGCGGGCACCTATGACGGTTAAAATTTTCATGTTGTTTTATAAAAGACCTTCATCGGCAAAGCTAAAGTAACCTGCGTCAGAAACAATGATATGGTCCATAACGTTTATATCAAGCAGTTTGGCAGTCTGTTTTACTTTTTGGGTAAGGTCCTTGTCTTCATTACTGGGCATCAGGTTTCCCGATGGATGGTTATGGCAAAGCACTATGCCGGTGGAGAAATTATCCAATGCGTTTTTTAGAATTAGCCGGATGTCAGCCACAGTGCCTGTAATACCGCCCTGGCTAACCTTTTGGGTAGAAATTATTTTATTCGCCCTATTGAGGAACATTACCCAAAACTCTTCATTGTGCAAGTCCGACAAGTGATGGAAATATTCATATACGTCTTTACTGCTCGTTATTTTTCCCTTCTCTATCACTTCCGCTGTTCTTCGTCTTTTGGCAAGTTCGAGGGCAGCCACTATCGTAATGGCTTTAGCTTCTCCAATACCTTTATATTTTTTTAGGTCCGAGACTGAAAGTTTTCCCAACTCATTCAGGTTATTGTGTACATTTTTCAAAATCGACTTACAAACATCCACCGCCGATTCACCGCGTGTACCCGAACCTATAAGTATGGCTAATAATTCAGCATCAGACAAGGCAACGGAGCCTTTTAGTATTAGCTTTTCCCTCGGTCGGTCTTCTTCCGCCCAGCTTCGTATGCCATTTATTTCTTTGGGTATCTCCTCAGTAGTTTCTGACATTTAATCTTCCTTTGTTTGAATACAAAGATACAATGTTAAAGATAAGTTAATAGATAAGAGCTAAGAGAGATGGGATGCGGATTTAAAATATAGAATCATAAATAAAAGTATACATATCAGTTTAAGGAATTTAATAATGGGAATTTCTATTTTTGTTGGCAGGTCGGCAAAATACAGCCTGATGATAGAATTTTCAGTATCAAAAATAGCAGGGATAAACCTTTCCGGGAGAAAGAAGTTGATAGAGGCGATGGCTCTTTCGCTCATCTTTTTTATAGTAGAATTTATCCTGGTGCATTACCATGAAATATGGGGCGATGAAATACATTCATGGGCAATAGCCCGAACAAGCCACTCGCTGGGAGAATTGATGTACAATACCCGTTATGAAGGGCACCCCAAATTGTGGTACATACTATTGTATATGCTGCAAAAATTTACACGCCATATTTTCTATATGCAAATACTGAGTGTGGCTATTGCATCCTGCACTGTTTTTGTATTCGCTTTTTTCTCTCCTTTTAGTCTTCTCCAAAATATACTAATCTGTTCGGGGTACTTCTTCACGTATGAATATTCTATCATCAGCCGTAATTATGGAATTGGGTTGTTCCTTTTGTTTCTTTGTGCAGGGCTTTATACAACGTATAAGGAAAAGTATTTATGGCTGGTTTCAATCTTGCTTTTCCTTTTGTTTGAAACTAATGTGTATGAAGTAATTATAGGTACCCCCTTTTATTGCTATATAATATGGAGCCTGTATAAAACGAATGATTTAAAATGGAAACCGCTTTTTATTTCAGCGGCAATAGTTCTGGCGGGAATTATTGTATTCGCTATTACTGTGAAACCCCCATGGGATAGTGGTGTTGAGCCCTGGATTACCCATATCACAGTATTTGATTGCTGTCATGTTTTGTCAACCGTTTTCACCAGTTATTGCCCTATTATGGAGTTTAATTTCAACTACTGGGAAGGAAACCTGCTGAGCTTGATACCCGGACATATTTTTATACAAGCAAGCCTGGGTGTTATTATCCTTGTATTTATAAGCATTTTATTCTGGAAAGAAAGGATGGTATTGCTGCTTTTTTATACCGGTACATTCGGAGTAATGTTTTTCACCCTCACTAAAAATTTTGGGTGGGTAAGACATCACGGGCATCTGTATATATTATTTATTTTATGCTATTGGTTATACTATTCAAAACACAATATTGACGGAAAACCCTCACAAGGGTACACGAAATATTTTATACTTGTCATTCTACTGGTGCAAGTGGCTGGAGCAGCCTGGGCAAACATCGCAGATATAAAATATACCTTTTCCAATGATATGCCGGCAGCGGAATATATAAAAGCCAATTTATTAGATACCCTTCCCCTGATGGGGGATGCAGATTATGCAGTATCCGGAATTGCAGGCATATTAGATAGGGATATTTATTTTTACCGGCCTAACTATTGGGCACGGTGGATTTTACTGAACCGCAACTGGGGAACATTTATAGATTTCAGCGAAGATGACTTGCTATATAAAACCGACAGCATACTACTCCTGAAAAAATCGGATGGGGTGGTTATACTTTCTTATCCCTTCTACGATCCGAGGCTTGTCGGCTGGAAGAGCCTGGAGACATTTAAAAATTCAGCCATAGGGGAGGATTATTACCTTTACCAGGTAAAATATATTCAGCAAGACCTGGGTGTATTTTGTTCCGATGGGGAGGTATTAGAAAACCGGGGGCAGATAGGACAAGCCATAAAAACATTCAGAAAAGTTATAGAACTTGACTCCTTATATAGCCGGGGATATATGGAAATGGGTGCTGTTTTATTCAACCAGGGAGATGCCCAACAAGCTTTGGGATACTTTATAAAGGCAGTGAAACTGGCTCCCGAAGAAGAGAATGGATATATATGTACAGCAACTTGCTACATTAAACAGAATAACTACGATAGCGCCATTTCGTATTTGAAAGGATCGATAAAAATTGCACCGGATGATACAATTGCGTACCGGTTAATTTCTAAATGCCATAAAGGCTTAGAAGAGGCTAAACGGAATGAGAAATATAATAAAATAGCCGAAGGGATAGAAGAAGATAAGAAATGAAAAGCTCCTTAATTATTCAGCATCACGGGCATAACAAGCATCAATAGCTCTTCCCCATCCGGTTGAGGGATAGGGGTAAGCACTCCGGCGCGGTTAGGGGTTGACATACCCAAATCTATTTCATCTGAATCGAGATTATTAAGCATATCTAACAGAAACCTTGAGTTGAATCCTATTTCCATATCCTCGCCATTATATTGGCATGGAAGCCTTTCATTTGCTTCATTGGAAAAATCAACATCCTCACTTGATAAACTGAGTGCGTTACCGGTAATTTTCAATTTCACCTGGTGCGTTGTTTTATTTGAAAGAATAGACACCCTTCTCAAAGAACCGAGGAAAGCCTCCCTCGATAGGGTTAACTTGTTAGGGTTTTCTTTAGGAATAACAGCGTCGTAATTTGGGTATTTACCATCAATAAGGCGGCAGGAAAGCCGGATATTATCAATAGAAAAAGAGGCATTTGTTTTGTTAAACTCCACTTCTACGGTACCCACTTTAGTAAGAAGGATATTCTTTAAGAGGTTAAAAGGTTTCTTAGCAATAATGATTGAACTTTCACCTTTTACGCCATCCAATGGCTTTTTAAACTTAACCAATCTATGTGCATCAGTGGCTACAAATATCATCCCCGTACTGGAGAAATTACAATAAACACCAGACATTACAGGGCGAAGGTCGTCGTTGGCAACAGCAAAAATCGTTTTGTTAATGGCAGAAACCAATGTGTCGGCATCTATATTAATGCTGGTTGGGTTATCAACTGAAAGCATTTTGGGAAATTCTTCAGGGTCATGGCCAATGATTTTAAACTTGCCTGACTCTGAATTAATTTCAATACTGTATTTATCAGTATCTATTTTAAAAGTTAGAGGCTGGTCGGCAAAATTTTTGAGCATCTCCATAAGCAACTTTGCCGGAATGGTTATCTCTCCGGTATCGTTAGATTCAACCTGTACTGTTGTATTCACAGTAGTTTCGATGTCTGAAGCATAGATGCTCAATTCCCCCTTTTTTAAATGAAACAGAAAATCATCAAGAATTGGCAATGCATTGCTTGAATTCAAAACACCGTTAATAAGTTGCAATTCTTTAAGCAGGGTATTACTGGAAACTACAAATTTTATCATCTTGGGTTGGGTTATTTACGTAAAGCTACAAAAGTAGAAACTCGTGAATCAAAACAGGGGTAAGCTCAATATTAGTTATTCACTTTTTGTCAACAAAAGTGCTCTACCTGAAAAAGTAGGAGGCTGGTTGCAACATTTTGCCAAATACAAAGTATTGAATTATAACAAAGTCTTTATCATTGACCAGTGCAAATAGCCTGTCTGGGTCATATTTATAATCAATTCCATACTTTTCCCGTTGCTGGGCTGAAGCGAAACTGTGAAATATTTTTACTGTGGTTACTTTGCCTTTCACATCTTCTACACGCATAATGGCAAAAGGACTTGAATTCCTGATGGAATCTATCCGGGGGGCTGTTGCTTCCCAGGAAACGCTTTGGTAATAAGTGAGATATTGCTTTACGGCGACTGTATCAAAAGCGGTAGCCTTTTGATTGGTAACAGGATTATCAAGTACAAAGCGGTTTTTTCCCTCAATAGTGATACGGAAAGAGGAATCGGCACCGGGATAAACCATAGATACAGATTTCAGGTCGTAAGGGTAACATTGAAGAATAGTCCTGTCGCGCCAGTCAGCTTCACTAACAAAGTAACGGGGAGTGAGATAGCCGTCAAACCCAGGGATGTAAATAATGTAGGGCTGTTTATAGTTTTCTTCTGTCTCGGGGTTTGAAAGTAACATGTAGGTACCTAATTCATCAGCGGTTTCTCCACCCACATAATACACCTTCACCCGCTTGTCGCCTTCATAAATTTCTACTTTTATGGCTTGTGCAGCCAGGTTTTTAATTGCCTGGTTCCAGGAACGGGAGTCAATCACGGTTTTTACCGTAAGCATGTTAATTGTAGCAAGAAGTGTTTTAATACAATCTTCCCTGGCGGTAAAGTGGTTGTTTACTAACCACGCCCCTTTTCCCTCACGGGTTAAAGTAACAGAAGAATTATTTTTATTGGCAATAAATATTTTGGTGATGCTGCCGGTATCTTTCAGTGCAAAATCATTGTCCTTTGCAATGATAGTAGAGAATCCGCTTTTGAAAAACAGAAAATAAAGTGAAACTAAAACAAGCAGGATTAAAACAATTATTGGTAGGCGGTTCTTTTTCATAAAGGGATGCTAAGGTATAGATTTATAATCTAAAACAGAGAAGAAAGTGAAAAGTTGCTTGCTATAACCCCGCCATTTATGGCGGGGTACATTTGGCAATACATAAGGGCTTTAGACTTGAATGGAGAAATTATACTTCTTGAGAAAGTTTTCATATTCTTGTGTAAAAGTAACTTTTTGGTGATGCTCTTCCTGGTTTTTTATGTACTCCCGAACCTTGTCGGGCATAGACTAACTAACTGAAGCAGCAAAGTAATCATCTGCCCACTCAAATTTCGCAGGCAAAATTTTCTGCTGATTAAGCCAATGTGAGGATTCTCCCTTAATCAGTTGAATGGATTTGGCAATGGTCATATCTGCATTGATGAGCATAAGATAATGAACATGTTCATTGTATCCATTAATAAAATCAATATACATGCCCTTTTTCTTGGCATTTTCCTTCATATGAGGGAAAAGCTTTAACCGTATATCTTTGGACAGGCATGGAACCCGGTCTTTTGTTCCCCAAACGGCGTGTATCCATGATTTTACGTAGGACATGATATTGTTTTGTTCAAGGCTAAAGCCCTGTTATAGTAGTATTATATCCCCACGCTAAAGCGCAGGGTTAAAGCAAATATACAAACAAAGATTATAGCTCATATTAATTATGCTATGCAATGGAAAAAGCAAAACTTGCTATAACCCCGTCATTTATGACGGGGAATAGTACAAAACGCCCAATGGCTTTAGCCTTGATAGTACGGTTGGTTGTATATATAGTGTGTTCAAGGCTAAAGCCCTGTTATAGTAGTATTACATCCCCGCGCTAAAGCGCAGGGTTAAAGCAAGTATAGGGTTTTTATATTTAGCTATACATTGAACCTGAAGTGCATCACGTCTCCGTCTTTTACAACATACTCTTTACCTTGTATCATCAGTTTACCTGCTTCACGGCAAGCAGATTCCGAGCGATAATTAATATAGTCATCAAATCCGATTACCTCTGCTTTAATAAAACCCTTTTCAAAATCGGTATGTATTACTCCGGCAGCTTGCGGGGCAAGGTCTCCCTTATGGATGGTCCATGCCCGAACTTCTTTCACGCCTGCCGTAAAATAAGTGGATAAATTCAATAGGTGATAGGCAGCTTTTATCAATTTACTTACGCCAGGTTCATCCAGTCCCATATCATCTAAAAAGGTTTTACGGTCTTCGGCGCTTTCCAGTTGGGTGATTTCTGCTTCAATACCTGCATCAATTATCAGTACTTCAGCATTTTCATTTTTTACGGCTTCCTTTACCGCATCGGTATATTTATTTCCTTTCAGGGAAGACTCATCTACATTACAAACATATAACACAGGCTTTACGGTGAGTAAATGCAAATCAGCTACATACATTTTATCTTCTTCCGACAAAACTACAGTTCGTGCTGATTTCCCTTCTGAGAGGCACTTGAAGTAAACATTCAATATCTCCAATTCCTTTTTAGCGTCTTTATCATTACCCACTTTGGCAGCTTTTGAAACCCTCGACAATCTTTTTTCTACTGTTTCAAAATCTTTTAATTGCAGTTCGGTATCAATAATTTCCTTGTCTCGTATAGGGTTCACAGATCCTTCTACGTGAATTACGTTGCCATTATCAAAACAACGCAACACGTGAATAATAGCATTTGTATCTCTTATATTTCCCAGGAACTGGTTACCCAATCCCTCCCCTTTACTTGCACCTTTCACCAAGCCGGCGATGTCCACAATCTCTATGGTGGCGGGAACTATTTTTTCAGGATTGACGAGGGCAGCCAGTTTCGCAAGCCTTTCATCGGGAACACTGATAACCCCGATATTCGGTTCTATTGTACAAAACGGAAAATTTGCCGCCTGAGCCTTTGCATTCGAAAGGCAATTAAACAAGGTAGATTTGCCCACATTTGGCAACCCTACTATACCACACTGTAACCCCACTTTTTAAAAATTTTGGCAAAAATAGGCTATTTTGGCAGTTATAAGTTAAGGGTTATAAGTTATAAGCGGAGGGCGCCTCATTGCGAGGCTCAGCGAAGCAATCTTATCCAACTTATTTGGCTATAACCAATTTTCCTTCTCCTGTTAAATTTCCCTTTGCATCAATCACCCGATAGAGATAAACACCATCAGGATTATTACTCAAGTCGATGTTAATCAAAGCCCCTTTAGCAGTTTGGGGTAAAACTTCGGTAAATATTTCTTGTCCCATTATATCATATACCTGTAGAGACGCCATGCATGGCGTCTCTAACATATCAATTGTGAATTTACCATTGGAAGGATTGGGGTAAATATTTACTCCTTCATACTGAGCGCCCTGAAGAGTAATTTCATCTATTCCTGTTGTAATGCGGGTTAGTTTGCGGACACGATGATTAAACCAGTCACCAATATAAACATTACCAGAACTGTCCAATGAAATCCCAAAAGGAGTAGACAATTCGGACAAAATAGCTGAACCTCCATCCCCAGAAAATCCCATAAATCCATTGCCTGCAATAGTCGAAATAATACCGCTACTATTTACCTTACGAATTCTACTATTGCTAAAGTCAGGAATGTACACATTAAGAAAATTATCGACTACAACTGCATGAGGTTCATATAACTCAGCGGAAGTAGCCATTCCTCCGTCCCCTGAAAAGCCATAAGAAGAATCTCCAGCTATTGTTGATATAATACCGCTTGTATTTACTTTGCGAATCCGATCATTCAAATAGTCAGCAATATAAACATTGCCTTGTCTATCAACTGCGACTCCATAAGGTGAAGATAATGATGCTGAAGTGGCAAATCCATCATCACCAAAATAACCTCCTGATCCATTTCCAACGATGGTTGAAATGATACCAATTGTATTTACCATTCTAATACGATTGTTTTGGTAGTCAGCAATGTAGATATTGCCTACTCCATCCAAAGCAACGCCACAAGCAAACGATAGCTCTGCAAGAGTGGCTGCTCCTCCATCTCCAAAATAGCCCCCAAGACCACTTCCCTCGCCAAAACCATTTCCTGCGATGGTAGTAATAATGCCGTTTTTAAATACCTTACGAATGACATTATTGTTTGCGTCAGCTATATATAAATTGCCGGAATCATCGACAGCAACACCAGTAGGAAATGCAAATTCTGCAGCCGTGGCTTGTCCACCATCACCGTAATATCCCAAAACTCTATTTCCTGCAATGGTTGAAATAATGCCACTGGTATTTACAATACAAATACGTTGATTAGATTGGTCTGCAATATAGACATTACCCAAGGCATCCACTGTAACTCCGGCGGGAGAAGATAGTTCTGCTAAGGTTGCAACACCATCATCCCCTGAATATCCGCTGGTTCCATTCCCTGCAATCGTACTAATTTCATACGATTGGGAAATAAGGGGAATGATTGAACAGCTAAAAACTACAAATAAGAATACTAGTTTTTTCATAAACCGTAATTCTACAGTTCAAAAGTAATATTTATTTCAAAACCCTGTAAAACGTACGTTTTTTTGTAGGGATGGGTTGAGACCATTCCCCATACACAACACATTGTACGGATAGGGAACGATTTCAAACCGTTCCCTGTAACGACATTGGTAAAATATATGGAAAAAGTTTGAAAACGTTCCCTACAATGACAAATATTAAATAATGATGCAATGGGTCATCCGTTAAAAAACGTGTCTTTTTCCCAATTTAAAGGATTTGCAATAATATATTGTTGTATTTTGAGCAGAGAAGGAAAATCCCTAATTACATGGTCGTGAAATGATTTTTGCCAATGGAATTTTCTTTGAGGCGATAATTCATTAACTCGCCTGGACGAAAAAGTTTTTAATGCACGTACCATTTCAGATAACCCATGTGTTCTGGTAGGGTATGGCTTCAAACCATTCCCTATGGGTGTGATATTGGTAGGTTTAAAAACTGAATTATCAATCATAATTACTCCGTGAATATGATTAGGCATAATTATAAATTCATCTAATATGCAATTCGGATAATGATTAGGTAAATTGTTCCAACATTGTTTTATGATTTTTCCGTATTCATTCAGTTGCATTTCCCCACCTGAAACAGCGCCCAACAAACATAACCGGTCATTTACACATATCGTTATGAAATAGGCATTTTCGGAGGCGTAATTAAATCCCTTCCACCGGTTTGATTTTCGTTCTTTCAATGACATATTTACCATATTACAAAATTAATGGAATTTTATTTTGGTAGAGAACGGTTTCAAACCATTCCCCATAACATAATATATTATTTTGGTAGGGAATGGTTTCAAACCATTCCCCAAAAAACCAATGTATCCGATAATGAGGAACGGTTTCAAACCGTTCCTTACAACAACATTTGTGGGATATATTGGAACGGTTTGAAACCGTTCCCTAAAGGATAAATGAAATGTTTTCAACATTCCCCGTTTCTTATTAACAAACCACCCCGACAAGGGTAGAAATGTATGTACTTTTGAACATCCACAAAACACAATACCGTGCCTACAATCCCTGAACTAAAAAACATTTGCTCCCAGGTGCGTAGGGATATAGTACGCATGGTCTCAGCCGTCAATGCAGGTCATCCGGGCGGCTCCCTTGGCTGCACCGAATTTTTCGTCGCCATGTATTATGAAATCATGAAGATTGACCCTAATAATTTCACCATGGATGGAAAAGGCGAAGATGTATTCTTTCTTTCCAACGGGCATATTTCACCCGTATGGTATAGTGTGCTAGCGCACAGGGGCTTTTTTCCGGTGAGTGAATTATCTTCTTTCCGGAAACTGAATTCCCGTTTGCAAGGGCATCCCACTACGGCTGAAGGGCTTCCTGGAATACGTATGGCATCAGGCTCATTGGGTCAGGGGCTTTCGGTAGCTATTGGAACTGCTCTTGCTAAGAAGTTGAATAACGACAATAGTTTTGTTTATACCCTGCAAAGTGACGGAGAAATGGAAGAAGGTCAAATATGGGAAGGAGCCATGTTTGCTGCTGCCCATAAGGTAGATAATCTTATTTGCTCACTCGACCTCAACGGAATTCAGATAGATGGAAAAACCGAAGATGTGTTACCTATTGGAGACCTCAAACCCAAATGGCTCGCTTTTGGTTGGGATGTATTGGAATGCGATGGTAATGATATTGAAAATGTAATAGCGACCTTGAAAGAAGCTCAAAGACATACGGGCAAGGGAAAACCTGTAATGATACTGATGAAAACTATACTCGGCAAAGGAGTGGACTATATGGAAGACCATTTTAAGTGGCATGGTGTTGCGCCTAATGCCGAAGAGTTGAATAAAGCCCTTGCACAATTGGAAGAAACACTGGGAGATTACTAAGAGAGTGAGAAATAAAAAGGCAATTCAGAAAATATAGATAGGTGAGAAATCGCTATATTAAATTCGTTCTATTTTTATCGGCTATCGGCTATCAGCTATTGGCTATCAGTATTAAAGCGGAAGCGCAACAAAAGCAGCATTTAACCACGAGGGTATTATTTATGTTTGATGCGTCTTTCAGCATGTCTGACCGTTGGCAGAAAAATATTAAAATAAATTTAGCTAAACAAATCCTTACCGAAATAATAGATAGCATCCGTAATGTGCCTGACCTGCAAATGGCTTTACGTACTTTTGGAGCAGACTACTCCCTTTACCCCGAACGCAACTGCCAGGATACCCGTTTACTTGTGCCCTTTGCTCCCGATAATGCCCTGAAAATTGAATATGCCATCAAAGCCATTGATCCTAAAGGCACCACACCCATTGCGTATTCATTAGGAAAATGTGCTGATGATTTTACTCCCTGCGACCATTGCCACGATGTGGTTATTTTAATTACCGATGGCATTGAAGAATGCGGTGGTGACCCATGTGAAGTTTCCAAAAATTGCATGCCAAAGGTATAAATCTACGTCCGTTTATTATTGGAATTGGCAATGAAGATTTTAGCGGGGCATATAATTGTGTTGGAAAGTTTTTTGATGTAAGGCAGGAAGAGAATTTTAAAAATGTGTTGAAGATAGTTATCTCACAGGCCTTAAATAATACCACTGCCCAGGTAAACTTGATAGATGCCGGCGGTAAGCCAACTGAAACAGATGTGGCGATGACTTTTTATGACCAGACTACCGGTAACCAGGATTTATAATTTTATGCATACGATTAATGATTATGGCAATCCGGATACTATTTATCTCGACCCGAATATTACTTATCGTCTTGTGGTACATACAATTCCTGAAGTGGAAAAAAGCAATATTACGCTTACCGCCGGAAAACATAATATTATTGCGCTGGACGCACCCCAAGGGTATCTTCACTTTGTAATGGATGGTGAGAATGACTATAGGAGCCTGGGAGTTTTGGTGAAGAAACATGACGATACTAAAACCCTGAATGTGCAATATGTAGAGTCAACAGAGAAATATATCACCGGAAAATATGACCTTGAAATCCTTACCCTGCCAAGGATGTATGAAATCGGGGTAAAGGTTTCCGAAAGCTCTACTACTACAGTATCCATACCCGAAGCGGGAGTGGTAACTATTAATAAACCCAGCCAGGGGCCATGCAGTATTTACCTGGATGAAGGAGGAAAAGTAGTGTGGGTTTGCAACCTCGATAATGGTCCGTTGCAACAGATGATTACCCTGCAACCTGGCGATTACCGTGTGGTCTTCCGCCCAGAAGATGTGAAACAAACCATATTTACCATTGATAACAGATTTGAAGTAAAACCCGGACTCTCCACCATTGTAAACCTTGAATAAAAAAATAGCATTATGAATAAATATACCTATACAGAAAAGAAAGATACCCGTTCGGGATTTGGAGTCGGGCTGCTGGAACTGGGAGAAACAAACCCGAATATAGTAGCGCTTTGTGCCGACCTAACGGGCTCTTTGAAGATGGATGCTTTTGCCAAAAAATTTCCTGAACGCTTTTTCCAGGTAGGTATTGCAGAAGCTAATATGATGGGTATCGCGGCAGGGCTTACCATTGGCGGATATATTCCCTTTACAGGAACATTTGCTAATTTTTCTACCGGTAGGGTATATGACCAAATAAGACAATCTATTGCCTACTCCAGAAAAATGTGAAAATATGTGCATCTCACGCAGGGCTTACGCTTGGCGAGGATGGAGCTACGCACCAGATATTGGAGGATATTGGGTTGATGAAAATGTTGCCTGGAATGACCGTTATTAATCCCTGCGATTATAACCAAACGAAAGCTGCTACCATTGCGATTGCAAAATTAGTGGTCCTGTTTATTTACGTTTTGGAAGACCTTCGGTTCCTGTATTTACTCCTGCTGACCAGATTTTTGAAATTGGAAAAGCCGTCACTTTCACCGAAGGAACCGATGTAAGTATTTTTGCTACGGGGCATTTAGTCTGGAAAGCATTAGAAGCTGAATCTATTATGAGAGAAAAAGGCATTTCAGTAGAGATAATAAATATTCATACCATTAAGCCTATGGATAATGCTGCTATTTTAAAATCGGTAAAGAAAACAAAATGTGTAGTTTCTGCTGAAGAGCATAATATGTTTGGAGGAATGGGCGAAAGCATCGCCCATTTGCTGGCAAAAGAATATCCTGCACCTATGGAATTTGTCGCCGTAAAAGATACCTTTGGCGAAAGCGGCACACCTGATGAACTGATGAAAAAATATGGCTTGGATACTCCCGATATTGTAAGAGCCGTCGAGAAAGTTATTGAGCGGAAGATGGTGGAGGTGTGAGGGCTTAGGGGAGTATTTGGGTTAGAATAGTTTGGGTATAAAGAAAGATTGCTTCCAGTCGCTACTATATTTTTATTGTTTCTGCTTTTCATCAAATCCTTTGATGAAAAGGTTTCTAATAAATTTTTAGAATAGGGTTATCCGCGTTTATTTATTTACTGGTTTTTTGCGAAAAGGGCGAACATTTTACCCTCTTCTTTTTGATGTAAAAATAAAATCGAGCTAAGAATTGTTTCAAATCAGGCTCAGGAAAATTTTCTGATACGCTCCAATCCGAATGGATTGAGCACTTTTATTTCCCGTCCATCTGTTTCAATAAGCCATTCACGCTTAAAGTCTGATAAAGTACGGATAAGGGATTCTGTAGAAGAACCTGCTATACTTGCCAGTTCTTCCCGGGAAATATGTATATTTTCATTTTGAGCTTGCTTCCGGTATAATTGCAAAAGTACATCGGCAACCCTGGAGCGAACTGAATTATAAGCAAGGCTTAGTAGCCGTTCTTCTCTTTCCGATATGTTATTAGCAAGCATTTTTACAAATCTTGCAGATACTTCATGGTTGGAATAAATTAAGGAAAGAAAGTCATCCTTAGGCACAAGGGCAACCTCAGTTTCATCAAATGCATTGGCAGATTCGTTATATACTGTTCCTTCGAGCAGTGCAACGTACCCGAAGAAGTCACCGGAGGCATAAATTTCAGTGATAAACTCTTTACCTTCCTGGTTTACCTTCCATGTTTTTACTTTTCCTTTAATTACAAAGTAAGCCGAAACCGGCTTATCACCTGTCTTATACAGGCTTTCCTTCCCCCTGAAAGATTCAATGCGATAGTCGGCAGCAATAGAAAGGGGGAGGCTGAATTTCTTAGCTTCATCAATAAACTCTGCAAGCCCGCTCATATCACGGGAATAATTCTTCCTAAAAAACTCAGCACGACGCAGCCGGGTGCGAATGGCATTCAGTAAATCAGCCTCTCTGACAGGTTTGGTTAAATAATCATCAGCTCCCAGGTTCATGCCTTTCCGCAAATCTATTTTTTCCGCTTTAGCAGAAAGAAAAATAAACGGGATACCCGCAGTTACAGGGTTTTGGGAAACATGTTGCAAAACACCATACCCATCCATTCCCGGCATCATTATATCGCAAATTATCAAATCGGGTTTTTCGCTTATAGCCATCTCAACTCCGGCGTTTCCATTATCGGCAGTTACTATGGAATAATTGGCGAGGTCAATAATTTCAGAAATGTTTTCACGCATTTCTGCATCATCTTCTACTAAAAGTATCTTTTTCATGGGTACAAATATAAAAAATTGAGATTAGTTAATTCATTGAATTGGCCACTGCTATATTAATTGTAAAGGTAGTTCCTTCTCCTTCAACGCTCTTAAAACTGATATTGCCTTTCATTAATTCGGTATATCTTTTAACAATATTAAGCCCTAGTCCGGTTCCTCTCACATTCACCGCATTTTTTGCCCGGAAGAAGTTCTCAAAAAGGTGGGCCTGGTCGCTGTCGGGTATCCCCATGCCATGGTCAATAACATTTATTTCAAGCCCTTTTTCATTCAGGATAGTTATATACTCTATTTGAGAACCTTCTGGAGAGTATTTGCTGGCATTGGAAAGCAGGTTCACTATTACGTTTTTCATCATTTGCTGGTCAAGGAATACCCCCGTATTGCTGCCCACATGCGAATAAGTTATATACTGTTCTTTTTTCAGAGATGTACTAAGTTCATCAACCAAATCTTCAGAAAATAAAGCAATATTAAAGAGGGTCGGTTTCACCTCTATCTTCCCTTGCTCAAGTTTTTCAAGAGAAATGAAACTGTTTAGAATTTCTACCAGGTGGTCCACGGAGGATTTAATACGCAAGAGGTGTTTTTTGCTTTTTTCCCTTACCAGTTCCACTTCGCTGGTGTTACGTATATATTTTTCAATCAGTTCGGTAGATGAAATAATGGTTCCAAGTGGTGTACGGAATTCATGTGATGCAATAGAAACTATAAGCGAAGTAAGTTCATTCAGGTGTTTTTCTTTTGCCAGTGAACTTCTTACGTCCTGTTCAGCCCGTTTTTGAGAGGTAATATTTTGTTCCACCAGTAGAATTTCGTCTATGTCATTCCGGTTGCTGTTCCACAATGCTACAGCACTCGCAGTATATAGTAAGCCGCGATAGGTAAACTCAAAAGAAACACTGATGCTTTTCCGGTCAAACACATCCATGAGCATACTTTTTATGAAATCTCTTTTCTCAACCGGGAAACGCACCAAATATTCGGTACCTATCAAATCTTCCGGGGCTATTTCAAATTTTGAGAGCTCTTTTCCATTAGCAAAAACATATTTTAAATCTTTATTAAGCACATTAATTGTCCCGTCGGGGAAGTTCTGGGCAATCAATTCGTATCGTTTTTGGCTGTCATGCAATTTTTGTTCGACAAGGTTTCGCTTTTTCCGGTCATTTAAGTGCAGAACATAAGTAAGGATTAACAGTAAGATACTGACCACAATACCTGCCGAATAAAACTTACCTGTATTCCCGGCGTAATGTATGAGGTCATTTTCCTTTTCAACAAGGGAATTATTAGTAGCTGCCTGCACCCGGTCTATGATTACATAAATGGAATCTGATATAGCCTTCCCCGAATCGGATGCAATAATATGCTGGGCTGCCTCAAATCCGCTTTTACCACTCCTTAGTATTATGCCTGTATTCAGTAATTCAACCCGTAACGATATCAGGGAATCAATAATGACAATATTTTTTCGTTGCACCGGTATGTTATTGGTAAGTACCAATAATTCCGCTGTCATTTTTTTTAACTTATCCCGATCGCTTATATAAGGATCGAGATACATATTTTTAGTGGTGATAATAAACCCCTTTTGAGAGTTTTCGGCATCTTTCAGGGTAAACTGGGTAGTTACCAGCATTTCTAAAATGTGGTGGGTATTGGTAACATCTTTGTCAGATGCTATGTAGTTAGTTGTGCTCCTGAACGATTCAATACCTATATATGCCAATATGGCAATAGCAGCCACATACCCTAATAAAATAAACCTGTCATAAATATTCTTAGTCCCCATTCAGCGTCAGTAAATAATATATTTCTCCGGCATTAGCTGCTATAATAATCTGCAAATGTAGTGCTAAATAGATAATTAGGGTTAAAGAAGGCAATATCCTTATTATATTTCAATCTGCAGGGTGATTTTTGTCATAATAAAAGGCTTATTAAATAAAATAAATATTTATTGGTGTTTCCATAGCAAAATACTCCCTCAGTAGCTTAAAAATTACTCTAAACTGATTTTTTGGCTCTTCGAGACATTTTACTAAATTACCTTATAGAATGACAGGCAACAGATTAAAGATGGTTTAAATAATAATTCATCATCTTTGTAAACCTAAAATGCAAGCAGGTATCTATTAAATCAAAGAGTATTCAGGGTGACTTACTGTAGGAGAATTGTATGATAACAAGCCTAAAAATAATTTTCTAACTGAATAACCCGATTAATGTTAGCAGAAAGGAATATACATAAACGGAACCAGCCTACATTAGGAAAGAACCTGAAAAGCCCTTTAACAAAAAAGGAATTGAGCTTTTCAGAAGGGAAATATTTTATTCCCCTTGTTCTTTTTGTTTTATGCCTTTTACTCTACGGGAATACATTGTTCAACCAGTATGCCGGGGACGATGGCATATATACTTACCAAAATGAATTTATAAGAAAGGGCTTTTCAGCGTTTAAAGATATTTTCGATAAGGGTTCTCTTTACGGGGTTTTAAAGGATGGCGGGAACCCCCAATATCGCCCTTTGCCCCTGCTTAGTTTCATGGCAGAAATTGCTGTTTTCGGGTTTAACCCCCATATCAGCCATTTTTTCAATATTTTATTGTTTGCTTTTACGGTTGTTCTTCTCTACTTTTTCTTACAAAAAATATTAAAAAACTATAATCCGGCTATTGCTTTTGCTGCTGCTTTATTGTTTGCCTTTCATCCCATTCATACGGAAGTGGTAGCCAATATAAAAAGCCGCGACGAAATGATGGGTTTATTTTTTGGGCTGCTCTCATTTTATTGTTTGCTATTGTACAGGGAGCAAGGTAAGAACAAGTATTATTTCTTTTCGCTTGCAGCATTTTGTGCCGCTATTTTCTGTAAGGAGAACTGCCTTACATTCATAGCTATCATTCCTTTGCTTCTCTATTTCTTTACCACCACTACTATAAAGGAAATAGCCCTTAAAACTATTCCGTATATCGGGTTGGTAGGTTTTTACCTGTTTATTCGCAGCCTGGTAATACACAATATAACTTTCACGAGTGAAATACCGGTAATTGTTAATATACTTTCAGCCGCACATAATACCGCCGAAAGAACAGCGACGAGTTTTGTTTTATTGGGCAAGTATATCAGCATGAATATTATCCCCTATCCGCTTAGTGATGACTATTCATACAACCAGATACCTGTTTATTCCTGGGCAAGTATTAATCCTATTTTGTCATTACTGGCTACTATGGCATTGCTGGGAATTATTTTTTGGGGGCTGAAGAAGAAATCTATCTTTTCATTTTTAATTGCCCTGTTTTTTATTACACTTTTATTGTCGTCGAATCTCATCATTAAAATCGCCTGTACTTTTGGAGAGCGTTTCCTCTTTGTTCCTTCTCTCAGTTTCTGTGTTGCAGTGCCAATTCTACTGGCAATGGTGCTTAAAATAGGGTTACCACCCTTGTCAGGGACAAAAAGAATTTATTTTTTTGCACCCATAATAAACCTGCTTATCATATATGCGGTTATTGTTATTCCCCGGAACAGAGAGTGGAAAAATAATTATACCTTATCCCTGGCGAGGGTTAATGCGGCGCCGAATTGCGCTGAAGGGCACTATTATTTCGCTAAACTCCTAATGGATAGTGCCGGACATATAGATGCCCATGCAGATAAAGCAACCCTTTATTCGCTTTCAACCCATGAGTTTAAAAGGGCTATAGAAATTTATTCCGCATTTTCAGATTGGGACTATAATTTGGGGGTATGTTACTACAATCAGGGTGATATTGATAGTGCGGTACTGGCATACCGGAAGGCACTACAGATTGATTCGGGCTTTGCATTGGCTGCTTATAACCTGGGCGTTATTTATTTTACCAAAGCCCGATATGACACTGCCATTTCATTCTTTAAAATATCATATAGAGATGACTCTACTGATTTAGACCCTTTAATGAATTTGGCGGTAGCCTACCAGAGTAAAAAAGACTTTACTCCTGCACTTTATTATGCTACCCTTGTTCTTAAAAAAGATACTAATAGCCTGTCCGCCCGTTCCAATTTATCTGCCATATATAATGACATAGGGATACAATTTGTTGACCATAAAGAATTCGATAAAGCGATGGAGCAATTTTCACTGGCGTTGAAATACGATTCAAATTCGGCTAACGCTATAGGCGATATGGGTGTGGTTCACCAGGAAAAAGGAGAGGTAGAAAAGGCAAGGATCTGTTACCTCAAAGCCCTCGCACTGAATCCTGCAATTCCAGGTTTTGCAAAGAATTTACAAATACTCAATAGCGGTAAAAAGGAATGAGAAATTTAGTAAGGGAATAGATTCTCTTTTATAGTAAGCGTTAACATATAGCTTAATAAGTTTCAACAGGAACATGGGAATGGCATTTTAATTTATTTTTGTGAAAACTATTCTCGATTTATATTTTGGCAACCGCTAAAAAAAACATACCCCAAAAACATACTCCGGTAAAAAAGCCGCTGAAAAAGCCATCGGTGGAAATGAAATCTGCATTTTCTGCACGCAGGTATTTTTTCCCGGCTATCATTGTCTTTTTATGTTTGGCGCTTTATGGAAATACGTTTAACTGCGATTATACCGAAGATGATGGGATATATACCAAGGATAATAGTTTGATTAGAAACACTAATTTTTCCGGTGTAAAGTATTTTTTCACCCGGGGAACCATGTATGGCTGTAATGGTACCAACGGTTACCAATACCGTCCTTTGCCTTTATTGGCTTTTTGTACCGAAGCAACTATTTTTGGATTACATCCGCAGGTATTCCAGGTATTTAATGTGCTGTATTTTGCCTTGTGCGCGATAATGTTATTCTATTTCCTGAAAAAAATCCTGAAAAACTATAACCTAATTGTCTCCCAGGCTGCCACGTTGTTATTTGTCTTTCACCCCATACATACCGATGCGGTAGCAAACTTTAAAAGCAGGGATGAAATACTACCCCTGATATTCGGGCTACTTACTTTTTACCTGCTGTTGCAATATGTGGAGACGAAAAAGCGAAAAGATTTTCTCTTTTCCATACTGAGTTATATATGCGCCATGCTAAGCAAGGAGACTTCCACCAGTTTTTTAGTTATCATTCCCTTATTGCTCTATTTTTTCACTTCTGCCGATATGAAACAAATAGTAAAATTAACGGTTCCTTTTGCCGCCGTAGTGGCAATTTACCTGGTTATTCACCAGGTGATTTTTGGTAGTATCACTTCCAATGAAACAATGACGATTGTAAATAACTCGCTCATGGCAGCAAAAAGCCACATGGATATGTATGCCACTAATTTTGTAATGTTGGGAAAATACTTTTGCCTGTTGTTTATTCCTTATCCGCTAAGCTGGGATTATTCATATCCCCAATTCCCCATAGTGACGTGGGCTAACCCGGAGGCAATACTTTCGCTATTGCTATATATCGGAATGGGTGTTTTAATAATTATGGGGCTTAAGAAAAAATCCATCTATTCCTTCTCCATGATTTTTTATCTCGTTACTCTTTTTCTTGCTTCCAATTTAGTGCTTAAAATAGCTTGTAGCTTCGGTGAGCGGTTTTTATTCTCTCCCTCGGTAGGTTTTTGTATCGCAATGCCTGTGTTGCTTGCAAGCGGAATTAAGTTGAAGCCCGGCGAGAAAACAGGGCAAAAAGTAAATACATATTATGGAATTATTGGAGCGATATTGGTGATTTACACCCTGATACTTATTCCCCGCAACCTGGACTGGAAAAACGATTATACCTTATTTTTATCAGGAGTTACTACCTCGCCTAATAGTGGCAGAACACACGGAGCGCTTGCAAGCATGTATATGGATACGGCACAGAATGCGAAAGACCCTGCTAAAAGAATAAAATTTTATTCTCTTTCGGCACAGGAGTTTAAACGGGTTACCCAACTCTTTACCATGGACCCTGACGGGTACTATAACTTAGGGGTATGCTACTACAATGAAAACGCCATAGATAGCGCCATACTAGCATATAAAAAAACACTGGAGCTAAACCCCCGCTATGCCCTTGCTGCAAATAACCTCGGGGTAATTTATTTTAATAAAACGGATTACGGGCAAGCCATCTCTTACTTTGATATTGCCTATAAAGGCGATTCCAGCAATCCCGGAGCCCTTATGAATATCGGAGCTGCCTATCAGAATGAAAAAAACTATCCCCTGGCATTTTATTACGACAGCCTTGTGCTTAAAAGGGATCCTAAGAACCAGTCAACTTTAAACAATTTGTCCATCATGCATAATGAATTAGGGATGAAGTACGTTGATAATAATGAACTGGAAAAAGCCTTAGCAGAGTTTTCTGTTGCGTTTCAAAATAACCCTAATTCGGCTAATGCCATAGGTAATATAGGGGTAGTGTATCAAAAAATGGGAAATATAGAAAAGGCAAAAGACTGTTACCGGCAGGCATTGGCAATAGACCCCAAAGATGAATCGGTGGCAAGGGACCTACAAGGGCTGAATGGAGCGCAGGGAGTGAGGAAATAGAACAAATTGAAATAATGAATATGTATATGAAACATCCCCCTGGAAGCCTTTATATCTTACTGGTTCAGGGGATGCCGCATTTTATTTTATTTTTGTGAAAATCATTTTATAATTAATTACTTGGCTCAGGGTAAAAAAAATATAATACAGAAACAAGTTCCGGTAAAGAAGAGTGTAAAAACAGCTGCACTTAACGTACCATTTTATAATTCGGCGAGCGAGTATTTTATTCCTCTTGTTCTCTTTCTTTTGTGTTTGGTTCTGTACGGAAATACTGTTCTGAATCAATATACGCTGGATGATGAAATAGTGACATTGAAGAATGAGTATATCGTTAAAGGATTTTCTGCCATAAAAGATATTTTCGATAAAGGTTCTCTTTACGGCTGGGATAAAACAACCTACGTGCAGCAATATCGCCCTCTTACATTGCTTTGCTTTATGACCGAGGTTTCTGTTTTCGGGCTGAATCCACACATCAGTCATTTTTTCAATCTTTTGCTTTTTGCCTTCACTGTTGTTATACTTTATTTTTTCTTACAGAAAATCCTAAAAAACTATAACACTGCCATTATCCTTGCAGCTACATTATTGTTTGCTTTTCATCCCATTCATACTGAAGTGGTGGCGAGCATAAAAAGCCGTGATGAAATTCTCAGCTTATTACTCGGATTAACCTCCTTTTATTTTCTCTTGTTATACGAGGAAGGAAAAAAGAAAAGTCATTTTTATTTTTCGCTGCTGGCATTTTTTGCCGCCTTGTTTTGTAAAGAGAGCGCCCTCACCTTCGTGGCTGTTATCCCATTGTTGTTCTATTTTTTCACTCCCCTCGAAATAAAAAAAATAGTCATTAAGTCTATTCCCTATTTCGCATTAGCCGCCGTTTACCTGTTTATACGGAGCCGTGTTTTACAAAGCATGACTTTTGAAAACCAGATTGGTGTAATGGACAATTCGCTTATGGCAACAAACAATGGCGCCGACAGAATGGCGACGGCTTTTGTTATGATGGGCAAGTATATCTTTATGAATATAGTACCTTACCCGCTCAGTTATGATTATTCCTTTAACCAGATTCCGATCGTTTCCTGGGCTAATGTAATGCCCATTTTGTCTGTATTGGTTTGTATCCTGATGATTGGATATATGTTTTGGAGCGCCCTGAAGAAATCCATTTTTTCATTTTTAATTGCCTTCTTTTTTATAACCATAATTATATCCTCTAATATTATCGTAAAAATAGCTTCGTCTTTTGCCGAGCGGTTTCTCTATGTGCCATCGCTCAGTTTTTGCATTGCAGTGCCTATTCTTGTAGCAGGGGCAATTAAATTAAACCCTACCCAGCTTACCTGGAAAAAGCCTAAGAGTTTTTACATTCCTATAGCTTGCATTCTGTTTGTTTACGCTGTTATTGTAATACCCCGCAATGCTGTATGGAAGAATAATTATACCTTGTTTTCATCGGGTGTTATTTCCGCCCCAAACAGTTCAAGGGCGCATCGCTTCTTAGAATTTCAGTATGCCGATTCTGCCACCAATGCCAAAGATTCGGCAAGGAAACGGCAATATTTTGCCCTGGCTATCAGGGAAACTAAAAGGGCGTTGCAAATTAATCCGAATGCACCCGACTGGGTATATGATTTGGGAGAATATTATAAATATGCCGGGTACCCTGACAGTGCAAAAAATGCCTATAAGCAGGCTTTAAAGCTAAACCCGAAATATCCTATGGCTGCCAATAGCCTCGGTGTAATATATTTCAACAGAGCCCAGTACGACAGCGCTCTCACCTGCTTTTTCATTTCCTACAATGCCGACAGTAATTACATGATGGCATTGCAAAATATTGGAATCACTTATCTCGGTGAAAAGAACTATGCCCTTGCATTTCATTACGATAGTTTGTTGCTAAAAAAGGTGCCAGGCGATAAACAAACACTCACAATTTTATCGCACATGCACAATGAAATTGCTGTTCAATATTTAAACAATAATGAATTAGAAAGGGCTTTGAAGGAGTTCCAGATTGCTTTGAGTTGTGATTCCAACTCAGCCAATGTCATTGGGAATATGGGCATCATTTATCAGAAACAAGGAGATGTAGCAAAGGCAAGGGGCTACTATCAAAAAGCTCTTGCAAAAGACCCCGGCAACCAGCTTTTTGCAAAGTACCTACAGTCAATAAGCACTGGTAATTAATAGGATGGCTTAGAATAAGGCAAAACTTTAAAGTGTAGGCTTAAAGAATATAGAAGTAGAAGCTTCAAAAACTTTTCCATACATACTTTGTAATTATAAAATATAACCGGGGGTTGCGCATAGCAGTAGTATATATTTTTTTAATTATACTGTACTTTGTTTTCATTAGAAAGTTGTCTTTTGCTTTTTTCTTCAAACTATCATCTATAGAAAACCGGGTATATCCATACATCTTTTCTCCATGCTCACCTGCTATTTTTTCTGCCTGCAATATATCGGCATCTGTTAGTTTCCTTTTCCATTCATCAATAAAGGAGGGAGAAATGGGCCTAAAAATTTTATCATGGATACTCCTGAAACGGGGTTTGATGTTTTTACTATAGCTTGAATATATTCCCTGGGAGTGTTCCAATGCCATTTTTTCGTAAAAAGGGATACCCAGGAAACCACATAGCTGTTGCATACTTTTCGAAGGGTCTGTAACAAGGTCTTCATATTTCAAGGTAAAATAGTGTTCTTTATTCTCCGCCTTAGCTTTTTCTATTTCCATATTCATTTTCAGCCAGCGATAAGAAATATCTGCGCTTTGTTTTATAACAAATACCCGCCGGTGACTGGCTATATTTGCCCTGTAGTCGCGGACTAAATGTATATATTTAGCTTCGGGGAATATCTTTTTTAATTCGGGTAAAAAATAAGAATATACAGGGTTTTTATCGAAAAACATCCTTATTTCAATACGTGGCGAACTATGCCCCAAAGGGTCATTGAGGCACTCGTGATAAAAAATAATTTTGCATAGCAACGAGAACGTAGCAATTTCTTTAGCTTCCAAAAGAGAAGCCAGAAGGGTCTTATTATGGTTACCCCAAAAATTTTTATATGCCTTCTCCTTTAACAAGTCATTATAAAAATTGTGAATTGTTCTTTCTGTCCATTTCGTCACTTTTCCGTAACGGGAGTATAGTAACATAATAAACCGGGACTCCGGGGGGGCGGCTATGTTAGGATGGGCATTTAAAATAATTTGTAACAGTGTAGTGCCTGAACGTTCCTTACCAATTAAAAAGTTCATTGGGATATGCCCGATTTGTTTAATCTCTTCCAGTGTAAATGGTTCCATTAGCTATCTTATTAATTTATAGGACGGATCGGGGTTCCGTCGTCTGCAAATTGACGATGTTGGCATCTTAAACCTGCACAATTATTATTAAATTGCTATTAAACTTGTGCATAATGATAATTGCTATTAAAATGTTATTAAAGCGCAGTTAAAGAGCGATTAAACTTGCTTGTAAAGGCATTCGTAACGATAATCCAATACATTGTTGCCGTAATTTTGTCAAAATTTATCGGGAGAACCTTCCCTTGCCTTCCGGAGTGAATAAAATTTGTTTTACATTATTTTTAGCAGGAACATCATTATCCGGAAAATGGTAAGCAGCAAGGTATGAACTTATTGCCAATAATAAAATATATAAAATCAATATTGATAGCCATCCCGGGCATATTTCAAAATAACAAATCCGGATACCGGATTGCAACTACAACACATTTTTTCAATTGCCTTCTGTAAAAAAAAATACGGGACAAAAGCAAATAAGTGCTGATTCCGGCAAGAAGAATACTTTAAGAGCATTGTTTTTTAACGTGTTATCTAAAAAATATTTTTTTCCTCTTCTTGTTTTTCTATTATGTATGTTACTTTATGGCAATACCCTGCAAAATGGATATGCCCTGGATGATAACCTTTATACAACAGAAAATACTTTTATTAAAAAAGGGTTTTCTGATTTTAAAGATATTTTCGATAAAGGCTCTTTATATGGATATAATGGAAATAACAAAATTGATTACCGTCCGCTTACGTTGCTTAGCTTTATGGCAGAGGTTTCAATATTTGGCTTGAATCCCCATGTCAGCCATTTTTTCAATATACTTTTTTATGCAATTACTGTTGTGCTGCTATATTTTTTCCTGCAAAGGGTTTTAAAGAATTATAATTCCGCTATTTATGTAGCAGCCACTTTACTATTTGCCTTTCACCCTATCCATACCGAAGCAGTTGCTAACATTAAAAGCCGCGATGAGATACTTGGCTTATTATTTGGATTGGGCTCTTTTTATTTCATAATTTTATACCAGGAAGAAAACAAGCGGAAATATTATTTTCTTTCTCTTGCTGCATTTTTCACGGCTATTTTTTGTAAGGAAAATTGCCTCACATTCATATTTATTATTCCCCTGTTGCTTTATTTCTTTAGTTCCCTGGAGGTTAATAAAATAATTTTCAGAACACTTCCTTTTATAGGGGTGGTTGTTTTTTCATTGCTCATCCGTACCCTTATATTGGAAAAAGTAACCTTTACGTATCAAATCGCTATAAGAAATAATGCCCTTATGGCTGCTACAAATAGCATGGATAGAATTGCCACCAGTTTTGTTTTACTGGGCAAGTATATATATATGACAATAGTTCCTTACCCTCTCTGTTGGGATTATTCGTATAATCAAATTCCCATTGTATCCTGGGGGAATATCAAACCCCTTTTATCCCTGGTAGCTTGTTTTATATTGTTTGGCTTTGCTTTAGCTGGGCTACGAAAAAAAAACATATATTCTTTTTGCATTTTATTCTTCTTTATAACCCTTTTCCTGTCTTCGAACCTGGTATTGAAAATTGCTGCCACCTTTGCCGAGCGGTTCCTCTATGTCCCTTCTCTTGGTTTTTGTATCTTATTACCGGTACTTGTGGCCGGAGCAATGAAATTAAAACCTACTCAACTTATTTGGAAAACAAAGATGAATTTTTATTTTCTCTTAATATGCCTGCTGATTATTTATGCTGCTATTGTGATACCCAGAAATGAAGAGTGGAAAAATAATTTCACCATAGAATATGCTGGTGCCATTACATCGCCAAATAGTGGAAGGACCCATAATGCACTTGGGGAAACCTATAGAGATTCCGCAGAAAAATCTGTAGAACCGGCCAAAAAGCAACAATACTATTCACTTGCTACAAACGAATTTAAAAGGGCGGCAGAAATCTTTTATATGGATCCCTACTATGATTATAATTTGGCAGAGTGCTACAACGAACGAGGAATTGCTGACAGCGCCATACCGGCATATAAAAAGACTTTGCTACTAAGCCCTAATGACCCCAGGGCATTAAGCAACCTGGGTGCAATTTATAATGATAAGAAGCAATACGATACTGCCTTGGCTTACCTGCTTTTAGCATATAAAGTTGATTCAAATAACCTGGCTGCTTTAATAAATAGCAGCGCAGCTTATGTTGGGGAAAAAAAATATGCACTTGCTTTTCATTTTGACAGCCTTGCGCTTAAAATAGATCCGAAAAATAAAACTGTCCTTATGAATTCGGCAGCGATGTATAATAATATGGGTGTAGCGTATTTTAATAATAATCAACTGGATAAAGCCTTCGATGAATTTGAAACGGCGCTGGTTTATGATTCGAACTGGGTAGATGCTATTGGCAATATTGGTATCATTTACCTGAAGAAAGGAAAGAATAAGGTGGCGAAAGAATACTTTGGGAAAGCACTGGTGAAAGACCCAAAAAATGAACAATATCAGAAATTTTTGAAAATGTTGGATGATGAGAAATAAAAGAGACGCAAGAGTTCTATTATGATTAAATTCCTATAGATTCAATTTATAATTGAAATTTTTTTTCGCAAAATCCATATTCCTCTTCCCGCAGGTTGGAGAAAACTAAAATGGTTCGGTCCATTGAATATGCGTTAATCATATCCTTATACCATTGAATTGATTTGGCATCAAGGGCTGTAACGGGCTCATCGAGAAGTAAGAGAGGAGCATCGGTTAAAATGGCAAGCCCGAGCTTTACCCGCTGTTTCATTCCCGATGAAAAGTTTTTGTAATGTTTCTCACCGGTATGCATTAGGTCAATAATTTTTATTGTATCTTTTAGTGATAGCCCTTTGATAAATGGTTTAAATTGAATATGAAATGCGATAATTTCTTCAAGCGTAAACTCTTCCGGAATATCAAGCCAGGGGGCTGCTATAGAAATATGCCGGAATACTTCTTCCGGTTTTATTATAGTATCCTTTAAAGAATATTCTATACTTCCTTCAGAGAGGGTCGCTCCCCCGGAAATAATTTTTAATAAAGTAGATTTACCGGAGCCATTAGGTCCCAATATTACCTGTTTTGTTCCTTCATTAAACTGACAGGAAAAATTGCGGAAAACCCAGTTTCCTGCATATTTTTTTCCGGCGCTTGTAAGGTTAATTTTCAATGGTAAATGCTAGATGAACTCTTAGTTCTTAGCTATTATCTTTCTACAGCCCCCGGCTCTTTCAAACTACTGATAGGTCCTTTCATAATTCCATCGGGGGAATTATTGATAAAATCTATAATGTGCCGTTTTTCTTCCGATTCAGAAATTTCTTCTTCAATATTCTTTAAAGCTGTTGGGATGCTGGTGCCTTTCACATAAAGCAGTCGGTAAGTATCCTCTATCTGCTTAATAGTTTCCGGTTTAAAACCGCGTCGGGTAAGTCCTACCGTATTTACACCAATGTAAGAAAGGGGTTCTCTCGCTGCTTTTACATACGGAGGTACATTTTTCCTGACCTTAGAACTACCACCCAAAAAAGCATGAGCCCCAATCCGGATAAATTGCTGTACCATGGAATAACCTTCCATAATTACATAATCTTCAATATCCACATGCCCGGCAAGCCCGCTGTAGCCGGATAAAATTACATGGTTGCCTATAACACAATCATGGGCTATGTGTACATAATTCATAATAAGGCAGTTGCTTCCAATTACGGTTTTCCAGTTCTCTTTGGTGCCACGGTGTATGGTGCAATACTCACGGATAACCGTATTATCGCCTATTTCAACAGTAGTATCTTCTCCGGCAAATTTTAAATCTTGGGGAACGCCGCTGATAATTGCCCCCTGAAATATATTACAATTTTTACCAATCCTTGCTCCCGGCATTATTACGGCATGGCTTTGAATATGGGTTCCCGCACCGATTTTAACATTCTCATGAATGACAGCAAATGCCTCAATGGTGACATTTTCACCAATTTCAGCATTTTTATGTATTTGTGCAAGGGTAGATATCATCTCATTCAATTCTGCTTTACTTTTTGGGTCATATCCGGTTTCTTTTCCACGACGGCGCCATTGGTCTCTTTTACTCTGACGATTTGCGCCATCATTTCCGCCTCGGTTGCAATTTTATCTCCTACATAAGCAGTACCTTTCATGTGGAATATGCCGCGCCTTACGGCCTCCATCAATTCAAGGTGAAAGATAAGGGTATCACCAGGAACCACCTGGTTGCGGAACCGTACATTATCTATCTTCATAAAAAAAGTAAGATAGTTTTCCGGGTCAGGAACTGTTTTCAGAGCAAGAATACCACCTGTTTGAGCCATTGCTTCAATTTGCAATACACCCGGCATAATAGGGTTTCCCGGAAAGTGTCCGCGGAAAAAATCCTCATTCATGGTTACATTTTTCACGCCTACTACATGGGTGCTGCTCAGTTCAAGTATTTTATCTACCAACAGAAATGGCGGACGGTGTGGCAACAGGTTCATTATTTCAGTAATACCAATTACCGGGGCGGTATTGGGATTATATTTTGCTACACCCTTTTTAAATTTATCTTTTTTAGCAGCTTCTTTCAACTTTTTGGCAAATGCCACATTGCCCGAATGTCCGGGCCTTGCTGCTAATATATGTGCTTTAATGGGCATTCCGACTAAAGCAAGGTCACCTACCATATCTAATAACTTATGGCGGGCAGGCTCGTTATAAAAGTTGAGTTTGGTATTGTTTAAAATGCCGGGATATTTCACCTCTATTTTAGTTCCGGTTTTGTTAAATACTTTAGCAAGATAGTCCAGCTTTTCCTGGGAAATTTCCCTGTCTACCAATACAATGGCATTATCAAAGTCTCCTCCTTTAATAAGGTTATGCTGCAAAAGCATTTCCAAGTTCATGCAGAAACACAAAAGTGCGGCAAGCTGCTACTTCCTTTTTAAATTCGTTTACGCTGTAAATAGTAGCATGTTGGGTTCCAAGCACCTCCGAATTATAATCCACCATAACGGTAAGCCGGAATGTTTCCTGGGGAACAGCCAGCATTTCAATATGACCCTGCATATCTTCGTAAGTAAGGTTATCTTTTAATTCAAAATATACCCTCTTTGGCATCCTGTTCCATCTATTCCGGCTTTTTCAAGAGCTTCTACAAAAGGCATGGAACTGCCATTCATAATTGGTATTTCAGGACCATTTACTTCTATCAGCACGTTATCAATTTCCAAGCCTACAAGGGCAGCTAAAAGGTGTTCGGTAGTAGCAATTTTAGCCCCATTTTGTGCAAGTGTAGTGCCTCTTTCCGTATCGGTTACATTATCTACATCTGCATCAATAATAGGTTCTCCGGGCAGGTCAATCCGTTTGAACTTATACCAGTGGTTGACTGGCGCAGGCTTAAAGGTTACGGTAGCCTCTACTCCTGTATGCAAGCCCTTGCCTTTAAACTTACGGGGTTCTTAATCGTGCGTTGTTTTTCACTCATTCTTTTGTATGCAAATTAACTATTAAAGCTTTAAAGCTTTATTATGAACTTTCTTTCAAGGTACAATAATAAGTTTTTTTGCGGAACTTTACTTGGAAATTGTCAGGCTTTCAATTTTTGCCTCCAGTTCTTTTATTCTTTTGGCAAGTTCCGGCAGTCGCCTGAAAATAACATAAGCCTTTTTATAATCAAAATGGTCGAGGGCGGGAGAGCCTTGAATGGTACTGTCATCAGCCACATCAGAACCAATACCAGATTGGGCTGCAATTTTCACCCTGTTGCCAATGGTAAGATGTCCTATAATGCCTACCTGTCCGCCAATCATGCAATCGCAGCCTATTTTGGTGGAGCCTGCAACACCCGATTGGGCAGCAATTACCGTATTTTCACCAATTTCCACATTATGGCCTATTTGTATCAGGTTATCTAATTTAACTCCTTTGTGGATAATGGTAGAACCCATAGTAGCCCTGTCAATAGTAGTATTAGAGCCTATTTCCACATTATTTTCAATCACCACATTGCCAACCTGGGGCATTTTGCGGTAATTGTTTTCATCGTTAGGGACAAACCCAAATCCATCGGAACCAATCACCACGCCGGAATGCAGGGTGCAGTTATCTCCAATTATAGAATCGCTGATATATTTTAACCCCAGAATAAATGATGCAGTTTTTACCAATCTTGCAGTTTTCAGCTATATAAACATTGGGATAAATTCGCACGCCTTCACTATATTTGTGTTTTCGCCTATATACGTAAATGAACCTACATATACATCCTTTGCCACCGCAGCTTTAGGTGATATATTGGCAAATTCCTCAATTCCTGTTTTCGCAAATTGCTGCTTATGATAGGCCTCCATCAAAATAGTAAAAGCCTGTCGGGAATCTTTCACTTTTATAAGAGTAGCTGTTTGAGGTTTTTCATCGGTAATTCCATCGCTGATAATAATAACTGATGCCCCTGTAGCTTTTAAGATAAGGAACATATTTCGGATGAGAAAGAAAGGTAAGAGAACCCGCTGTGGCTTCCTCAATTTTGGCAAGCTTATTCACTTTGGAGGAAGCATCACCCTCAATCTCTCCGTTTACTAATAAGGCTATCTGTTGGGCGGTGAATTCCATACTGCAAAAGTAACATTAATAAGTCCGATTATAAAACTGATAAAGAAAAGTTATAAATAGTGGCAGGTGAAAATCTTTCTTGTTGAAAATACCCCTTATAATTTCAAAAATCATATCACAATACAATACTATTCTTACATTTGCAGACAGTATAACTAATACATTAACTTATGAGAAGGCACTTAGTACTTTTGTCGTTTTTGCTTTTCGCTTTAACTGGAATAGCTCAATCGGCTGATAATAACGAAATGAGTATTACTAAAGGAGTAGGCACTATAGACGGGCAAAAGAATACTTACGAGGCATATAACTGCAATAGTTCAGCAACCGCATGGATGGCGTCTTATAAAGATGTTTCAGATAGCGAAAGTGTCAGGATATTTTATCATAAAACAACCGGTGATGATTGTGTTATTTCTTTTCCTAAAGGTACTGTTATTCCTCAAGGTAATGGAAGAGATGGGGTAAAAATATCCAATTTACAGATTACAATTTCTTCATCTTCCAAGGGGTTTTTTCTCATCATTGTTGAAAGAAACGGAGAGGAGTACAAGGTTTCCTGTACATTGATAGGAGGCTAAGGGTACCCCATTCCTTGCTTTCCACCGTAGGGGTGAATGGATCATTTTCTATTTCTAATCATCATTTTCTTGGGTAAGTTATCCAATAGCGCGTCCTAATAGCGCATCACTCCCTTCTACTTTCTCCTTCCACCGCCACCTCCGCTGGGTGCAGAAGGCATTGAGCGCGGTGCAGGTTGCGGAGCTGCCTGGCGTGTAGGTTGGGCTTGCTCCCATCCATTACTATGATATGATTGTGCCCGTTGAATATTATTGTAGTTGTATTGTGGTTTCGGGCTGGATTGTGATTGAGCCCGTTGGGTTTGTACCCTTTGCGACTGCGACCTTTGTGGAGTTGCTACAACTGGTTGTGGGGTAAAAGGTTGCCTTACGTCTGCACCCTGTTTTTCATCAGGTATTTTAGGATGGGCAGGTTGGGCATTTAAGGAAGGATATTTGGCCGGGTTCCTGGCAAATTCAGCATCACGGGCTTTTGTATTAATGGTTCCATTTTTATTGGCTGCCTTCTCGTTTAATTGTCCATATTGTTTCATTGCAGCCACTCTTGCGGTATTATTGTGTATGAAATCGGCAGGAAGGTAGCTTCTGTTAGCGTGTACCCAATTATGAACTACCTGCCTGCTAAGGGTATTTAAGCGATGGGGGCCATAATAGTGCTGAATATAAGCAGAGCCTAACGAGGGGAACCTATTCCAGTGGCGGGGATAACAGAAATACCAGTTGGTAAAATAGAAGGAAGGAAAGCCACATACAATAATATTTCCATAAGGACCATAATAAAACCCCCAGTCATACCAATAAGGATATGGGTACCAATAAGCATAAGGGTACCAGGTAGGGTAGCCGAACCAATAAGTGTAGGGATATACGGCGGTATTATCTGCCTCGCTGGAATCTAAAGGAGCATCCACATCGCTTTGGTTATATCCATTATCGGTAGCATATTCATTGGCTGCGGCCTTCAAATCATTTTGTGCACCCGAATCTTGTTGCAGGGTTTGTTTCCAGTCTGCTAATTGTTCGGCATTTATTTGGGCCTGTGCAGCAGCATTGGAATCACTTTTATGCATTACCCACTGGGGATCACGTTTATAGTGGTCCCCCACTCTTACGGAAAGACTCAGGTGATCGTTCAGCAAACTCATCACTTCAGGTAACTGAAGTAAATCAGTAAATGTTTTTTGAACATCTGAAGGATAGGAAGAAATAATCTGGTTAAACTGTTGGTTTGTTTGATTCTGCAAGTCATCCACTTTTTTCAGGAGTTCGTAATCGTCTCTGCCATATTTTAAAGCAATATCATGTATTTCAGCAGGATAAACAGCAAGAATAGCCTCAATATCATCTTTTGATTTTTTACCTCCATCTACCAGCCGCGAAATTAGATTGGGGTAACGGCTCAGGTTCCAAACATCTTCTTGTTTAGTTTTGGAATAACTGCCTACAAGGTCCGCAAAGTCAGCGCTTGAGTTTTTTTGCAGGCTTGCCACGTTCACAATAATAGCCGGGTATTCGCAGGCTGTAAATATCTCCATCCTTTCAGAGTCGGGATATAACGCCAGGGCATTGATGGCTGCCGAATCTTCTTTTGTCCATGAAGTGTGGGAACTAACCTGCCCGGCATTTGCTTCGCCTAACGTAAGAGTAACCATTAGCAGGGTGTAAATAAGGGTTTTCATATTGGTTTTATCTTTGTTTTTTTAGACGACATTTAATACTTAGTACCTTCTTGTAAACAATAGTAAATAATGTTAAAATATGTTATCCGGAATTTCAGGATATGTATTCCTCTTTTCTAAATTCAAATAAGTATTTATGAGGATGCTTATAGTAAGGGGAATGGATAAGAATATTAAAAAATAAAAAAACCCTGCAATACAGGGCTTTTTTTTCAAGATAATGAGAAGTTATTACTTTCCTTTTTGAGGTGCGCTCATTTTATTTTGGGATGTGGTAGCCTTTTCGTATTGTGCAAGCTGTTCATCTGTCAGGATACTTTTAATTTTTGCTTCTTTGTTTTGGCGTATAGATTGTACTTTGCTGCGAATATCATCAGCACTTGTATTGCTATTGCTTCTGACATCTTGCTCATCTTCCATGAAATCTTGTTGGATTTGGACTATTTTATTTTCCTGATCAGGAGTAAGACCAGTTACGATTTGTTTAATGTGATCCGCTTCATTTTGGGCTATCTGCAGGCGTTCACTCCTGGTAGGAGGCTGATCATGAGACTGATCCAAACTCTGGCTTTGAGCCGAAATATTTACAGAAAAAAACGCCAAACAGGCTACAATTAATAATGTTTTTAATGATTTCATAATAATGTAGTATTAAATATTTTTTAGAATTAAAAGGTGTTTGACTATAAAAATTTAGTATGCTGGTACAAAGATACGAAAAAATGGGAATAAAAGAGATTTTTTTATCTTTTATTTAAGATTCCCGGGTAAATAACAGTATTTACAGTCCTTTTGGGCAACATAAAAAGTATTTGCGGGTAATTTTATCTAATTCAGCCGCTCCCGGATAATCAGAGGCTTTGGTAATATCTATAATCCTTCCATTGGGGTATAAAATATTAATTCTTCCCCCGGTGGTAGTGTATTTGTCAGATTTATAAATAGCATTTTCTACTTCACCGGAAAAAACGTAGTAAGAAACATCTTTATTATTTACTTCAAATTTTGCCTGGGCAGCTTTACTGAGTTGTTTTATTTTTTGCAGGGGAAATGGCTCTTTTTGCAAAAGGGTTGAATAGAGCCTGCGGTTAATAAACCAGTTGCATAGAGTTGATAAAATACTATCGGGGTGGTTAATCCAAACTTTTATGCAACTCATAATGTCGTGGTCATCGAGCATAGCAAAGGTGTGGACTAATTCTTCGCTTTTTTCAAAATCCTTTTTATTAAAATGATTGTAAATAAAAACCCGCAAAGAAGGGGTACAAAACAGGTCCCCCCCATTTGATGCAATTTCTTTTGCACGCCGGAAAATGTTGGTTACTAATTCCATAGCAGAAAGAACAGTTTTATGCAGGTAAACCTGCCAATACATAATGCGCCTTGCTATAATAAACTTTTCAATGGAATATATTCCTTTAGCTTCCACCACTATATTATTATTAGATACATTCAGCATATTAATAATCCGGTCGTAGCCTACAACTCCTTCAGATACCCCGGTAAAAAAAGTATCACGGGTGAGGTAATCAAGCCTGTCCACATCAAGCTGGCTTGAAACGAGCTGGTGAAGGAATTTTTTAGGATATTTATTACGAAAAATCTGGATAGCAAGGGATAATTCCCCATCAAATTCTTTATTCAGTTTCTCCATAATGATAGATGACATATCCTCATGGGGAATATCATTTACAATACTATGCTCCAAATTATGCGAAAGAGGTCCATGCCCAATATCATGAAGCAATATAGCGAGCTTGGCGCCTTCTTCTTCTTTTTCGGTTATATCAATACCTTTGGAACGCAATGTTTCAATAGCTTTATGCATAAGGTGCATGGCGCCAAGAGTATGATGAAACCGGGTATGAACAGCCCCGGGATAAACAAGGTGAGTAACCCCCAGTTGCTCTATCCTTCTTAGCCTTTGGAACCAGGGGTGCTCAATAAGCCTGAAGATAATGCCATCGGGAATGGTTATGAAACCATATATAGGGTCGTTAACTATTTTTTTCTTAAACATAGAATTTTTGATGCGAAAGAAACAAAGGTAGAATTAATTAGTTTTGTCAATAATCTGGAGCGACACAGTAAATTGATTACATATCAAATAGAACTCTATGAAAAATATAATTTATTTCTTATTTATTTCATCTTTGCTTGGATGCAGCCAGCCGCAGTCCAAGCAAGAATCTGATACAAAAGCAACTGTTTATAATTTTAACGGAAATAAAATCATTTTCCTTTAACACTGGGCTGTATTATGCTTCGGACTGCCGATATACGTTTTTTCCTGGCGGGTGGTTTTCAATGTACCTGGTTTATACTGATGGCTGGGTTGGCAATCTTTCAATTTACGTTTGCTATTGATGGATACCGGGAGGCAAAACATATAAATAACTCAAGCAACTAAGAGTTTAATGGTGTTTGAAATATTGCACCTCTCTCTCGTGCTTTTCAGCTAATTTTCGGGTGCTGAATGTTCCCAGGTTTCTCCGCTTTCCCGTTTTAGGGTTCAGTTTCCTTGAATAGAGGCGGTATTCACCACTTTTTAACTTGCGTATCATGGTGTATAAATAAGATAGATTCTTTACTTTGAGGCAGCATTTGTTTTTTCAAATATCCCTACAAGTTCACCCGATGACAGGATATGCCCATCCATTGCCTTCATCACCTCCGCCTTTCCGGCATCGTTGCTTAACTGAAGCATTGTTTTTAACGCAAATACCTTGAAATGATAGTGATGCGTTCCATTTGGGGGACAAGGACCGAAATAAGCGTTTTGATTTTTCCCATTTTTTCCAATTATGCCTATATCTGCATTTTCGGCTAAAGTAGTTGAAGGAGGTATATTCCACATTACCCAATGGTCGAAACCACCATTTGGGGCATCAGGGTCATTCATAATTATTACTAAGCTTTTCGTTGCTTTTGGAATATCTCTTATTTCAAGCGGAGGACTGACATTAGTCCCCTCACAGGTATATTTAACCGGAATAGGTCCTCCGTCATTAAATGCAGGACTTGTAATGGTTAAGGGAGCCTTCATTATTCCTGATATTATCCCTGCCAATGCGATTATAATAACCTGTAAGAATTTCATAGTAAGTATATTTTAACGGGCTGATTCTTAAACTCACTTAACCTCATACAAAAATAATTCCGCTTTCCTGCGTTTATTCATATTTTAGATGAAAAGGGCTAAAGAGGCGATGAATATACAGGGAATGGTTTTAAATCACTCTTTCCCTCCTACCCCCTACTCACTAAGTTGCGCTTAATGGATATGGGGCAAAAAAACATATTATTAAAAAATAAATTACAAGATATTTAATATACCAATGTAATTTGAAGCGGCTTTTTCCCATCGTACTTTATTAACTCATAAATTTATAACCCATAACCCCCTTGTGCCGTTTTGAGCCGTTTCTCATTACAGAAAAACCTTGCCCCGGATGCACAGATTATAAATGCATATTTAGTTTTTGGATTTCGGCTGAACCCAATCTGTGAATCTGTGGCAATTTTTTCCCTTAAAAAGAAAAAGCCGGGTATGTTGTTACACATACCCGGCTTTACGTTTTTGCCTTTTATCCGAAAACGACAAGACGCTGTTGGATCAGTACCAGCGGAACGAGCGGGCCTCCGGCGTATTCGACAGTGCCGATATCGATGTCGTTTATGTCGTCGGCGACCATCCGGTGAAGATGCCGGCGCCGGACGTGAAAACCGTTTCGGCGGACGAACTGCGCAAGCACTACCATATCGACGCGACCGGTTTTCGGGTTGTGCTGGTTGGTGACGACGGATGGGAAAAGCGGCGCTGGTCCGAGCCGACCGACCCGGCCACGATCGCCAACCGCGCGCCCGACATGCCGAAGCCTCATTCGGCACTGGATCCTAAGTAATATCTGCCTCACCTGCGAAAACGGCGCCCCGAAGGGCGCCGTTCGCTTGCTTGGCAAAGTCCGTTAGCGGATCGGGACGGTGACGCTCACGCCACCACCGTACGGATAACCATAGACCGGCGGGGCGTAATAAGCCGGCGGGTAATAGACCCGGGGCGCCGGGTAGTAATACGGGTAGCCGTAGCCGAAGGTGACCCGCGGACCATACCAGCCGTGATAGCCGCCATATCCTCCGTGCCAACCACCGCCGTGCCAACCACCGCCATGATGCCAGCCGTCGGCTTTGGCGGGCGCCGACACCGATACCGCGCCGGCGAGACCCAGGCCCAGCGCCACCGCGCCGAGCGTCGCCCGCAACCCAAATCCTTTAGCGTTCATCGAAAGCATCGATGCCTCCTGTTATTCCGCGGGGCCGAAAGAGCCCCGGTACAGATTAGAAGATGGAGGCCGATCATGGTAAAAAAGGGGCGATTTAAAGGTATGTTATGGGCAGGCTCCGAGCCCGTATTACCCGCATTTTAGCCTTCGATAAGGCTATGAACGGATGAGGATTTCCTAACCCCGCCAGTGCCGGTCAGGGTCTTGCGTTACGGTACGACCCGCGCCATAAGCAAGATATGGCTAAAAGCGGAAATATGATGACGCAAGCGGAATGGGAAGGCGCGGAGGCGGCCAGCATCGGCCGTGGCCGCAGCACCAATCCATTTCCGCAGTCCGACATTACCTCCCGGAACGAGTGGTTCCAGGGCTATGACCGCAAGATCGAACAGATGTCGCGGCTCGAACGCAAACCCAAGCTGCGGGACGACTAGACCGCCCGGCGGCCGGCGCCTTACCCGGTACCGCCGACCGTGATCCCGTCCATGCGCAGCGTCGGCTGACCGACGCCGACCGGTACGCCCTGCCCGTCCTTGCCGCAGGTGCCGATCCCGTCATCCAGCCGCAGGTCGCTGCCGATCATGCTGATCTTCTTCAAATCCTCCGGCCCGTTGCCGATGAGCGTCGCGCCCTTGACCGCCGGCCCGATCTTGCCGTTTTCGATCAGATAGGCCTCGGTCATGCTGAACACATACTTGCCCGAGGTGATGTCGACCTGGCCGCCGCCAAAATTGACTGCATAGAGACCGTTCTTCACCGAGTCTGGAGGTCGATGCTTTGCCGGTACGCGTCGATCGCCTGGCTCGTGGGTCGCGTGAGCAATCCCCGGCGAGGCCGTGGTTGACGTGGCCCGACCGCTTCATAGTAAGAATTGAACAGATACGCAAACTGTTCGTCGTCGACGCGATAGTCCTTCAGATGCGGTACCAGCACGAAAGTCTCGAGGAACAGCTGGTATGCGCGAGATGCCAGTTTGCAGGACTTGCGTCGGGTATTGATTGCACGACCCGATCCTCGGGTTCGAGAGTCCGAACCAGCGTGCGGTTATAGGCGCGAACGCGGGAATACGCCTGAGCAGGCGTTTCGTTGGCCTGCCCTCCGGAATCCGGCTGTTGTCCAGGCCATTCGAGAACCGGTTCTTCCTTCGCAGTCTGTATGGCTGATGAGCAGATTCCAGATGGTGTGCTGAGTGTTGCTGTGGAGGCGTGAGATATGGGGTGAATTTCGGGCCATGTGTGCT